>JANLPE010000003.1:0-95358 GCA_031366985.1 Gemmatimonadaceae bacterium
CTGCGCGTGCTCCACCGTGGTGTCGGCGATCGTCGTGCGGTGGCGCTGGCCGCGCACGACGCCACGCAGGCCCTCGGCGGCCATGAGCCGAGCGACGGTGCATCGCGCCACCGTCTGCCCGTCACGCAACCACTGCTGCCAGACTCCAACGTCGGCGCGATCGCCGAAATGGCGGCCCACTGGGACGGATGGTGCGGCAACTGCTCGCGGACCAATCGGACCGCCCGTTCACGAACTTCCGGACTAAATCGCTGCGCTCAAGATTTCGCCATAGCTCCAAGTTCTCACAACGTGGAGCCTCCTGTAATCCCGGGGCGATTCAACATGCGGTTCACCGGTGACTTAGGCCAAGTCGCGCGCTACGACAGCGTGCAACTCACGCCCGTCGCGAATCCGCTGGCGGGCGGCATGTATCAGGTCACCGGCACCGCATCCAACGACGTTTGGATCGTCGGACACGGCCACGGTGGCCCCACCACTATGCACTGGGACGCCGCAGCATGGACCGGCGTCACCGCGCCCGCACTCGATCGACTCTGGGCCGCGTGGGCCGCGAGCAGCACCGACGTCTGGGCCACCGGCAGCGCCGACGCCTCCGGGCAGAACGCGATCACCATCCGCCACAACGGCACGCCGTGGAACACCGTCGCCGTCGCCGTCCCCGCCTTCGTCGGTCCCGGCATCATGCACGGCGTGCGGGGAACCGCCTCGGGTGCAGATGCCAACAACGTCTTCAGCGTCAGCGCCACCGGACAGATCGTGATGTTCGACGGATCGCAGTGGGTCGCGCAACTTACGCCCACCACGCAAACACTCTGGGCCGTCTGGGGCTCCAGCGCGAGCGATGTGTGGGCGGTCGGCGCAGGTGGCGTGATGCTGCACCGGACGTTTGTGCCGTAGGGCGACGGTCTTGGCGGTGGATCGTCGTGCAATGATTTGATCGACCGCGGGACCATTGGGTAAAGAGACTTGCAGGCGTTCGGGCGAATGTGGATGCGATCCTCCTCCTCAATCGCCCACGCGCCATGCCCGTTATCAGCCGCTTCTTTGGAATCGCCATTGCGATTCTATACCGTGACCACGAACCGCCGCACTTTCACGCCAGCTACGCTGAATTCGAAATCACGGTCGGCATCAGTTCCGGCGCGGTCACGGGTCGATTCCCCCGACGCGCACTGGCGCTCGTTCTTGAATGGCGAGATCTTCATCAAGAGCAGTTGATGTCGAACTGGCACCGCGCGCGACGCGGTGAACCACTCGTGTCAATCAGTCCGCTGGAATAGCAGAAACGTGATATCGTGAGGTCCAATGCTTCATATCACTGATGTTCGCACCAGCTCCGGCCATACGATCTGGCTGCGCTTCTCCGATGGTGCCGAAGGATTCGTCGATCTCTCGCGCGAACTCGATGGTCCCGTCTTCGAGCCGCTGCGAGATCCCGTCCTGTTCGCTCAAGTGCGACTCGACGCAGAATTCAAAACGGTCGCGTGGCCGAACGGGGCCGACTTCGCGCCAGAGTATTTGCGCGCGTTGGTCGGTCCATCCGCGTAGGTCGGATGAATCAAGAACTCTTCGCGGAGCTGATGACGTCAATGCATCTGGCGCTCGCCCATGCAGAGGGCACGCGCGCGCGGAGCGATCGACGCACTGAGCTGCGAGGCAGTCGAGCGTCTTGAGCGAGAATGCCCCGGGAAGATTGCTCTCCCCGGGGCATCGAAGCCGGCCGGTCGCGCGCGCAGTATCGGCATCTGTGTCGCGACCCATCGCTGGATACGCATAGCGGTACACGTCTTTCCGCCCTCGGCGACGACTTCCTATCTCACGTCTGACAATTTCTCGGCGCGTAGCAGCCGAGTCAAGCGGCGTGCACCCAAGACGATGCAAAATCGACTTGGGTCACGCGCCTCACGTCACTCGCTTCCCGTCTCCGCAGTCCACGTGTAGAACACCTTGAGTCGGTTCATCTGCGACGGATGCATGAGTTCCTCGTGTTGCATTCGCCCGAGCACGATTCCAGGTGCCACGCCCACGACACGGGCGAATGCCCGTATCTCTGCCTCGGTGCGAAGCAATGGCAGCTGCTTCGCGTCTTCGGGCGGCACCAGCGTGTCGGCAGCGAAGCGGTTTGCCTCCGCTTCTTTGTCGTCATCGAGCCCGTCGAGCCCTTCAATGAACAGCAGTTTTTTCCCGTGTTTCACCAGGTGAGCCGCTTCATGGAAGAAGCTGAACCTGCAGGCCACCGGCAGCGGGGCGGCCAAGCCGTATCAAGTTCGTCAGGTCCGCGAACTGGTGATCGCGTGTGGATTGGCACGCATAATCAGAAGAGACACCGAGGTCGACCGTGAATCCTGAGCTGCGATACGAAGTCGTGCTGTTTTGGTCAGACGACGATCACGCATTCATCGCCGAAGTACCCGAGTTGTCAGGCTGCGCTGCCGACGGCGCGACGTACGAGGCAGCGCTCGCGGCTGTACAAGTCATCATTGCCGAGTGGATCGAGACCGCGACTACACTCGGTCGGCCAGTTCCGACGCCCAGAAGTCGACTGCGACTGGCCTGAGTCTCAGTCGTCGGTTATCCGCGTCAGGCCGAGCGGAGAGAACGCCCTGACGACATCACCCGGTCCAACACGCGCGACGATTCGCTCGCAGGACTGAGCGATATCGTGCATGCTCGCGCAGCATGTCTACCATTCGCCCGGACCTCCCTCGACTGGATCCCACCGTGACCCCCCGCGCCCGCGCCGTCGGTGCCCTCCTCGGACTCGCCGTCGGCGACGCGCTGGGCACGACGGTCGAGTTCAAGCACGCCGGCTCCTTCCCGCCCATGACCGACATGGTCGGCGGCGGCGTCTTCAAGCTGCAGCCCGGTCAGTGGACCGATGACACCTCGATAGCGCTCTGCCTCGGCGAGTCGTTGCTGCACTGCAGCGGCCACGACGCGCGCGACCAGATGACGCGCTACACCCGCTGGGCCGACGACGGCTACTGGTCCGGCACGGGACGCAGCTTCGACATCGGCATCACAGTGCGCGCGGCGCTGGCCGAATACGAAGGGGGCGCGCCGGAACCATGGGGACCCGATGGCGCGTACGATGCGGGCAACGGGTCGCTGATGCGGCTCGCGCCCGTGCCGATCTTCTGGCATCGCGACGCCGCCACGGCCGTCGCGACGGCGGCAGCAAGCTCGCGCACGACACACGGCGCACACTCTGCCGTCGACGCGTGTCGGTATGCGGCGGCGCTAATGGTCGGCGCGATCAATGGTGCCGAGATGTCGGCCCTGCTCACACCGATGTTCACGCCGATCGACGGACTCTGGGCGCGCGACCCACTGCATCCCGACATCGCCGATATCGCGGGCGGTTCGTTCCGCGTCAAACATCCGCCCGACATCCGCGGTTCGGGCTACGTCGTCGAATCACTCGAGGCCGCGCTCTGGGCGTTCGCCACGACCGACGACTTCAAGAGCGGCGCGCTCGCCGCCGTCAACCTCGGCGATGACGCCGATACCACTGGCGCGATTTACGGCCAGATCGCCGGCGCGTATTACGGCGTTGAAGCGATCCCGTCGCACTGGCGTGCACGCATTACACACGTCGACAAGATCGTCGCGATGGCCGAGCAGCTGTTCGATGCACAACAGCAAGGCACGTAGCTGCGCTACGCCGTTCGCTCGACGAAGCCGCCCTGCTCCACGAATTGCGCGGTGACGAGTCGCGCGTGCAGCGTATACACACTCGCCATCGTGCGCACCGACACGATCGCGACGACGACGTCGAATGCATGACCCACGACGCGCACGATCGATCCGACGGGCACCGACGCGCCACTGTACACGCTGATGCCATCGAGCGACAGATCGCGCATGCGCACGGCGATCGGATTGGCGTGCCACGCAAGCAGCATCTGTGCCCAATCAGATTTCGTCACGCGCGGCATCGTGCGACGCTCGCCCACTTTGCTCGGGCCGCCGGGCTTCCCCGCCGGCGTCAGCGGTGCACGACAGCGCGAGCAGCGCGCATCGCGGCGCATCGGCGTCGGGATCGGCAATTCACACATCGGACATTCGCGACCGTTGCTCTCGTGCCTCGGCGGCACGGAGCGGCCGGCACTCGATGCGGCCTGCGCGTCGGACGCCGGTGCGGGACGGCGGTCGCGAAAGGCGGCTTTCCCCAATCGCGCCGCCCGATGCGCATCGTACTCCGCGCGCCGCATTCCGTCCGACAACACCGTATACGCCTCGTTCACCAGCGACGCCTCCACGACATCGCCGCCCTTGTCCGGGTGATGAATCCCCATCAGCGCGCGATACGCCGCCTTGATCACCTCGGCGGGCGCGTCAGGCTGCACATGCAGCAATCGGTAGTAGTTGCGGCGGTTCGAGAAGGCCATGCGGAGGATGGGCGGGATAGGCTGCGTCGATGTGACAGGAATCGCTAGATTCCTATCCAGTTTCGTATATAGACGCCGCGTGCCCGCCTCGGGCAAAACTCCGGCCGATCACTCTCCCCGGAGCCAGCGATGCCACAGACGGCCCTGCACAGTTCTCGACCGCGACACGTCGTCGTCATCGGGGCCGGCGCCGCTGGCTCGATGGCCGCTATCTTCGCCGCAACGGCCGGCGCAGACGTGACGCTCATCGAGCGCACGCGCGACGGCGGTCGGAAAATCCTGATCTCCGGCGGTGGACGCTGCAACGTCCTGCCGCTGCGTGTCGACGAATCGCGATTCGTCACCGACTCGTCGCCGAACGTGCTGCGCAAGATGATCCGTTCGTGGCCGCTCGCTGATCAACGCGCGTTCTTCGAAACGACACTCGGCATTCCACTTTCCGAAGAAGTGGAATCACTCAAGGTATTTCCAACGTCGCATCGCGCGCGCGACGTACGCGATGGCTTGCTATCGTACGCGCAACGCGTCGGCGTCACGCTGCGGATGGAGACCACGGTCACCGGTATGACGCCGACGGCAACGCCGACCGGAGCGCCGAGCGCGACGGGATGGGATGTCGCCATCGACAACGATTCGCCACTGTCGGCCGATGCCGTCATTGTCGCCACCGGCGGACTGTCCGTACCGAACACCGGCAGCGATGGCATGGGGCTCAACATGCTGCGCCTGCTCGGGCATGAGATGCATCCCACGTACGCCGCGCTCACACCGATCACCACCAACGCGCCCGAGTTCACGGCATTGTCGGGGATATCGATCGCGGTCACGATCACGGCGAAGAGCGCGCTCCACTCCGCGCAGGCCACCGGCGGATTCCTGTTCACGCATCACGGCTACAGCGGACCGTCGGTGCTCGATGTCTCGCATGTCATCGTTCGCGCGCGACACACGCAGCAGCCGGCACGCCTTTCGGTGCAGTGGACGGCGTTGGGTGACGCCGAATGGAACTCGGCGCTGCAGCCACATGGCGCACGTACAGTGACCGGTGCCTTGCGCAACGAACTCCCTGATCGGCTCGCGTCTGCGTTGCTCGCGCAGGCGAATGTCGACCCGCATCGACCGTTGTCTGAGCTGCGACGCGAGGAACGCCTGCGTCTGATCGACACGCTCGTGCGCGGCGAACTGCTGTGGACTGGTGACGAAGGCTACAAGAAGGCCGAGGTCACCGGCGGCGGCGTCGCGTTGGCCGAGGTGCAGCCGCGCACGATGGAAAGTCGACGGCACAGGGGACTCTTTCTCTGCGGCGAAGTGCTCGACGCCTTCGGTCCGATCGGCGGCTACAATTTTTTGTGGGCGTGGGCGACGGGTCGCGCGGCGGGGCTCGGCGCGGCTAACGCCGGTCCGTCTATCGATCAGCCGTCCTGATCGGAAACGAGCACCCACACGGTTCGTGTGCGCCGCGAATAGATGAGTCGCACCGTCACATCGCGCGGATGCTGCTTGAAGGCGAAGTGAAAGCGGAACGTCGTGTCGAGTGATTCACGAATCACACCCTCTTTGAATCGCCCGTAGAAGTCTTGCACCTTCGTGCACGGTGCGATTTCGGTGAAGAACTGTTTGCCGATTGCCGCTTCGCGCGAAAGCGACGCGAGCTTCGATTCGACCGCGTTGTAGTTGAGGATGCGGCCGGTCGCATCGAGTTGAATCATGCCGTATGGCACGTGATCGAGTTCTTCGGGCGTCATGCGATCGACGGCATCGAGGACCTCCGTGGGGGTCGGCGGATTCTTCGGTGATTCACGGCTGAATGGCGACATGCTAGGCGGAAAGTGGTGGGCCGACGCAGTGTCGACTGCTGGAAACAGGCACTTATTGGTTCTGGTCGGTCCCGACAGCTGCTCGGTGCGCAATGTATCGGCAACGTGCGATGTCGCACGACCTCCGGAAAGACCGCCCAGGAATCCGAGCTAGAGGTCGTGCGAGATCTCGCCGCGCGAGCAGATCACGCACCGGGCAGCTGTCTGGAACGAACGGGACCAACGGGGCCCTGTTTCCAGCCGCGGGCGTGTCGACCCTTTGGCGCGTCGATGATATTCGGTATATATTCGGGTTCCGACTCCAAATACGCATGCCTCGCCCTGCCCCGATCTACGCGGAGCTCCATTGTCATTCCGCGCTCTCGCTCCTTGATGGAGCTTCGCTCCCAGAGACCCTAGCCGAGCGCGCGGCGGAGCTTGGATATCCCTCGATGGCTCTCACCGACCACGATGAGCTCGGGGGAGTCGTCCGCTTCGGAACCGCATGCGCTGCGGTTGGCATCGGCGGGATCCTCGGCGCTGAGCTTACCGTGCGGGTCCAGGATGAGCATAAAACCTACGGAACACGCACAACGCACCTGATTTTGCTGGCAGAATCGCGCCAAGGCTATCGCACCATCGCGTCACTCATCACATATGCTCGCATGGTGTCTGACCGCGGATCGCCGCATGTGCCGTGGGATATTCTCGCCCAGCACATCGGCCAGCACCCTGATCAGGTCACGGCTCTCTCCGGCTGTCCGCGCGGCTGGATTCCGCAACTGCTCGCGGAAGGGCGCGACGACGCCGCGTGGGATGCGGCGGTCAAGCTGCGCGACCTCTTCGGCACGCACCTTGCGATCGAATGCTGGGATCACCGACTCCCTGAAGAACGGGTCCTCGTTCGCCGGCTGCGACCGCTTGCGAAGAGGCTTGGCGTCCCGTGGGTGGTCACGAACAACGTCCACTATGCGCGTCCCGAAGGGCGCATCGTGCACGACGTGCTGTCGGCATTACGGCATGAGCGCACGCTCGACGAAATGGGCACGCGCCTGCGTCCAAACGCCGAGTGGTCGCTCAAGGCGCCGTCCTTGATTCTCAAGCGCTGGCGGGGCGCGGAAGACGGCGTGCGCGCGACGCTCGACATCGCCGAACGCTGTACGTTCCGGCTCGATCAACTCAAGCCATCGATGCCCGCGTTTCCGCTGCCCCCCGGCATCAGCGCGAACGAGTATCTGTCACGACTCGTCGATCAGGGCGCGCACGAACGCTGGGGCAGCGAGTACGGCACCAAACAGCGCACGCAACTCGCGCATGAGCTGCGCATGATCGCCAAGCTCAAGATGGCCGGATTCTTTCTCATCGTCTGGGACATCGTCCGCTACGCGCGACGTGAAGGCATCCTCTGTCAGGGGCGCGGTTCCGCGGCGAATTCCGCGGTGTGCTATTGCCTTGGCATCACGGCCGTCGATCCCATTCGCATGGAGCTGTTGTTCGAGCGCTTCCTCACCGAAGAACGGCAGGAAGCACCCGACATCGATATCGATTTCGCGCACCGCGATCGCGAGCGCGTGCTGCAATACGTGTACGAGCGATACGGACGCGATCACGCCGCGATGGTGTGCGAGCAGATCACGTGGCGCGGACGGAGCGCGGTGAAAGATGCAGCCCGAGTGCTGGGGTTTTCGGTCGAGCAGGGAGAATTGCTCAGCGCGCTCAGCGATCGGTTCAGCGCGAAGACCACCGCGGAGAGGCTGCGCAGTAC
This sequence comes from Gemmatimonadaceae bacterium, assembly GCA_031366985.1. GTDB lineage: Bacteria > Gemmatimonadota > Gemmatimonadetes > Gemmatimonadales > Gemmatimonadaceae > Gemmatimonas. The sequence continues at coordinate 7,956 of JANLPE010000003.1, forward strand.
TGAGTCTCAAGTACTGCGTACTGAGAAACTGCGAGTCGAGAGACCGGATGAGACAACCGATGAGACCACCACGATATCGGAGGCATCTCGACTCGGTCAACAGATGATCTCGGGAACTGAAGCCACCACGAAGGCACGTGTCGTTCGCGCGGCTGCCCGCAAGGTCGCATCGACCCAGCGCCCCCCTGCGACCCCCGCCGTCCAACAACCCGCCGTTCAACAACCCGCCGTCCCCCGCTCCAAAGACATCAGCGAACGCGACGCCACCTGGCAGCAACTCGTCGACCAACAGGCCGAACGAAAAATCGCGATGGACGCCGCCGCGCATCTCGGCCCACTCGCGAAACACAGCGACCACCCGTCTCCCGACTCGGTCTCCCCTACTCAGCCGTTTCTCCCTACTCAGTACTCAGTACTGAGAAGGTCGTGAGTCCCGAGACGAGTGCTCTCTCAAAAGCGGGCCTCGACCCCAACGACCCCCGCGTCCGCGTCCTCGCCGACGTCGTCGCCGGTCTCCACCAACTCCCGCGTCATCGCTCTATTCACGTCGGGGGCATGATCCTCACCGAAGAACCCCTTGGCTCCATCGTCCCCATCGAGCCCGCGTCGATGCCCGGGCGCACCGTGATCCAGTGGGAGAAAGACGATCTCGATCCGACCGGACTCGTGAAGATCGATCTGCTCGGACTCGGCATGCTCACCGTCGTGCAGGATTGTCTGCTCTACATCCGCCACACGCGCGGCGTCAACATCGATCTCGGACAGCTCGACATGACCGATCAGGCGATCTACGACGTCATGTGCGCGGCCGATACCGTCGGCGTCTTTCAGATCGAGAGTCGCGCGCAGATGAACACGTTGCCGCGTCTTAAGCCGCGCTGCTTTTATGACCTCGTCGTCGAAGTCGCCCTGATCAGACCCGGTCCGATTCAAGGCGAGATGGTGCATCCGTATCTGCGTCGACGTGCGGGCACAGAACCGATCACGTATCCGCATCCATCGCTCGAGAAAGTGCTTAAGCGCACGATGGGCATTCCGTTGTTTCAGGAACAGGGGATGCAAGTCGCGATCGCCGCGGCAGGCTTCACGCCCGCCCAAGCGGATCAATTACGGCGCGCAATGGGGCACAAGCGATCAGCCGAACGGATGGCCGCGATCTGCGAAGAGCTCATCGCGGGCATGGCGCGCAACGGTATTGCCGAAGACATCGGCCGGCGCATTTACAATCAGATCAGTGCGTTCGCGGACTACGGATTTCCCGAGAGTCATGCGGCGAGTTTTGCACTGATCGTGTACGCGACGGCGTATCTGCGGCACTACTACGCGCCCGAGTACGCAGCGGCAATTCTCAATGCGCAACCGATGGGATTTTACTCACCGGGCACGCTCGTCGAAGACGCGAAACGACATGGCGTCGATGTACGGCCGATCGATCTCACGCGGTCGTCGTGGGATCATGTGCTGGAATTGTCTGATGGAAGAGTATTGGTGCCCAATGACGGGAAGGTCAGAGTAGAGAGTCGTGGAGTAGGGAGTACAGGAGAAACAGCGCGAGAAATGCGACAAGAGGGGCACGGCGGGGTGGCGGTGAGACTTGGGGTGAGACTGGTGCGGGGGCTTGGGGCGAAGGCTCGGCGCGCGCTGGCGGCGGCGCTCGGTGACGGACCGTTCACCAGCGTCGAAGATGCGGTGCGTCGGGTGACGCTCGACAAAACGTCGTGGCGTCGGCTCGCGGAAGCGGGGGCGTTCGACAGCCTGTTCGAGCATGAACCGCCGGAGCGGCGACGGCGCGTGGCCTTGTGGGACGTGATGGCGTCGACGCGTGGACCGCAGTTGCCACTCGCACCGATGTCGCCGTCTCCGCCGCCGGTGCATCTGCCCGCGCTCACGCCGATCGAACTCACGGAAGCCGATTATCGCATGACCGGGTTGTCGCTCGCCGGACACCCCATGTCGCACCTGCGATCGCTGCTCGCGCCGAACGGCGTGCTCTCGGCGCGCGAGGCACAGAAAAACGGTCGCGATGGCGAACCCGTTGCCGTCGCCGGCCTCGTCATTTGCCGGCAACGTCCCGGCACCGCGAAAGGATTTGTCTTTCTCACGCTCGAAGACGAAACCGGGATGATCAACGTCGTTGTCACGCCTGATCGGTTCGAACGGGATGCGCTGCTCATTTCCAATTCGCCGTTGCTGCTCATCCGTGGGGTGCTGCAAGTCGAACAACAGGTCGTCAACGTCCGCGCCAAGCGTTTCAAAGCCCTCACACTCGGTGGCGGCGAAGCGCACGCCGCACGTCACGACTACCACTGACGACGGCGAAACCCGTTGACAACCTCACCCGTAACGAGGGGGTTCACCGACCGTCACAGCACGGGCCCTCGTGCCAAAACGCCTCGGCCACCGTAGCTTGGCTGCACTGCGTCGAACTGTCGATGCGATACGAATGACTTCCACCCGCCTGACTATGCGCACACCAATACTTCGCCAGCTCGCGAACATCGCCCGCCTTGCCGCCAACGAGTCGACCGCCCCCAACGAGTCGACCGCTGTGCCGGAGACGTCGTCGCTGTCACGACGGTCGTTCGTCGCCGGTGCGGCCGTCACCGCCGCCGGTGCGACGCTCGCGGCATGCCGCGATGCCGCGCCGCTGACCGCGATTGACAATGACGCATCGCCGAGCACCGGGCAGACTGTCGCGCCGGCTCGCGTCGTCATCGTCGGGGCCGGACTCGCCGGGCTCACCGCCGCGTATCGCCTGAAACAGCAAGGCGTCATCGCCACCATCTACGAAGCGAACACGCGACTGGGCGGCCGCTGTTGGACCAATCGCACCAGCTTCGCCAATGGACAGATTGCGGAGCACGGCGGTGAGTTTATCGATCAGGCGCACACGGAGATCCGTCAGCTCGCGCAGGAACTCGGCCTCCCACTCGACAACGTGGTCGCGGCCGAACCCAATGGCAGCGAACCGTTCTACCTCTTCGACGGCGTCGCGTATTCGTACGCGCAAGCCGTCGACGACATGAAGGCGGTGTGGCAGCCGCTCAAGCGCGATTACGTCGAGGCTGGCTATCCGACGTTGTACACATCATCGACCGCGCGCGGTCGCGAGCTCGATGCGATGAGTGTGCGCACCTGGATCACGCAGAACGTACCCGGCGGTATCACGTCGCGACTGGGGCAACTGCTCGACGTCGCATACTGCATCGAGTATGGTGCCGACACCACCGATCAAAGCGCGCTCAATCTGATCTATCTGCTCGGCGCCGTCGGACAAGGACAGATCAGAATCTTCGGTCCGTCGAACGAAAAATACAAAGTGCGTGGCGGCAACGATCAGATCGTCACGCGCCTGGCCTCCGCGCTGAGCGGACAGATCATCACTGGCAAAGTACTGAGCGCCGTGACCGCGAGCGGCAATCGGTGGACACTCGGGTTTGCGGATCGCAGCAGTGTCACGGCCGATCGCGTCATTCTCGCGATACCATTCTCCGTCATGCGCGAACGCGTGAATCTCCAGAACGCCGGATTTCCCGTGCCGAAGATGCGCGCAATCAACGAACTGGGCATGGGGCTCAACGCGAAGCTCGCCCTGCAGTTCACGACGCGACACTGGAACGCGCTCGGCTGCGGTGGCGATAGCTATGCCGACACCGGCTATCAGGCGACGTGGGAGGTCACGCGCGGGCAGTCGGGTGCGAGCGGCATTCTCGTCGACTACACCGGTGGATCGGTCACGGCCAAGCAGAGCGGTCGCTTGCCGAGCGCACTCGCGCAGCAATTCCTGGCGCAAGTCGAGCCGGTGTTCCCCGGTCTTTCGAGCGCGTTCACCGGTGCGGTCACGTTCGACGATTGGCCACGCAATCCGTGGACGCTTGGTTCGTATGCGTACTTCAAAGTCGGTCAGTATCAGCGCTTTGCCGGCGCCGAACGCGAGATGGTCGGCAGTTGTCACTTTGCCGGCGAGCACACGTCGCAGGATGCGCAGGGCTATCTCGACGGTGCCGTCGAATCTGGGAATCGCGCGGCCAACGAAGTGAGGACGGCACTCACGGCATAGCGCTGGCTGGCCCATCCATTGCACTGGCCTCGCGAGCAATAGCGAACGCGTAGCGATACGGCGATGCTCCGTGTCTACCTCACATCGGAGTACGACATGACCCGGACAACTCTGGCGGCCACTGCAGTGCTGTTGGCATCGGTCTCTTCACTGGCAGTCGCCCTTCCGCGCGCCAATCATTGGGAAGGGAAGATCGTCGGCAAGTCTTCGCCGAAGATTAAGGGCGAGGCTAGCATGAGAGCTGGCAAGATGGCCAACACGTTGGTCATCAACGTGAAGCTGACGGGCGACGCGGCCAACATGACACGCCCGTGGCATGTGCATACCGGCAGCTGCGCCACCGCCGGTGGTGTATACGGGGCACCGACCGCGTACACCCCCCTTGCAGGGAACAAGAAGGGCGCCAGCAAAGGCATGGCGACGTTGAGCATGCCGGTCCCAGCGGACGGCAGCTACTACGTGAACATTCACGAGTCGGCGACCGCGATGGCGACCATCATCGCGTGCGGCGATCTCAAGTTCGAAAAGTAGTAAACAGGTACGGTGACGCGCTCGGCGCCGACAAAACGCACGCAGCGCGTTACGATCACCACTGACAGGGCACCGAGGTTGCGCTCCAAGGATCCCCGAGCGAACATCAAGGCTTACCCCTGTCAGGAGTCTCACCGATGAAGCATCTGTCGTACGCCGTACTGCTCGTTGCCGCCACCTCCTCCGCTGCCTTGGCCGTCGCCCGTCACGGCGACTGGTCGGGCATGGTCATGGGCAAAGGCGACTCAAAGATCCACGGCACCGTGACGATGAAGGAAGGTAAGGATGCCACGACGTCCGAAGTGACGCTCAAGCTTACCGGTGACGCGGCCAGCACCGCGCGTCCGTGGCACGTGCACATGGGCAGCTGCGCCAAGGCTGGCGGCGTGTTCGGCGGCGGCAAGTCGTACACGCCGGTTGCGGGCGACGCGAAGGGCAGCGGTGAAAGCAAAGCGACCCTCGCCGTCGCACTGCCCGACACGGGCAGCTACTACGTGAACATTCACGAATCCGCGACCACGATGGCGACTATCGTCGCGTGCGGCGATCTCAAGCACGACAAGTAATCAGCGCACCTGCGTGAGATATTCGGCGCAGTTGAGGGAGGGCTTCGCGCCCTCCCTCAACTGCGCGCGACTTTAGTGAATGCGCGCAACTGTCGCGCGTGATGCTGCGTGTGCACGGTCACCAATCGCGCGCCGAGCGACGGATTGAGCGCGCCGAACACATGGTGCGTCATCTGACAGGTTGGATCGTTCCACCGCGACACGAAGAGTGACTCCGTCGCGGTCGCCGCGTGCTCCAGCGCGTTCAGCACCGTCTCCCGATCAAACGGTCCATCGCGTGGGCGAATTTCTCGCGGCGCCTTGGCACCACGGGGGAATACGCCGGTGTCGAGAATGCGCGGCAGGAATCGCCAGCGCAGGACAGGACGAAGCCACCACGGACTGCGCACACGAATGCCCGCGCCACCATTGAACTGTACCGACACCACCTCATAGGTCATGCGCACATGCTCCGCGATCTGCGCGGGCGACCAATGCGCGGCGTCAGGGGCCTGATTCCAGCGTTCCGGCGACACCGCTCGGGCGGCGCTGAGAAACTCGCGCAACTCGCGCTGATGATCGGCGCGCGCAACGCCGGGGTCGGTGGGGATGTCCATACCGGCAAAAGGTACTGCGCGCGCGGGCACGAGATAAGTCGCGCTCCAACGCCAGCGCCGCCCATCGCGTTTCCCCTCACGGCGCCGCATCATCAGGGGTGCCCGCTCCTCGTCGTCCCACCCCTCCGTCTTCACCATCATGGCTCACGTTCGCAGTCTGGCCGTCGCCGGTCTGGCCGTCGCCGGTCTGGTCGTCGCAATCGCGGCACCGGCCTCGGCACAACGCGCCACCACCTTCCCCACCGACGACGCGGCGATTCAGCGCATCTGGCGTGTCGGCATGGACAGTTCGCAGGTCTATCGCCTCGGGCAGGCGCTCTTCGATTCCGTCGGACCGCGACTCACCGGTGGCCCCGGCATCAAGGCCGCAAGCGACTGGGCGATCGCGCAGTACAAATCCTGGGGCATCGACGCGAAGCGCGAGAACTACGGCACGTGGCGCGGATGGCGGCGCGGCGTGTCGCATATCGACCTGATGACACCGCGTGTGCGTTCGCTCGAAGGCACCATGCTCGCGTGGAGTCCCGGCACGCGTCCGAAGGCGCCCGTGCGCGCCGAAGCGATCATTCTGCCGAAATTCAAAGACAGCACCGAATTCGTCGCCTGGTTGCCAAAAGCGCGCGGCAAAATTGTCATGCTCTCGCCCGCGTTCCCGACCTGCCGTCCGTCCGAAGACTGGATTCGCTTCGCGACGCCAGAGTCGAAGGCAAGCATGGACTCCACCATCGCGCTGCTGCAGCAGGACTGGGCGGTGATGAATGGTCCAAACGGCCGACCGGACAGCACGAAGCTCTATCGCGGCACGGGCTATTCGATGGCACTCGGCACGGGCTCGCTCGGTTTGCGCCTTGAGAAGGCCGGAGTCGTTGGCATGATCACGTCGCGCAACAAGCTGGCCGGCTTCACCAACCCGTTTGCGCAGGCGCCGGCCTTTGGCGGCGGACGTGGCGGTGCTGGTGGTGGACGCGGTGGTGCCGCCGCGCCGGCCGGTGCGAGCGATCGCGGTGGTCCGCAAAACGCGGCACGCGGCGGCGGATTCGGCGGCGGCCCCGGTGGTCAGGGTGGTTGGGGCGTCATCGAAATTTTCGAGACGTACAACAAGATCGCACCCGCCGTGGCACTCACCTGCGAAGACTACGGCCTCGTGTATCGTCTGGCCGAGAACAAGCAGAAGCCAATGGTCAACTTGGATCTCGATGCCTCGTTGCTCGGCGAGCAGCCCGTGTTCAATACGCTCGCGATGATCAAAGGCTCCGAGAAGCCCGACGAATACGTGATGCTCTCCGCGCATTTCGATTCGTGGGACGGATCCTCGGGCGCGACCGACAACGGCACGGGTACGCTGATGGCGATGGAAGCGATGCGCATTCTCAAGTCCGCGTATCCGCAGCCCAAACGCACGATCCTCGTCGGACACTGGGCGTCGGAAGAACAGGGTCTGAATGGTTCGACCGCCTTCACCGAAGACCATCCCGAAGTCATGAAGGGCCTGCAGGCGCTGTTCAATCAGGACAACGGCACGGGTCGCGTACAGTCGCTGTCGTCGTCGGGACTCACTGACATCGGTGTGCACCTGAAGCAGTGGTACAGCAAACTGCCGGGCTTCTTCACCGACAGCGCGAGTGCGAACGCCGTGTCGTGGTCGTTCAACAACGTGCCGACGGGCAATCCTGGCGGTACCGATGGTGCCGTGTTCGCATGCTTCGGCACGCCGTCCTTCGGCATGGGTGCAGTGGGCTGGAACTACGGTACATACACTTGGCACACCAATCGCGACACGTTCGACAAAGTCGTCTTCGACGACGTGAAGCACAACGCGACGTTGGCCGCGATGATGGTGTACCTCGCGTCCGAAGATCCGAACTTCATCACGCGCGATCGGTCGCCGGGTACATGGCCGGCGAATTGGCCGGCCAACTGCGGCAAGGTCCCCCGCACCACCAAGCCAAGGTATTAACCACAGTAGCGAGTAGGGCGCAGGGAGTGACGAGAAACAGCCGAGTAGCGAGACCTCTCGCTACTCGGCTGTTTCTCTGCTACTACGTACTCGCTACTCCCTACTCGTCAGCATCGCGAGCCCCTTCGTCAGCAGATCGCCGCTGCCCGCATCGACCGCGCCGTTCGGCGTGAGCTGATTGATCAATTCAGGCAACATGGTCGACAATGACGCGCTGGCTTGCGCGGGATCGACGCCAAGCTTTGACGCGATATCGCTGACGGTCGACGCACCGAGCACCTGCGTGACCTGCGTCGCGCTGACCGGCGCGTTGGCGCCCGGGCCGACCCACGAAGCCACCACCTCACTCAGACCGCCCGCGCGGAACTTCTCGACGATCGCACCAACGCCACCGTGCTGCTGCACGAGCGTCATCACCGTCGCGAGCATCGCATTGTGGCGGCCGTTCGTGCCGCCGAGCTGGCCGAGTAGCCCACCGAGCGCGCCTTGCAGGTTCGTGCGGTTACCGCCCATCAGACCACCGACCGCGTCGCCAAGCGCTCCGTCGAAAAGTCCCATTGTTGCTCCGATATAGTGTGTGTGGATAGTTCGCGTAGGGAGCGTGGGGCACGACATGGCGCGGGTCAAGGCGCTGCCGATCAGGTTACCAGATTGTCTCTCGATAAAACTTGCCGATGGTCACATCCGATGTGACGAGCGGTACCCCGCGCAAATCCGCCGTGGCCACGATCACACGGTCGGCGGGATCGCGATGTGACCAGTCGAGTTCCAGCGTATGCAGCCACGTCCGCACATCGACCGGCAGCAGGGTCAACTCGGCCACCAGTTCTAGGCGTCGCACATACTCCGTAAACTCGAGGCCGAGCGTGAGCTTCTTCTGCTGCACCTTGAGGCCGATCTCCCAGAGCGAAATCGCAGTCGCGAGCAGTCCGCTCGGCTTCGCTTTTGCAATGGCGCGAGCCGCCGGCTTCGTCAATCGCTCGGGGGCGAGCGTCCACATCAGCAGCGCCGAGGTGTCGAGCACGAGCTGACTCACCCGATCCTCACGTATTCGACCACTCGGCCGACGTCGGCGCGTCAAGCTTGCCCTTCCACGCCAGCTTCCCGCGCACGTCGCCGAAGACCGCCTCAACCGAGCGCTGCTCCGAGTACGGCACGACCTTGAGTACTGGCACGCCGTCGCTTGTCACGACCAGTTCTTCGCCTGTCTGCTCGACCTGGCGAAAGAACTCCAGCATGCGCGCCTTGAGCGCGCTCTTTGAGATTGTGACCATAGTCATGACTATAGGTATAACTTTGCAACTATTCAAGCCCGCTACTAGCCGTCCACGGCCTCGTTCGAAGCGGATACATTTCAGAAATAACCACCACCCTTCAGGAGCTCCCATGACACCGCAAGACGCTGAAACCATTGTCGCGATCGCCGCACTCGCCGCGCAGGCTGACGGCACGCAGGATGACGTCGAACGCACGCGTATCTCGGAGATGGCCGCCGGGCTCGGCCTCCCCGATGCTGCGACCACGCTCGCCGAGACGATGGCCGCGCAAGTCGGTGATCACGCGCCACTCGCCCGACTGACCGAACGGCTGACCACCGATGAAGCGCGCAAGGCCGCCTACGACACCGCGGTATCGGTCTGTTACGCCGACGGATGGGTCAATCCGAGTGAAGCCGCCTTTCTGCGCTCACTGGCGAACGCACTCGGCATCGATGCGACCCCGACCGATCAGGCGGCTGCGGGCATTCACACGCAGGCCAACACCGCCGCGGGTCCAGCGCCGTCGGCCAGTACGTCCGCACCGTCGACTGCGATTGAGACGTACATCCTCGATCAGGCGATGCTGTCGGCCGCGCTCGAGCTGCTCCCGGACGGATTGGCGAATCTTGGTATTCTGCCGTTGCAGTTGCGACTCGTTCAGCAGATCGGCGAACGCCACGGGCAGACGATGAACGCGAGTCAGATCAAGGACCTCGTCGCGGTGTTTGGCATCGGCGCCGCTGCGCAGATCATGGAGAAGGTCGTCCGCAACACGCTCGGCGGATTCGCCGGTCTTCTTGGAGGCGTCCTCGGTGGGTTGGTGGGCGGACTCGCGGGCAATGCCGCTGGTTTTGCCGCCGGCGCGTCAGTCACGTTCGCCACGACGTACGCGCTCGGTCACGCCTCAGAGCAGTACTACGCGCAGAATCGTTCGCTTTCGACGGCCGACATGAAAGCGTTGTTCGAACGCTTCAAAGGCGAGGCGGCGACGATGTTTCCGCGGGTCGAAGCGCGCGTACGCGAACTCGCGAGCAGCGGGAATGTGGGGAGCGTATTGCGAAGCATGCCGCGGTAAGCAGACGTCGGACCGACGCCAGACAGCCCCTACGCGCGCGCCAGCGTGAACACCGTCACTTCCGGTCGCACGTTGAATCGCACCGGCATCACGTTGCCGACCCCGCGATTGATGAACATCGTGCGGCCATTCGAGAGCGCGAACTCGCCGCTCGTGTAGCGTCGGTTTTTCACCGGCAGCATCGGCGGCGGCAGGAACGGCGGCTTGCATTGGCCGCCGTGCGTATGGCCGGCGAGAATCCATCCGCGATACGACTCCCAGCCTGGCAAGTCGACCGTATCGGGATTGTGGCTGAGCACGAGACTCGCGGCCTCGGGCGCGAGATTGGCAAAGGCCGTGCGCGGCTCGAATGCATACGCCCAGAGATCGCCCATGCCGACCACATGCAAACCGGCGACATCGGTGATGTCATTCACCAGTACCGTCACGCCCTGTGCGCGCAAGATGGCCGCCGTACGAGCCGCGTGCTCGGGATGCAACCACGCATTCCCGTAATCGTGATTGCCGAGCGACGCGACCGTGCCAAGCACACCACGCGGCAGATCCGCATATATCGACACCGCATGCTCGAATTCGTTGTCGTGACGACTCGTGAAGTCACCGGTGTACGCCACGATGTCGGGCTTCAACGCACGCACCGTCGCGAAGGTCGAGCGCACGTAGTTGTCAGGCACTTCCTCGCTGACGTGGATGTCGGACACCTGCACCAGCGTCCGGCCGACAAGCGACGTCGGCAAATTTCGAATCGTCATGCGGCGCTTGGTGACCTCGAGCCACTGCGGTTCGACGTACCGCGTATAGCCACCAAGGGCGCCGACGCCGGCCAGCAGTCCGGACGACGCCATGACAAAAGAACGACGGGAAATCATACAAGCGATACTACTGACACGCCGGACTGGTTCCAATCGGCACCATGTTATGGCCTGCTGTAGGCCGGCACGTCCTTCAGCATGGGCAAGACGTTCGCGAGCGTGGCGCCCGCCCAGGCCGATGGCACGCCGCGAATGAATCCGACCAGTCCTTCGATTGGTGCGGTGACCTGACCGGTGCGACGACCGACGTAATCCGTCGTGTACCCGAGCAGCTGTCCGGCTTTCACCTTCGTGTCACGTGGCACGGTCGCGAAGAACATCCCCGGCTTATCGGCCTTGACGCTGGTGGCACTGCCAATGAACGTCGCGCGGGACATCATGCTGGGTTTCTCGGACGTCATGTGCATCGACGCCAGCACGCGCAGCGAACCCTTAATCAACTGTTCGACATCATCCTGCAGTACGAGTCCACTGCGACCGGCTTCGGCCACAATCGCTGACTTGCCCTTCGAGAGCGCGTACCCACTGAGGCTGCGCGTGCTTGCCGCGGCGCCGACATCGATGTCCCGGACGATCACGTGATCGATCCCGAACGCCATCACGAGCGCGCGCGACGCGGAGTCCTGTGTGGCGTTGCCGGTGCGCGTCCAGTAGCTGTACGGGCGCAGATCTTCGTCGAGATCACCGCCGTGCAGATCAATAATGACATCGGCGGGGCTGACAATCTGCTCCGTGATCATGGCCAGCGCACGCTCCGTCTGCGTGCCTTTCGCATTGCCGGGATACGCGGCGTTCATTCCCTTCTTGTCGACGGGATTCGTGTGCACCGTCATCTGTTCGAACGACGCCACGTTGAGCAGCGGTGCGACGATCACGGTGCCGGCGAGCGTCTGCGGATTGATGCGCTCGATCAACCGCGTCAGCGCGACGACGGACGCGTATTCGGTACCGTGCGCGCCCGATATAAAGGCGACCGTGGGGCCCGGCAACGCCCCGTGCATGACCGCCACCTGGATCGACGTGCCCGGGTCCACACCGGCGGGCACGATCAATTCGCCGTAGGCGCGTGCCCCACGCAACGCGCTGGCTGTGCCGACAACGACCGGGCCCTTGCCGTTCGGCGCCTGCGCGCGCGCCTCCGACGCCATGGCGCCGATCGACGCGGCGGCGAGCGCGATCGTCAGGGCGAGTGCAGTAAACCTCCGGCCTCGGATCACGCAGCCTCGAATCATGGCGTCACCGTCTGGATGTCGACACGCGACGGCGCCTTGGGCGTCCGCCAGATTCGGTGCGTCTGTGTCTTATAATCGCTCGCCTTCGCCGCGAAGATGTTCGGCACCCACGTTTGTGGATTGCGATCGATGATGGGAAACCACGAGCTCTGCACCTGCACCATGATCTTGTGTCCCTTCTTGAACCGATAGCTCTGCGTATGCAGGTCAATCGTGAATGGCGTGACCCTGTTCGGCACGATCGGTTCGGGCTTCTCGAACGAGTTCCGGAAGCGGCCGCGGAACACGTCATTGGCCACCATCAACTGGTAGCCGCCCAACGTGAAGTCGGGCGCATTGTTTTCGGGATACACGTCGATCAACTTGACGATCCAGTCGGCGTCTCGCCCCGTCGTGCTCGCGAACAGTTTCGCCGTGATGTCTCCAGCGACAACGACGTCCTCGGCCAGCGTCCCTGTTTCCCAACTCAGCACGTCCGGTCGACCCGTTACGAAGCGCTGGTCCTCGATCAACCAGGTGCGCCAGCCGCTTCCCTTCGGATAGTATGTCGGTTCGATCGGCCGCTTGCGGTATGGCACCGGTTTGGCCGGATCGCTGACGAACGTGTCGACGCCGACACTGTCGGCCGCGGCCGGCGCCGTGAACGACAGCGCGCCATTCGCGTGAAAGTAGAGCGATTTCGTCGCGGCTTCCTTAGGCGGCCACGCCGTGAAGGTGCGCCACGTGTTGCTGCCGGACTCAAAGACGGTCGCTTCGGCCGGTTTGAAATCGCCCTGATCCTTCAAGTACTTGGCAAAGAACGGTGCCTGAATCTTCGCGCGATAGTACTCGCCCGTCGCCGAACCAAAGTCGATCGGTCCGATCTTCTGCCCCGGTCCCGCGCTCCATCCGCCGTGCCACCACGGGCCGACCACGAGCGAATTCTGGCTATTCGCGTCGTGCGTCTCGAGCGTGCGGTAGATCGTGACGGGTCCGTAGAAGTCTTCCTGATCCCACCAACCGGCGACGTTCAGCGTCGGCATCGTCACGCGCTTGAGATAGGGCTTCATCGCTTGCCGCTGCCAGAACGCGTCGTAGTTCGGATGTTCGACGAAGTCGCGCCACGTAGGCAGCATCTTGTCCTTTAGATACTTCGACTGCACGTTCGACAGTGGTCCGAGTTGCAGATACCAGTCGTAGGTATCGTACTTGTCGAACGCGAAGTTGCTGTTCTCCTTGCTGTCTTCCGTCAGAAATGCGTATTCAAATCCGTAGCTCAGCCGGAACGCCCCATTGTGGTGAAAGTCATCACCGATGAACATGTCGGCTGGCGACGCTTGCGGACTCACCGCCTTGAGCGCCGGATGCGGATCGAGCATCGCCATCGCTGACGTCCATCCGTCGTACGACACGCCCAGCATGCCGACGCGTCCGTTGTTCTTCGGCAGCTTGAGCGGGCCATCCTTGAGCATCCAATCGATCGTGTCGTACGTGTCGGTGCTTTCATCGACGGCGTTCTTCGGACCATCGAACAGCCGCGGCGGACGCTGCATGACGAACGTGCCGTTCGACTTGTAGCGACCGCGGATATCTTCGAACACGAAGATGTAGCCATCCTGCGCGAGCTCCCTGTAGCCGCCGGTCAGCCGGAGCCCAGCACCGTCCACGCCGTACGGCGTGCGCTGCAACAGGAACGGCAGCGCTTCTGTCGCCTTCGGCGGCGAGAAGATTTCGACGTGCAGCGTGACGCCGTCTCGCATGACGATGTCAGCCGATTGGCGGACGTACGTCGCGGGATCGTATTGACGGTTCGCGGGCTGGGCCGAGAGCGAGGGCGTGAGGCAGGCCGCGGCGAGGAGAATCACGAAGAATGAGCGCATGCCTGAGTGTATCCGCCGCTGGCCACACCGCAAGAAACACGTCCGGGCGACTTGCTCAACGCCGGCCGGGCGCCGAGAGTAACTCGTAGGGACTCCCCCCTCGAAAACTCCACGGAGGTTGCTGGCATGTATCACCAGTTGCGCCACCTGTCTCGCTGGGCCGGCGCCCTCGCGATCCTCAGCGTCGTTACGCCGCTCGTTACGCCGCTCGTCACGCCACTCGGCTCGCTGCTGCACGCACAGCAGGCGAACCAGCCGGACGAAGGACGCTCCACGAAAGCCAATTGGGCGCTCGCCAACCGCTTCACTGCCGGCGCGCTGCGTGCCATCACCTATACGCAGGCCGTAAACCCGAGATTTCTCGGTAAATCGGACACGCTGTGGTACAACTGGAAAGATCGGAACGGATCACGGTTCGTGCTATTCGTGCCCTCGCCGACCGGTGGCACCAAACGTCCGCTGTTCGACGCGGCGAAGCTGGCGCAGCAGCTGACGCTGATCAGCAAGAAGCCGTATGACGCGACGAACTTGCCGTTCCAGACCGTGACATTCCTCAAGACCCATAAGGCGTTCCGCTTCACGATCGACAGCGTACGCTACGAATGGGACCTAGCGGCGGAGACGCTGAAAGGCATGGGTCGCCCGCCGCGCATTCCGCCGACGGACGAGGAACGTGATCTCAACGGGCGTGGTGGCGGAGGTGGCGGCGGCGGTGGTGGTGGCCGCGGCGGGGCAGCGGGGCCCGAATATCGCAACTTCTCGCCCGACAGCACGGCGTTCGTCTTCGCACGCGACCATAATCTGTTCGTCGTCGAAGTCGGCAAGCCGGACACGATCAAGATCACGTCCGACGGGATCGAAGACTATTCCTTCGGCGCACGCGACACGACAGAAAATCGCCGCCAGCTTGATGCACTCGCGCAGGGCGGACAGCAGCAGCAGCAGCAGGATGGCGAAGACAACATCACCGACGACCGCAACGCGCGCGACATGCGCGTACGCGCCGCCGCGACGTGGTCGCCGGACTCGAAGTCATTCTCGATCGTGCGTCGCGATCAGCGCAAGGTGAAGGACTTGTTCCTCGTGAACGTCCTCGCGCAGCCGCGCCCCGTGTTGCTGCACTACAAGTACACGATGCCTGGTGAGGAGAACGTCACGCAGAGTGAACTGTACGTGTACCGTCGCGGCGAGAAGTCGGCGAAGCCACTCCAGATCGCGAAGTGGAAGGACCAGACCGTCTCGGACGTGCACTGGCCGGTGAACGGCGACAAAGTGCGTTTATTGCGCCGCGATCGTACGCAGCGCAAGGTCGACCTGATCGAGATCGACGTCTTGACAAATGCCATCAAGACACTCGTGGCGGACGAAATTGAAAACGCGGCGCTGGAGCCGAAGCCGCTCAGCTATCTCAAGAAAGGCGGGGACTTCCTCTGGTGGTCGCAGAAGACCGGCTGGGGCATGTACTACGTGTACGGCTTCGACGGCGGCGAGAAGTATCCACTGACGACCGGCACGTGGAACGCCAACAGCATCGTCGCCATCGACTCCAGCACACAGCAAGTCTGGGTGTCTGGTCAGGGACGCGAACCCGGCGAGCAGTTGTATCAAACGCACCTGTATCGCGTCAACGGCAACGGTACCGGTATCACGCTGCTCGACGCGGGCAACGCGCACCACGCCGCAACGCTCGGTGAGAATGGCACGCCGAGCTTCGTGTCGCCGACCAAGCGCTACATCTACGATACGTACTCGCGCATTGATCAGTCGCCCGTCTCGGTCGTGCGCGATGGCGTCACTGGCCGGATGATCACGAAGCTGGAGGAGATGGACCTCTCCAAGCTCAAGGAACTGGGGTTCAGGCCGGCCGAATCGTTCTCCGTGAAGGCGGCCGACGGCGTGACGGAACTGTTCGGTAATATGTGGAAGCCGTTCGATTTCGACTCGACGAAGAAGTATCCGATCATCGCGTACGTCTATCCGGGCCCGCAGACCGAAGCGGTCATCACTGGCTTTGCCGTCGGCGGCACGCAGCTCGCGCTCGCGCAGTTGGGCTTCATCGTCATTGAGGTCGGCCATCGCGGTGGGTCGCCGCTGCGCTCACTCGCGTATCACCGATTCGGTTACTACAACATGCGCGATTATGCGCTGGCGGATAAGAAGTCAGCGATCGAGCAGTTGGCAGCACGCCACCAGTTCATCGATCTCGACAAGGTCGGCATCTACGGTCACTCCGGCGGCGGATTCCTGACCGCCGCCGCGATGCTGCAGCCGCCGTACAACGAGTTCTTCAAAGTGGGCTGGTCCGAATCGGGCAACCACGACAACAACATCTACAACCAGAATTGGAGCGAATGGAACCATGGCGTGAAGGTGATCGCCAAGGGTGACACAGCGCGTGACGCCAACGGGGCTCGTGCGGCCGGCGCAACGGGTCGTCGAGGACCCGGTGCGAACGCCGCAGCGAACGGCGGTAGCTCCACGGCAGCGGTCGTCGACGACACGACGAACGCCGACAACATCCGCTTCGACATCAAGGTGCCGACCAACGAAGAGTTAGCCGGTAATCTGAAAGGCAATCTCGCGCTTACGACGGGCGACTTGGACAACAACGTCCACCCCGGCAACACGATTCGCCTCGTCGAGGCGCTGGTCAAAGCGAACAAGCGCTTCGACCTGTTCATCTACCCCGGTCAGCCGCACGGCTATCGCGACACGCAGCCGTACAACGTGCATATGCTGATGGAGTACTTCGCCGAACACCTGCTGGGCGATTACTACCGCGGCAATGGGGAAATTAAGAACAAGTAAGGAGTGGGGAGTACCGAGTCATGAGAAACCGCCGAGTCGCAAGACATTCCATCGTCTGGTTACTCGGCGCTTTCTCATGACGTCCTACTTCTTACTCCCCACTGATATTTGTATGAATCGCCCGCCGTTCAATTCATGTCCTTCCCGATGCACGAAGTACGCGCGCACGGGATCGCCGACGCCAAATCGATTGCGAAGCCCTTCGAGGCCGGAACAGTGGTAGCGGTTGCAGACGTCCCCGCGCAAATCGCGCGGCAGTGAGCATCCGGTCTCCTCCTGGAACAGACAACCGCCTGTCGTCGTGCGCTCGCCGACGTACGACAGGTAGCGCGCGACGATCGTGTCGTCGTCGTGCGTCGGATGGCGTTGCAGATACGGCACCATGGTGTCGACGCGAACGAAGGCGTGATTCTTCCCCGCGGCGCAGCACGCGCCTCGGCACGCGGCGCAGCCTTGCCCGAGCAGGGCGCGTTCCGCCTCGAGAATTTCCGGCGTCGGCGCCGTGAACACTGGTTCGTTCAGGGTGCTCGCCGCGGATGGATCACTCGACGCTGCGAGGCGCGCGCGCGCCTCGGCGATGGTGTTCCGGAGGTGCGCCTCGAACAGCTGCCGACGCTTCTTTGGCAACTTCGCCATGCGGTTGCGATTCCGCGGAATCACGGCCACGCGATACGACTCGACCTCGTCGCTTGGAATGCCCTTCTGCGCAGCTGATCGACGGCGACGCACGACTGCGTGCTCACCGACTCGCCGGAGTTCGGCGCGCGCGTCGCTGAGTGGCCGGGTGCGGATCACGCGCTGGCCGTCCTGATCGATCGTCACAGGTGCGCGATCAGCGCCTGCGAATCATCGTCAAGATGCGCGGCCGTCTGGCCTCTCGCGCGTTCAACGCGGTCCATGCGTCGCTGAAACTGACCCATGGCGTAGTCGACGAAGAGCGCTGCTTCCAGGCCAAACGGCACCGCGTCCGCCGGATACGCGGCGAACGCCTCACCGATGATCGACACCGCGGGATCGAGCAGCGCGTTCATCCGCTCGACGATGGCCTGCCACACCGGATCACCATGCTCGATCACCAGTCGTGACAGTAGAAAGATGCCGTAGGCCAGATGGCGTGACTCGTCCTGCTTGAGATACGACATCACCCGCTGCATGCCGGGCATGATGCCACGCTGCTCCAGCACGCTGTGAAAAACGTAGTAGCCGGTTTCGGCGAGCACGCCTTCGACAATCAGATTGTACGTTGCGGAGGCGCGGGCCTGCGCGACCGGTGAGCGATCATGGCGCAGCCGCTGCATCGCGTCGGGGAGTGCATCGATAAAGATCGCGCGGTATGACGGCGTGTAGTAACGCGTCAAGTCCTGATTCTGCGCACCCACGGCGTCGAGAAATCGACGGATCGCTTCAACGTGCTTCGCTTCTTCCCAGATGAACGACGTGAGGTACAACTGTTCCTCGAGGCGTCCCTCCTGCGCGACGATGTCGAGCAGCGGCAGAATGTCGATCGTCACCGCCTCTTCGCCGGCTTGGAACAACGAAGCCAGTCGCAGCAGGAGGTCGCGCTCGCCGTCGTTCAGCGTCGCCCAATCGCGTTGATCCAGCGAGAAATCGATGTCGGCGGGATTCCAGATGCCGAGCCGTTTGGCTTTGTCCCACAACCGCATCGGGAACGAGTCGAAGCGGAGGCCCACCGGACTCGTACTCTGCATCGCGCCGCGAACGGGTCGCGGCGTCGATGGGACCGGAGGCAAGGCCAGCGTCGACGTTTCCGCGCGCGTCGTCGCCGACGTTTCTGCTTTCGCGCGAACCGTCTGCGCGACGCGCACCAGTTCCGCCGCCGCGTTCACGTGCGGGAGCAGCCCAGCCAGCGAGCCGCGCCGGAGCTTGAGCCGACCGCGGAGAATTGCCATCGTGGGCGCGATAACGCCGTCGAGGACGGTTAGCCAGGTCGCCAAGGTGCCGCTGATGAGATAGTCCGCAGTCGCGAGGTCGTCTGCGGTCGCGAGCCTGGCGCTGCGGCAGGCGCCGTTCATCAGGTCGAGATGGACGGACGCCGTCTGCGGCAGCCCCCGCGCGGGATCCGCGAGCGCCTCCATGACGATCGCCCCCTTCCAGTGCTTGCCAGCATTGCGGTACGACTCACTGGCGTTCAGGGCGTCACCCCAGGCGCGCGCCCATTCGTCGGTGAAGAGTTCGGTCATGCGGCCAATCTACGCGTTTAACGGTCCCGTGGTACATCTTGCATCCATGCAACCTGACGCACGCATTGCGGCCGTCGCGCACGTCATCCAGCTCGCGATCGCGCCGGTCTTCCTGCTGACGGGTATCGCCTCGCTGCTCGTGGTGTTGACGAATCGGCTCGGGCGCATTATCGACCGCGCCCGCCTGCTTGAGTCGGGCCTCGTCGACGTGACCGGCGAACACCGGAATGTGATGCACACTGATCTGCACATGTTGTCGAGACGCGCGCGGCTGGTAAACCGCTCGATCAGCCTGTTCACGATGTCCGCGCTGCTGGTGTGCGTTATGATCGCGGTGCTCTTCGTCAGTGCGTTTTTCGAAGCGGACGTCTCGCGGACCATCGCCGGCCTCTTCGTCGGTGCGATGCTCGGCCTCATTCTTGGACTGATCGGCTTCCTGCGCGAAGTGCAGCTGGCAACGGCATCGTTGCGCATCGGACCGCACTGATCATCACCACACTGCCTATCACGAGAGATCCATGACGGCTTCACTCGATGTGCTCCAGCGCATGTACCGCTATATGGCGTGGGCCGACGCCCGCACCCTGACGGCACTGCGCGACAATCCTGACTCGCCGCAGCAAGCGTTGGAAACGTATGCCCACGTACTGAACGCCGAACACATCTGGCTCTCACGCATTGCCGGCCAGCCGTACACCCACGGCGTGTTCGATTTGCACACACTGGACGCCTGCGAGGCGCTTGCCGCGGAAAATCGCGTCGCGTTTCTGCAGATTGTCGATCACGAAGACCGCGCCCGAGCGATCGCGTACGAGACCCTCAGCGGCGCGCGCTTCGCGACGCCGCTCGAGGATATTCTCATTCACGTCTCGCATCACGGCGTGTACCATCGAGGGCAGGTCGCCCTCCTGATCCGCGCCGCCGGCGGCACGCCGCTGGCCACCGACTACATCGTCTTTCAACGCGAGGCGTTGCACGCCACATGAGCGTCGATACGCTGTACCACCATACGGAACATCAGCCGCACCACGAAGAACACTTCACGGGCAGCGAGTCGGTGAGAGATGTCGTCATCGGCATGTCCGACGGACTCACCGTGCCATTCGCACTCGCGGCCGGAATCTCCGGCGCGGTCGCTACGACGGGTCTCGTGGTCACCGCCGGTCTCGCTGAGATCGCCGCCGGTTCGATCGCGATGGGGTTGGGCGGATACCTCGCCGCGCGCAGCGCGGAGGAGCACTATCGCAGCGAACTCGCGCGCGAAGAACGCGAGATCATCGACAAACCGGACTTCGAGCGTCGTGAAGTGACCGAGATCCTCGAGCAGTACGGCCTGACGCCTGAGGAGAGCGCGATCGTCATGGCGGGCCTCGAACGACGTCCCGACGCATGGCGCGATTTCATGATGCGCTTCGAACTCGGTCTCGAAGAACCCGACCCCAAGCGGGCCGTGCGCAGCGCCGCGACGATTGCGGGCGCGTATATCGTCGGCGGCTTCGTGCCGCTTGCGCCGTACATGATCTACAGCGACGACTCGTCGAAGGCACTGCTTGTCTCTATCGTCGTCACACTGATCGCACTCGCCGCGTTCGGCGTACTCAAAGGACGCTTCACGGGCGTCTCACCATTTCGCAGTGGCTTGCAGACCGTCACGATCGGCGGACTCGCGGCCGGTGCCGCGTTCGCGATCGCCAAGCTGATTGAGCAGCACTGAAGTCGATTTACAGACGAACACGCCACACAAAAAACGAACGACTTTGCCGCGGAAACGCGCGGCAAAGTCGTTCGTGGTTTTTTTGTTTAAGAGACAGGACTTCCCCAGCCGCACAGAAAACGGGCCGCCAGATTGCTCTGGCGGCCCGTTCCTTGATCGTGAAGTTCGCTGCTTAGGCGCGGATCTTCGTCACGTTCTCAGCGGCCGGACCCTTCTGGCCCTGCACGATGTCGAATTCGACGCGCTCACCTTCGGCGAGCGTGCGGAAACCGCCGCCCTGAATCGCCGAGTGGTGCACGAAGCAATCCTTCGAACCGTCGTCGGGCGTGATGAATCCAAAGCCCTTCGCGTCGTTGAACCACTTCACCTTGCCGGTCGTACGCATGGCACTGCTCCTGTTGCTGTGTGTTCGGAGTCCGGCCCTGCCGTACGCACCGAGCACTCGTTGTTTCGCGGACGAAACCCCCGCGCGGGGTGTCGAAGTCCGTCGACTCCGACTCACTCGCCCTATCGGGTACGCCCATGAAAAAGGAACCCGCCATGTAGCCAGGTCCCCGAAGTCGCCTGCTGTGCGTATCCCGCGTCATGTGACGCGCCCTGCTGGTTCGAATGCTCCTAGACGGTAGTGTCGACCGAACAATGTGTCAACAGGAAATTTCAAGCCCCGAGGGGCGCTTTCGGTACGGCACCTGAGGGGCGTGTGCCGTAAACTGGACGGCGGTCGTCCGTGACCGGAGACGGCTTGCGCGGCCCTCTCTGACACCGCTGCCGAGGAGCCCCATGACCAAACTGCTCATCACCTGCTCCACTTTCATCCTGAGCACCCTTGGCTGGTATGCCGGCGAGTACTTCGGCACCTTCACGGCGTTCGCCTTCTCGATGGTCGGTACCGGCGTGGGGGTCTATCTGGGCAAACAGTTGGCAGACCGCTGGGGCTTCTGAAGTCCGGTCATCAGAATGCTCCGACCGCTGTTACCGATTCACTAGCCGCCGCCATCGCCGGAAGCCACCTTCCGGCACATGCCTTCCCCCCTCCTGCCGCGTGCGCTGACCGCGGTACTCTTGGTCTCGGCCATCGTCGCGATCATCGCCGTCAGCGGCGACCCGGCATGGATGCCCGCGCACTACGTCGCGAAACCGCTGGCCACGATCGCCGCGTTCCTGTTGGCGCTCACGGCGAGGGACCCGGTCTCCCCGCGCTACCGCGTCGCCATCAGCGCGGGACTCGCCTTCTCGCTCATCGGCGACGTGCTCCTTATGCTGCCGACGGACATGTTTGCGGCGGGACTTGGCGCATTTCTCGTCGCGCAGTGTTGGTACATCTCGGCGTTCCTCGGGCAGAGCCGGTGGCTTGGCCGCCCTGTCGTGTTGGTTGGCTATACCCTCGTCGCGGCGACGCTGATGGCCGCGCTGTATCCCGTGCTGCCCCCGGCGCTCCGCATTCCGGTCGTCACGTATGTGGTGGTGATCACACTGATGGCGACTCAGAGCGGCGTCTGGATGCTGGCGTCGCCGTCTGACAATTCCCGCCGTGCCGCGATCGGCGCCGCGTTTTTTCTGGCCTCAGATGCGACGCTCGCCATTGCCCGCTTTCGCGCTGACGTTCCGTACCGCGAACTGATCGTGCTTGGCACCTATTACATCGCGCAGTGGTGCCTCGCGCGCAGTGTGTCACGTGGCGTATCGCGCCGCGTAATACCGGCCTCGCTCCGAGATACGGCAACCCGCCTCGGCCTGATCCTGATCGTCGGCGCGGCCGTCGCACCGATGACAGTGGTGCCGACGCAGTCGCTGCACGCACAACAATCACCAGTCACCGTCGTGCCGCCGGCCATGCCGCGCCTCATGCGCGCGGGTGATGTGGATACGATTCCGCTGCACCGTACCGCGACGCGTATTGCTTATGGCCAAGATTCACTGCAATTCGGCGAGTTGCGACTGCCAGATGGGCGCGGCCCATTTCCGCTCGCGATCGTCGTGCACGGCGGTTGCTGGATGTCGCGCTACGCCTCGCTGCGGAACACCGCCGCACTCGCCGAGGCGATGACCGACGCCGGCATTGCTACGTGGAATATCGAATACCGTCGCTATGATCACCCCGGCGGCGGATGGCCGGGTACGTTCCGCGACATCGCCGATGGCGCGGATTACGTGCGCACGCTCGCGACGCGTTTTCCGTTGGACACTACGCGCATCGTGGCGACGGGGCACTCCGCTGGCGGACATCTCGCGCTCTGGCTCGCCACACGCCGCACGCTCGACACATCCAGTCCCCTCGCCGGCGGTGCGCCGATCGCGCTCAAAGGCATCGTCTCCGTCGGGGGCATCGCCGACCTGCCGGAATTCTTCGCCCGCGAAAAGTCGACCTGCGGAAACCCTGCGATCGAGTCGTTGCTGGGTGGTGTGCCCGACAGTGTGCCCCAACGCGTCCACGACGCATCACCCATCATGCGTCTGCCGCTGCGCGTGCCGAGTGTGCATATCGCCGGCGAACTGGATCGGGTCGCCCCGTTGGCCGTGCGCGACGCGTTCGCAACGGCGGCGCGCGCCGCTGGTGACAGCGCGTGGGTAGTCACCGCGCTAGGCGCGGGACATTTCGAGACAATCACGCCATCGCGACCCGGCGGTCGACTGGTGATCGATGCCGTGAAGCAACTGTTGAGCGGCCCATATCGCGCGCCATTGCCGGAGAAACAGCCATGATCGGCACGCAACGCCAGACGCAGATCTACCTCGACGGCATCAGTGGCAAACGCCCGACGGTGCCGGTGAGCGAGCGGGCGCTGGAGGCCCGCGCCACGGCAGTCATGCGCGCCGAGGCGTCCGCGTACATCGTCGGCGGTGCAGGTCGCGAAGATACGATGTCAGCGAACCGCGCCGCGTTCAACAAGTGGCGCATCGTGCCGCGCGTGCTGCGCGACGTCGAGCATCGCGACTCGAGCACGACCGTCCTCGGCATGACGATGCCCAGTCCGCTCATGACGGCACCGATCGGTGTGCTCGAACTCGTGCACCAGGATGCCGATCTCGCCGTCGCGCGAGCCGCCGCCGCCGAAGGCATTCCGATGATCTTTTCGAATCAGGCGTCCGTGGCCATGGAACGCTGTGCGGCCGTCATGGGCGAGTCGCCGCGCCTCTTTCAGCTATACTGGTCACGCTCGGATGATCTCGTGCAGAGCTTCGTGCGTCGCGCCGAGTCGTGCGGCTGCCGCGCGATCGTGCTCACACTCGACACGACGATGCTGGGTTGGCGACCGCGCGACCTCGATCTCGCATATCTGCCATTCATGCGCGGCATGGGCATCGCGCAGTACGTGAGCGATCCAGTATTCCGAAAAGAGATCGACCTGCCGACGACCGGCGTCGCGCCGGCGACCAAACTCTCGATGCACGCGCTCGGCGTCATGCGCGACCTATTGTTGCGAACGCCGGGACGGCTCGCGGAGAAGCTGCAGACGGGATGGCCGCGGCGCGCCGTACGGCGTTTCGTCGCCACCTATTCCCGGCCGTCGTTACAATGGGCAGATCTCGCGAGGCTGCGTGCGATGACGTCGTTGCCGATCGTGCTGAAGGGGGTGCTGCATCCTGACGACGCGCGCCTCGCGCTCGAGCACGGTGTCGACGGCATCGTAGTGTCGAACCACGGCGGCCGGCAGATCGACGGCGAGATCGCCACGCTCGATGCATTACCTGGCATCACGGCAGTAATACAAGGCCGTCTTCCGGTGCTGTTAGACTCGGGCATCCGTGGCGGCGCTGATGTCTTCAAGGCGATCGCACTCGGCGCGTCGGCCGTGCTGTTGGGGCGGCCATACGTGTACGGGTTGGCGATCGCTGGGGAGGAGGGCGTCCGCGAGGTGATCCGGAACGTGCGGGCGGAGTTTGATCTGACGATGGGGTTGGCGGGGTGCCGGGGAGTGGGGGAGATTTCCCGAGATTGTCTGGTCGAGGCGTGATCGGCGTCACGGGACACAACCACGACATCCGATAGACGATATCTGATATCGGATACCCGATCTCGTTTATCGGATGTCGTGGCTCGCTGTTGGCACCCCCTCTTTACTTCCCCGCCGTCCCACCCCAACGTCCAGTGGTATCCCTTTCCCGGAGCCCCGATGAAAGATTCCCAGCTTAAGGCCTTGCTCAAGAAGACCGCCGCGAAGGCATCGCAGCAAAAGAAGCCATCTCGTGCCTCCTTCGATTCGACACTGGACGCGACGCGCGGCGGGACCGAGCCGATTGCCGGCACCGAAGCGGAAGAAATCTTCAAGGAAATGAAGCGGCGCGAATTTTGATTCTGTTTCGATTCACAGCGCGGTGCGTGCTCGCTGCACCGCTTGTCGCAGCACTGGTCGCCGTTTCCGGTTGCGCGGATCGCTCGAAATCACTCGCCGTCGATTCCACGCGCGCCGCGATCACCATTGGCTTGAAGGGCCCCGGCACGCGCGATGGTGTGTGGACGGGCGCCGACGCACATTCGTCGTGGCATGCCATCCTTGACGGCCCGCGCATCGCGCAACTTGACGAGATCGCGCTGTTCACCGACGGCACGCGCGCGATGCGTCAATTCCAGTTTGACAGCGTCGGCGTCCTTTCGAAGTTGCACGAGGAGCGCGTCCAACTGATGTACGGCGCGACCGCCGCGCCGGACACCGTTCACACGGTGATCGAGCTCGAGTGGGTGCAGGATTCGCTTACTCGCTCGACTAAGCGGGTCAACGGTACCGACAAGATGCTGCAACTCTACGAGATTGATAACCTGCGAGTGCATGTCGATGAACTGGTGCGCGCCGCGCGCGCCGGATCGATCCTGAATACGAAGACCAACAAGAGCACCACGGCACACTGAACCATGACTGACTTCGAAAAGTTGGGCGCGTTCTATCTCGGCAAGCGCTACGACCGTGCGGCGCGTGCGCGCACCGAGGATCTGGTCTTGTACGACAGCAAGGACCTGACCACGCACGCCGTCATTATTGGCATGACCGGCAGCGGCAAGACCGGACTCGGCATCGGTCTGCTTGAGGAAGCGCTGATCGACAAGGTGCCAATAATCGCCATCGACCCGAAGGGCGACCTCAGCAATCTCGCACTGCGCTTCCCCTCGCTGTCCGCGAGCGAATTCCAGCCATGGGTCGATCCGCAGCAGGCCGCGAACGCCGGCGCGTCGGTCGAAGACTTCGCGGCAAAACAGGCGTCGCTCTGGAAGGACGGCCTCGCGCAGTGGGGCGAAGACGGGGCGCGTATTCAGCGCCTGCGTGACGCAGCGGACATCACCGTCTACACACCTGGCAGCACCGCTGGCCGACCGATTTCACTGCTGCGCGCGTTTGTGGCGCCATCGGCGGCGCTGCGCGAGGACAGCGAAGCGATGCAGGAGCGGGTCGGTGCGACGGCCACGAGCGTGTTGGCGTTGCTCGGCATCGATGCGGATCCTATCTCGAGTCGCGAACACATGCTGCTCGCGAATCTGCTGTCGGCTGCGTGGACCGAGGGCAAAGATCTCGACCTCGCGGGCCTGATCGCCGGCATTCAATCGCCGCCGTTCAATCAGGTCGGCGTGATGCCGCTGGATACGGTGTTCCCGCCGAAGGACCGCATGCAGTTCGCGATGCAACTGAACAACCTGCTGGCGGCCCCCGGTTTTCAGAACTGGTTGAAGGGCGAGCCGCTCGATACCGCCAACTTGCTGTACGACGCGAACGGGAAGCCGAAAGGCTCCATCGTATCGATCGCGCACCTGAGCGACGCGGAGCGCATGTTCTTCATGACGCTACTGCTCGCCGACATTCTCTCATGGGTCCGCGCGCAACCCGGCACCGGCTCGCTGCGTGCTATTCTGTATATCGATGAATTATTCGGCTACATGCCGCCGGTCGCGAACCCGCCGAGCAAGGTGTTGTTGCTGACGTTGCTCAAGCAGGCGCGCGCGTTTGGACTCGGCATCGTCGTCGCGACGCAGAATCCCGTCGATCTTGATTATCGCGGTCTTTCGAATGCCGGCACGTGGTTCATCGGCCGATTACAGACCGAACGCGACAAGATGCGCGTGATGGAAGGACTCGAGGGCGCCTCTGGCGCGCAGGCATTCGACAAGAACGCCATGGAACAGACGATCGCCGGACTCGGCAAGCGCGTCTTTCTGATGCACAGCGTACACGAACCCGCGCCGATCACGTTCGAGACGCGCTGGACGATGTCGTATCTCGCCGGCCCGATGACGCGCGAACAGATCAAGCAGCTCACGGCGTCGAGTACATCGCCGGCGACCGCGTCGTCACGCGTTCCGTCGAAGTCCGCACCGGCCGGCGCCGCATCGGCTATCGCCGCCAGCACAACGGGTGGCGGGATGACCTCGCTCGATGCCACGGCGACGGCCAACGCCCCCGTGCTGTCACCGGATATTCCGCAGTACTTCATTCCGGCCAGCGACGATGCCGCGTCGATCAGCTATAACCCGTCGATTCTGGGCGTCGCGGATGTGACGTTCTCGAACGTCAAGCTGGCTATCACGGAACAACGTCGCGTGGTGCTGCTCGCCTCGGTGGACGATGGGCCCATCACGCTCGAGTGGGACAGCGCCGAACGCATCACACTGGACCCCAGCGCGCTCGAACGCGCGCCGCGTGATAGCGCGGTTTTTGGAACGGTGCCGAAGGCCGCCACCGCCGCGAAGAGCTACGCCGCGTGGACCAAGACGCTCCAGAAGTGGATCGCCACGAACGAGATGCTGGAGCTGTTATCGAGCCCGACGCTCAAGCGCGTATCGAACATCGACGAATCCGAACGTGATTTTCGTGTGCGACTGCAGCAGCAATCACGCGAAGGGCGCGATGCCAAGGTCGAGTCGCTGCGCGGTTCCTACGCGACGCGGCTGTCGTCGCTGCAGGAGCGCATTCGCCGGGCGCAGCAGGCGGTCGAGCGCGAGCAGTCCGAGGCGACCCAAGCGAAGGTCGGCACGATGATTTCCGTCGGCAGCGCCATCCTGGGCGCCGTGTTCGGCCGGGGAAAGATCTCCGCGACCGCGGTCAGTAAAATCGGCACAGCCGCGCGCAGCGTCGGGCGAGCGACGCAGCAGAGTGGTGACGTAGCCCGCGCGAACGAGAGTGTGCAAGCGCTGCAGCAGCAATACAACGATCTCGAAGCCGTACTGCAGAGTGAGATCGACACCCTCGGTACTTCGTATGACGCCCAGACCGAGTCGCTCGACCGCGTACCGGTGAAAGCGAAGAGTGGCGATGTGCACGTCCAGCTGGTCGCGCTCGCCTGGGTGCCATTCGCGCGTGATGCAGGCGGGGTGAGTAAGAGAGTCGCCAGTATCACGTAGGGCGACTCCGTACTCCCCACCGTTCAAATCTTCTGAATTAGCCAGGCCACGACAAAGGAGATCGTGGCCGCGATCCCGCCCTGCAGGATCGCTGACGAATCAATGCGCAGCGCGTGGACTCGATCCTTAGGACGACGGCTGGAGTGCGGCATTGGCGGCTCCTGAATGGCCCCTGAGGGGATGAAGACGGGACGTTCGGTGTCTCGCGGCGGGGCATCAGAAGCTCGACGGCGGAACGCCGCCAAAGGTCACATGAGCTTGAGCCTTCTAGCTTGCGCCTGACTGTTGAGCGTCCAGTCGAAATCCGTCTCCTGCTGAAAGAAGCGTCCCTTCTCCATCATCAACCGATCCTCTCCGTCGAACCATGGCGCGATGGCCCGGCCGAGGTCCTGACGGGAGGGGCCGAAATCACCGCGATACGCCGTCAATATCGGGCTCAGATACACGACGCGAGACCGCAGGTCCTTCGACGCCGGCTCGATGCGGTTTTTCGTCGGCGACTCGCGTAGGAATCGCTTCCCCTGATCATTCAGCTGATCGACCAGCTTCGCGCCCGTATACGCCTCGCTCCTGAGCGGCGGGCAGCTGACCGCCGCGCAGGAGAGGGCGTAGTGCACCCGTGCTTCACCGAATTCCTTGCGCAGAATGGCGTGATGTACGTCGTCAAGGGACAACGTGCGCCCGGCCGCGTGCACGAGCGGCTCACTCCACGGACCCTTCAGGCGCAGCACCCACAGCGTGCGATTGATGTTGCGGATCGACGACGTCTCATGATGTTCCACGATTAACTGAATCGTGTAGGCGTTGTAGACGTTCAGCCAGAACGCCAGCCGTTCGTCTTCACTCAGGCCATCGAGTCGCACCGTGTCGAGCGACGCGAGATAGTGCCCGAACTCCGGGGCTTGCGCGAACGCGTCGTAGTCCACGAAGCCGTTGATGACATGGCGGTGCAGCAGATCGTCGAAACGCTGGTGATCCACCGCCGTCTGTGCATGGCTGGTCGACGCAGACGCCATCAGCATGGCGCTTGCGGCCGCGAGCCAGCGCCAGCGGCGGCGAGGCGAGTTAGATATCAGCATTCATGGATTCCTTCTGGTTGTTCGGCATCTGGCGCCTGATGCGCGCCGATGTGACGCTCGATTTCGCACCCGGTGTCCGCATGGAGTTCCATGCGGACGGTCAGCTGCATTACCACGTGGATGTCGGCGGGCGTGATCAAGTGGTCGAACTCGTGTACCGCGTGGAGGGGGATGTGCTCACCACGAATAATCCCGCTGCGCCGCACTCGATGAGTGTACAATTTTCGCACGGAGAAGGCGATGTCCTGCTGTTGGATTTCGGCGGGGCACAGGCGATGCTCGTGCGCGAGCAGACGCTGCCGAGCAGTCTCGGCCGAGCAGGATCTTCGCCGACTGACCTCTAGCCGACCCCCTGATGAAGGATCTGTTGAACCGATATCCCGTGCTGCCGTGGATCGCGCCCTTTGCGGTCTTCATGTTGCTGCTCGCGACTGCCCCCTATCTGCCCTTCGGCCAGCCATGGGAGTCTGTGTTCCGCGTCAGCGTGTTGGGTGCGGTCATCATCCTGACGTCGGGCTCGATCCTGCGTACGCTTCGCGTGCAGCACTGGATGGGCAGCGTCCTGCTCGGCATCGCCGTCTGCGCCCTCTGGGTCGCGCCGGACCAACTTATTCCGGGATGGCGTTCCCACTGGCTCTTTCAGAACAGCATCACGGGGACGATCAGCAACTCGATTGCCCCGGCCGATCTTGCCAATCCGCTCGTGGTGACGCTGCGCATTATTCGCGCGACACTGCTCGTACCGATTCTCGAGGAGCTCTTCTGGCGCGGCTGGCTGCCGCGTTGGGTGGTCAACCCAGACTGGAAAACGGTACCGCTCGGTCGCTACACGACCATGGCATTCGTGGCCACGGCGGTGCTGTTCGCGATGGAGCACGGCCCGTACTGGGAAGTAGGATTACTGTGCGGGCTCATCTACAACTGGTGGTTTTGGCGCACCAAGTCACTCGGCGACATCATCCTTGTGCATGCCGTCACCAATGGTGCGCTGTCGGCGTTCGTCTTCCTAACCGGCAAGTACGAATACTGGATGTAGTCGCGGCCTCAGCCGCCGTACACGACCGGCAAGGTGCCCTGACGAATATCACGGGCACCAGCCGCCACACCTGATCCCACCGCCAATCCCGCAGTGAGCGCGGTGCCAATTCCCACGAGCGGCAATACGGGCGCGAGCAGTGCGCCGAGGCCGAACGCGAGTCCGCCCGCCAGCCAGGGCGCGATGCCCTTCTGTACGACGTCGACGTAGCGCAGGCGATTGCGCACAAACCGTCGTGTGCTGCCATGCAGCACGATGGCGACGATCGCAGCAACCGCGAATGAAAGAATGAGTCCGATCATGACAACCTCCGGTGATGCGTCTGCAGAGCGTCGGGAACGTCGTCGTTGACGGTATCACCGCGCATCTACTTTCCCTACCGAGACAGCGGGCCAGAGGTTTCAGCCCTGACCCGCGGACGTTGTGCTACCCCGATCTGTGTCGAAGTGCGACGTGCCGTACCGGTTGTCGACTACGGACGTTTCGGCAAGTCCATCTTGTTGAAGTCGGCGGGAATGCGGAACAATGTGTCGCTCACCCGATGCTTTTCGATCTTCGTGACTTCCATCGCGACGGTGCCATCGGCCAGCGTCACCTTGAGCGGGAAGCCACCGTCGCTGGCCAGCTTCTGCTGCCACGCGGGCATCCGATTCCCGCCCATCGCCGCGAGCGGATTGAGGTACTTCCCGAGCGCGCGCGTTAGGCACATATCCGTGCGTTGCGTCACGCCGTTTCCGTCGGTGCTCTCGACGACGACATGTTCGCATTCCGTACCAGCGACGGTTTCCTTCTTGCCCGTCCGCGTGAGCTTCGCCGTCGACGCGGTCTCGGTGACGGCAACGACTTCGGACGGTACGAGTTCCATGTACGACTTTTGTTTTTCGATGACGACGTAGCTTTTCGACTCGGTGGCAAGTCCGAGAATGGCCACCGCACCCATCGGGGACATGGTGTTGACGCGCACGTTACCGCCGCGACTCAGAAACTCGAGTTCCTGCGGCGCCGCCGCGCCGCCGCGCCCGCCTCCCATCGTCACGCGCATCGTGATCGTACCTTCGAACGACTGCGCGCCCACGATGCCTGGCACGATGCTCGACGCGACCGCGCCGAGCAGCATGCAGAGCACCTGGGTCTTCATGCGAATGCTCACGTGATGCCCGTCTTCATCGCCTTCAGCACCAGCTCACTGAACCGGTCAACCTCGTCAATCGTGGTGTAGACATTTGGCGTGACCCGCACCCCGGCGAACTCTGCATGCACGATCGGTGTCTGTACGACTCGATGCTGGCCGAACAACCAGTTGCCGAGCTTCACCGTGTCGAGGCCGTCGACCGCGAGGTTGCCGATGCCGCCTCCCCATGGCGAGTCGAGCGGTGTCAGGATCTTGACGCGTCCCTGCCCCTCGGCGAGCAGTCGTTTCGCCCACCGATCGCGCAGATAGGTCAGTCGCGCGAACTTGCGTCCGGCGCCAAGTGCGCGATGAAACGTGATCGCGACGCCGATGGCGTTGTGGTTCGCCGCCGGGTGTGTCCCGATCTCTTCATACTTCCGGATATTGCCGTCTTCCTCAGGCACCGACGCCATCAGCGGCCAGATGTTCTTGATCTTGTTCTTGCGCACGTACA
Source organism: Gemmatimonadaceae bacterium (assembly GCA_031366985.1). GTDB lineage: Bacteria > Gemmatimonadota > Gemmatimonadetes > Gemmatimonadales > Gemmatimonadaceae > Gemmatimonas. The sequence goes on from JANLPE010000003.1 coordinate 39,693, forward strand.
GGAAGCCGGTGCCGATCGGCGCGAGCATCCACTTGTGCAGACTCGTCGCATAGTAGTCGACGCCGAGGTCATCGCGTTTGAACGGAAAGTGCGCAAAGGCGTGCGCGCCATCGACGAACACTTCGATGTTCTTCGCCCGCGCCATCGCCACGATCTCTTTGATCGGCAGAATCTGGCCGGTGAGATTGGTGATGTGCGTACACTCGATCACTTTCGTGCGCGGCGTGATGGCCGCCGCGAACCGATCGACGATGAGCTGCGGCGTGGTGCACGGCACGGGGAACGAGATCTCCTTGATGACGATCCCTTCACGCCGCGCTCGCTGACGCCACGTGTTCGACATGCGTCCGTAATTCTGATTCGTGATGATGACTTCGTCGCCGGCTTTGAGATCGATCCCGAGAATCAGCGTCTCGAGCGACTCTGAGGCATTGCGCGTGATCGCCATCTCGTCGAGATCACAGCCGAACTCCATCGCGAGCTCCCGGCGCACCTGTTCGATGCGCGGCTCGAGATCGCGCCACATCTGAATGACGGGGAGTTCATTCGAATACTTCAGATCGCGAATCATCTGATCCAGCACGTGGGTCGGGGCTGGCGAGCAGCCGCCGTTGTTCAGATTGATCCACGAGCGATCGAGGTCGAAGGCCCGCTGGACGGGTTCCCAGAAGTCCTCGTCGGAGGCGAATGCCGCGTCAATCGCGGCGCTCCCCTGCCAGGCCGGCGCGTCCGCGCGCAGCAAATTGACGCCGCGGGACTTGGCGACATCGGCCGCATCGAGCAATCGGCGCATAGCGCCGGGCGCGAAGGTCGGCAGGAGGACGGAGGAGAGGCCGGGGACCGCTGTGACCCCAGCCAGCGCGGAAACGAAAAGGCGACGATCCATAGCGGAAAACATGCGCTGGCAGCGCTCATCTCGGAAGCGCACGCAGACCCGACCTGCCAAACCGTGGCGGCAATCGCAGCCGTCCGGTAACGTCCGAGGTGCCTACGATCCCTTCCTCCGCCTCGGCCGTCCACCGGCCCGCCCCTGTCGCATTCGCCGCGGCATGTACGGTGTTGCTTGCCGCCTCGTGCGTGCAACCCGTCACACTTTCGCCCAACGACGCGGCGACCGTGCTCGCCCATCGCACGATCACCGCGCCGAACCCTGGCGAGGCGGGGGCATTGACGTTCGCGAAGCTGTACTACGGCGGTACTGGCAACAGGCGTCGTCCGGAATTCCGGGACTCGACGACGTATCACACCAGCACCGTCGACGCGTCGCCGTACGCGAAGATGGAGCCCGCGGTCGCCAAGTCGCGCAAGGAGTACTGGGGCTACGACAACACGAAGTTCCCGCTCAACGCGCGTGTGTGGTATCCCACTCAGGGCGACGGCCCGTTCCCCGTCGTGCTGGTGGTTCACGGGAATCACAACATGGAAGACTACTCGGACCCCGGTTATCAGTGGCTGGGCGAGCTACTCGCATCGCGCGGCTTTATTCTCGCGTCGATCGACGAAAACTTTCTGAACGGTGGCCTTCGCGGCGAAAATGATGCGCGCGGCTGGATGCTGCTCAAGCATCTCGAGGTCTTTCGCGCGTTGAACGACAGTGTCGGCAAGCCGCTGTATCACAAGGTCGACATGACGCGCATCGCCCTGATGGGCCACTCGCGCGGCGGTGAAGCCGTGGCGGTCGCCGGCATGTTCAACCGACTGCCGTATTACCCTGATGACGCAAATCAGCAGTTCAACTTTAATTTCGACATCAAGGGCCTTGTCGCGATCGCGCCGGTCGATGGACAGTACACGCCGACGGATCGCCCGTCGCCGCTCTCCGACTACTACTACCTCGTCATCCACGGATCGCACGACGGGGACGTCTCGACATTTCAAGGGCTGATGCAGTACAATCGCATTCGCTATTCGAGGCCGAGTGACATGTTCAAGAGCGCGATCTTCGTGTATCGCGCCAACCACGGGCAGTGGAATACCGTCTGGAACAACAAGGACAACGGGCCGACGTCGGGGCGCGCGCTCGAACTCGACGCGCTGATCCCCGGCGAACAGCAACGGCAGTTCGGTCGCGTCGTGATCGGTGGCTTTCTCGAAGCCGTGCTGCACGGCAATCGTGCGTATCAGCCGATGTTTCGCGATCATCGCGCGGCGGGCGATTGGTTGCCGCCGACGATGTACATGAATCGCTACGGCGACGCGAACGCGAAGTATCTCGCCACCTTCGACGACGACGTCGACCTGACGACCGGCTCGGCGCCGGGCGTACGCTTACAGGGGGATTCGCTGTCGACGTGGAAGGAGAACGACGTGCCCGTGCGGTCACGCGGCACGACGTTCCGCAGCAACGTCGTCACGCTGGGCTGGAACAACACGCCGATCGGCAAGGACACGACGTTGGCGCGCTATGCCGCGCGGTACTCGATAACGCTTTCGGACTCGCTATGGGCCGCCTGGCAGCCGAACAACGCGAGCGCAGTGCTGCTCACGATCGGCCTGACCACACAATCCGCGCCGCCACGCAAGACGGGTGGCGATGGTGCGAAACGCGACTCGAGCGCCAGCGACAGCTCGGCGAAGTCGGGCGACAAGAAGAAGGCGCCGCCCAAGCCCAAAGCTCCGCCGGCCGATACGACCAAACGCCCGACCGACCTCACCGTCGAACTCGAGGACGCGCAGGGGCACGTGGCACGTTTGCCATTGTCAGAGTTCGGCCCCGTGCGTGTGCCGCTCGAGGCGTACCTCTATCGTCGAAAGGGTCGCGACAAGACACAGTTCCCTACGCTGTCCGAACCGGTGATGCAGACCTTCGTGTTGCCGCTGTCAGTCTTCACGAATCTTAATGCGACGTTTGATCCGGCCGCCCTGCGGACGATTCGTCTGGTGTTCGACCGCGCGCGCACCGGAACGATTCTGCTCGATGATGTTGGCCTCACGTCTCTGGCTGGGCGCTGAGCCGCCGCACCGCTCGGAAGGCATTGGTCGTGCCACGGAACGGAATGCGTTTCAAATTATATGATTCGATAGCCGAGTACCGCGTTGTCGACTCTTGCATTTTGCAACAGTCGACAACGCAGGTGACACACGTCACTGTTCGGGAGCAACGGGGCTGACCGCGTTGTTACGCTGCGTGTACGGCACGTGCTTCTCATCGTGCGTTCTCGGTCCGTTACGTCCTTTTTTTCGCGACAGTGCGACGCGCCGACGTCGACTACGCATCTCCTTTCGCCAAGCATCCCCGATGCCTCTCTCCGCCCGTCTCACAGCGGCCGCACTCGTCTGTGCCGCTGCGCTCTCGGCTTGTGCCGACACCTCAACGCTCGCGACGGCCGTGGATGGCAGCGGCGCGATGAGCGCATCAGCGAATGCGTCGCCGAATGCACCGCGTGATTACATCGTGACCTTCGACGATAGCGAGGCGGATCCCGTCGGGCGTGCGCGCGCACTGGTCGCGCGCGAGCACGGTTCGATGCGCGCCGTCTACCAGCACGCGCTCAAGGGCTTTGCCGCACGATTGAACGAACAGTCGGCCCGCGCGCTTGAGGCGACCGACGGTGTCGTGCGAGTCGAACTCGATGGCCCGGTCTTCGCCGTCGGTACGATCACGGCGCCATCATGGGGGCTTGATCGCATTGACCAGCGCGCGCTGCCTCTTGATGGCAACTACTCGTGGAACTCGAGCGGTGCCGGCGTGCGCGTGTACATCATCGACACCGGCATTCAATCCGCGCACGAGCAGTTCGCTGGACGCGTCCTGAGCGGGTATTCCGCGCTCGGCGACAACGTCACCGAGGACTGCAACGGGCACGGCACACACGTCGCCGGAACAGTCGGCGGCACAACAACCGGTGTAGCGCATGACGTCGCCCTCGTGCCGGTGCGCGTGCTCGACTGCACAGGCAGCGGCACCTGGAGCGGTGACATCGCCGGGCTTGATTGGGTTACGAGCCAAAAGACGAACAATCCGTCGATTCCGATGGCGGCCAACATGAGTCTCGGCGGCGGTTTGAGCGCCTCGGTCAACGATGCGGTCGCGAGAGCCATCTCGAGTGGCGTGGTCATCGCCGTCGCCGCGGGAAACAGCAGCGCTGACGCGTGTCAGACGTCGCCGGCGAGTACGCCGAGCGCGCTGACGGTCGGGGCCAGCGAGTCCGGCGACAACCGCGCGTCGTATTCCAATTTCGGCTCGTGCCTCGATCTGTTCGCGCCAGGCACTGGTATCTACTCGTCGTGGATCGGCGCAACAGGCGCGTACAACACGATTAGCGGTACGTCGATGGCGTCGCCGCATGTGGCAGGTGTCGCCGCGCTGATCCTGAGCAGCTATCCGGCCTACACGGCGGATCAGGTGCGGACTTCAATGCTGGCGGGCGCGACGACGAACCTCGTGACAAACCCCGGCACAGGCAGCCCGAACCTGCTGCTCACGAACATGTACAGCGCGTCAGTCACGCCACCGCCGCCACCACCACCGACGGTGAGCATCTCGCTCGCGGTCACAACCCAGGTGTCGCGTAACTCGAATACCGCAAAGCTCACCTGGAGCGGTGCGACTACGACCAACGTCGACATATTCCGCAACAACGTAAAGATCCTGACCACACCGAACGACGGCAATCAGGCAGACTCGAAGTTGGCGAAGGGGACGTACGCGTATGTCGTGTGCAACGCAGGATCGTCCACCTGCTCGCCGTCGGTGACCGTGATCTTCTGAAGACAGCCGCCGCCTATGCGTCGGCGTTGATGGTTCGATATCGGGGCCGCCGGTGTGATCTCCATCACACCGGCGGCCCCGTTTCGCACGCTGTGTCATTAGTTGGGCGCTTTTCGCTGTGCCTGAGACGGCGCGAGGTCGTCATTCCCGAGACCGTAACGGCGCACTGAGGCGCGTATCTGCGGCCTAGCACTCGACCCCAATACCCGATGCACAACTTTTCGCGTCTCCCGGTCGCCCCGCTCGTCCTCGCCGCACTCGTCTTCACCGCATGCGCCGATACGCCGGACGTCACGACGCCGGATCTGAGCGCCCGCGCCGCTATCGGTGGCCGACAGGTCGGCGTGCCAGCCGGGCAAACGGACTTCATCGTCACGTTCGATGACACCGAGATCGATCCCGTTGGCCGCGCGCGCGCGCTCGTCGCGCAGCAGAACGGCGAGCTGAAGCACTCCTATCAATTTGCACTCAAAGGTTTCTCCGCGAAGATGTCGACGGCGGCGGCCGCCGCGCTGGCGTCGACGCCCGGCATCAAGCGAGTCGAGCCCGATGGAATCGCCAAGATCGTGACGACCGTTGCCTCGATGTCGTGGGGACAGGATCGCATCGATCAGCGCGCACTCCCGCTCAACAATACGTACACGTACACGTCAACCGGATCCGGCGTGCGCGTCTACATCATCGACACCGGAATCCTCTCCGGGCATGAGCAGTTTGCCGGCCGCATGCTGCCGGGCTTCTCGGCGCTGGGTGACAACGTGACCGAAGACTGCAACGGACATGGCACGCATGTCGCCGGTACGGTCGGCGGAAGTACGACGGGCGTTGCGCCGGGTGTGAGTCTGGTTCCTGTGCGCGTGCTTGACTGCACTGGCAGCGGCAGTTGGAGCGGTGTGATTGCCGGCCTCGATTGGGTGACGCAACAGAAGCTGAACAACAAGTCGATCCCGATGGCCGCCAACATGAGCCTTGGTGGGGGACTGACGTCGTCGCTGAATGATGCCGTGACGAAGGCAATCGTTGCTGGCGTGGTGGTCGCGGTCGCGGCCGGCAACAGCAGTGCGGATGCCTGCCAGACGTCTCCGGCCAGTACGCCCAACGCACTGACGGTCGGCGCCAGCGAATCCGGTGACAACCGCGCGGGCTACTCGAATTTTGGTTCGTGCCTCGACATTTTTGCACCTGGCACGGGCATCACGTCGGCATGGATCGGCGCGACGAATGCCTACAGCACGATTAGCGGCACCTCGATGGCGTCGCCGCACGTCGCCGGCGTTGCCGCGCTCATTCTCAGCGCGTATCCGTCGTACTCGCCGGATCAGGTGCGCAGCTCAATGCTGGCCGCCGCCACGCCGAATATCGTGACCGACCCGGGTTCGGGCTCACCGAACATGCTGCTGACCAATCTCTTCACCGCATCGACCGCGCCGCCGCCACCGCCGCCGGACACGACGACGATCGTCCCGCCGCCGCCGGCTCCGACACCGGTCATCACCATGACGGTCACGAAGCAGAAGAGCGGCAAGTGGGTCAACGCGAGCATTTACTGGAGGGGCGCGACCACCACCAACGTCGATATCTGGCGCAACAGCACCAAGCTCATGACGACGCCGAACGACGGGCAGCAGACCGACAGCAAGATCGGCACCGGCACCTGGACGTACAAAGTGTGTCAGGCCGCTAGCACGACGATCTGCTCACTGCCGGCAAGCGTTGTGAACTAGCGCAGGTACCAAAAGTGAATCGGGCCGCACAGCATCACGCTGTGCGGCCCGTTTTCCTTGCCACGGTGTCGTTCGTTGCCCGACGCGTCGTCAGTACCCCGTTCGCAATCCGAACGTAATCGTCCGCCCCGCCGTCACCGTCGCATTATCCGGCGCGCCGCGCTGCACGTTCAGCAGGTTCTCGCCGCCAATCAGGACGGACCAGTCGCGAATCAACTTGTAGCTGATATTCGCGCGCAGCCGCGTCACGCCACCGTAGTTCAGCCAGAAGCTCCGCAACTGCGCGCCGTTCAGCTCGCGGTCCCGACTCGTGTCGCGCAGCGCATCGCCGATGCCCAGCCGATCATAGCCGACCCAGTTTTCGGCGCGCGTCAGCATCGTGCTCAGATTCCACCGACGGGCGGCCCACGAGGCGCTCAGGCTATACGTCCGCGCGGGCACATCGAGCATGCGATCGCCGAGCTGCAGGTCGCCCCGATATCCCGACGCAAGCCGATCCACCCGACTGTCCACGAACGTCATCGTTCCCGCGAGCATCAGGCGATCGACCGACGTGATCGCCTGCAATTCCCACCCGCGATTCGTGATGGCGCCGACGTTCTCGAGCGAGTACGTCATCTTGCGCACGCGACCAGCCGACGTCGCATAGGTCGTCGTCGTCGCGACGGGCTGAATGAGCCCGGACGCACGCTGATCAAAGCGCGTCGCATGCAGCGTCAGCACGCGACCCATCAGCAAGTCGATGCCCACCTCTGTCCCTGTCTGCGACTCAGGCTGCAGCGCGGTCGTACTCGTCGAGGTGCGCCCCATCCACGACGTACCGCGGGTCAGGCTTGTCGCTGGACGAATGCCGGTGCCGAAGGCCGAACGCAGCTTGATCACGATGCCGTTTAGGTCGCGCACGTATGCCGCACCGAGCATCGGCAGCAATGCGTTCTGCGGCGCATCGGTGAAGCCGACACTCCGTTCGGCACGTCCCCCGGCAGCGACGTACCACGTGTCGTTGAATGACAGATTCGCCTGCGCCGATACGCCACCGCTATTGCCCCATCGCGTGCTGAGCGCCGACTGCGCATGTGCGGCACGCGTCAGCGACGTGGCGGTCGCACCAAGCCCGCCTGATGTCATTGGCATCCACGCGGACTGTCCGAGCAGCGCTTGCGCGTCGATCAATTCGCGTGTGAATGCCTGTTCGGCGGCCAACGTCACCGCGAGCATCGTTCGCGACGAAAGGTCAAACCGGCCGACCGCACGAAGCCGCACGGTGCCACGATCGGCGCCGCCCTGTCCATCGGTGAGCGAGTTGCTGTACGCCGTCGGCATCGGCAGACCCACAGTCGACAGGCCTTTCAGTCGGTATCCGTCGACGCCGACAATCACCGTGTTGGTCCAACGCAATGACGGCATGATCGTCGCGGTACCGCCGAGCGTGTATTGCGTCATGTCTTGGCCGGTCGCGCTGTCACCACGCATCGCGATCGAGTCACTCTGCAGGCGACGGCTCGTCGTGTCGGGCGGTCCCGGCGGCATACCGTTCCCGACCTGCGGCGCTCGCACAGTCAGGCGGGAATTTACCATGTCGAGCGTCGGCGCGACTCCGCCGAAGCTTAACCCCGTACTGGCGTTCGCTTTCTGCAATGACAGCCGACCAGTACCTGTCAGCACGGCGTTCGACAACACGACGCGAATGTCACCGTCGGCAAGCACGCGGCGCTCGGAGGCCCCCGGCACGTACGCGCCGACAGTGCCAAGGTTGAGACCCAGGCCGAACGTGCGCCGCCCCGATCCGCCGCGCAACGCAATCGCATGTTCCTGCACGAACGCATCGCGTGGCGCGTACGCCGTCGAGGTCATGCCCGCGACGCTGCTGACCTGCAGTGTCGCGCCACCGCTCTGCGCGCCGTCGTGACGGGTCAGAATATTTACCACGCCACTGATCGCATCGGCGCCATACAAGGCGGCGCCTTGCGGTCCGCGAATGATCTCGACGCGTTCGACGCGCGCCGGATCGAGTTGCGTGACCAGCAACGGGTTCGCGACTTCAATGCCGTCGAGATACACCTTCGGGGCGCTGACACCGAACGAGCTCGCACCGCGAATGCTTCCGTATCGCGCCGAGAGCGTGCCGGCCGTACTGCTCCACGTCCACACACCCGGCACAGCCATGTCGAGCGCTTCGCCGAGCGACGTCGCGCGGTGACGCGCCAGCGTTTCACCGTCGATAACCTCTAATGCAAACGGCGAGCCGCGCTGCGGTGCGCCATCAGGTGTGCCCGTCACGACGACGCGATCAAGCACACTCGCGCGGCGCGTCGTGGGCGCGACCGCCACGCCGAGCGTCGTCGCGCGTGAGGGCGCGAGCACGACCTGGGTCGTCCCGACGACGATGGGCCGCAGCGTGGTGCCCGCGAGCAGCGTCTCGAGCACCGCGCCGATCGGCACCCGGTCAAGGGTCAGGCAAATACGGCGACCGGCCGGCAGCAGCTCGTTGCTGTACGAAAGTTCGACCTGCGCCAAGCCAGCGACGCGATCCAAGGCCTCACGCAATCCCAAGTCCGTCATGCGCACCGAGACGATGCGATCGAGCGGCGCCGCCCACGATGACGCGCGATCAGGCAGACTTGCACGGGCGGCACACACCGGCTCGTCGCCATGCATCATCACACGCGCCGCCGACGGCAACGCACGCGCATCCGCGGCAGGCAGTATCGACCATCCGATAGCGCCTGCGACGAAGACCCGCCGCATTCGAAGTCGTGACTGCATGTGCCTCAGGGTGTCGTGCTGCGTCCCGCCGAGTGAAGGATAACGGTGTCTCCGTGCTGCTCTGCGTCTGCGCCCAGCAATGCCGCGATCGTGCTGATCACTCGCGCCGAGTCCGTTTGCTTGGGCATTGTCACGGTCAGCCGCAACAGCGAGGAATCCGCCACTTGCAAGGTGATACCGTACCAGCGTTTGAGATCTGCCTGCACTTCTGCCAGCGAGGCATCGCGATACGTGAGCTGCCCGTGCGTCCACGCCATATCGTCGGCCGTCACAGTACCCCGGCTGACCTCTACGGTGCCAGCACTTATGACACCTCGGTCGCCAGCGCGAAGTTCCACCGCCGCCGGCGCTTTGGACGACGACTCGCGGACCGCAACTATTCCCTGCGTGACCGAGACCGAGACGCCTGATGCGTCCGTCTTCACGCTAAAGCTCGTGCCGATATCGCGAATCACTGCATCGGCGGCCCGCACCGTGAACGGGTGCGCGTCATCGTGCTTCACGTGAAAGTACGCCGCGCCCTCGAGCGTGACCGACCGCTCACCGTTGGCAAAGCCCGCCGCGACGGTCAGGCGACTTCCAGGCGCCAGCACCACATGACTGCCATCGGGTAGTGTCAGCGAATCGCGAACGCCCACCTTCGTGGCGACAACCTGGGCTGCCCCCGTCTCAATGCCGTGCCGTTGCCACTGACGGACGCCGATGAGCGCGACGAGCGTCGCCGCGGCACCGACCGCATAGCGTGTCCAGTTACGACCGGCGGGCTTCGTGACGGCCGTTCTCGGCGCGTTGCCACGTACCACAGACAATCCGGCGGGTGCATCCATGCGCGCCCGCACTGCACGCCATGCGGACTCGACGTCCACTGACAGGTTCGCGGACTGCGCCGCACGATCACTGCGCGCCTTAACACTGGCCGCCAAGAGGACGTCCGTAGGGTGGCGGGCCAACCAAGCGTCCATAGCCTGGGCCTCAGCTGGATCGCTTTCGCCCGCAACGAATCGGGAAAAGGCGTCCAACTCAGGCTCGTGGCTATTCATCTCTGGCTGACCGGATTCGTCGTGCATGTCGAAGGAACACGGAAATGACGCGGCACCCTACCCGCGGTCTGAACCGTCAGCGGGCACGGGCGAGAGAGGCGTATTTTGGTATAGTATACCCGGACGCGGACCACAGCACGGATGTGCCGTCGTCTGACGTAGATGACCGGCGGGGCCTCAGGGCCACCCGGCTTGCCTTGGCCTTTTCGCCCCTCGACGTGAACGATTCGAACGATCGTGACCTGCTGGACCGCCTCCGTGGCGGCGATCACGACGCGTTCGCGGCGATTTTCCGTCAGTGGTACGAGCCGGTGGTGCGTTCGGCGAACCGCGTGCTGCGCGATCCGGCTGTCGCGGAAGAACTGTCGCAGGACGTCTTCCTTGAACTGTGGCGTCGTCGAGAATCACTCGCACCCGACAGCAGCGTCGCCGGTTATCTGATGCAAGCCGTGCGCAATCGTGCGCTGAATCATCTTCGGCACCTCGCGGTGCAGAAGAAGAGTGTCGTATACGTGGAAGCGATGAGCGAGCCGGCTGAGCACGCCGACTCTCAGGTGCAAGCCAACGAATTGCAGGCGGCCGTGACGCAGGCGATCGCCGATCTCCCGCCGCGTACTCGCGAGGTCTTTGTGATGAGTCGCGAGCGTGGCCTTCGCTACAGCGAAATCGCCGAACAGCTGGGTGTATCGGTGAAGGCGGTTGAAGCGAATATGAGTCGCGCGCTGCGCGTCTTACGCGAGCGCCTCGCGACCTTCATGCCGAAGGCTGACGACTAGCGGCTGACATTCACCCGGACGTAGGGTGTCGCAGTGTTCGTGTGTTTCTTCACACGAACCCGTGATCGAACAGTTGGTCTAACAGGAACGGAGATTCCATGTCCCGCACCACCACGCTCGCGTTCGCCGTCACCTCACTCGTCGCGTTGGCGGCGTGCAACGACGGCACCGGCCCGCAGCCCGACTTCACCAGCAGCGCCTTCACGTCGACGATCGCCGGCTTCAACGAGGTGTCGAGCAGCTTCGCAGGCACCGGCGATGCATCGATGGGTGGCATGCCTTGGCAGCCTGAACATGGTATGGGCGGGCGCGGTTCCAGCGGCCCCGGCGGACCGGGTATGGGTGGGTTCATGGGCGGCGGCATGGACGCGAACTTCCTCGGTGCCATTGCCAGCGGACGTGGTCCGGATCGTGGCCCGTTCGCACGCACCGATGATCTGAGCGGCTGCACGTTGAATGGCGCCGACCTCGTATGCCCCCCGGCAACACGCAATGGACTGACGATCACCCGCACGCTGACCATCAAGAACGCCGCTGGCGCCACGATGTCGAAGATCGACTCGACGACCAACTCCGTCCGCTCGCAGACGACCGCCACCGGCACGGTGCAGCGGCGCGACAGCGTAACCGCGGTCGTGTCGAACAGCTCGGATCGGACCGTGACCGGACTCGCCGTCGGCAGCACGGTGCGCACGGTGAACGGCAAGGCGCGCGGCACGGAGAATTCGACGGGCAAGACGCGTGATGGCGTCGCCTTCACTGCGTCTCGCGCCATGGGCGACACGACGACGGGGCTGACGATTCCGATCGCAAGCGGCAAGCCGACTTTTCCGACCGCCGGCACAGTGATTCGTGGCATGCTCGTCACGATGACCTCCGGTGGCAAGACGACCTCGTCGACGCGCCGTGAAGTGATCACCTACAACGGCTCCGCTACGGCGACCGCCGTGATTACGCAGGATGGCACGACCAAGACCTGCTCGCTGCCGCTCCCGTTTGGCAAACCAGTGTGCAAGTGAACGAGTAGGGAGTAGGGGAGTACTGGAGTAGGGAGAAACGGACGAGTGGGGAGATGGTGTGGGACCACCGCGGAGGGGCGGTGGGGCGAGAACCCCGTATTCGCGATGCTTCGCGGGTGCGGGGTTCTGCATTCCGTCGGCGGCAATTAGCGGATGCGAATGCCGACGCGATGCGAGACGGGACGACGACCGCGCATGGGCTCCATCGCGTAATCCACGGCGATGCGGTCGACGGTGAAGCCGAGGCCAGCGGTGATCAGCGATTCGTCACGTTCGCGCGGTAGTCGAAACCCTTGGCGCAACGTGATCGCGATCCCATCGATCGGCACATACGTGATCTCGCCCCCGCCCGCCGGCCGCACGAACCAGTTCCCTTCGACCGTCAATGCGGTCTGCGCGCCGATGTCCCAGTTCGCCGCGATCGCGCGCGACGCGCCCCATCCCACACCGAATCGGCGCGGCAACGTGCCCTTGATGCCGTCGATGCGCGGGCCGCCGCCGAGGTTCTGCAGCGCCACACCCAACGTGCCTGGGCCGAGCGCGCGATTCATGCCGATGTCGACTGCCATGACGCCGTCGTGGCGCGCACCGATGCGATCTTCGGCAAACTTTACACTTGCGCCGAGTTGCAGGCCCCTGATCGTCTTCGCCACACCGAACGTCAGCGCGGTGCTCGCTGCGGACACGCCGGCGCGGTCACTCAGGTGCGTCCCACCCGACTGCACGATGTCCGCGTATGTCGCGCCGGTCGGTGCCGTGTAGCTCACATACTGGGCGCCGATCCCGATCGTCGTCGAGCCCGTGATCGTCGTCGTCGCCATCGAACCGGCCGTCGCGAACGATCCGTAGCGCTGCATGGACACGGCCGACCCGCGGATGCTCGCCAGCATGCCCGGATTGTAGAACATCGCATCCGCGTCCGTGCTGGCGATCCCGGCGTTGGCCAGCGACAGGCTACGAGCGCTCGACGGCAGGCGCAACACCAGCGGACCTTCGCCTCGGGGCTGAGCGCTGACGGACGAAATGATGACGCATGAAAGCACAGCGACAATCGGAATGGACTTGCGGATCGTGGGAGTCATGCGTCAAATGAACGCCATGATCATGAGCCTCGCCAGCGCAGAGGGACCCGATGCGTCACGGTTCCCCGCACCAAGATCGGACGGAACCAACGGCACGCACGGTTCGTCTTACATCCCGCCCCCGAGCCACGGCCGAGCCGCGTGGCAGCTCGGACCGCAATGCCCGCAGACGCGCAGCACGTTACTTCGACGCATCGGATATTGGCTCCTCAAGTGGTCCGGCTGGACGTGGGAGGGCGAATGGCCAGATCTTCCGAAGTTCGTGGCGATCGTCGCGCCGCATACGTCGAACTGGGATTTTCCGGTCGGCATCGCGGCCAAATGGACCCTCGGATTCAAGGCACGCTGGTGGGGGAAGGACAGCCTTTTCCTGCCACCGCTCGGGTGGTTCATGCGCGCCAATGGCGGCCTGCCAGTGGATCGCCGGAACAGCTCGAAAGTGGTCGAGAAGACGATCGAAGGCTTCAACACACAGGCGCAGTTTGCGTTGGTCCTCGCACCCGAAGGCACGCGTAAGAAGGTCACGCACTGGCGCAGTGGGTTTTGGCACGTCGCGAAAGGCGCCAATGTGCCGATCTGCTGCGTCGCGTTCGACTGGTCGCGAAAGGTGATCCGCGTCGGGCCGACGACGATGCCGGTCGAGGACGATCCAAACGACGGCATCGCGCGAATCCGCCGCTATTACGACAACGTGCAAGGCAAAAACCCCGCGCAGCAGGTATAGGCGATCGCCACTACTCGCGCGTATCGCTCGACCAGCACGAGGTCACGCGTGCGCGTGACAATCGCGTTGCTGTTCAGGTCTTTCAATTCCAGCGTCAACACGTAGCGGACGCGCTTTGCACCGCCGAGGTCGAGTCGTAGATACTCGGTGCGCACGGCGTCGCCCGCAGAAGATTGCTCGTACTGCACGGCGATGGACACACGATAGCGCGCCGACCCGTTCACGAGCGACGGCTCGTACACTTCCCAGAGCAGATCGATGGGCTGATCGACGCGAATGGCATTGCCGGTGATCGGCGCGACCGTGAAGTCACGCCAGCGCGCGCCGTTCGTTTGTGCGGGTGGTGTGACGCGCGTGCCAATCAGCAGATCGCTGCTGCCGAAGCAGGACGTCGTGAACGCTGCGACATCACGAATGGCCCGCGCCGTCGATGGCGAAGACGCCAGTCTTGAGCACCGTCGTGTCGGTGGGCGAACCGAAACGCAGTGCCCCGGCACGAATGCCGCCGTATGCGGCCACGTCGATCGAATCGCGTGAACTGCGAAAGCGCGCGATCTGCACCGGCAGGCAGTCGACACCGCGACGCATCACGGGGAGGTCCAGATGGCGGACCGTTTGAGTTCGTTCGGCACGAGCATGTTCGAGCGATAATACTGCGTGAGATTCGCCGTGCCATACGTCGGCGTGATGTTGAACCAGAAATTCAGGCCGCGGCTACGATAGAGCCACAGGAGATGCGCCGGATCCGGTCCGAGCGTCGACTCATCGTCCGGGGGTCCGCAGCGAATCAGGATCTCGCCGCGATCAGAGTCCGCCTCGTGCACGTAGATCTGCTCGTTCGTCCACATCAGTTCCGCGTACGCGACACGCGTGCGGAACTCGTCGTACACGGGGTTGCCATCGATCAGCATCGACGGGTTGGCGACGTTCCAGTACACGCCATGGAGCTGGGCTTTCGCGACCGCGGACAACGTATCGAACCATTTCTGCTTGCCCGGTCGGCAACAGGCGCGCGCGTGACATCAGTCGATCGCGGTCGCTGCCCGACATGCGCGCGAACCCGGAGTCGAGTGCGGCCGCCGCGCGTGCGCCATTTCCCAGACGGTGCGGCGCAATCCCCATGGTCAGCCATGGCCACATCTGCCCCGGACGCGGCGCGATGCGGGACTTCGCGAGAGCGCTCAACTCCTCCCATCGCAGCCTAGATGCGAGCAGCATCGCTTCATGGCGAAACGGCAGCACCGAGTCTGGCAACAGGATGCGCGCGCGCCGGAAGTATTCCCCAGCCTGCACATACAGCCCGTCGTCCAACGGTGGATTCCAGGTCTTCGTTGCGTCGTCGATGTACTCCTGAAACTTGGAGGGCTCGGTAACGAAGTCGGGCCAGCCAAAGCCGAGCGAGATCATCTCGAACCGATGGGCGACGAGCGGTTCGTAGCGTCGCCACAGAAAGAGTCCGACCGCTTCGCTGGCGAGCGCGATCGGCACCGAGTCATTCGTGCGCTCGGCGCCCGCGATCGCCGACGCCTGCACTTTCAACGCGATCGTGAGATTCCATGGGTTCGATGCGAACAGATGGTCGGCAGAGTGCAAGGCATAGCTCGCCGAGTCCGGTGCGCGTCTCGCGGCGCGCGCGAACGCGCTGTCAGCGAGGATGATCTTTTGCGGGACACCGGCGGGCATGAACCCTTTGCGCCAATACGCCTTAGTCGATGCGGAGAGCAGTTGGCCGTATTCGTGCCACACGGCCGCATCGTAAGGCGCGTCGGCACTCGGCCTCGCAACAGTACAATTGCGTTCACGGTGTCGCGCTGTGCGAGGCGTTCGCGGACGCGTGCGAGCACGAAACGCCGCGTCGTGGTCGCGGCGGAATCGGCTGACGCCGGTATCGCAGTCTGTACGGTCTGTGCCCTCACGGCTTGCGCCCTTACGGCCGGCGCACTGATCGACGCGCCGACGACGAGCGCTGCGCCCACCGCGAGCCCGCGCACGAGGACGAGATTGATTCGAGACATTGTATCCGTACAGAAGCGGCACATGCAAATTCACGCCAGTCCCAGCGTCCGCCCTTCCCTCGGGCCTCGCGGCGAGCGCACCTTTCGAGATGCTTCCCCACCCGCGCCCTTCGTCCCAGGCGCACGTCGTCTGCGGTCTCGCACTCGTCGCCGTCACGCTGGGCACGCTCGTCGCGCGCCCGTTACCCGCACAAGACGCTCGGAATGGCCCGCCCGCGGCCTCGTCGGCGCCCGCAGCGTCGCCCGCAGCGGGCACGGTTGGCCGGGCCGTGCGTGCCATCGTGGCGCCCGTGATCGACGGCAAGGAGGACGACGCCGTCTGGCGCATCGCACCGCCGATGGTGGACTTCCGTCAGTTCGACCCCGGTGAGAATCTCGCCCCCGCTTTTCGCACCGAAGCGCGGGTCGCGTACGACGACCGCAACTTGTACGTGCTGGTGCGCGCGTTCGATCCGCACCCTGACAGCATTTCGTCGTTGCTCAGCCGACGCGATGTGCGAACCGCGAGCGATCAGCTCAAGATCATCATCGACGCCTACAAGGATCGGCGCAGCGGCGTCGAGATGGCGGTGAATCCGGCCGGCGTGAAACGCGATTTTTCGATTTACAGCGATGCCATCGAGGATCCCACATGGGATGGGGTGTGGGATGTCGGCACGCGCATCGATAGCGCCGGATGGGTCGCCGAATTTCGCGTGCCGCTGAGCCAGCTGCGCTTCACTGCCAAAGACGTTCACGAATTCGGCTTCGGCGTCTGGCGGGACATCGCGCGCCTCAACGAGCGCGACGCATGGCCGACCTATCGCCTGTCGCAGCGGACACTCATGTCGCAGCTTGGGACGATCACCGGCATCGACGGCATCGGCACGCCGCGACGTCTCGAGCTCTTGCCGTACACCGTCACGAAGAGCGTACCCAATCCGCTCACGCGCGCCGGCGGCTCCCACGGTGAGTTCACCGGTGGCCTCGACTTGAAAGCTGGCATCGGCTCACATGTGACGGTCGACGCCACGCTGCATCCCGACTTTGGTCAGGTCGAAGCCGATCCGGCCGTGCTCAATCTGAGCGCCTTCGAGATTCGTTTCGACGAGCGACGCCCATTCTTTCAGGAAGGCGCCGGGTTGTACCGCTGTAACGGGCCGTGCGAAGGCACGTTCTATACGCGGCGCATCGGTCGCCCACCACAGCTGCGGAGTTCCTCCAGCGATCCGGCGTTCACTGATATCATCGCCGCGGCCAAGGTCACCGGGCGGTTCGACAATGGCATTGCGTTCGGACTGGTCAATGCGTCGACGGAACGTGTGCGTGGCGCGAGCGGGGCGACGATCGAGCCCTCCGCGAACTATCTCGTTGCGCGGGGGCTGCGCGAACTGCGTGGTGGCCGATCGCAGTTCGGTTTTCAGCTCACGAACATGGAACGGCACACGGACAAGGATACCGATCCGTATTTGCGTCGCGGCGCGACGACACTGGTCATGCAGGCCTTTCACCGTTTCGCACACGACCGATGGGAGTGGCAAGGTTACACCGGCCTCAACACGGTGCGCGGCTCGGCGAACGCGATCGCGCTGACGCAACTGAACAGCGTGCATCTCTATCAGCGCCCCGATCACGAAGAACCGTTCGATTCCACCCGTACCTCGATGCGTGGCGACGCGTTTTCCATGAGCCTGAAGCAGATCGGCGGTCGACTGCGCTACGAGAACAATTTTCGCTACGCCAGCGCGGGACTCGAGTTCAATGACATGGGCTTTGTGAACCTCGTCAACGACGTGTCGTTCCGGCAGCAACTCGATCTGTCGCAGCTCAGGCCGTCGAAGCTCTTTCGTTCGGCCTTCTCGACCGCGTCGCTCGAGTCGCACGTCACCACGGGCGGCGTGCTGTCGGCGCAATCGCTCTCGGTGCACACGAGTGCCTCGTTGCCCAACAGTTGGGGCGGGGCGATCACCACGTCGGTGTCGGATTTTGGCGGCACGAATTGCGTCAGCTGCGCGCGTGGTGGCCCGGCGCTCCGACAGTCGTCGAAACAGGGCATTCGTTTCGATATCGTCGGCGATCCGCGCCCGGCCGTCGTGCCGCGCGTTGCGTATCGCGTTGGCACGAGCGACGTCGGACGCTCGTGGTATCGCGGCGGCGACCTCGGCGCCGATCTCCGCGTGGCGAGTCGGTTCTCGACGTCGGTCGGCGTGTCATACGACGAGGTAACGAACGATCAGCAATGGATCGGCAACTACGGGGCGGTACGCAGCGACACCACGCACTTCACCTTCGCGCGACTACATCAGCACATCTTCGCGGTGACTACGCGCGCGAATTGGACGGCGACGCCGACGCTGTCGCTGCAGGTTTATCTGCAGCCATTCGTGACCACGGGCGACTACAGCCGCTGGCGCACCCTGAGCAATCCGCGTGCCGAGGACTATGACGCCCGGTTCACGACTTATCGGAACGTCGCGCCGCCGGGCTTCAACGTGAAGCAGTTCAACTCGAACGCGGTGCTCCGGTGGGAGTATCGCCCGGCCAGCACCCTGTACCTCGTCTGGCAGCAGGGTCGGTCGCAAAGCCAGCTCAATCCCGGGGTCTTCGTGCCGGGCCGCGATGTCCACGACCTCTTCAGCGCGCGCCCGCTCAACACGCTGCTGCTCAAGTTCAGCTACTGGTTGAACCCGTAAGGGAAAGGCGACGCCAGCGTCATATTTGTGTGGCGTACCCCTTCCGCCGCACGCGAAACCGATGGACCTTTCACGATCCCTTCTTCGGAGCATTTCCCGAATGCGCGTGACAACTGTCGGCGTGGTGGGCGCTGGGGCGATGGGGAGCGGCATTGCCGCGCTCGCCGCCTCTGCGGGCTGCCGCGTTGTGCTGCTCGATATCCCTGGCGATCCGGATCCCAAATCGCCGAATCGCAGCGCCCCAGCCAAGAACGGCCTCGCCAAAGCCACGAAGTCCAAACCGGCCTCGTTCATGGAGGCCGCCGCCGTCCAGCGCGTCCGGACCGGCAACACCGACGATCATCTCGCTTTGCTGTCCGAATGCGATTGGATCTGCGAAGCGATCATCGAACTGCCGGAGCCCAAGCAGCAACTCTTTGCGCGCATCGAAGCGCTGATGAAGCCCACCGCGATCATCTCGTCGAACACGTCGGGGATTCCGATGTCGACGTTGCTCGAAGGCCGCACTGAAAAATTCCGTCGCCGGTTCCTCGGCACGCATTTTTTCAATCCGCCGCGCTACATGCATCTCTTGGAGATCATCCCGACGCCGGAAACGGATCCCGCGGTGATCGGCGCGATGCGTGAGTTTGCAGAGCGCACGCTCGGCAAGGGCATCGTCATGGCGAAGGATGTGCCGGGCTTCGTCGCGAACCGACTCGGCGTGTACGGTATGGTCGCGACGATGCGGCGCATGGAAGAACACGGGCTGACGATCGACGAAGTTGACGGACTGACCGGATCACTCATCGGCCGAGCGCGCACCGCGACGTTTCGTACGGGTGATCTGTCGGGACTCGATGTGATGGCGCATGTCACGAAAGGCATCGGTGGCGCGACCGGCGAAGATTTTGCGCTGCCGTCGTGGATGCTGGAACTGGTGAGCCAAGGCAAGCTGGGCGACAAGACCGGTGGTGGCTTCTACACGAAGACCAAGGACGGCACGCTCACGTACGACTGGAAGACCAAAACGTATGTGCCGCAGCAGCGACTGGAGGGTGGTGACATCGGTCAGGCCATTCGTCTGCCGATCGCGCAGCGGTTACCGGCCGCGAAGTCGATGCCGAATGCGCAGGGGGCTTTCCTGCGCGATCATCTGCTCGACGCGGCGTATTACACGCTGACGCTCTCGTCGCAGCTGGCGTTCGACATCGTGGCGATCGATCGCGCGATGGAATGGGGCTACGGCTGGGAAGCCGGCCCGTTCCGCGTGATGGATGCGCTGGGGCTCGACTGGTTGCGGGGCGAATTCGCCGCACGCGGCGATACGATTCCGGCGCTGCTCGAGACGGTACGCGGTGCGTTCTACAAAGACGGTGAGTACCTCACGTTCGATGGCACGTATGAACCCGTCCCGGGCATTCCGGGGCGCATTGCGCTTGCCGGACTCGCGAGCAGCGGACGCGTTCTCGACGACAACGGCCTGTCGCGTCTGATCGATCTCGGCGATGGCGTCGCCTGCTTCGAGTTCCGGAGCAAGATGAACTCCCTCGGCGACGGCGTGCTCAAGGGCCTCGACAGCGCGATCCGGAAGATCGAAAAGCTTGGCTTCAACGGCCTCGTCATCGGCAATGAAGATCCGAAGGCGTTCAGCGTCGGCGCGGACTTGTCGCTTGTATCGTTCGCCATTTCCGCGGGTGCGTGGGACGATATCGCTGTTTCGTGCAAGGCGTTCCAGGATAGCGTGATGTCGATCCGTCGCGCACCGTTCCCGGTCGTCGTCGCGCCAGCGGGCATGACGCTTGGCGGCGGTTGCGAATTCACCTTGCATGCCGATGCCGTGCAGGCGCATGCGGAGTCGTACATCGGACTTGTCGAAGCCGGTGTGGGGCTACTTCCGGGCGGCGGTGGCACGAAGGAACTGCTGATGCGCTTCACCGGCGAACTCGCGAACTACGAAGAAGTGGACTACTTCGCCGCCGTGAAACGCGCCTTCAAGCTGATCGCTTTTGCCACGACGTCGACATCGGCCTTCGAGGCGCGGGCGTACGGGTATCTGCGTGCGAGCGATCGCATCAGCATGAACCGTGATCATCAGATCGCCGACGCCAAGCGTCGGGTACTTGATCTCGCACCGGGATACCTGCCGCCTCTTGAGCGCTCAGTGCGTGCGCTCGGTCGCGAAGGGCTCGGCAACCTCGAGTACGCCCTCTGGGCGGCGAAGGAAGGCGGTCAGGCATCGGCGCACGACGTCCGCGTCGGCCGTGCGATTGCTTACGTGCTGTGCGGCGGCGATGGCACGCCGCGCGACGTGACCGAACAGGATATTCTCGATCTCGAACGCGAGCAGTTCCTGATGCTCCTTGGCACGAAGGAAACGCAGGAACGCATCGCCTACACGCTCAAAACCGGCAAACCGCTGCGCAACTAAGCGCGGTCGTCTTCGCACACGGAGATATCAGCATGACTGAGGTCGTGATCGTCAGCGCCGTGCGTAGCGCCGTAGGCCGTGGCAAGGCCGATGGTTCGCTCGCCGGTGTCCATCCGGTGGACTTGTCGTCCACCGTCATGAAGGAAGCCATCGCACGCGCGGGCGTCGACGCCGCGATCATCGAAGACGTGCAATGGGGATGCGCGATGCCCGAGGCGTCGCAGGGACTCAACCACGCCCGACTCGCGTGGCTGCGCGGCGGTTTGCCAGTGGAGACATCAGCGGCGACGGTGAACCGATTCTGTTCGTCGGGACTGCAGTCGGTTGCGTACGCCGCGCAGGCGATCATGGCCGGCATGGGCGACGCGGTCATGGCCGGCGGCATCGAAATGATGTCGCAGGTCCCGATGTCCGGCTACAACGCCAGACTCTCGCCCGAAATCACCGAGAGCTACATCGGCATGGGATTCACTGCGGAACGCGTCGCCAAGCGTTGGGGCATCACGCGTGAAGCACAGGACACGTTCGCGTTCAACAGTCAGCAGAAGGCCGCGACGGCGATCGTGAACAACGTCTTCGCACCGGAGATCGTGCCGATTCCTGTGAAGCGCTACGCGTGGAAAGGCGCGACGAAGACCGTCACGGAAACGTTGTATGACACGGACGAATGCGGCCGTGCCGAGACCACGCTCGAAGGGCTCGCCAAGCTGCGTCCGGCGTTCATGCCGACGGGATCGGTCACGGCGGGCAACGCGAGTCCATATTCGGATGGTGCAGCTGCGGTGTTGGTGATGAGCGCGGATCGCGCGAAAGCGCTCGGGCTCACGCCACTCGCGCGGTTCGTGAGCTTCGCGACGGCGGGCGTCGACCCGGACATCATGGGCGTCGGTCCGATCAAAGCGGTGCCGAAGGCGCTCGCGCGGGCCGGACTGACGATGCAGGATCTCAAGCTCATCGAGTTCAACGAAGCGTTCGCGGCGCAAGCGCTCGCGGTCATCAAAGAACTCGACATGGACACCCGTATCATCAACGTGAATGGCGGCGCGATCGCATTGGGCCACCCGTTGGGCGCGACGGGTGCGAAGCTGACCACCCAACTGGTGCATGAACTGCGGCGGCGGGGCGGTGGGTACGGGATGGTGACGATGTGTATCGGCGGGGGGATGGGGGCGGCGGGGATTTTCGAGGTGTACGGCGGGTAACGGTGGACAGCGACAACCACGATATGGGAAAAACGAGATCAGATATCCGATATCTGATCTCGTTTTCTCATATCGTGGCTGCGGTTTACCTCGGGTGGTTGCGGTTTATCGCTGGTGAGTGCGGTCGTCCCGTTGGACGCGCACGGCACGTTTACATCTCTCCTGTCGCGGTCACATGCGCGGCAGCTCCCGCGAGCGCGGCGACCACTGCACCGAGTTGCCCGAACCGCGGGTCGGCCGTCAGCCCCTGTACGTGCCGCGCATAGATCTGCTGTGCAATCACGGCGACTTTGAACAGGCCGAACGCGTAATAATACGCCGCATCGCTGACATCACGTCCGCTGGCGACGCCGTATGCCGTCGCCAGCTCGGCACGAGTGTAGCTGCCGGGCAAGGCGGTAGCGCCCAATCCCAGCGCACGGAAGATCGGCGCATCGCCCGCCTCGACCCAGTACGCGAGTGACGTGCCGAGGTCCATCAGCGGCTCACCGATCGTGGCCATCTCCCAGTCGAGAATCGCACGGACTCGTCGCATCGTCGCACGATCCAGCACGAGGTTATCGAACTTGAAGTCGTTGTGCACGAGCGTGACATCGCGCGCGGGCGGCCGTCGCGCATCCAACCACGCGGCCACCTGTTCCATGTCCGGCACATCATCCGTGCGCGCCGCGAGCCAACGTTTCGTCCAGCCCTGCACCTGGCGTTGCACATATCCATCGGGGCGACCGATCGTCGACAGCGGAGCACGCGTCACATCGACCGCGTGCAGCTGCGCGAGCGTCGAGATAAACGTCTGCGATAGCGCCCGGAGCAACGCCGCCGACGCCGGCGGATCCGTCGGCAACTCCGCCGGTGCCCGCCCGCGCAGAATCACGCCGTCGATATACTCCATCAGGTAGAACGGCGCACCGATCACACTGGCGTCATCGCATCGGATGATGGGTCGCGGCACCGGAATCCCCAGCGGATGCAGCGCCGCCAGCATATCGTGCTCGCGCCCCATGTCGTGTGCGATCCCAGGCTTCACGCCGCGCGGCGGCCGACGCAACACGTACGCGAGCGCGCCGTCTTCCTCAATGATCGTGACAAGATAGGTCAGGTTCGAAAACCCGGCCGGGAACTGACGGATCTCGACGCGCGCGCCTGCCGGAACGAGCTCCGGCCGCGTCATCGCGAGCCATGAACGCAGCGCGAGCGGATCGACCGCCTCGCCGTCACGCGCGCCGATGGTGCCAGTCTCGCGCTCGCTCATTGCACGCGCCTCTTCGGTCACCCGCGACGCGTCAGGTACGGCTTGAGCGCGCGACGTGCGATCACCGTCTTGTGGACTTCATCGGCACCGTCATAAATGCGCGCGGCGCGCTCGTGGCGGTACCACCACGCCAAGGGCGTGTCATCGGTCATGCCGAGCGCGCCATGCGCCTGAATCGCGCGATCGAGCACGCGCTGCAGCGTATTCGCCACGAACACCTTGATATACGCGATCTCTGCGCGCGCGGCCTCCTGCCCTTCACGGGCGATCTTCGCCGCCGCGTCCAGCACCATCAGGCGGGAGGCATGTATCTCCATCCGCGAATCGGCAATCCAGAACTGCACGGCCTGCTTGTGTCCCAACAACTCGCCCGGCGCAAGCTCGCGCGTCGCCGCATAGCGGCACATCAGGTCGAAGGCGCGTTCGCAGATACCGATCCAGCGCATACAGTGGTGAATTCGGCCCGGTCCAAGGCGTTCCTGCGCCAACGCGAATCCCGCACCCTGCGCACCCAGCACGTTGGTCGCCGGCACGCGCACGTCGTCAAAACGCACTTCCGCATGGCTTGCCCATCCAGCGCCCGCTTCACCCATGACCGAGATGTTGCGCACGTGTTTATAACCAGGCGTCGGAATCGGCACGATGATCTGGCTCGCGCGATGATGCGCGACCGGCGCATCAGGATCGGTCACCGCCATCACGATCGTGAACGACGCGCCGTCGGCACTCGACGTGAACCACTTGTGCCCCGATATCACGTACTCGTCGCCGTCGCGCACGGCACGCGTGGACATGACGACGGGATTCGATCCCGCATGCTCCGGCTCGGTCATGGCAAAGCAGCTGCGGATGTCGCCACGTGCGAGCGGCTCGAGATACGCTGCCTTCTGTGCCTCCGTGCCGAATTGCAGCAGCAGCTCCATGTTGCCGACATCGGGTGCCTGGCAGTTGCACACGTAGTGCCCGAACGGCGTCCAGCCCAGCACCTCGGACATCCGCGCGTACGCATCGAGCGGCATATCAATGCCACCCAGCGACGTCGGAAGAAACGGGGCCCATAGCCCCAGCGCCTTCGCCCTCGCGCGCAGTGAGGCGAGCAACGGCTCCGCCTGCGCCCAGCCGCCGAACATCAGCGCCGGCTCATGCGGCACCACGTCGTCACGAATGAACGCGCGCGCCGTCGCGAGCATCAATGCGATTGACGTCTCGTCGAGCGTCGCGGAGCTGCCCTGATGATTCATGCGAGATACCCACCATCGACCATGTACACGCTGCCGGTGCAATACGACGACGCCTCCGACGCGAGAAACAGCGCGAGGCCGGCGACATCCTGGGGCTCGCCGAGTCGGCGAATCGGCTGGTGCCCGAGAATCTGATTGGCGATATGCTCATCCTGCCAGAGGGCCGTGCTGAACTTGGTCTTGATCAGCCCCGGACAGATGGCATTGGCGCGTATGCCATCAGCGCCCCACTCCTGCGCCATGACTTTCGTCAGGGAGACGAGCGCCGCCTTGCTCACACTGTACAGTCCAAGCCCCGCTTCCGGCGACACGCCACCGATGCTCGCGATGTTCACGATTGCGCCACCGCCACGCGCGGCCATGACGCTGTGCGCCGTCTTGCACAGCTCCAGTGGACCTTTCACGTTCACGCTGAAGATCTTCTCGAACGCATCATCGCCCGCCTGCTGCAACGGACCGAATACCGGGTTGGTTGCGGCGTTGTTGACGATGATATCGATGCCGTCGAAGAACTCGACGGTGCGTGCAGCGATGCTGTGCGCGTCCGCCGCCTTGCCCATGTGCGCGGCGAACCCCACGACATCATGACCTTCCGCCTTGAGCGACGCGACAGCGGCATCGACGTGCTCCTGCTTGCGGCTGGAGATCGCGACTTTCGCGCCGGCGCGGGCGAACGTCGTGGCGATGGCGAATCCGATGCCACGCGTACCGCCCGTGACAATGGCCACCTTGCCATCGAGTCGAAGTCTGGCAAGCGCGTCATCCTTCGGCGAGACCAACGGTTCGTGAGACGACACGGGCAGTCCTGTGAGAAGGGATACGACAAGTTACGGCGACCGCGCCTGCCTATCGAGCCTCGTGACGCGGCCGATCGTCGGCGGCACGATGCGGCCGTTCATCGCCTCGAGGTGCTGAATCACCAAATCTGCCGTCCGAGGGAATGCCGTCGGCGCCCTTTCCAACGATGCGCACACGCCGGCGGCCTCTGGCACCTTGTACCCGTCGCCACCGCGGCACGCGGGATACGTCACCGTCGTGAGCCGCAGAGTGTCGGTCATGGCGATCACGCGCCCGTCGGTGCGACGGAGCTCGCCGACCAGACGGTCACCGCTCGCGCGCCGAGCATCGAACGTGAACTGCAGGCCGCTGACCTGCGGATAAGGACCGGAGCCGAGTCCGGTGCGCGAGATCCCGTTCTCGATCAGGACGCGCAGCCGGTCACCCGTGATGGGAAACGTTACCGCGCGCGTCTCGTCAGCAAACAGGAAGATCCCTTCGATCATGTGACGCGTGATCGGGCCGGCCGCCATGACGTCGTCGAAGCGCAGTGCTCCCGAGTTGATCATCGCGACGTCCGCCGTCGTCCCAGCGCGCATCGCATCGGCGATCATGTTGCCGAAGGGGCTCTCCCGCTTCGAAATCGAATCGACCGCGTTGATGGGTTCCGCTGAAATGCCCAGCACGCGGTCCGGCCCGATGCGGCGCGTCAGCGTGTCCCGCCAGCGTGCCACCGCCGCCGCCGTGCGCGGGTCGTCACGCATGCCCGGGCCGATGCCGATGACGGTATCGCGCACGGACCACGTCGCGCCGCTCCGCGTGAAGGTGACGAGCGCGACGGTCCGCGCATTCGACACCGCCTTGATCAGCAACCGGCCATCACGCACGGCGCGACGCCCATCATGTTCGTGACCACCGAGAATCGCCGTGATGCGCGGTTCGATCTCGAGCGTGTGCCTGTCTTCGTGCATGAACCGATGCGTTAGCGCGACCACGAGATCGGCGCCGGCCGCGGTCACCGTATCAACCAGCTTGGTCGTCGCACTGTCGGCGTTGCGGCAGCCGACGTACGGCGGATAGTCGCGCACGACCGTCGTGCCGATGATGCCGATCTTCACGCCGCCCACATGCAGCGTGTCCCAGCCGCGCACGGCCGGGAATGGCGTACCGTTCGATTCGCCGCAATTGCCCGAGAGCCATCTAAACTTCGACTCGCCGAGTCGCGCAATCAGGCTTGCCCGCGACCCGTCGAACTCGTGATTGCCAAGCGTTGCGTAGTCCAGTCGCGCCGCATTGAACGCATCCACCTGCTGGGCGCCACCAAACCATTTACCCAACACGCTTGGGCTCAGCACATCGCCCGCGAGCAGGAAGAGCACCGGTTGTCCGGTCACCCGCTCGATCGAGTCGCGTAACGCCGCGACGCGCGCCAGTCCGCCGCGTCCGTCGCGCAGCGTGTCGCTGACGTAGGCATCGTTGACGAGGAGCATCCGGACCGACCGCGAGCGCGCCGTGGGCGCTGACCCGGGCGCCGACAATGTCGTTCGTCCGCAGGCAACGGCGAAGCCCAGCGCCGCCATCGCCAGCAGTGACTCACACCGCGCGCCACGGATCATCGAAGCGACGCGTTGAAGAACGCATCCAGCGCGCCACGGCTCGTGTCGAACGAAATCATCGTCCCATGCATCGGGTCACACGATGGTCGAAGGGTCCACGCCACGGATCGCGAACACGCGCCCGACCGCTTCACCGATCTTGTTGTTTGGGGTGCTCGCACCGGCAGTGATGCCGATGCGCAGCGGTCCGGACGTCGGAATCCATGACGACTGCTCGCCTTCTGCGTGATGCGGACCGATCAAGCGAAAGCGCACGGCGTTATTCGCGACATCGATCTCGTCCGGATCGGCGATATGAAACGTCGGCACCTGCTCGGCGCACAACGCCGCCAGCGAGATCGTGTTGCTCGAGTTGTACCCGCCCACCACCACCATCAAATCGAGTGGTTCGGCGAGCAACTCGACGACCGCATCCTGCCGATCCTGTGTAGCACTGCAGATCGTATCGAACGTGCGGAAATGTTCGCTGCGATGCGCATCGCCGTACGCCCGGGCCATCGCGTCACCCACCGCGGCGCCGATCGCGAGGGACTCGCGCGCCAGCATGGTGGTCTGATTCGCCACGCCGATGCGGTCGAGATGCAGATCCGGATCGAAGTGGTCGGATGCCGCGCGCGCGAACTTCTCGAGGAACGCATCGCGCGTGAGCGCCGGACGCACCGTCGGCTTGCCGGCCTTCGATTCGATGTAATCCATCACGAAGTCGGCCTCGGCCATATCACGCACCACGAGATACTGACCCCCCGGATACTTCTCCACTTGCGAGGCCGTCGCGCGCGTCTCCTCGTGGTAGTACTTGCCATGAATGAGCGAGGTGAAGCCGTCGCGCGCGTACACCTCCACGCGCTTCCACACGTTCAGTACAGAGCCGCACGTCGTATCCACGACCACGCAGCCAAGCTCACGCAACGTCTGAAAGTCCTGGATCGTGACGCCAAATGCGGGCAGGATCACCACGTCGGTCGCTTCGACCGCCGAATAGTCGAAACCTTTGCCGCTGGCCGGCAGAAACACGACGCCCATTTCTTTGAGCTTGGCATTCACGTGCGGATTGTGGATGATCTCGCCGGCCAGAAAGATGCGACGTTCCGGGAACTTGCGGCGGGTCTGATAGGCGTAGTCCACGGCGCGTTCGACGCCGTAGCAAAAGCCGAATTCCTTCGCCAGTCGGACCGTCGTATCGCCCGCAGTCAGTGTGTAGTCGCGCGACCGCAGCAGGTCGACCAGTTGGCCGGTGTAATCGGCCGCCAACGTATCCTGCACTTCGGCCTTCAGGCCGAATCCCTTTCGCACGTATGTGCCTTCGCCCGCCGGCGCGCCGGTCGACGATGTCGGTCCCGGTCCCGTACCCGGTCGCGGGGCGGAAGTTGCCATATCAGTCATGTCCGGAATTTAGCAGCGACGCCGGTCGCCAGGCGCGTCCTTCTTCGACGGACATCGCAAATGGCGCGAACAATTCGCGCGAACGCTCTGGCAGTGGCTGCTTCTCGAACCTCTCCACCGTCACCCACACGATGACGATGGCCGCGGCGGCCACGAGGGTCTCGTGCGAATGGTCCCAGACATCCGTGTTGAGGGTCATCGACGTTGTGCCGAGTCGCGACACGTAGGTGACGAGGATCAACTCGTCATCGATGCGGGCCGGCGCGAAGTACTCGATGCTCAAGTGCCGGCGAGGCATCCAGGTGGTGGGATTCTGGAAGATCGCCGAGTATGGCAGACCGGCCGAACGCATCAGCTCCTGCTCGGCGAGCTCAAGCAGCCGCGTGAAGGCGCTGTAGCGCATGATGCAGACGAGATCCACGTCGGCCCAGCGGACGCGATCGCGGCAGACGAACGGCTGAGGTGCAGTCATCACGCAACTTGTTTGTCGCGGATAAGCTTCGATAGAGCAAAACCGCTCCATCGTGTCCGAGATTCCCTGCTGGCACTTTGACGCGGACCACCCCACCGTTCTCCCATGTACACAACTCTGCTCGTCCCCATCGATGGCTCGAAGTTCAGCGCCCGCGCGCTGCCCGTGGCTGCAGCGCTCGCGCGTCGCACGGGAGCCACGCTGCACGTCGCGCTGGTGAACGACCCGAGCGCCTATATCCCGTTCGTGCCCGGCGAGGTCGCGGTGCCGCTGTTCGATGCGGACCTCGTGAAGGAACGCCGCGAAGCGGACCAATTGACGATCGACCGCGAAGTCGTCGCGCTCGCCGCGCAGGGCATTCGCGCCGTCGGAAAGCTGCTCGACGGCACCGTCGTCGAAACGCTGGTGGAATATGGCCAGCAGATCGCGTCCGAACTCACGATCATGACGACGCATGGGCGCGGCGGATTCGCCCGACTTCGACTCGGCAGTGTCGCCACGGCGTATCTCACGCGCGCCACGACGCCGGTCCTACTCGTGCATGGCACAGAACTTGGCGCGGAGCATAGTGAGGAAAAAGGCGTTTACGCGCCGACCCTCCCCACGGCACCGTTGCTCTGCGCGCTGGACGGGTCGCCATTCGCCGAAACGATGCTCCCGCACGCCGCGCAGTTCGCCGACGCGTGTGGCCTGACGATCGAGCTGTTCAGCGTCTCCACGCCACACTCGGTCGACATGGCGCCCTTCGGCACGGAGTCCCTGCTCGCCGATCCGACGGCGCTGCAACTTGAGGAAGAAGGGCGGCGCGCCTATCTCACGCGCATGGCGGCCGCGTGCCCGCCGGGAACAACGACGCACTGCGTCACGGACATGACGGCCGGTCGCGCCATTCTCGAAGAGGCCGTGCGCATCACCGCGGGCGCGATTGCGATGGCGACGCATGGGCGCGGCGGTCTCGCGCGGATGGTCCTCGGCAGCGTCGCCGACGAAGTGCTCCGTCACGCGAGCGTACCGATGCTGATCTACCGCCCCGAGAAGTAGTCCGGCGCCAGCCAGCGCACCATCGCGTACGAGACGAGTGGCTCGTACGCGCGTTGTCGGTCGATCAGCCCCGCCGTGAGGATGCCGACCGCACCCGAACCGTGTTTGGTGCCAACGGTACGGGAGATCGCGTCCATCGCGTGTCCGAGCTCTTCCCCGGCGCGAATGCGCGTCGCGACGAGCTCGGGGAGCGGCATGGCGAGTGAGCCGCCAGTGCCATGAGCGCCCGTCCGATCAACGGCGACGGCCCAGGCGCACGTCCGCATGGAGCCGTCTGGCTCCACGACGACGCCGCCCTCGACCCCGACGCCCAGATCGGCCGCAGGATCGGATGCGAGCGCCACCGCCGCACGCGTTTCGGCACCCTGTCGGGTGTCGGCGTCGCCGAACGGTTGGGCCGCCACGCCACTCTCGGCCGCGACGCCGCGCACCTCGCAAGTCGGCCACACGCGAACGATCACCGCGCGCACCGCGGCGATCTTGACGGGATTCGTGGAGCCCACGATGACGAGATGCATGACCGGATTTTCGCAAATGGACGAGGCACCACGCGTGACCGCGTTGCGCGACCGCAGCGTGCGATCTGAACACCGTTGGCAAATCAGTCTACGCCGCAATCTTGCTCGCAGCCACGTATCCATGTAACGTCAGCCGCCGAGATGCCCGTCTCCTCCACTATTGCACGGCGGGCCGACACGCACGACCGGCCGCCGTCTCCGCCGCCCGCACGATCGCGCCTTTGGCTCGAATTCGTGAACACGGACGCCGCCGCGCAAGCGACGCGCGGCGACTTGTTGCGCGACTTCGATACCCTGCTGACGTGCTTGACGCAGTTCGGTGCGGTCGACGAAGAACGCGCTTCGGGCATCCGGCGCCGGGCCGTGCTGCAGCCCGCTGCGGCGGCCGCGACCCTCGTCGACGCCCGCCGCGTGCGCGCCGCACTCCGGGTGCTCGCTGAACGCGGATTCGGCTCACCACGCGTCTGCGATGACGCCGTGACCGAGATCAACCGGGTGCTTGGCCGGAGCGCCGGCACCCGTCGCATCGATCGGCCGCGCGAGGGCGAGTACCTGCGCGCCTTCGTGCCCACTGGCGATGCGTTCGCGGGACTCATGATCCCCATCGTCGAGTCGGCGGCCGATGCGCTCGTCACGAACGAACTGGCCCGCGTGCGGCAGTGTGCCGACACTCGCTGCCATCGCGTGTTTGTCGACACCACCAAAAACGGCCTGCGCCGCTGGTGCGACATGGGCACGTGCGGCAATCGCGCCAAGGCCGCCCGTCATCGCGCGAAGCACGTTGCCGCGCCGACGCCGACGCGGTCGCGCGACCCCCAGAACGGCTGACGGGTGGATACGCCGCGGACACCCGGCTCACCGATCACGCCGATCACTCCCGCGCGCGCCGTGGATCGTATCGAGGCGTCCGGCGACCCGTCGCTAGAACGGGGCTTTGTCGCGACGCTGCGCTGGCTTGTGTCCGAAGGCGATGCGCGCGGCGTCCGCCGCATCGCGATCGAATTGCGCGCGCTGCGTGAAGCGCTCGCAACGCTCGACGAGACCCGCGCGGCGCGCGACGACTATGCGCGGCGCGCCACGGAACTCGACCGCGAACTGCACGCCGCGTTGGCCGTGTTGGGACCGGGTACGGCCGTCAACGGCAATGGCTCGCTCGTACAGCGGCTGGCCCGCCTACGGGAGCGACTGGCCGAGGACACCGCGTCGCGGCGTCAGCTCACCCTCGAGCGCGATGCGTGGCGCGCGATGTGCAACCTCCTGACGCAGACGCGCGCGCGGGTGCACGAACTACTCGATGAGACCGAGCGGGAACGCGACAACGCGTCGACATCGCTGGAAGTGATGCGCGCCCGCGTGCTCGAACTGATGACGCTGCACGACGACGCCGCGCGCGACGCCTCGCAAACGAGGGCGGAACTCCACGCGCTGCGCGGTCAGCTGCGGCACTGGAGCGGGACGGTCGAGCGCGCGCTCGGCGAACTGGTGAAAGGCTCGCGCGCGCTGACCGGGGACGACTCAGACCGCTGACACTGCCGTCGTCGCGATCGCCGTCGACAGGGCTGGGTACGCGACCGCATGCTTAACGTAGTTCATCTCGACGGCATAGTTGGCGAGCTTCCGCTGCAGGATCCGCCGGCCACGAAAGAGTCGCGACTTCACCGTGCCCTCGGGCACACCCAGCACATCGGCGATTTCCGCGTAGCGCAGACCCTGCAAGTCGCTGAGCACGACGGCCGACCGATACTCCTCAGGCAACGCGCGAATCGCGCGCGTCACTTCGTCGTCGAGAAACGAGTCATAGAAGCGCCCCTCGGGATCGGCGTCTCCAACGGCCTCGAACATCGCCCAGCCGTCCGTATCCTCGGGCTGCTGCACCTCGCGCGCGTCGATCCGGCGCTTCCGGCTGACGAACACGTGATACAGGATCGTGAAGAGCCACGCCCGCATGTTCGTGCCCAGGTGGTACTGCTCCCAGCGTTCGAGTGCGCGCAAGAACGTGTCCGAGACAAGATCCTCCGCATCGTCACGCGCCCGCGCGAGCTTCAACGCGAACGAATAGAGCGCATCAAGATGCACCAACGCTTCGCGCTCGAACTGCGCGCGGCGTTGGAGATGATCGTCCTCGGCGTGATCCGTCGAGATCACTGCCTGACGCACTACGTCGTCGTTCGTGCTGACCATGAATCGTCTCCCGAGATGGAGTACTACTCGACGTTACGTGCCAGCTGCACGGCCGCGCTATCGCGCACGTGCATAGCGATAAAGCGCTTCAGATCCGCGGCGATACCCTCGAGCACCGACAGATCCCGCTTCACGCGCGTCATCAGCACAGCGCCTTCGAGCGCGGCGATGATGAAGCGCGAGAGCCGAACGGCATCGACATCATCGTGCAATTGCGGCCGCGCTTCCCAGAGCAGCGAGCGGATCTGACTCGCCCAGCGCTCGAACACCGCTTCGATCCGGATGCGGAAGCCTTCGTGCACGTCCGCCAATTCAGCGGCCAAGTTGCCGAACGGCGATCCACGACGGCCGCCGCTCTCAGCCTGAAGCGCAACGACGGCGTCGATGAACAGGCTCAGACGTTCGAGCGGATCGATCATCGGCTCGCGGAGGATCGCCAGACCGCGTTCGGCGAACCGCTCGAACTGACGGTTGAGGACTTCATAGCCCAGTTCTTCCTTGGACTTGAAGTAGTGGTAGAAGTGGCTTTTGCCACTGAGCTTCGCGCCCTTGATCACGTCATCGACCGATGTCGATGTGAACCCATGCTCAGCGATGAGCGTGGCCGCGGCGTCTAGAATCTGAGATCGGCGATCTGGCATTGTGAACGGAAACTAGGACCGTATGGTCCTATCCGCAAGTGCTGATGTGACATATTCGTAATCACCTATGAAATAAGCATTTAACAGATTTGACATATTGTTTATAGACTACGAGTCAGCCTTTCGACTGACTTATTCAGACCGGTGAGTCCGAACGACGCGCGCCCCCACGAGGCGTGTACGCGCACCCATCTCGCCTGCCGACCATCGAGCAGGTGTGCGCCGCGGCGGAGTCAAAAATCCCCACGCGACGCGTGCAGATATCGCATCGTCCGGTCGACACTGTGAGACAACGCGCGTGCAATACGACTGATCCCGCTGCGTCCCTCGAATTCGAACCGCACGACGACGGCTGGATTGAAGGCGCCGAGACCTGCGTCGTGCACCGATCGCCCTGACACTCGCCGACGTTGGCGGATGCCTCACTGTTCAGCAAACACACCGCCAATGCGTGTCACCTCGCGAACCTGGTCCGCCAGCCTGGGCTGGTCTCAAGCCCTCCCCGCTGTGGCCGACGATGTCCAACTCATTCTGAGCTTCGGTCCCGTGGAATCCCCGTCGATCGAGTGGTTCGATGAGGTGCAGCACCATTGGCCGACCGCGCAGCACGTGTATTGCTCGGGCGGTGGCCAGATCACCGACGGCGTCGTACAGGACGACGACGTCGTTCTGACGACGGTGCACTTCGATGGCGCGGCGGTGCATCCGGTTGTGCGCGACGGCGTAGACGTCGTCAACAGCACGGACGCCGGTGAGCGTATCGGCGCCGAGCTTGCGAAGGTCTCGGGGCTTCGCCACGTGCTCGTCTTCGCCGAGGGGCTTGCACTGGATGCGGCGTCGTTCGTGGCGGGCATGAACACAATGTTGCCGGCCGACGTTCAGGTGACTGGCGGCCTCGCCTCCAACGGCATCGCGCTCTCGCGCACGTCCGTCGGCCTCAACGGGCCGCCAGCGTCGGGGCGCGTGGTCGCCATCGGGCTCTCTGGCGAGTCGCTGGTCGTCGGCACCGGTTCCGTCGGCGGCTGGGAGTTCTTCGGTCCCGAGCGCGTGGTGACACGTGCCGGAATGTCCGAAGTCTTCGAACTGGATGGGGAACGCGCACTCGACGTGTACAAGCGCTACCTCGGTGAATTCGCGAAGGAGTTGCCCGGCAGCGCGTTGCTCTTCCCGCTGGCTGTGCGCAGTTCACGTGACGGGCCGGTTGCCGTGCGCACGATTCTCGCCATCGATGATGCTGCGGGATCGATGCGCTTCGCCGGCAACATTCCGGAAGGGAGCATCGCGCGGCTGATGCGCACGACCACCGATCGATTGATCGACGGCGCAGGACAGGCGGCCGAACATGCCGGCGGTCCGACCACCACGTCGGCGTCCAGTCTGACCTTGTGCATTTCGTGCATCGGGCGGCGCGCCGTCATGCGCAGCCGCGTCGATGAAGAGATTGAAGAGGTCATTCGTGTCACCGGTGGGAACTCCACCGTCGTTGGCTTCTACAGCAACGGCGAGATCGCGCCACCGACGGATGGACGTGAACACGCGCGGGCCGTGCTGCACAACCAGACCATGACTATCACGACGCTGTCTGAGCGCTGACGTGCATCCGTACGTTCAACGACTGCTGCGCCGACACCTTGGCACCACCGAAGCACGTGCCGAATTCGCTCCAGTCCTCGCGGCCGTAAGTGCGCTTTTGCACGATGTCGATCGCGAGCGCGAACTCGACGCCGCGGCCATGAACGAGCTGTCCAATGAACTGCAGAAGCGTTACGAGCGGATGCAACAAAGCGAGCAGCGCTATCGACTGTTGTTCGATGAAAGTCCGATGGCGATGTTCGCGGTCGAACGCGCATCGCACCGCGTGGTCGCGTGGAATTCCGTCGCGGAAACACTCTTCGGCTATCGGCCGGACGAAGTGCTGAACCGGCAGGTCGAAGCGTTACATCTGTGCGGCGTCAATGAATGTCGCATCAGCCACACACTGAGCATCGGCGTCGGATTGCCCGATGCCGATGTCCTGCACGACAACGAGCTCTTCACGCGAGAGCGGCGCCGGCTCGACACGCAGATCATGTATCACGCCGTCGAACTGGACAACGTCCAGGCCGTGATCGTGCACGTACGCGATGTCACGGCCCAACGGGCCTCGGAACGCGCCCAACGTGCCAGCGACGCGCGATTCCGCGCATTTTTCGACTATGCGGGGTTTGCGATTCATGTGCTGACCTTTGACGGCGTCATCGTCGAGGCCAACCCGGCGTCCCGGACGCTGCTGGGTTACGATGCCGACGAACTCGTCGGACGACAGGCCAGTACGCTGTCACCCGACGAAGATGTCGCGAACAGTCGGGAGCTGGCGCGTGAATTACGCGCCGGTCTGCGGGACACCCTCACGATCGAGCGCCGCTACTTTCA
This sequence comes from Gemmatimonadaceae bacterium, assembly GCA_031366985.1. Lineage (GTDB taxonomy): Bacteria > Gemmatimonadota > Gemmatimonadetes > Gemmatimonadales > Gemmatimonadaceae > Gemmatimonas. The sequence goes on from JANLPE010000003.1 coordinate 75,368, forward strand.
CAAAGACGGGCATCTGGTGTGGGGGCAGCTTACCGTGTCGCTGGTGTTCGACGGCGACGGCGCGCGCATGATCAGCATGATCCAAGACATCTCCGAGCGGAAACGCATGGAGACGCAGCTGGTGAAGCAGGCGTTCCACGACGAACTCACGGGCCTCGCCAATCGCGTGCTGTTCCGCGATCGTCTGCATCACGCCCTCGAGCGACGCAATCGCGGCGATCATCACGTCGCGGTCATCCTGCTCGACCTCGACGGCTTCAAACGTGTCAATGACTCGCTTGGCCACGCGGCCGGTGACGAATTGCTCAAGGTTATCGGTCGGCGCATTGCCAACACGGTGCGCGCGGGCGAAACCGTCGCACGCCTCGGTGGCGACGAGTTTGCCGTCGTCATCGAGTCCGTCGAAGACGGCGACAAGCCGGAAATGCTCGCGGACCGCCTGCTCACGCACCTCAAGCGGCCCGTAGAAATCGGCGGGCGTCAGATCGCCGTCGGTGTGAGCATCGGCATCGCGACCGCACACATCGACGACGACGCCGAAAGCGTACTCCGGAACGCCGATACCGCGATGTATGCGGCGAAAGCGTCGGGCAAGGGATGCGTGCGGACATTTGATCCGTCGATGCACACGGAAGCGATGCAATGGCTCGAACTCGAAACCGACCTGCGTACCGCACTGGAACGAAAGGAGTTCTTTCTTGAGTTCCATCCGCTCGTGCGCATGGAATCCGGACGCGTGAAGGGGTTTGAAGCGCTCATCCGCTGGGCGCATCCGACGCGCGGCATCGTGCCGCCGGGAGGCTTCGTTTCGATCGCCGAGGAGTCGGGACTGATCACCAGCATCGGCCGCTGGGTGCTGATGGACGCCTGCCGAACTGCAACCACGTGGAGCCATGACGACGGCTTCGACGCGCCGTCGGTCAGCGTCAACATCGCTGCCAAGCAACTCGAATCCGACACGCTGTTGAACGATGTGCGACTCGCGCTCGGCATCTCCGGGCTCGATCCGCGTCGCCTCATTCTCGAGCTCACTGAAAGCGATGTTATGCGCGAACCGGAAGCGGTCCGCGTCAAACTCGAAGCGCTCAAGGAGCTCGGTGTCCGGCTGGCGATCGACGACTTCGGCACTGGTTATTCATCGCTCAGCTATCTGCAGTACTTCCCCGTCGACGAACTCAAGATCGATCGCTCGTTCGTGCGCCTGATTGAGTCGAGCGATCGCGATGCGGCACTCGTGTGCACGATCGTCTCGCTTGCGCGCTCGTTGTCGGTGGAGGTCGTAGCCGAAGGCATCGAGGACATCGGACAGGAGCGGTATCTGCGCAGCATCAACTGCGACATTGGTCAAGGCTACCTGTACAGCCGCCCGCTGCCGGCGCAAGACGTCGAGGCGTTCCTCGCGCGCGCGCGACGTCCGCACCCGTGCGGACCGACCGCCGTGTAACGACGCCCCGAGCAGCGACGCCGGCAACGCGCCGCGTCAGCGTCGCGTGCCGCGACCGCCGGGCTTGCCACCCGACTTCCCGCCATGCTTGCTCCCGCCATGCTTGCTCCCGCCACCGTGGCCGCCCTCTCGCCCGTGACGCTTGAACGGCGCGCGGGCTTCCGGCACGTCGCGTCCGCCGCCGCGCTCATGCTTTTGGTCGCGTGAGCGCTGCGCCAACTGGCGCTCTTCGTCGGTGTACGGATCGTCGAGTCGTTGTTGCAGCATTGGCAGGTCCGCGGCGCGCACGGAACCGCGCTGGCCGCGAGGCACCATGAATCGCAACGGCCGATCGAATTCGGGAAGTTCCTCGACGACCAACGTGCGTGCGATTTTTTCGGGCAGTCGCAGTCGCACGACCGGTCGCAGCGTCCCGTCGACCTCTTCGATGTCGTAGTCGAGATCAACGGTGCGGTCACGAATCTCGACCGCGCCGGGAAGCGCGCGCGCTGACGCGAGTTGTTCCTCGCTGATGAACGACCGCCGATCGAGCTTGAGCGGCAGCGTACGAATCTGCTCCCAGTCGTTGGCGTCCTGCATCTGGGCTTCGTACCACGCCGTCAACTCGGCCTGCCCCAGTCGTGGCGTGATGCCGCCAAGGCGACGCCAGACATCGCGGATTTCTTCGACGTTTTGCTGATTACGACGCACGGCCGGATGTCGCAGCTCACCGCGCGCGGCGGCTTCAGCCAGCAGATGCCGGGCGGCGGTCGCGAGCTCCGGCGGAAAGGTCGTGAGCCCTTCGATCTCACTCGACAGCTCGAAGCCGTAGTACATCACGCGACGGCGCAGCAGCACCGGCGAGTGCTTGCGCTCGGCATCGAGGACCAGCTCGGGCGGACGACGCGCCGCATACTGCTTGAGCAGATCCATCGACAGCTGCGTGCCTTCGATCGAAGCACGCGGCACGCCGAAGCGATCGGCGAAGTAACGCAGCGTACCAGCGACCGCCCCCCAGCTGCCACACACACTGGTCTTGGACACCCGCGCTTCGTGTCCATCGGCGGTGCGCTCTTCGACCACCAAGTCGAACGGCATGAATCGCGCGATGAGATCGGCGAACCGTCGCACTACGCCTTCCCGGGCGATCGGCAGCGTCGTCGGCAGCGGCATGCCGACACTGCGATAGACACTCGCCATCGCCAGCGCCGCATCCTCGAGCGACTTGACCAGCACGCCTCGCTGCTCGGCCCAGTGCGGAATACGCTCGGGGTCGAACAGGTGCCGCGGCAGGCCGTACACCTCGCCGACGTAGCCCGCCGTGCGGAAGCCCTCCGCGTACACGTTGTACGCCGTGAGATGGTCGCTTCCGCGCACGGCGAGCCCTTCCAGATCGCGCCCTTCGCGCGTCATGCGATGCAGTGAGTCGATGCCACTCATAACGGCCAGCACGGGCATCAGTTCATCATCGCCGTTCACGATCAGCTCGGACCATGCACGATCGACCGGCAACGCTTCCACCGCGCGACCGTACGTCGTCAGCCGCCCGTTCTCGATCAGCCCGCGCTCCTCGAGCTTCGTCGTCGCCTTGCGATACGCGCCGCGATCGAGCGGGACCGGCAAGTCGAGTTCGTCGGCACGCACGTTGAGTCCGGCGCACGTGAGCGCGACGCGCTCGGAGTCGCCGGCCAGCTGGAACTCGGGGGCCGTCGGGCGCAGTGCCTCGAAGCGAATGTCGCGATCACTCAGGATGTACACGCGACCACCCTCGACACGCCCGTGCACGCGGCCGGCCATCTGCAGAATTTCGTTCGACCCCAGATGCACGCGCGTGAGCACGTTGCGCCCGCGATCGATCACGTTCGTGAAGCGCGTATCGTCGATGATGACCGTATCGAGCCCCGGGACGTTGAGCGCGCTCTGCCCTGCCGCCGTCATGGCCAGAAAGAACGGCTTTGGAATCGTGCCTTCGAGGAACGGCCGGATCACGCGGATCGGCTCGCCGCCGTGATAGTGCGCCGCAGAAATAATCGGGTAGCGCGTGCGCACCCACTCGGCCGCCTCTTCGACGCTCGCCCGCGTCGGCATGAACAGCGCCACGCCGCGCTCGGACTTCGCCAATTTCTGAAGAAACTTATCGTCGAGAAAATTGAGCGGCTGCTTGCGCTCGACTTCGACCTTGGCGGCTTTCGCGGCATCAAATGCCGACACCTCGAGCACGTCCGCGCTGTTCAGATAGTGCGCATAGAACGTCGGATCGACCGTGGCCGACAGCCAGATGAAGCGGCAGCCGACGCGCTTGCCCAACGCCAGGCACAGTTCGAGTTCGGCGCTGGTCTGGTGGATCTCATCGACCACCAACGTGTCGTTCGCTTGAATGTCGCCGTCCTGGAACCAGCGTCGTGCGATGCCGGTCGTAACGATCACCACATTCCACGACGGCGTCTCCGGCGTCGCTTCCCGCTCACGATTGACCACGCCGACACGAAGCGTCGTGGTGCCGAGAATCGTTTCCGCGATCGGCCGGATGGCGAGCGTTTTCCCGCTGCCGGTTCCCGCGACGATGCCGAACCCGCGACCGCTCGCCGCGAGCGCACGAACATCCGCACCTCGGGTACGTTCGAGATACGTCTCGAGGTACAGACCGACGGCCAACTCAATCGTTTCGCAGGCCGCGCGCGTTGGTGCGATGACAATGACGCGGCCGGTCGGCGGCTTCGCCGCGGCAAAAGCCTCGCGGTCGGGCGGAAGGTAGCGATCATGGGTTGTGCGCACCCCGAATCATAGCACAATTACGCCGTATGAACTCCCCACTCTCGCACTGCCCGTGGGCCTCCAAGCCGCTGGATGTCGCGTATCACGACGCCGAGTGGGGTGTCCCCGTGCACGATGATCGCACGCGTTTCGAGTTCATCACGCTTGAAGGGGCGCAGGCGGGCTTAAGCTGGTCGACCGTGCTCGCGCGGCGCGAGCACTATCGGCGCGCGTTTCTCGAGTGGGACGTCGCAGCGATTGCGCGTTTCACGTCAACGCACGTTGATGCGCTCGTGCTCGACGCCGGCCTGATCCGCCACCGCGGGAAGATCGAAAGTACTGTCACCAATGCGCAGGCGTTTCAGCGCGTGCAGCAGGAGTTCGGCTCGTTCGACGCGTACGTCTGGCGCTTCGTCGACGGCGCGCCGATCGTGAATGCTTGGCGCACGATGCGCGAGCTGCCGACGAAAACCACGCCGTCGGACGCGTTGAGCAAAGATCTCATGGCGCGCGGTTTCAAGTTCGTCGGCTCGACAATCTGCTACGCGTACATGCAGGCGACGGGGCTCGTGAACGACCATCTCGTCGGCTGTCCACGTCGCGATGTCATCGTGCGCACGGAACTTTAGCGGCCTGCGGTCTACCGCTGAATCAGCTTCACCCGCTGACCACCGCGAAAGATCTCGACACGATCCGCACGTCCATCACGATTCGTGTCGGTCCAGATCTGCAGCAGTTCACCGGCCTGATCGAGAAAAATTGCACGCCATGGTACACCGCCGCGCCCCTGATCTGGTACGCGGATGGTGAACTCGTTCGTACCGAGCCATATCATGACTTCGCGATTCTGCATGCCCTGAATCACGTCGAGGACATCACGCATCTGCGGCAGCACTTGCGGATACGCTTGCGACGCGAACCCCGGCAGGTCATCGCAGCGGCCGTCTTTGTCCTTGTCGAGACAGACCGGCGGCCCGAAACGCGAATCGTCGCACCAGCCATCGCCATCGCGATCCAGACAGGCCGTCGAGCCATAGCCCGGCGGTTTGACGTTCGGGTTGCCGTTGAAATAGCGCGGGTCCGCGAGCGCGCCTTGCCCGACCACCGCGCCGCCGGGCGTGACGTACCCGCCAGGATTCGCCCCTTGCGAGGGTTGGGGCCCGTTCCCGCCGTATGACCCTAAGCGCCCCTGTGGTGACGACGCCCCTCCCGGATACGACGAAGCCGGCGCGGTGGCCGGCTGGTCGCCAAACATCTTTTCATCGGTGATACGTTTGCTCTCGTGCTCGGCCCGCGCGAACTGTGGGTCGGGCGCTGGACCGTCAGGCGGAATCAGCGGTGGGTCCTTTTTGACCGGCGGCTTCGCGAAGCCCTTCACTGGCATCTTCTCGAGGCTTCGCCCTTTGTCCTCGCCGTAGATCACGCGGCCGTTCGCCGGCTTCTTCTGGATGGCGGTGGGACAATCGGTCGGTGCCGGCTGCTGGGCGGGCGGTACGCCGTCAATCCAGACCCGGCACATCCGGGCAGGCGGCATGTATTCGCGCGGAATGCTGTCACGTGTGGCCGTCTGCGCGCTGAGTGCACGTGCGTGACTGACCATCGGGGCGGCGCCAACGGAGGTCAGGCTCAGCCCCAAGGCGCCCAGCACGGTCAACAGGTTTTGTCGGATCATGACGTTCTCCAGCGAAGTGCCACCGAGCTCGTAGGCCGTCCGGAACGGAGGGCAGTTGGAGCTCCTGTGGCCCTTACAGGGCACGGTCCGTGCCAGAGGGGAATTGGCGCACCACTAGGGCTAAGTATCGGCACCACATGCCAGAAGTGACAGCGCCACCTCGAATGCTGCCACCCGGCGGGGACACCGGAGTGGTCGCAAAAGGGACACCCGCCCTCAATCCCCGAAACTGATCCCCGTCATACGGGCCGCCTGGACCACATCGTGCTTCGGATCGACCCGCTTGGTCTCGGCGAGCACTTCCTCAATCGGCAGACAGACCAGATGCGGCGACTGCAGGGCGACCATCGTGCCCCACATTTTGTCAGCGACTGCCTGGACCGCCGCGGCGCCGAATCGCGTGGCCAGCAATCGATCGTAGCCAGTCGGCGAGCCGCCCCGTTGCAGATGTCCGAGCACGATCGAGCGCGTCTCCTTGCCCGTGCGCTTCTGAATCTCATAGCCCAGACGTTCCGCGATGCCACCAAGACGGCGATCCTGTCCCGGCAGTGAGGCACCTATGATGGACTCTGTTCCGCCTTTGGGCTTGGACCCCTCCGCGACAACGACGATGCTCGACAAGCGCCCGGCGATGTGATTGGCCATGACCTTTTCGCATACGAGCTCGATGTCCCACGCGATTTCGGGGATCAGGATCACGTCCGCCGACCCGGCAACCCCCGCGTGCAGCGCAATGAAGCCCGCATCGCGACCCATCACTTCGAGCACCATCACGCGGTCGTGTGATTCCGCCGTCGTGTGCAGCTTGTCGATCGCTTCCATGGCCGTATTCACGGCGGTGTCAAACCCGAATGTCGTTACGGTGCCGGCGACGTCATTGTCGATCGTCTTCGGCACGCAGATAATGCGCATGCCTTTTTTCTGCAGCCGCGATGCGATGGCCAGCGATCCGTCGCCGCCGATCGAGATGATCGCTTCGATGCCGAGATTGCGCGCGTTTTCGACGAGTTCATCCGAACGATCAATTTCCTTCCACGTTCCGTCGGGCTGCTGCACCGGATACGCGAACGGGCTGCCGCGGTTCGTGGTCCGCAAAATCGTACCGCCGAGGCTGGCGATGCCTTTGACGGAGTCGGCCGTCAGCGGGATCACCTCATCATCGCCCATCAGGCCGGCAAATCCGCGCTTGATTCCGAGGACATCCCATCCACGGGTGCGAGCGGAGAGCACGGCAGCACGAATAACAGCGTTGAGGCCAGGGGCGTCGCCGCCGCCGGTAGAAAGCGCGATGCGCATATCGGAGGAGTGTCGGGTCAACAGTTCGTTACGGCACGGACAATGACGGTGGTCGCACGGAAACGTTCGACAGCGCCGCCAACTGACGAATGATGGTGTCTTGGTAGGCCACCGTGCTGCGCAATGCGTCGATTTGCGCTTGAAAGTTCGCGTTATCTTCGCGCATCTGCACCACGGCGTTTTGCAGGTCCAACATCAGCTGTCCCGAGGATAGTTCGTTGTTCGGGTTCGGAACACCGCCTTTGCAGCTCGTAATGAAGATTCCAAGCGTCGCAATCGTTTGCAGCGTCAACAATCGCGCGATCGCGCGCGCCCGGACCCGTGTTTTCCGGTTTCGTAACGGCGAGTCCGATGTGGTCGATGTCGGCAACAGAATGGCCCTCGATGCAGTGCGCGGGTTATGCGCGTCAATCAGCAGCACGCCATGATGTGCCATGCGCAACCTGATGGCTCCTCGTGATATAACCCCCCACTCCGACGACGGGAACGCGGCGGCGCGTCGTCGCTCCGGGTCGACGCTCGTCGAACAAGTCGTGCTCATCGCCGTCGTTGGCGTCTGCCTCGCCGCGAGCCTCAGTCGCGCCTCTCGCGCGCTGGAGTCGGCGGCCGTGCACAGCGCCGCGCGCGAAGTCGTCGAGCTGTTCTCGCTGGCGCGCGATCGCGCCATGGCCACTGGCTCACGCAGCGCGGTTCGTTTCGATGGTGCGGGCAGCCGCGTTGTCGTGCATATCGACGCCGATACAATCGCCCGTCTCGATCTTCGGGTTCAGTTCGGCGTTTCGCTCGAGGCCACCCGCGACTCGATGGCGTATCAGGCGTCGGGACTGGCCTACGGCGCGGCGAACCTGCGCGTGATCCTCACGCGTGGTGCGAGTCGCGACACGATTACGGTGTCGCGACTCGGGCGCGTCAGGCGCTGACAGCGACGCCCATGCGGGCGTCGGCCCCCGCATCGACGGTCGCGGTCGCAGAGGCGGTCGCGGAGGCGGTCGCGGAGGCGGTCGCCGCGACGGTGCCAAAATCGAAGCCCGGGACGCTCACACGCGGAATCTCCTGTCCGATCGTGCGCTCGATGGTGCGCACCATGCCAATCTCTTCGGCCGACATAAACGTGTAGGCATCACCAGTCGCCGCGGCGCGACCCGTACGACCGATGCGGTGCACGTAGTCTTCCGGCTGCTGCGGCACATCGAAGTTGATGACGTGCGTAATGCCCGAGATGTCCAGCCCGCGTTGGGCGATGTCGGTCGCCACGAGGACTCGCAGCTTGCCGCTCTTGAACTCTTCAAGCGCCTTCATGCGGTCTTTCTGCGACTTGTCGGCGTGCATAGCACCGGCGTCGATACCGGCCCGCTGGAGATCATGCACCACGCGGTCCGCGCCGCTCTTCGTTCGCGTGAAGACGAGCACAGAGTCGTGATGACTGGCCTGCAGCAGATGCACCAGCAACTCGTTCTTGCGATGACGCGGCACCGGGTACACGGCGTGTGTGACCGTGGTCGCGGCCGAGGAGCGTCGTCCGACCTGCACGACCACGGGCTTGCGCAGATACTTGCGTGCCAGCGCCTCAACTTCCGGCGGCATCGTCGCGCTGAACAACAGCGTTTGCCGATAGCGCGGGATCTGTTCGACGATACGGTTCAGCTGCGGCGCGAAACCCATGTCGAGCATACGATCCGCTTCGTCAAGCACGAGCGTCTCGAGGAACGAGAAATCGACGTTCCGCTTCTCGAGGTGGTCGAGCAGTCGACCCGGCGTCGCGACGACCGCGTCGACCCCTCGGCGCAGGGCCTTCTCCTGTGGCTCGTACCCGACCCCGCCGAAGACCGGGATCACGTCGATCGGCGCGTACTTCGAGTACTTCCGAAAACTCTCCTCGACTTGCAGGCAGAGTTCGCGCGTCGGCGTAAGAATCAGGACACGTGTGCGTCGCGGTCCACCGAGCAGCCGATGCACAATTGGCAGCGTAAAGCTGGCCGTCTTGCCCGTACCGGTTTGCGCGAGGCCGATAAGATCTCGGCCCTTGAGCGCAACAGGAATCGCCTCACGCTGAATCGGCGTTGGGCGTTCATACCCGGCGTCACGCAGGGCGTCCAGCAACGGTGGAGCAAGGCCTAGGTCGACGAACGTGGTATCGTCGACAACGATGTCAGATGGTATCGCAGTCATGTGTTTGCGATAAACCTAATCGACGGAGGACGCGGAGAGGGCATCGCCGGCCGACTTCACCCGCGACCGATCGCCCGAACGGCGCTGGTGGCGCTATCAGATCAGGTCGATCCCGCGCCCCGACACCCGCGCGATGAGTCCCAGACGGAACGTGACGTCCATCGACGCGGCCTCGGCCGGATCCGCGTTGTCGTCCAGCGGCATCACCGGCCACGCCCACGACGGCGTGTGTACTGGCATCACCACCGACCTAGGCGGATGCCAGAGACCCTTCCGGTCACGATCGTCGAGCAGCCGATCAAACAACCGCTGCCAGCCCTCGTGTCGCTTCAGATAGCCAAGGCGCGCCATAATCTCGAGCCAAGCCAAGGCGGCCGTCATGTCGGCGTCCATCGTGTTGCGCGTCGCCAGGAAGTCGCCGAGGACCAGATGCGGCTGCTCCAGCAGATGCGGACCGACCTGCTGCATCGGCACCTGTCGCGGCCACGGCTGCGACAGGTACGGGAACAGCAGATCCATCACCTCGTGGTGCTCGCTGCGGAATTGCGGCATGTGCGCCAGCATCTGCAGCGTGTAAAACGACGGGGCATGCACTTCTGGCGGCAGTACATGCTGGTTGCCGATACGAATCCACGGCTTCTGTGCGAGCGGCGACTTGAGGTACGCGCCGATGCGCAGGGTCAAGCGCCGCGCCGCGCCGCGGAGTCTCGGATCGCTCTCGTAACCGGACTGTGCCAACGCGGCGGCCGCGGCTTCACGGAGCATGAGCCGACCGCGCCGGATGAGATCTTCATCTTCGTACTTGGGCATCATCTCACCTAGGAACGACGGATCCTCGTCCTCTGCCAACAGGCGAAAGAGCAGCCGCTTCGTGGCCGCGAGCCCGGGGCTCTCCGGATCCCAGCCGAGCTCGATCAGCCGGCGGTAGGCGAGGATCGTACCGACTCCGACAAGTTCGAGGCCGTTTGGCACGGTGAGCATCCCACCCGGCCACGTTCCATCGGAATCCTGCATCATCAGCAGGTGCCACCCCTGCTTCGAGCCGTAGGGCACCCTCGCCAGCACTGCTGGGTCACCGACTTTGGCGACGTCGACGAGCCCGCGATACTGAATCGACGGGGAGGCGCGATCGAGCAGCCGCATCAGCGGAAACGTCGCCGGCGAGGACGGCAGCAGCGGCGGCGGCGGCGGCGGGATCGACGGCCCGGTGATTGACTCTCCCGCGGACAACCCGGCGGCGGGAGCCATCGAGCCCACGACGGGTAGGGCCGTCGTGAGCGAGACCTGGGGCAGGTCGGATTCGGAAGAAGATGAGGGGACCGTCACAGCGGGCTATCATACAAGCGCCCGCGTATTCCGCTAGAGTTTGCGGTCGTTTCTCTTCAGTTTCAGGCGGGCTCATGCGCTATATCAGCAGGTTTGTGACCACCTGACGCGACAAACGAATGGCGCTAACAACTTGTAGGGGTAGTGCGTTCTACACCTGAAGCATGAGTCGCTGGGCGGATGCCCGGATGCCCGTGCTGAAAGACCCCACACTGGATCCTACCGATGAAGATCTCCCTTCGCGTTCTCGCCGTTGCGGCATCGCTCGCGGTTGCAGCTCCCTTGTATGCGCAGGGTGGTGGCGGTGGTGGCGGGATGCAGATGACGCCCGAGCAGCGCACGGCACGCCAAAAGGAAATGCTGTTCAAGGACATCACGCTCGCGCCGGTCGCGTCGGCCAAGATCGACACGATCATGATGAACGCGTCGAAGAAGCAGCAGGAATCGATGGCGGCCGCGCGCGCTGGCGGCGGTGACATGACGGCGATGCGCGAATCGATGACCAAGATGAACGCCGAGCGCAACGACGCGATCAAAGCGCTGTTGACCGACGAGCAGAAGAAGAAGTTCGACGAGAACCTCGCCGCGATGCCGCAGGGCCGTGGTCGCGGCGGACTCTAAGTCGCCAGCGTTTCGACGCTGACGCTGTGGTACTACACAATGGGGACGCCGAACGGTGTCCCCGTTTTGTTAGGGTGCCATGCAGCTTGTCATGCGCCGCCGCCGCCTTGAGATTGGCTGATGCGCGGTGAATTCGTTGATCTCGGTGGGGCTCGCGTCTACTGCTACGCCTTCGGCTCGCGTGGTGTCGGCGATCCGATCGTGCTGATCCACGGCGCGTTCACGTCATCGCACCTGTGGCAGGATGTCCTGCCGCGCCTGCCGAAGGGGCACCGCGTGCTGGTGCTCGATCTCCTTGGGCATGGTCGCAGCGACCCGCCGCGTCGCGAGTCCATGACGATCGCCGCACACGCGACGCGCGTCATTCAGCTCATGGACGTCATGGGCGTGCCGGTCGCCTCCGTGGCCGGACACGACATGGGCGCGGCCATTGCGGTTTGTGTCGCACAGCAACGACCCGATCGCGTCGCGCACCTCGCGCTGGTCAACCCGACGATGCTCGGGGCGACGCCGAACGACGTGGTCTTGAGCGGGCGTATTGCGCGTCTGGCGGTGCTGGCGCCGCTCTTCCGGCTTCTTTCGCCGGGATGGGTGGCTTCCGCGCTCCACTCCGCGCTGCTGCCCTGTTACGCCCATCGCGACAACGGTGCGCGCGCGCTCGACCTATATCTCAAATCGTTCCGTAGGCGGGAGGGTCGCGATGCCGCATGCGCGCAGCTCCAAGCGCTTGGCCTGTCACGATCAGACACCGTGGCCACCATGCGCAACGGCGCACTCGCCTGCCCCGTCATGCTGGCAGTCGGGACGATGGACCCACTGCTGTCAGAAGCGCGCACGCGGCGACTGATTACGGCCCTCAACCGGGCGACCGATGGGCGCCTCAACGTGCAGCGGCTGCCCGGCGTCGCTCACGTCGCACCGGAAGAAGCACCAGATCGCTTGGGCACGCTCGTGTCAGAGCTCTTGTCGTCGTCAATCCAGTCTCCCGACTAAGCCGTTTCTCCCTACTCCCCACTCGCTATTTATGTCTGTTGACCGTCTCTCGGCCATGCGCGCGATGGTGGCGAAGCAGCCCAACAATCCGCTGGCGCGATTCGGACTCGCCAACGAACTGCTCAAGGCGCAGCTGTTCGCCGAGGCTGAGGTTGCACTGGCGGACTATCTCGCATCCTACGACGACGAGGGTAACGGCTGGCTGCGCTATGCGGACGTGCTGCACACTCTTGGCCGTGTCGCGGAAGCGCGCGCGGCCGCCCAGACGGGCATCGACGCCTCCCAGCGGCACGGGCACGGCGGGATGGCCGCGGAGCTCGAGGCGCGACTGGACGAGTGGAGCTGAGCTTCGCGCGATCGCGTTGCGTTAGCGTTGCTACAGCTTGCGAACTTCGGCCGCGGCCTCGAGGGCGCGCCCGATGTCCATCGATAACGCGCGCGCTTCCTGCGTCGCGTTGGTGACATCACCGATCGCCGCACCGACACCCAGCGTTCGCAATTTTACCATATCAAGGCGCAGGGAGCGCAACGCCATTGACGCGCTGTCGAGCTGCCGGTGCATCGTGCCGCGCTTTTCGACGAGTTCCTGCAGTGATGCGCGTTGGCGCGTCAGCAGCGTGAGGCGCCGCTCATGATCGGGCGCGGTCTCCGGCTCCGCCTGCACCGCCGCGATGCGCGTATCCAGTTGTGACACCGCATCGTTGGGGATATCGCGATCGAGCCGTTCCAGTCCTGACGCCAGCGCGCCGATGCGTTCCAACAACGCGTCGGCGGTCGGCTCGACATCGGGCACCAGCATCTTGTCGGCATCGGTCAGTCGCGACGCCGCGTCCTTGATCGCGACCAGGTCGTCGACGGCACTGCGCACGACTGGTCCCTGGGCGGAATTCAACAACGCGCTTCCCGCGATCCGGCGCAGCTGTTCGTCGACCTTCATGGCATGCGGGCGATCGTCGGAACGTCCGGCAATCTCCTTCCACTCGCTACCCATCGCATCGCTCGCACCGATACCAAGCCGCCGCAGCTTGACGTAGTCCATAATCAGCAACTGACTGCTGATGGCACTGGCGATCAACGCGCCGACGAAGGGCACGACCAGGGGTTCAAAATGCAGCGTGGATCCAACCACGAACGTGCCAACCGCCGCGACGGCGCTCCCCGCCAGCCACGTCAGATGCCGTTTGAACGCTTTCGCCGCGCGCTCGATGCGCGTCGGCTTCGGCAGTTGCCAATCGGGATCGTTCGACTTCTCCGCGTCTTCGTCGGCCCAGATGCGACGCCAGCGAATGCCGCGCGCCCGCAGCTTGCCGTAGCGGCCAAGCATGCCCATTGACATGCCGAACGCCGGGAACACGGCCCACGGGAACCGCGGACTCGTGAGCGCATTGATCGTCGCCAGAAACGCGATCATGCCACCGGTCCACATCAGCGAATATTTGAAGCGCGAGATGAGTTCGTCTTCGGAACGGGACGGGATCATCGGGTTCGCATACCCGGCGACACCATGGCGCACGTCCTCCTTCCACTGATCGCGCGCGTCGCGTCGCAGTTCCTTGACCTCGTGGCGCCACTCGCGCAAGGCGTCGCGCCGCGCGCTCTTCCACTCGCGTTCTTCGTCGCGAGTGGCAGATGCGGGAAGCCGCGGAAACTGTGGCAGTGGCGGGACGTTCGGTGCCGCCAACATCCGCGGCGCCCAATCTTCGGCGCGGTGTCCCGCCTTGTCGGCGTACTCTAACGACACGGGATTGCGCGTCCCCGCCGAGTAGCTCGGCGTCGCCGGTCGAGCCGGCGGATACCCGTTCGCGGATGTGCCGCCACGCTGACTGAGGGAACCGTCCCGCTGCACACGACGCAGCGCGTCACGCATCGCGAGCGCGTTCTCCCAGCGATCCGCCGGCCGCTTGGCCAGACACTTCTCAAGAATCCCGACGAGCGCCGCCGGCGCGTCGGGGCGCAACGAAAAGATTGGTGGTGGCGTCTCACTGACGTGCTTCACCAGCATGGCGGGCGTCGTCGTGGCCTCGAATGGCAATCGCCCCGCGAGCATCAGATAGCCGACGACGCCGAGCGAATAGAGATCGCTCCGACCGTCGACGTCCTTGTCGCCGGTGGCTTGCTCGGGACTCATGAATGCCGGCGTGCCGACGGCGATGCCGGTCTGCGTGAGTCGCGAACCGCTTTCGGCGGCGCGCGCGATACCGAAGTCCGTCACCATCGCGCGACCGGAGTCACGGTCGAGCAGGACGTTGTCCGGCTTCACGTCGCGATGGACGACGCCGCACGCGTGCGCGTAGGCGAGCGCATCGGCGGTCTGCTCGAGCACCGACGCGATGAACTCGACCGGCGGTCGTGGATCGCGCTGAATGCGCGCCGCCACACTATCGCCCGTGACGAGCCCCATGGCGAAGCAGACCATCCCGGACTCTTCGTGCACCGCGTAAATCGGCACGATGTTGGGATGATTTAGGCGTGCCGCCGTCTGCGCTTCGCGCACAAAGCGCTCGCGCACGTCCGACCGGAACGCCAGATCCGGCGGCAGCACCTTCAGCGCCACCTGTCGTTGCAGGCGGATGTCCTCGGCGGAGTAGACGACCGCCATGCCGCCACGACCGATCTCGGGGCCGATCAGGTACTGCGATCCGAACGCGACCGTGACGCGATCACGCAGCAGATTCGCGTCTGCGGCATTCGCTGCCGCCCGCGCCGCTTCGCTCATGGCGCCGCTTCGCTCATGGCGCAGTTACGCTGGAAACGCGTTGCGCGCGCGTGTCACGTCGCGAACATCGTTCGCGGCGCCGACGGCAATGTCGACATCGCGCGCCAAGGCCATCGCCTGTTCGGCGATCAAGGTGACGCTCTGCACCGAACTGTTGCCGGTGCGCAACCGCACGAGATCCAGTCGCATGTTCTCCAGCGCAATCCGGCAGCTCTCGATCTGCGCTGCGCGCGCCTCGCGCTTGCGATCCAAATCAGCGACTGCACGACGATCGCGACGCAACTGCGCGAGCCGCCGAACGCGCCCCTCGCTCCTCGACGTATCGAGTGGATTCGCTTCCGCCTCGAGCACGGAAATCTCCGCATCGATCCGGCCAGCCTGCTCCGCGCCAAAACCGACGCCGACCCCATGGCCCGCGCGGGTCAGATCGACCGCCATGGACTCGATGCGATTCACCAGTTCGATGGCCGTCTTCGCCACATCGGGAATGCGACCACGTTCCGCCTGCGGAATCGTCGCCAGCAGTCGTCCGATCTCCTCGCGATCCTCACGGGCGCGTCGCACGACGTGTAAATACGGGCCCACGTCATCGTCACGCGCTGGCGGCGCCGACAACGTCCCGGCATCCCGTCGCTTATTGAAATTGGTCAGCGCGCCAACGGTGAGTCGAGGGGAGACCGTCGCCGGAGATCCGCCAACCGGCGTCGGGCCCAACGGAGCAAGCATCCCGCCGAAGGCGTTGTTGTTCAGTCTACCCTGCGCGCGCAACTCTTCGCGTTTCTGCCGACTGAACGTGGCATGGATCGAATCGACGAGGTCGGAGATCACTTCCCCCAGCATGCGATCCTTCGGCTGTCGGAGGACGTCATGCCAGTCGTAGCCGTCGCTCCAGAGCTTGGCGTACTTCCACGCGACGAACACGGTCCATAGCGCCGAGAAGCCGAGGAAATCGCTCTTCCCGAAGACGCTGATCAGCAGGATGGCCCCGTTCACGAAGACGTACGGCGCCAGTGTCTTACGGAACTTTCGAACCTGTGGCATGTCCCAGCGCGCGCGTTCTTCCATCGACGGCAGATACGTGTCACCACTGCCGCTCATCGATGCCGACGGCATTGAGGACGCATACGGGGCCGGCACGGACTGCGCTGCACCCGTGCGCGGGTTGTATGCGGGCGCGACGTATCCGCCTCGATTGCCAGAGGTGGCGGCGCTGTTACCGGTCTGGCGCATGCCGCCGATCGGGGCGCCATTGAACATGATCGGCGCGGCCGAACCAGCCGTGGTCGGTGGAATCGGCGTGTTGGGCACGATGCCGCTCTTCATCGCCTGCACCATCTCGCCAGCCGACTGGAATCGCTGTTCCGGGGCTTTCTCGAGGAGACGCATGACGATGCGCGCGAGATCGGGCGGCACGTCGGACCGCCGCTGGTCGACGGGCACGGGCATTTCCGCCAGATGCTTCACGAGCAGCGCCGGCGTCGTGTTCCCGATGAATGGCGGCTCGCCCACCAGCATCTGATACGCGACGATGCCGAGCGAATAGAGATCGCTGCGCGCATCGAGATCGCGATCGCCGGATGCCTGTTCCGGCGACATGTAGGCCGGCGTACCGATCGCCATGCCCGTCGCCGTCAATCGCGGCGTGTCGCCACTGTCGGTCGCGGCGCGCGCGATGCCGAAATCCGTGACCAGTGCGCGGCCGTCGATCGCGTCGACGAGAATGTTGTCGGGCTTGATGTCGCGATGAATGACACCGCGCGAATGCGCATAGGCGAGCGCGTCGCCGACTTCGGTCAGCCACCGACGCACGTCTTCGATCGGCAGCGGTCCGCGATTCTGCAGCTGTTTCGCGAGGTTATCCCCGTCGATGCACGCCATCACGAAGAACACCAGATTGCCCACCTCGTCAACCGAGTAGATGGGCACGATGTTCGGATGACTCAACTGCGCGGCGGTCTCGGCTTCACGCAGGAAGCGCGTGCGAATGTCACGACGGAAGGACAGCTCCGGCGGCAGGATCTTGATCGCGACATAGCGCTTCAGGCGCTTGTCGCGCGCCCGGTAGACGATGCCCATGCCACCACGTCCGATCTCCTGGTCCACCTCGTAGGTGGCCGCGAGCGCCTGCTCGACATGCGCGCGGAGTTCGGCGTCCTCTGAGGACTGGGCTGCTGAATCGGGCACTCGTGGGGGATCAAAGGGGTGCGCTCCTGAACCCGAAGTGTAGCATATGGGTAGAAGAGGCGACAGCATTCCCCTCCGGGGTGACGACGACGGGGATGGAGACCAGCCGTCCCGGCATGGGACTGACGGGCCATACGTCAGCGGGTCAGGGAAAAGTTGCAATCCCTGCCGCGATGGCGTAAACCGGACGGTGCGGAACGTGCGACCACGATGGTGCCATCCTCCTTTCGACAGGAACGTTTGATATGGGCCAGCGCCAGACTCTCCCCGTTCTGCCTCTTCGCGGAACGGTCATGTTCCCCGGCATCACCGCGCCAATCGCGGCGGGCCGTCCCGGCACCTTGCGTGCCATTGAAAACGCCGTCAAAGGCGACCGGCTCGTCTTTGCCGTCGCCCAACGTGACAACACCGAAGAACCCACCTCCGACATTTTGTTCACGACGGGCGTGATCGCCCGGATCGGACAGATCCAGCGCGGCTTGGGCGGGGTGCAGCTGCTCCTGCAAGGCGAGCAGCGCGCGACCGCGCTTCAGTATCTGGAGCAGGACGGCCATATGGTGGCCGTCATCGTCCCCGCCGAAGAGATGCTGCCGCTCGACCCGAAGGACCCGGCGTTCGAGGCGCTCCACAAGGAGGCGCGCGAGCGTGCGGCCGAGCTCGGTGAAAAGCGCGGCCTGCCGGAAGAGGTCGTGCATCAAGTGCTCGACTCCGTCGACGACGCCGGTCGGTTCTCGGATCTCGTCGCCGGCTACATCGAGCTCACGGTCCCTGAAAAGCAGGGGCTCCTCGAAACGCTTTCGGTGGAAGAACGCCTTCGCCGCGTGCTCGTCCACGTGCAGCGCCAGATCGGCCTGCTCGAGGCGCAGGAAGACATTAAGTCGCAGGTCCAGGAAGAGTTGGGCGAGCGGCAGCGTGAGATGTTCCTGCGCGAGCAGCTCAAGGCGATTCAGAAAGAACTTGGCGACGACGATCAGTCCAAAGAGATCACGGAGCTGCGCGAGAAGCTGACAAAGCTCGAGCTGCCGAAGGAAGCGCGTGCCGAAGTCGAGCGCGAGATCGGCCGCCTCGAGCGCGCCGGTCGCGAGTCGATGGAGGCGCAGGTCATTCGCACGTATCTCGAGTGGATGGCCGAGCTGCCGTGGAGCAAGCGGTCGGACGATCATCTCGATCTGGCGCGCGCCGGCACGATTCTCGAAGAGGATCACTACGGCCTCAAGGACGTGAAGGATCGCGTACTCGAGTTCCTCGCCGTGCGTCAGCTCCGCGCGCTGCAGGTCGCCGAGGAAATGGCGACGACCGGGGAGTTTTCCGCTGCGAAGCTCAAAGGCGAGAACACGGACGCGACGCCGACACTCGGAAACGGCGACGGCGATCGTCAGATCACGGACACGCGCGAAGCGAAAGCGCGCGCGATGGCCCGCGGCCCGATCCTACTCTTCAACGGACCGCCAGGTGTCGGCAAGACGAGCATCGCGAAGTCGGTCGCGCGCGCCCTCGGCCGGGAATACGTGCGCGTGGCCCTCGGCGGCGCCCGTGACGAAGCGGATATCCGCGGTCACCGTCGCACGTACGTCGGCGCGATGCCCGGTCGCATTATTCAGGGCATGAAGCAGGCGGGCACGAAGAACCCCGTGTTCCTGCTCGATGAAGTCGACAAGTTGGGGACGTCCTATCAAGGCGATCCATCAAGCGCGTTGCTCGAGGTGCTGGATCCGGCACAGAACGATTCGTTCACGGATCACTACCTCGGCGTCCCGTTCGACTTGAGCGAAGTGCTGTTCATCGCGACCTCGAACTTCATTCAGAACATTCCGGGCCCGTTACTCGACCGCATGGAAGTTGTGGACTTCAGCGGCTACACCGAGCGTGAGAAGGCCGAGATCGCGAAGAAGTATCTGATTCCGCGTCAGCTCGAGGAGTCGGGGCTCGGCTCCAAGCATCTTTCGTACACGGACGAGGCGGTCGCGAAGGTGATCAGCGAGTACACGCGTGAAAGCGGTGTGCGCCAGCTGGAACGTCAACTCGGGGCGGTCGCACGCAAAGTGGCGCGTCGCGTCGCTATGGGCGATACGGCGACGATCGACGACAAGATCATCACGGCGGACGAAGTGCGCGAACTGCTTGGGCGACCGAAGGTGCACCCGGAGCGGGCCAACGAGCACGACGAGGTCGGCATCTCCACCGGCATGTATTACACGCCGATGGGCGGTGACATCATGTTCGTCGAAGCGAGCATTCGTCGAGGGTCGACGCGTCTCGGCAGGGATGACGATCAGGACGGCATGCGAGTCGGTCCGATCTCGCTCATCCTGACCGGCCAGCTGGGTGACGTGATGAAGGAGAGCGCGCGTGCGGCGCTCACCTATGCGACGAACAACGCCGAATCGCTGGGCATTCCGGCGAGCCGGGTGGCATCCGTCAGCGAGGCGCATATCCACGTGCCCGCGGGTGCGATTCCGAAGGATGGTCCCAGCGCCGGTATCGCCATCGCGCTGGCGTTGGTCAGCGAGATGTCAAATCGCAAAGTACGTCGCGATGTCTCCATGACCGGTGAGATCACGTTGCGTGGCCGTGTGCTGCCGATCGGCGGCGTCAAGGAGAAGGTGCTTGGTGCGCACCGTGCGGGTATCAAGGAAGTGATTATCCCGAAGGCCAACGAGGCGGATCTTGAGGACGTGCCGGACGAGGTGCGTCAGCAGTTGATCTTCCATCCCGTCGAGACACTGCGCGAGGTGCTGGAGATCGCGCTGGTGGATCGTGGGCGAGCGGCGCCGATGGAGATCGAGGAGTTAATCGGCGTGTAGCTGCGTGGTGCGCGGCGGCACGGCCGCCGCGCA
>JANLPE010000032.1:0-389049 GCA_031366985.1 Gemmatimonadaceae bacterium
GGCTGCAGTTCGAGTTGCAATCCCACCGACAAGGTCTTCTCATACAATCCGCTGACTGACGCGTGGCGCAATGCGCCTAGCTTAAGCGTTCCGAAGTACGGGGAAGTCGCGGTACTCGGTGGCTTTGTCTACATAGTTGGAGGGGGTTTCGCCGGTGGTACACCATCAATGGCTGATGTCGAACGACTCAGCTTGAACGCGCTGCCGCCCTGATCAGCTGCTAATCATCGGCCATCACAGTGAGCAATCGAGCGGCGGAGGCCAGTATTCGGGAGAGAGGACGTAGTGTGACTTCGTTGCTTTTTCTCAGCTGTCTGACGCGAACGTGAACCGAAAGACCCAACTCGCTGGAGCGCACTATGACTTGTGCAGCGCGTTGAAGGCGTCCCTCTGGACTGTTGGCTGCGTAGGATTGGTCGGTGCGCGCGATAAGACGACGCGTAGACGGTAAAAAGACGCGTCACCGCTAGCAATGCAGTTGTGCCTCCCAATGCCCCGTCCGACAGCGCCAGTCGCTCTCGCCCTTCCTTCTCACCGTCAAGTCCGCCCGTCGAACCTGACGAACTGTTCACGCGCCTTCGCGCGGCCACACTCGGCCGTTACGATATCTATGCCGAACTGGGCCGTGGCGGCATGGCCGCGGTCTACCTCGCACTGGACGTCGCACTAGCTCGAAAAGTCGCGATTAAGGTCATGCTTCCGGAGATCGCGTCAGACATCGGCGCGATTGAACGCTTTCGACGCGAGGCGCAGCTTGCCGCCGGACTGAGTCACCCGCACATCATTCCCGTCTTCTCAGTCGGCGATTCGACGAACCTCGCCTACTTCGTGATGAAGTTCGTGGATGGCCGGTCACTCGACTCGGTGCTGCACAGTGAAGGTCGACAGTCTGCGGATTTCGTCTGCGCGGTGCTGCAACAGGTCGGATCCGCACTCGACTATGCGCATCGCCGAGGCGTAACGCATCGCGATATCAAGCCGGCGAACATCTTGCTCGATGACGGCGGGTGGGTGGTACTCGCCGACTTTGGTATTGCCAAGGCAAGCGACGCGCAGGGATTGACGTCTTCGGGCGTCATCGTGGGAACTCCTGCATACATGTCCCCCGAACATTTTAATAGCGTCGAGGTCGGTCCGTCTGCCGATCAATACGCACTCGGTTGCGTGGCCTACGAACTATTGACCGGCGCACGGCCGTTTGAACGAAAGACAATTGGCGAGTTGATGAAAGCGCATTTGCTGGACGAGCCGGAAGCGCTCTTTCGCGTCTGTCCGTCATGCCCCGCGACACTCGCTAGTGTCATTCATCGCATGCTGGCCAAGGACCCCGCCGAGCGCTTCCCGTACATCGGAGCGGCCATCGCATCGCTTGGCGCAACCGAGCCTGATCTCCAGCAGCGCGTCGGCATGGAAATCACGCAACTCGCACGAGTCGGTTCTGCCTCACGACCACGGATCAGTCAACCGATCAGCCCAACGCCACTCAACGCATCGCGATCGAAGTCGCGCGAGACCCTCGTGTCGGGAGCGTCGAGTGCAGTGGGTGCGATGGGCACACGGCCGGTCCGGTGGCCCGTGGTCGGGCTGGCTTCTGCGGCACTGCTGCTCATTGGAGGAGGCGCGACCGTTGCGCTGATGCGTTACCAGCAACCCGCCGGAAACACACGAATAAGTCCACCAACCGTGGCCAATGTTCCGCCGAGTCCTTCTCCACGCGGCGTGTCGCCGATTCCGGGCAATACAGTCACGCCATCGCCTCAGCGCGCGGTGCCGACCGCCGCGCTTCGGGCGAAGGTCAAGCCGGCTGATTCGCGAAGCGCCAAACTGCCGCAACCCACGGATCCTGTGGTGCTTCCGCGTACGTCCGCGCTTTCGGTGGTTGACTCGATGAGCGCGCGCGTCGCGTTGCACTCCGCAGCTGCGGCCACCGAACAACCCCGTGCGACTGACTCAATTCAAGTCGCCAAGCCAACGGCTTCGCCGCTCGAGCCCGCCCGCCTGCGGATCGGCACACATATGTCGGACGCGGTGCTGTACATCAACGGCGATATCCGGCGCATCGCAGGTCGCGGCTTGCAGTGGTTCACGTTGCCGCCCGGCACATATCGCCTGCGTATCACCGCCGAAGAGTGCAGCCAACCGTGGGACTCGTCAATCACGCTGGCTGCTGCCGATACATCGCGCATCCTATACCGGGACCCGAAATGCCTTGCCAAGTCAGTACGGTGAACGCGAAAACGCCGCAGCTATTTCCAACGTTGCCACTCGGACGCGCGGCAGCAGTCGCATGCATGTTGTTCTTTCCGCATCACCGTCTGCTCGCGCAGGCTGACGCGGCCGACTCGCGGGCGTCACCCGTTGCCGATCTAATCGCCCGTGCCAAAGACGCGCTGAACAATTTCAAGTACGCGGATGCGCTGACCATCGGCCGAGAGGTGCTGCAGTTCGATCATGTGCGGCCCACGCAGATGGCCGCCGTATGCCAAGTGATGGCCGCTGCTTTCTTTCCGGAGGAGGGCGGCACAATGCAGGCCGACAGCGCGGTCATCTATCTCAAGCGCGCCATACGCACTGCGCCGGAAGCGCCGCTCAACGCCGACCTGCGCTGGCGCGGCCTCGATTCCCTCTTCACGGCGACGCGCAATAGCACCTTCGCATCAACGGCAAAACCGGCACTCGACAACGCGCTGACTGGAGTCGACGGTCGGGCCTTTGTCGAGGTATTCAGTACGCGTCCGGCGGCGATGACACTGTACGCGGTGTCACAACGCGGCGGGCGCGTCTTCACACATGATTCCACGCCATCATCGAGCCATGCACGACTCGCACTCCGTGCGCACGATGGAATGGAGCCTCAGTTCGTCACCGGTGAATACGAGATTCGCGTGGTGGTTCGCGATCTGCAGAATGGGAGCGCCGACACCCTGCGATTTGCCGGGATGGCCGTAGGGGCGCCGCCTGCGCTCGATGTGGTACCGCATCTGGATCCCCGAACGCTCCTCCCTGAGCGCGCGCCACGGGCCACAGTCAAAGGGATTACCGCTGGCGTAATGCTCGGCGCGGCGACCGTTCTCGTGTCGAGATACATCCGGGCAGGCGAACCCGTTCGTTCGAAGTACAACCCCGATGGACGTGCCGTATTGCTCGGCGTGAGTATTGCCGCCGGTTCCATCGCGGGCGGATTCCTCGACAAGGGCCTGCCGCTTCCTGCGAATGTGGCGGCCAACACGGTTGTCCGAGCAGAATCTGCCGGCAAGACGGCCGTTGCCATCGACAACAATCGCAAGCTTGTTGCGGGCTATCGGGTCGAATTGCGCATTGAGGCGGAGACCAAGCGATGAACATCTCGGCACGGTTCACTCTCGCGATTACGGGAGCGCTCACGCTCTCGTCTGGCGCAGCCGCACAACGCGCATTCCCTGTCGATTTTCGTCTGCAGATTTCGACGAATAGCGTCAAAACGCATCTGGGTACTCCCGTTGGAACCACCACGCAGAGCGGGAGCTCGAGTCAGGTGATTGAGTTCGATCTCGTTGGACAGAACTCCGGCTCGGGTCTCGCTGGTCGATTTCAATCCGGCGACGGTGGATCAGGGCGCTCGTCGAATGCATATGATGCGATGGTCCTGCTGGGCGACAAATCGTTCCACCTCGAACTTGGCTACGCGCAGCGCACGTTGGTTCAACTCGACACGTCATTCTCGATGATCCGGGCAGGATTCAGCACAGTGACGCATCTGGGCATGAGCGGTGTCGCCGTGCGCACGCGGGCTGGATACGCGCGACCCGTCAATCAGTATGCGGGCGCAAAACTCGGACCCGAGTACTGGGAGGGTGAGACCGGCGTCAGTTACACGTGGGATCGCGTTCCGATCTTTGCCCAACTCGGGTATCGCATGAGTCGGCTCAAAGCGAACGGGTATGACGAGGAGCGTGCTAGCGTCATCCTCGGTGCGGGATTCTGGTTTTGGTCGAAGTAGTTTCGTGCAATTCGGCGTTCGTGGAGCGCTCTCGCGCGGGGTGATCATGTAATTGCGCCCTGCGGGCACAAGGGACTGAGTGCGCGTGACGCTGACGAAAGCGATCTCACGCCCCGCCGAACGTGCCCTCGTCGTACAATTCATCGTGACCCTCCACGACGACTGGCTCTGGGGCTGGGACCCGACCCCCGGCATCGTCTCCGTCTGGGCCGACGGTGACGGCCGCGCGACCGTCTGGCGCCGAATCACCGACACCGACACGCTTGTCCGCGAGACGGCGCAGTTCCGCCCGTGGCTGCTGCTCTCGTCGCTCAATGACCTCGCGCACCTGGGCGGCGCGCTGTCTGTCGATGACAATCAGTGCTCCACCGACATCCGCTACCGCGAACTTCACGGCCCCGGCGCCCTCCGCTATCTCGTCTCGGCCGGCCGCTGGGATACGCTCACGTCGGCCATCCTCAAAGGCGCCTCCAAACGACGCGGTCGGCGTATGGCGCACCTGCGCGACCTCGACAGCGAGACGCTGCATATCCTGCCGCCCGAAGAGCAGTATCTCGTCGCCACGGGTCGCACGTACTTTCGTGATCTGACCTTCGAGCAGCTGCATCGCCTGCAGTTCGATCTCGAAACGACGGGACTCGACCCGGAGCACGACCGCATCTTCCTGATCGCGGTGCGTGATCCGCGCGGCACGGTCACACTGCTCGAGGCAGAGGGCGACGATGCCGCCGCTGAGGCGGATCTGATCAGGCGACTGGGTGCGCTCGTGCAGCGCTGCGATCCCGATGTGATCGAGAATCACAACCTGCACGGCTTCGACCTGCCGTTTCTCGATACACGCGCGCGCAAGCACGGCGTATCGTTCTCACTCGGCCGCATGCATCACACGCAACTGCAATCGCGCGCCGCACGACGCGGGGCACGCAGCCACTTTGACGCCACGCGACGCGTGCGATTCGTCGCGCCCGGTCGTGAATTCATCGACACGCTCGACGCGGTCCGCCGCTATGACTTCTCCGCGCGTGAGCTGCCTGGACACGGACTCAAGGCCGTCGCGAAACATCTCGGCATCGCTGGTCCCGACCGCGAACTGATTCGCGGCGATCAACTTTACACCGTATATCGCACCGATCCGGATCGCGTGCGCCGTTACGCGACGTCCGACGTCGACGAAGTCGCCGCACTCGCACAGATGATGGGTGGCGCCGCGTTCGCGCTCGCGCGCATGGCCCCACGACGCTACGAACGACTCGCCGATGCCGGCGCGGCGACGGGCGTGATCGATCCGATACTCGTGCGTGCCTACGTGCGCGCCGGTGAAGCGCTGCCGGCGCACGCCGCTAGCGACGGCACGGAGCACACGGGCGCCGCGCTGCATCTGTTCGCGACAGGCGTGGCGTCGCGCGTCGTCAAGGCGGACGTGGCCAGTCTGTATCCGTCACTCATGCGCGCTTATCGCATCGGTCCGGCGCGCGATCACTTGGGTGCGTTGCTCGCACTCGTCGATCAGCTCGTCGAACAGCGACTCGCCGCAAAGGCGAGCGCCAAACTCGCGCCTGCGGGCTCGACAGCGCGCTTCACGCACGAGGCTATGTCGGCGGCGATGAAGCTCGTCATCAATTCGGCGTACGGCTACCTCGCCGCCGGCGAGGGACTCACGCGATTCGCCGACGTCCACGCGGCAAACACGGTGACCCGCCGGGGCCGCGAAACGCTCGGCCTGATGTGTCGCGCTCTCGCCGAACGTGGCGTCACGTTGTTGGAGGCGGATACGGACGGTGTGTACTTTGCCGTGCCCAATGCGTGGACCGAAGTCGATGAGCGGCGCGTCGTGAGCGAAGTGGCCGCGTTGTTGCCGCCGCTCGTGCAACTCGAGTACGAGGGGCGCTACGCCGCGATGCTCTCGCACGAACCGAAGAACTACGCACTGCTCACCTACGACGGTACGCTGATTCTGCGTGGCGTCGCCTTTCGCTCCAGTCGGGCCGAGCCCTTTGGCGAACAGTTTCTGCGTCGTACGATCGAGCAGCTCTTGCGCGGCGACGTTGCGGCGGTACGCGCGACTTATCTCGACACGTTACGTGCGCTGCATCGACGCGAGATCCCGACGCTCGACGTCACCTCGCGCGTCCGACTCACCAAGTCGACCGGGCAGTACATGGCGGTGCGCGACACACGCCGGGAGTTCAGCTACGAAGCGTTGCTCGCGAGCGGACGGACCTCGTGGTCGATCGGCGAGCGGGTGCGCGTGTACCGCCGGCAAGGCGGTACGGGCGGCGTCGTAGACGAGTTCGATGGCGAGGCGCTGGTCACGGATGACGCGCGCGACTACGACGTCGCCTACTACGCGGCCTCGCTGCGCCGCAACTTTGCGTCACGATTGGCGCGCGCGTTCGCGCCAATTGATTTCGACACGCTGTTTGCGGATGCGACACAGTATCCGCTGTTCACACCGGAGCTCGCAACCGTGCGAGCCGTGCTGACTCAGATCGGATCGGGCTGAAGCGTCTTCTCGACGACCTTGCCGTCAACGACACTGACGTGGTACACCGCGGCCGCCGCGCGTCCTGATACCACGCGCTTGACCTCGTTGTCTTCGAAGTAAATGCCGGCGTCGTTGTCGCAGGCGTAGCCCGGCTTCATTTCGCCAGAGCCGATCAGCTTCTGATACAACGGCCGACGACCCGCTTCGGCGTCATAGTGCGGCGAGTGGCTGCCCTTCAGGAAGCCCATGCACTTCACGATGGAGAGCGCCTTGGGACGCGAATCGGTCGTGCCCTCTTCGAACCAGCAGAGCGAGCCCGCGCTGGCGCCGCCGAGTACGATGCCGCGGTCCCACGCTTGCCGCAGGATCACGTCGATGCCCTGCGCCTTCCAGATGGCCTGTTGATTGAGCGTGTTGCCGCCGGAGGCGACGATGCCATCCATGCTGAGCAGCACCTCATCCCAGCCTTGGCTTTGCGTCAGGCTCTCGATGAACACGTTCTGCACGAACGGTTCGACGTTGAGCGGTGCGCAGTGCTTGTACCAGCCGATGGTTGCTTCGGCACTGTCGGCGGACGCGGTCGGCAGAAAACACAGACGCGGACGAGTCTTGCCGGTGAGTTGTGCCATGTAGCGAATGAACGTCGTGTTGAAGTTGCCACCGGCGATCAGAATCTTGCGTGTGGCGCGCGGCGCATTGGACGTCATGTCGGATGTCATGGTCGACTCGGGTGTCTCAGTCATGCCGGCAGTGATGGTCGGGATCGTCATGGAATTCGCGAGTGCGCCAGCGGTGCCCAACGCGGAGGTGACCAGGAAGTCGCGTCTGATCATGTGATGTCTCTGAGAGAGTGAAGCAATGCCTACTCGGCGCGGACGTCGAGGCCGAGGGCGGCGGCGATCGTGACGGCCTGCTGGACGGTGATGATCACACCTCGCAATGTTACCTCCTCGAGATCGATCCCCGCCAGTTCACTGCCGCGCAGATCACACTCGGCCAGTCGCGCTCCGCCCAGCCACGCGCTGGTGAGGTCGCAATCACGGATTGATGCGCCTTCGCACTTGGCGCTGCTCAGGTCCGCTTCGCGCAGTTTGGTATTTTCAAAGCGTGCCCGACGCAAGTCGGCTCCGCGCAGCGCGCAATGCGACCAGTTGCCGCTCTCGACGCGCATGATATCGAACGTACACCGATCGAAGGAACTGCCGACCATTTTGCAGTCGGTGAAGCGCGTTTCAAAAAACGCACAGTTCATGAATTTGCAGTTCACGAAGGCGACATCGGTGTGCGTGGCGCAATTGAACTTGGCGCCGCGGAAGGTGCACTCGGTGAACACCGACGATTTCAGCGTCGCCTCGGTCAGGTCGAGGTTCACGAACGTTATCCTCGTGAAGTTGAGGTCGGCGAGCTCCTGACCGTACCAGTCCGTGTCCGTGAGCGTTTCCGCTGTCACCGTAGATCGTCGCGCGTCGGCGTGAACACGTCGATGACGTCCGTCTCGAGGATCGCATGCGCGTGATGCGGCACGCCGCTCGGAATGAACAGCGCCATCCCGGCGTACAGGTCGTGCGGCACGTCGGCCAGGAAGAACCGCAGATGTCCGCTTAGGACGGTCGTCGCCTGTTCATGCGGATGCGAGTGCTCCGGCAGGTCGGAGCCCGCGTCGATGTGCACGCGCATCATCGAGAGTGCGTGCCCGTGCATGACACGCGCGTGAATGCCGGGGGCGAGATCGCGGGTGGGGATGGTACTGATGTCGATGACAGCCATGGCGCATGAATCCTTGTGGAGGGGGGCCCGGTCAAATATGCAGAGCGACTGGCCATGACGACCACTTCAAGGGATCTTTCGGCATGAGCTACCCAGCGGCAGTCGACTCGATCGTGGATCTCACATGAAGGGCGGAAAAGGCGGCCAAGGCCGACAGCGCTCGACCCAGCGCGTGGTCGAGAAGAACCGGCCCGTTGGCACAACCAAGAAAGGCGCACCGAAAAAGGACTGGGGCGCGATCGAGAAAGACCCCGATGCGCCACCATCGCCGCCGCCGGCCAAGCGGGAGCTCTCCCGCGGCAAGAGCAGTCGGTAGCCCCGCGCATGTCGGCACATTCCCGGGTTGCTGACCCCGACGCGTTGGCGACGGCGCTGTCGACCATCGTCGGCGACCGGATGTCGCGCGCCGAAAGTGTGCTCGA
Source organism: Gemmatimonadaceae bacterium (assembly GCA_031366985.1). Taxonomy (GTDB): domain Bacteria; phylum Gemmatimonadota; class Gemmatimonadetes; order Gemmatimonadales; family Gemmatimonadaceae; genus Gemmatimonas. The sequence continues at coordinate 8,654 of JANLPE010000032.1, forward strand.
ACAACATGGACGCGGCGAAGGCCGTCGCGATGTGCACCCGCCGGACGTCGTCGTCTACCCGGTGAGTACCGACGAAGTCAGCGCCACCGTGCGCGTGGCCGCGTCGTTCGACGCACCGATCATCGCATACGGCGCCGGTAGCTCGCTCGAAGGACATGTCGCCGCGCTGTACGGCGGTGTCTGCATCGATCTCACGCAGATGAATCGCGTGCTGCGTACGAGTGTCGCCGACATGGATGTCACGGTCGAAGCCGGTGTGACGCGCACGCAACTCACCGATTCGCTCGCGGGTTCGGGCGCTACGTTTTTCATCGATCCCGGTGCCGACGCCACACTGGGCGGCATGATCGCCACGGGTGCGTCGGGCACGACGTCGGTGCGCTATGGCACGATGCGAGAAAACGTCTTGGGACTGACGGTCGTCATGGCCGATGGCCACGTGATGCATACCGGTGGCCGCGCACGCAAATCGTCTGCTGGCTACGATCTCACGCGACTGTTCGTCGGATCCGAAGGCACCCTTGGCGTCATCACCGAAGCGACACTGCGACTACACATCGTGCCAGACGCGATCGCCGCCGCCGTCTGTCGCTTTGACACCATCGAAGCGGCCGTTGATACGGTCGTCACGCTGCTGCAGAGCGGTGTCCCGTTGGCGCGCATCGAGCTGATCGACGCCGTCAGCATCCGCACGCTCAATGCGTACCTCGGATTGGGACTGCCGGAAGCGCCGATGATTTTTCTCGAGCTGCACGCGTTCAGCAGCGCGGCTGTCGCCGAACAGCTCGACGCGGTGCGTGACATGGTCGCGGACGGTGGTGGTCACGTGCACGAGACCGCCACGACCGCGCAGGACCGTGAACGTCTCTGGGAAGCGCGACACAAGGCGTTCTACGCCGGCGTGGCGTCGCACCCGGGCGGTGATGTCTGGACGACCGATGCCTGCGTGCCGGTCTCTGCGCTGGCGACGTGCATCAATGAAACACGCGCCGATCTCGACGCGCATGGCATCACCGCCCCGCTGGTCGGACATGTCGGCGACGGCAACTTTCATCTGCTGTTGCTCACCAACTTCTCCGACGACATTGCGAGGTCGCGTGCGTACGGTGTAGTGCAGCGCCTCGTCGATCGGTCGCTCCGACTTGGCGGGACGTGCACGGGCGAGCACGGCATCGGCATGGGCAAGATTGATGCGCTGGCCACGCAGCACAGCGATTCGCTCGACGCGATGCGCGCAATCAAACGTGCGCTCGATCCCCAGAACCTGATGAACCCAGGCAAACTGTTTCGGACGACCTGACTACGCGCGCGATTGGCGGCGCCAAAGCGCATAGACCGGGAGCGCGAGGAGAGTTCCGCCGATGCCGATCAATCCGCGCTGCGGATTGTCGATGATCGTGTTGACGACGATCACCAGCGCGGACGCGACGAACAGGATCGGCGTCACGGGGTAGCCCGGGATTTTCATTGGGCGCGGCGCATCCGGTTCTCGGCGGCGAAAGACAATCACACAGACGCCACCGAGTCCATAGAAGATCCATCCGACGAACACGACGTACGTGAGCAGCGTATTGAACGTGCCGGTCAGCGCGAGCACCGCGCTCCAGATTGCGAGCGCGATGATGCTCGTGGCCGGCGTGCCGAACTTGGGGTGCACTTCGCCGAGCTTGGCGAAGAACACGCGATCCTGCCCCATCGCGTAGAAGACGCGCGACGCGGTCAACATGAGCCCGTGGCATGCGCTGACAATTGACACGAGTACCGGAATCGCTATCAGTCGCGCCGCGAGCGGACCGAAGACGGTGCCGACCGACTCAGACGCGACCGCGCGTGATGCCGCGAGGCGCGTTGGCCCAAGCGCCGCGAGATATCCAACGTTGGCGAGCACGTAGATGACCATGATCGCCATCGTGCCCAATACCAGCCCACGCGGAAAATTCTTTTGTGGGTTCTCGACCTCCCCACCGATGAAGGTCGCGTATTGCCACCCTTCGTAGGCCCAGAGCACCGACACCATAGCCGCCAGCCCGCCCGAAATGACCGGACCGTCGACGGCCGGCGGCCATGGGTCGCGAACGTCACGGAGCCCATGCCCCGCAAGCGGCAACGCGATGATCAGCACCACGAGTGCGACGACCTTGAGCAGCGTCGCGAGTCCGAGCACGCGGGTACTCTCTCGCGTACCGCGTACATTGATGATCGCGAGCACGGCGATGATGGCGATCGCGACCAGTTTCTTTTCGATGTCACCGAGCGGCATGACCGCCGCCAGATTGTCTCCCGCCGCGACGGCCAACGTGGCGACGCTGCCGCTCGCGATGACGACGAACAGCGTCCACCCATACGTGAACGCCGTCGCGTTGCCGAATGCGTCGCGAATGTACGCGTACAGTCCACCCGCGCCGGTGCGTGAACAGCCGAGCTCCGCGTAGGCGAGCGCGCCGATCAGACTGAGCACACCGCCCAGCACCCAGATGCCCATCGCCACACCGACGGAGCCGGCGCTCCGCAGCACGCCGCCCGGCGTGAGGAATAACCCGGAGCCGATCACCGTGCCGATGGTGATCACCGCCACGTCACGAGCACCCAGCGTGCGCTTCAACGCTACCGACATCTGTCGCTCGTGCGCGAAAGTGGGTGCCAACGAGCAGTACGCTATTTGAAGAATCGCATAAGGAAGAGCAGCAGCATCGCACCGACGACGGACATCAGCAGTCCCGCCGGATGAAACTTCGAATCCGGCGCAGGTTTGCTGATCATGTTGCCTACGAATCCACCGACGATGGAGCCGCCGATACCAATCAGCGTTGTCATGGCGAAGCCCATCGAATCCGCGCCGGGTAGCAGCGCACGGGCGACAAGGCCGGCAATGAAGCCGATGACAATCGATCCGAGAATGTGAAACATATCCGGTCTCCGGAGGCAGGTGATTGGCGCGAGTCGTCTGGACACTGCAGACGACTTGTACATCAATTCTGGACCGCGTAGTCCCGTCGCGGAAGAGCCCTTTCCTTACCCCCAGAGTTCAGCGTTCGGCGGCTGCATGACGCCATCGACACAGGCCATCGGATGCGCACGGTCGAGCTTCTGCAGCAGCGGCCCGTCGAGATCGACAAAGCCGCAACGCTGACCTACCAGAAACGCCGGCGCCATGCCAAGCGACGTGCCGCACATGTTGCCGACCATCAGCTGCAGTCCCTGACGCAGCGCCGCATCCGACATCGCCATCGCTTCGGTCAGTCCGCCGCACTTGTCGAGCTTGATGTTGATGTACTGATAGCGACCGGCAATCTTCGCCAACGACGCGCGGTCGCTGCATGACTCGTCGGCCGCCAACGGCAATGGCGACTTGAGCCCATCCAGCTGCGCGTCTTCACCGCGCTTGACGGGTTGTTCAACCATCTCGACGCCGAGGGCGACCAGCTGCGGCAGCACCCGCACGAGCAAATCACGCGACCACGCCTGATTGGCATCGACCGCAATGCGCGCCGTCGGATGCTCCTCACGTACCCACCGCACGACATCTACGTGGTGCTCGGCATCGCACTTGAGCTTGAGCAGCGGATAGTGGCGCGCATCGCGAGCTTTGCGACGCGTGTCTTCCTCGCTCCCAATGCCCAGCGTGAACACGGTCGTCAGCGGACGGAGCGGCGGCAGTCCAGCCGCCTTCCATGCCGGCACACCGGTCTGTTTCGCGCGCAGATCCCAGAGCGCGCAATCGATCGCGTTGCGTGCGCCACCGGGCGCGAGCATGGTCTGCAACTCCTGCAGCGCCTCGAGCGTGACACCGTTCGCGGTAGACGTGACAACGCGCGGCATCACGTCGGCGATCTTGGCGACCATCTGCTTGGGGGTTTCACCATCGTAGTCGACGCCGGCGGCTTCCGCATGGCCGACGCAGCCGTTCGAATCGGTGAGCGTAACGGTGATCACCGGAATCGCCGTGATCGTCCCCCGGGCGATCGTGAACGGTTCGATGAGTTCCCAGCGCTCGGTCCTGACGATATGCGTCGTGATCATGACATGTTACCGTGCGACCAGCGCGTGGGCGATACGCGCGAGCCCACCGCGCATCGGATCACAGACCGGGACACCGAGCTCCGCCTCTATCCGTGCGGCGTAGACCGTCCACTCGTCGTCCGAGAGCGTCGACGAGTTGATGCTGACGCCGACACAACGCGCCGCACGATTCGTGACGCGCGCGGCCTGCACATACTGCGCGACAGCGTCACGCAACTCTGGAATCGGAAAGCCGGGGAAATACTCGATCGTCGTGCGCGACGGATCATGACAAAGCACGAACGCATCGGGTTGCGAGCCGTGCAGCAGTCCGAGCGTCACACCGGCGTAGGCCGGATGGAACAGCGACCCCTGCCCCTCGATCACATCCCAGTGATCGGGCTCGTTGTCGGGCGACAGCGTCTCGGCCGCACCGGCAATGAAGTCGGCCACGACCGCGTCGATGGCGATGCCTTCGCCGGCGATCATGATGCCCGTCTGCCCGGTCGCGCGAAATGTCGCCGTGGCGCCGATCGCCTTCAGCGCGTTGGTCAATGCCAGCGCCGTGTACTTCTTGCCAAGCGCGCAGTCCGTACCAACGGTGGCGACACGCATGCCGGTACGCTTGCGCCCCGTGCCGGCCGGAAAGGTTGCGTCGGTGTGACGCACATCGCGCAATCGCACGCCGCGCGCGGTCGCGGCCTGTACCAGTGACGGAAACGATGTGAGGCGCCGATGCATTCCGCTCACAATATCGAGCCCCGCGTCGATCGCGGCGTGCAGATCCGGCAACCACGCATCAGGCAACTTGCCGCCGACCGATGCGATGCCGATCACCAGACTGCCGGCGCCCATCGCGGCCGCGTCGGCCGGCGAAAGTCGCGGCACCTGTACGCTGACGGACGCCGTCGGCAAGCTCCACTCGCCGAGCACGTCGTCGCGACACCAATCGCGCAGTCCGCACGCCGTCTTCGCATCGGTCGGATGCGTGGCGTCGCCGAGGTACAGCAGATAGGGCTTTCGGAGGAGATGCATAGGCGGAAGTAGGGTACGTTTTTCGGCGCGTGTCAATCTTTTGGAAGCCAACACTGTGACCGGAGCCGCTGCGAACTCGGTTACAGAGAGAGGGTAGTATGTGGCGCAGCATTTTCGGAGGGAAGCAAGATGACACCACGTTTTCGCAATACGCTCGCGGGCGTTTTGACCGTGGGTTCAGCGTCGTTCGCCGCACGGCTCGACGCACAGATCACCGAAGTTGCCCGCACGCCGATCTCAGAGGTCGCACAGCTGACGTTTGGATATCGCTGCGATGATCGGTTCGTGATCCGTAATGATGGCGCGAGGCCGATCAATCTCGAGTATGCTGTGTCGAAAGGTTCAGAGCATTTCAAGCTGTCGTTGAACGCGCGCGAACAGGTTGAGCTCGAGTCGAAATCGAAGGATCCGCTCGAGCTCTGGATGGATGGCAAACTCGTGGCGACCGCACTCAAGGAGAAGCGCGCGTGCAAGGACGTGCAGGGCAACGCGTCGGTCGCGATTGCGCCGCTCGACGTCGAGACGAATGAACGGGACAACCGACAACAGTACAACGGGTATGGTTCCTACCCGTTCTACGATCCGTGGATGTACGGGTCGTACTATGGGTCGTTCGGCATGCGGCCTTTCTATCGCGGGTACCTCGGTATCCCAATCATCATTGGCGGACGCAGTCGTGGTCGTGGTCGCTAGTAGACGCACCCCGGACACGGCTTGCGATCTACGATGTAGAACCAGAGTGAGTCAGACGTGCTACGCGCCGAACCGGTAAACGGCACCTTCACCGATCGGTCGCATCCAAGGCAGAGCGCACCGCGCCCCCGGCCTGACGCCGCACGCTGACGCCATAGATGTTGCCCGGCGTCAGCGTGAACACGATCTGACCGACACCGATGGTGTCGTCCGGCCCGGCGTGCTCACCACGGCGTAGACATTCGCAGCGGGCGGCGTGGTCAGCGTGCTGCTGATCGTGAGATAGTTGGCATCAACCGTCGCGTCGTGACACGCGGCGGACGCCAATAGTGCACGCAGCATCAGCAGCCCACACAGGTGTCGCTCCAACTGCACAGGCACCGTTCGATCCTCGCGCGCGCTACCAGATCTTCACGCGATCAGTCGCCGCGCGAAACATCTTGTCGCCCGCCTGCACGTTAAACGTCTTGAGGAAGATCTCGTTGTTCACGAGCGGTACGAAGGCACGGTATGGCCCCGGCGAGTGCGGGTTCGTCGCGAGCTGCTGGCGCAACGCTTCATCGCGCGATTTGCTGCGCCAGATCTGGGCGAAGCCCATGAAGAAGCGCTGATCGCCCGTCAGTCCATCAATGACCGGTGCCGGCTTCCCGGCGAGCGAGATTTTGTACGCGCGATACGCCTGGGCGAGTCCGCTCAGATCACCGATGTTCTCGCCCATCGTGAGCTTGCCGTTGATGTGCATGTCGTCGATCGGATTGATCGCATCGAATTGCGCCCCCAGCATCGTCGTCCGCGTGTCGAACGCTGTGGCGTCATCGGCGCTCCACCAATCACGCAAATTGCCGTCACCATCCGACTTGCGACCCTGGTCGTCGAATCCGTGTCCGATCTCATGACCGATCACGGCGCCGATGCCACCATAGTTCACGGCGTCGTCGGCGTTCACATCGAAAAACGGCGGTTGCAGAATGGCCGCAGGAAAGACGATCTCGTTGTTCGATGCGTTGTAGTACGCGTTCACGGTCTGCGCGGTCATGCTCCAGCGCGTGCGGTCCACTGGCTGGCCGAGCCGCGACACCATGTCGTCGTACTCGAGCGCGCGCGCGCGCATCGAATTGCCGACCAGATCGCCGCGACGGATTGCGAGCTTCGCGTAGTCCTTCGGCTTGTCAGGGAAGCCGATCTTCACGGTGAATTTCGCCAGCTTGGCCTTGGCCGCCGTCTTGGTCGCGGGACTCATCCACTCCAAACTATCGATCCCGACGGCGTACGCATTGATCAGATTCTTGACCAGCGCATCCATGCGCACCTTCGCCTCGGCGGGGAAATTCTTTTCGACGTAGAGCTTTCCCGTCGCATCCGCGAGCACACCCTCGGTGGCGCTCACCGCACGCTTCCAGCGCGACTGCTGCGTCTGCAGGCCACTCAACGCGCGGCCGTTGTAATCAAAGCGTGCGTTCACGAACGCTGCGGGCAACTCATTCGCACTCGCATCAAGGACTTTCGCTTTCAGATACTCGCGCCACGTTCCAACAGGCGTCGTGCGCATCAGCGTGTCGACGGCAGCGATGTAATCGGGCTGCCGCACGACGACGTCCGTCGCCTTGTCGAGTCGCGCGGCCTTGAGATACGCGCTCCAATTGAACGACGGCGACATCGCCGCGAGCTCCGCCACCGTCATCTTGTTGTACGTCGCGTTGCGATCGCGGCTCTTGACGCGATCCCACTGCTTCGTCGCGATCGCCGTCTCGAGCGCGAGTACGCGCCGCGCGGCGGCCGCGGGATCCGACTCCTTGGCCAGCGTAAACAGTGTCGTCAGATACTTTGTGTAGGCCGCGCGCACGGCGACGGTCTTGGCGTCGCTCTTCAGGTAGTAGTCGCGGTCCGGCATGCCGAGTCCCGCCTGCGCGACCTGCACGATGTTCGTCGATGACGCTTTTTGATCCTGCCCGATGGTAACGCTCAGTGGTCCACGCACGCCGCGCGAGGCGAAATGCGCGAAGACGGCGGGCAGTTGCGACGCGTTGGTGACGGCGCGGATCGCCTTCAACTCGGGCGCCAGCGGCGTGGTGCCGAGCGCTTCGATGCGCGTCGAGTCCATGTAGCTCGCGTACATATCGCCGATCTGTTTGCGCTCGACGACCGTGGCGCCATTGGTCAGTACGACCGACTTCGACGACGCGCGGTCACCGACTGCCGGCGTCGGACGGGCCGCTGCCTCGAACAGTGTGCGCATCGCGTCGCGACTGCGGTCGCTCAGTTCGTTGAACGCGCCGGCGCCTCCGGCGTCGCCGGCGATGGTCGTCTTCGTGAGCCATGCGCCGTTGACGTAGCGATAGAAATCGTCCTGTGGGCGGATCGACTTGTCGAATCCCGACGTATCGATGCCGCTCTTGAGCACGCGCTCCGGCTGCCGCTCTTGCGGGCGCGCCTGGGCGGCGGCGAGCCCGAACGGGAGCAGCGTCGCAACAACGAGCGGGAACGGGCGTACCGAAAACGTCATAGGAAACTCCGGTGTGCGGAAAAGAGGGGACGCTTGAACTTCGGAGTGCGCGCTGAGAAGCGGAAGGCCAGATCGGAACCGTTCCCCCCTCTCACCAACCGGCCTCGGCGCTCGCATGTTACGGATACGCTGGTATCCATTTCGCCGCTGACCTGTGGGGAGACGTCATGTCCGATCGTCGCAGCCGCCGTGAGTTCGTGGGAATGTCCGTCGCGGGCGCGACGGGCGCGCTCGTTCCGTCGTGGTTGCAGGCGGGTGAGGCGAGCGAGCGAAGCGTGTCAACCGCTCGCTCGCCCGAGCCAGAGCTGGTCGTGCTCAACGCCAAGGTCTACACCATGGACAGCGTGACACCGCGCGCCGAAGCGTTCGCGATCAGTGGAGGTCGCTTCGTGGCGATGGGGCGTTCGGCCGCGATCCGCGCACTGGCCGGCAAACGCACGCAGGTCGTCGATGCGAAGGGGATGACCGTGCTCCCCGGCTTCATCGACACGCACAACCACGCTGACGGCACGACGCTGCTATACGACGTGCTCGTCGGCAATCCGTTCGAGGTCGAATTCGTCACGATCGCGAGCATCATTGAGAAACTGCGCGCCCGCGCCCAGCAGACGCCGGCCGGCACGTGGGTGAGCGGCTATTTCCACGACGACACCAAACTCAAGGACAAGCGCTCATTGACGACGAAGGACCTTGATCAAGTGTCGACGACGCACCCGGTGGTCGTACATCATCGCGGTGGGCACACGGCGTTCTACAACAGCGCGGCCTTTGCGATGGCGAAGGTCACGCGCGACACACCGAATCCTGCCGGCGGCACGTTCGATCATGATGCGAACGGCGAGCTGACGGGGCGCGTGACCGACGAGGCCATGCGGATGCTCGAGAGTGCCGGCAAGCGCCCGGAGTTCAGTGACGCCGATCGCGAACGCCGCGAGCGCGACGGCATTGCGCATATTTCGAAGGAGTTCGCGCGCTACGGGCTCACGACCGTGCACCACGAAGGCGGTGATCTGGCGGCCATTCAGGACGTGCGCGCCCGCGGCGATCTGAAGCACCGCGTGAGTTACGAAGCGACCGGTGCGGTGCTCGAGGGGATGATCACCAACGGGATTCGCTCGGGCTTCGGCGATGAGTGGATTCGCTTCGGTGCGACGTCCGAGCATACGGTCGACGGCTCGTTCAGTGAGCGCACGATGGCGCTCAGCACACCCTACGCCGGCACCACGTACAAAGGCAACGTGACCACCACGCAGGACGCCCTCAACACGTGGGTGGAGCGCGTGCATCGCGCCGGCATTCAGGTGAATTGCCACGCCAACGGCGACGTCGCGATCGACATGTATCTGACCGCGCTCGAACGCGCGCACCAGCTGTTTCCGCGTGCCGATGCGCGTCCCAAGATCACGCACTGCACGCTCATCACCGACGATCTCGTGCGACGCATCAAGGCGCTCGATGCGATCCCGGCGATGTTCACGACGTATGCGTACTACAATACCGACAAGTTTCCGTTTTACGGCGAAGCGCTCATGAAGCGCAGCATGGCCTATCGCAGCATGCTCGACGCCGGCGTGCACGCGGCCGCGGGATCGGACTTCAGCCCGGGGCCGTTCGCGGCGCTGATGGGCATTCAGGGCATGGTCACGCGTACCGGCTGGGATGGCACGACATGGGGCGCCAATCAGCGCATCACCGTTGACGAAGCCATTCGCGTCAACACGCTCAACGGTGCGTACGCATCGCACGAGGAAGCGATGAAGGGGTCGATCACCGTCGGCAAACTCGCGGACTTCGTCATGCTCTCCGACGATCCACACACGGTGAAGCCGGAAACCATCAAGGACATCAAAATCGTGCGGACGGTCGTCGGTGGCGGTACGACGTATCAGGCGGGGTAGTCGGCCGAACACGTTATGTAAGAAATAGTCAATCCACGCTACAGGACCCCCATGACCAGTGAGGTAGTTACTAGCGTTGACCAGCGCGCCGCCAGCCGCGTACCGGTCATTCCGTCGCACACGGTGTCGAGAAAAGTCGCCTCACCGGCGGCGAACCCCTGCTGCGTAAAAATCTCGAAGGTTTGATCGAAATGCTCGCCGCCCTCAAGACGCATGACGGCAAACTATTGGATATGCCCCTCACCGCATGCGCCAGCGGCAGGTCCGGGTGCGTCACAGCATGACGCCGCGGCAAGTGCAGTTCTTGCTCAGCGGGGGATTGATTAACTGGATGAAAGAACGCCTCTCCAGCTCACCCGAGTCTCGCGCCCCATGATCTTCGTCGACAACGGTGGGCATACCGACGCCCACCTCAACCTTGCACTCGAGGAGCACGTTCTCCGGCACAAGATGGCCGACGACGACCTCCTGCTCTTCTACGTCAACGCGCCGGCGATTATCATCGGCCGCAACCAGAACACGATCGAGGAGATCGCCGCCGATGTCGTTGCGGCGCGGGGCATTCGCGTCGTGCGGCGGATCTCCGGCGGTGGCGCGGTCTATCACGATCTCGGCAACCTGAACTTCAGCTTCATGACCCGTGATGTGAGCGGGCGCTTCAACCGATACGACAAGTTCAACGGTCCGGTGGTCGAGGTGCTGCGTGAGCTCGGCGTCCCAGCGGAAATCGGCGGCCGGAACGACATTCTCGCCGACGGCCGGAAGATCTCCGGCAACGCGCAGTTCGCGACGACCGACCGCATGTTCAGCCACGGGACCCTCCTGCTGGACTCGGACCTCGACGACGTGACCGCTGCGCTCAGACCGAAAGCCGGCAAGGTCGAGTCGAAGGGATTGAAGTCCATTCGCAGCCGCGTGGCGAACATCAGCGAGTTCCTGTCAGCGCCGATTACCGTGGACGAGCTGCGCGAGCGGATCCTTGAACGCATCTTCGGGACGCGCGACCGCACGCGCATCCCCACGCTCACGCTCGACGAGGCCGATTGGCGCGCCGCGCGCGAGCTCCTCAAGTCCAAGTACGGTACCTGGGCGTGGAACTACGGCCAGAACCCCGCGTGCAACATTCAGCGCGCGCATCGCTTCCAAGCGGGCGAAATCGACGTCCGCCTCGATATCCAGCAGGGCCGCATCGCCGGCCTGCGCATCTTCGGGGACTTCATGGGGCGCGCCGACGTGCGCGAGCTCGAGGCACGACTCTGCGGCCTAGCATACAAGCGGGACGTCGTGGCCGGCGCCCTGAGCACCGTGAATCCCACGGACTACTTCGGCGACGTCAGTCGGGAGGATATGCTGAACATCCTCTGTCCGTGATCGCACGGTCGGCGTCGCCTACGCGCCCCCTGTCATGGGCATTTCTTACACACTTTTGTTGACGAATGGCCGAATTCGAGCTACTTTGCTCGGCATGGGTTATTCCTCCGTCCCGCTCTCCGGCTTCAAGGGCCTGCGCAGCGACCTTCTGGTCGCGCTGCGCAAGGAGCAGCCGCTGACGGCGAAAGAGTTGGGTGCGCGCTTCGGCCTCACGGCCAACGCCTTCCGTCGCCATCTGAAGGAATTGGGCGATGCTGGGCTCGTGCGCTTCCGCCGCGAAGTTCGCGGCGTCGGCGGGCCGGAGTACGCGTACTCGCTCACCGAACGAGGCGAGCAGCTCTTCCCGCGCTCCTATGCGAGTCCGCTTGCCGATGCCCTCGAAGTCGTGCGCGCCGAGCAGGGGAGCGAAGGAGTCGTCCGCATCTTCCGCCGCCGGTGGCAGGCGGTCGCCGATGCGGCCAATTCCGAGTTCGCCATGGTGCCGCTCGCCGAACGGGCCCGTGCCGTCGCCGCGATGCTTACCGATAACGGCTACATGGCGGAATCGGAGTCGGCGTCGCCCCACGCGGTGCTCATCCGCGTGCACAACTGCGCGCTGTGCGAAATCGCGCAGCAGTTCCCCGAAGTGTGTAGCGCCGAGGCGGCGTTCATCGAGGACGTGCTCGGCACCGCCATCGAGCGGCGGTCGCACATGATGCACGGCTGCACGTCGTGCGAGTATACGACTCACGAGAGGAACGACCAGTGACGTATGCAATTACCCAAGCCTGCATTGACACCGAGGACAAGTCCTGCGTGGACGTGTGCCCGGTGACGGCGATTGTCCCGGATACGGACGTGCCGGCGAATCAGACGCAATACCTAAAGATCAACGCGGACGCGTTCAAGAGCGCGACGCCGCCGCAGCGGCCGACAGGCTGAGATGCGAACCGGCCCGCCTTCCCAGTGCTACGACACCGTCAAAGGAACCTGAGACATGCAGAACACCGGTCCTGAAAAACTGCCGGGCATCAGGCACGTCATCGCGGTAGCCAGCGGCAAGGGCGGCGTGGGCAAGTCCACCGTCAGCGTCAATCTCGCGCTCGCGCTTCAGCAACTCGGTGGTCGCGTCGGGCTCCTTGACGCGGACATCCTAGGCCCCAGCATCCCCGTCATGCTGGGACTTTCTACCGGCGAACGGCCCGAGACGACCGCGGACCAGAAGATCATCCCCGCGGAACGGCACGGCCTGAAGGCGATATCGATGGGCATGCTCACCGGGGACGACAACCCGGCCATCTTGCGCGGACCGATGGTGGGCAAGTACCTGAAAATGTTCATCGGCTCCGTGCAGTGGGGACAGCTGGACTATTTGATTTTCGACTTCCCGCCCGGGACCGGCGACACGCAACTGACGTTGGCCCAGAGTGTTCCGCTATCCGGCGCGATCGTCGTGACGACGCCGCAGGATGTGAGCCTCAAGATTGCCCGCCGCGGGCTGCGGGCGTTCGAGACCCTGAATGTCACCATCCTCGGCATCATCGAGAACATGAGCAGCTTCACGTGCCCTCACTGTGGAGAGGACACGGACATCTTCCGCCGTGGCGGTGGCGAGCGGATGAGCCGGGAGCTCGGCACCCAATTCCTTGGGGCCATTCCGCTCGACGCCGACATCGTCACTGGTGGAGACGAGGGGCGTCCGATCGTGGCCGACAAGCCGAACTCCGTCGCAGCCCAGGCCTATGTCGCGATCGCGACGGCGCTCGCCGGTCGACTCGAGGCGCTGCCCACCACGGCGCTTGGAGCATTCGTCTGGAACTGGGAAACGAACGAGGGTGAGCCGGCCTGGGCGGAAAACGCAGTCCAGCCGATGGGCTCTCCAACCACCCCCGTCGGGTTCCGCCGGCGCGATGCGCGCACCTTGTCTGTGCTCTGGGAGGACGGGCACCGTGACGACTTCGACGTCCGGGACCTTCGACTGGCATGTCCGTGCGCACTCTGCGTCGAGGAAATGAGCGGACGGCCGCTCCTCGATCCACAGAGCGTGCTACCGGACGTGGGCCCCAAAACGATCTCCAGCGCGGGCAATTACGCCATCATATTCCGCTGGAACGACGGCCACAGTACCGGGATCTACTCAGTAAAGCACCTGCGGGCGCTCGCAGAGCGCTTCGCCGCCAAGGTGGTGGACGATGTTTGATGTCCTGCCGCTCGACGAGACGATCACGATCCGCGCCGAGACGTCCGTTGCCGATCCCGACACGTGCAAGTTCACCGTAAGTCGGACGGTGCATCCGGGCGGCCCCTTCTTTTTCCACGCCAAAGAATTGGCCGCTGGTTCACCGCTTGCCGAGCGGCTGTTCGCGCTTCCCGGCGTCGCCCACGTACTTGTTACCGAAAACGTCGTGGCGGTCGGGAAGCACTCAGGCGCCTCGTGGTCCGTACTGAAATCGGGGATCGGGGCGGAAATCCGTGCGCTGCTCGTCTCAGGGGTACCGGCGATCCTCGACGCCCCTCGCACCGTCGGTGCATCGGGACGCACCGACGCGGAGGTTCGCATGGTTATTCAGGAACTCCTAGACCGGCAAGTCAACCGTGCCATCGCGGCCCACGGCGGAAAGATTTCGATTGTCGACGTGACGGACGGACACCTCTCTGTCACCATGAGTGGCGGGTGCCAGGGATGTGCGGCATCGCAACTGACTCTGCGACGCGGGTTCGAGGTCCAAGTGCGCAGGGTCGCACCGGAGATCGTGGACATTGTTGACACGACGGACCACACGGCGGGGAAGAAGCCATTCTACCCTGAGGCGCAAGGGACGGCCGACCGATGACCGCACCTGCCAAGTAAGACCGGCCGCGCTGGCGCCATCGACACCACATTCTGGCCACCGGGACGCGTCACTCGTATTTCGGCTATCCAGCGTGGGAGGCGCTCGCACCTGGACGGAAGGGGATCGAGTCCGCGCTACCGCTTCATCCAGCGCGACCCGTCAAACCCAATGCACGTCGACAGCGTGCGCGATGGAATCCCGCATCTCACCTCGCCGGCCAGCCCGATCGGCTACCTCGAGTATCCGATCGAGACCCGAAGGTTGGCGCGCGGAGGTCTACGGCGTTCCACTGATCCACCCGCAACCTGAGACGTACTGGGGCAACGTGAATCCGGTCGGCCCGCGCGGTGTGTATGATGCGGCGACGGTCTGCAGTCGCGCAGCTTCTGCGATGTCGACGACGAAGTCGAGGGACTGTACATCACCCGCGCGCGCACTATGCTGGGATGGGAGCCACACATTCCCCTGCAGGAAGGGATTCGACGCACGGTCTGCTACTTCGCCGAACTCCTCGGCGTACCCGTGCCGGCGGCAGCGCGCGGATTAGCGACGCCGTTACACCACGCGCGCAAGCAGGTTAACCGTCCGGCCAGATACACCGACAGCAGGCCCAGATGCGCGCCCATCTGCGGGCCGCCACGCAGCACGAGCACTAGCGTGGCGGCACCGAGTGCCACGCCGCCGACCATACCGGCCGCGATCGCCCACGCGCGCACGCGTAAACGCTCGACAACCGACGCGCGTCGACGGCGATCATGTCGTCACTGGGGGTCAACGAGGGCGGACGCACAGGCATAGTGATGACCGGTCAGATGTGATCGAGGACATCGTGCGATGCCTCAACATCGGATTGCACGCGCACTTTGAGCATCCACAGCGACAACACAACGTTGCGCCCGGATGCCAGCAACCAGCCACCGATGAAGCCGATCGCCATCCCCCACAACGCCCCGATAAGCACGCCCGACGTCGACACCGAGTAGCCGTACAGCAACTGCCCAAGCAGTCCGGGCGGAAACATCTGCGAGGGATCGAGCATCATCGACAGCACGGTGATCAGCGCAATGCAGACCGCGACGACGACGCCGATGGCCATGCCTAGTGCGCGCGCATTGAGCGGCGCGAACGCGCGCGTGAGACGACGCTCGAGTCGCTGCTGCTGCTCGCGCTGCTGCTCGACGTCCTCGTCGAGCGGCAAGTCGAGCGAAGAGCCAGAGTTCGGCGGGACCGATGGTCGCGGAACCGGGTGTGGAGTGTTCGACATGGCGCTAACCAACGCTGGCCCCGTCGATGGACGGGGGCAAGGGTGACAACGCGGCGAGTGCCACACCGGTGAGGACCGTGAACACCTTCTCGGCCATCCCCAGATTGAGCGGACCGTCGCGCGCGACCTCGCGACGCCGGAGCAGCAGGTGCATCCATGGGATCGCGCGCGCGCGCAGATCAGTGCGCAGCATGTTGCGAACGGTCCAATGCGTCAGATGTGCGCCGAGCAGCGACGGATCGAGCACGATGCGCTCGTGGTGCGCTCGCAACCGATAGCCGAGATCGATATCCTCGATCTGCGGGCGTGGATAGCGCACGGCGTCGAATCCACCGACGGCAAGAAACGCATCACGACGTACCGCGCCACAGCCCGCCCAGAACGTCTGGGTGTCCCCCGGCGAGCGCGTGTGCACATAGCGATGCAACAAGTTCCGATACTGCGAAATGAATCCCCGATGGCCCGGCGTGTCGTCGTCCGAGCCGAAGGCGGCGCCCAGTGCGGGATCCCGCGCGAAGAGTGCGGCGAAACCGCGCAGCGTCGTCGGCGCGACAACGACATCGGCATCGATGAACACCAACACGCGGCCGCGGGCGATGCGCGCACCCATGTTCCTCGCGAACGCCGGGCCACGTGGGCCACCGTCGACGACGAGCACACGATCGGCGACGGCGCGCGGCAGGTCACTCGCGAGCAGTCCGTGCAGACACTCACGTAACATCGCGGCGCAGCGGTACGCCGGCACGATGACTTTCAGCATCGGCGCAGTGGTCGCGTCGCGTCCGTTCTTCACGACGCGGCACCTTCCGGCGACGGCGATGCAGTTGACACACCGTCGACACGCTGTTCCTCGTGATACTCGAAATCGGTGTTCACCGCCCACACGTCGTGCTGATGCTCGCCCAGCATATTATCGAGCGCGAGCATGGCGGTATACATCGAGTGATCCTGGTTGTTGTACTTGTGCATCCCGTTGCGACCGATCGTATGCAGATTCGGAATCGCATCGATGCACGCGCACACATCGTCCAGATGTGCACGGTACGCGCCGTCGTAAATCGGATACGCCTTCGACATACGCACGACCGACGCGTCGACTACGGTATGCGCTGTCGCGAGACCAAGCTGGGCGAGCTCACGCGTCGCCTGCGCGATCAATGTCTCATCGGACGACGCCCAGAGGCTATCCCCTTCGAAGCAGAAGTACTCCATGCCGAGGCACGTTCGGCCGGGCTCCGGCACCATCGCCGCGCTCCAGTTGTTGAAATTCTGGATGCGGCCGACCAACACGCCTGGCGTGTGCACATAGATCCAGTTGTCGGGGAACAGTTGCTCCCCGTCGAGGATCAGCGCGACGACCAAGAAATCACGATAGCGCAGTCCTTCTGCTGCGGCGCGCGCTGTCGGCGTTGCGCCATCGCCGAGTGCGCGGACCAGCGAACGCACATCGGTCGTCGAGACGACGTGATCGGCCTCGATGCGCACGGCTCCATCGTGGCCGGTCGCGACCAACGCGTGCGCGCGTCCGTCTGGCATGTCGATCGCGGGGTCACGGTGTGCTGCATCAGCACACGGCTGCCCATCTCGACGAGACGATCACGGCACGCTTCCCACATCTGGCCGGGGCCCAGTCGTGGATACTTAAACGTGTTGATCAGCGACTTGATCCCGGGATCGCGCCGGTTGAGCGCCGTCGCGTTCAGCACGGCACGCGCTAACGACAGGCCTTGAATGCGCTGCGCTGCCCACTCGGCACGGATCTCCGTGCACGGAATGCCCCACACTTTTCGGTGTAGGTTTTGAAGTAGATCTCATAGAGACGCCGACCGAAACGGTTCGACACCCACTGATCGAAGGTCTCTTCGACCAGCGACGGCTTCCACTTCGCGTGCGCATAGCTGAGGAGAATGCGCACGGCATTCACGAGTCCGAGCCCCGTGAGCGCGTTCATCGCCTTCAGCGGATAGTGAAAAAACTTCCCGTCGTAGTGAATGCGTGACAGACGCGGCACGTCGATGAAGTTATCGCCGAGCAATTCCTCCCAGAGCGCCTGCACCGGCGCGATCTTTGTGAAGAAGCGATGCCCGCCGATATCGAACCGGTAGTTCTTGTAGCGCGCGGTCTGCGAGATGCCGCCAACCATGTCGCTGCCTTCGATGACGGTGACGGCGAATCCGCGCTTTGCCAGCAGGTACGCCATCGTGAGACCGGCGGGGCCGGCCCCGACGATGGCCACATGATCACCCGACACGAGGCGTTGAACAGGGCGCGACGACGTAACCACTCAGGGCCGCTGATTTTCGAAGGCGATCCCGACGGCGGGCAGCGTGGCGCCGCTGATGCGGCCGATCAACCACGCATTCGCGGCGCCCGGCGCGCTGGCGAAGGCGCCGGTGAACGTGAACGTCGCGCCGTTCACGGTGGTGAGTGTGAATGTCACCGTGTTGCCCGTCACGGTGCCCGTCGCCGACGCCAGCGGAGCGATACTGGTGCCATTGAGCGCGATCACTCCACTGTTGTTCAATGCCGAGAGTTGGCAATCGCCCGCGATCGCCGCGCACGCTGCTGGCGAGGCGAGTGCCAGAGTATTGCCGGTCTGCACGAGGCGCACGTGCCAATGGATTTCACCGCAGCTGGTATCCCCCGACCAGAAACCGGTCATCGTGACGGCGGTGCCAGTGCCGGGCCCGGGCGTGAAGCACGACTCGAACGTCGAGCCCAGGGCGCGTCCGTCGATGTCCGTGGCGCCCGTAGTCACGGTCACCTGATACCCGTTGTTGTTCGCCAACGGTGAGGTCGGCGTGAATGTTGCCGTGTTAACCGCGCTGTTGTAGGCGATCGTGCCGTTCACCAGCGTCGCGGTGCTGCGATTGCGGACGTAGAAGGTGCTGGCCGTCAGCGACGCGGCGTTCATCGCCGAGCCGAACGTGAGGGTCACCTTCGCACTCGCGGCGACGTCGGTCGAGCGATCGGTCGGCGACACGGCGACGACACCGGGCGGTGCGGCGACTGTCCTGAACGCGTAGCTCTTCGGCACCAGACGATTCCCGGCGAGATCGCGCGCCGAGTTGGTGAGCGCGATGGTATACGACGTGCCGTACACCAGCGGCGACACGAGTTGGAACGTCAGAGTATTGGGCGCCAGGCCATACCGCACGGTCCCCGCCACGGGCTGCGCGCCGATCGTCGTAACCATCGAGAACGCGGCGCTCGTGATCGTCGCCGGATCCATCGGCTCGCTGAACTGTACGGTGATCAACGGAGTCCGCGCTACGTCGACCGCATTTTCCGCCGGCGACACGGTGAGCACAGTCGGTGCGACACTGTCCACGACGACGGCAGTGGTGAACGCGAAGCTGATCGGCGCCGCGAGTACGTTGCCGGCCGTGTCGCGCGCCGTCGTCGTCACCGTCGCAGTGTAATTGGTCGTGCCGGCCAGGTTCGCCGACGGCACGAACGACGCGGTCTTCGTCGCCGCGTCATACGTCACCGCGCCGGCGACCAGCACATTCCCGGCGGTGCGCGTCAGCGTAAAGGAGTTCGTGTTCAGCGAGGTGCCGTTCATGAGCTCATTGAACGTTGCCGTGACACTCGACTCGGCACTCACATTCGTCGCGCCGTTCGTTGGAAAGGTGCGCGTGATGATCGGCGGTGTGATGTCCGGCACTTCGGTGGCGAACGTCGAGGTAAACACACCGGCGAGCGCGTTGCCGGCGAGATCGCGTGCACCCGTACCGACAGTCACGGTATAGCCTGTTCCCAGCGTCAGGTTTGCCGTCGGCGTCACGGTCGCGCGATTGGTGGCGACATCGTACGCGACCGTCGTCGGCACCGCGATCGCACCGGCGGTGCGCGTCAACGTCACCGTGGTCGGATTGATCGACGACGACGTCATCGCTTCGCTGAACGTGACGGTGACCGCGCTCGTCACCGGCAGTCCGGTCGCGCCGTTCGCGGGCGTGACGGCTGCGATAATGGGCGGCGTGTTGTCGACCGGCGCGACCGTGGTGAATCGAGTGCTCGCAATCGCCGCAAGCGCATTGCCCGCGACGTCTTTGGCCGCAGTACTGATGCGCGCGGTGTACGACGTGGAATTGGCAAGCGGCGCGACCGGCGTCAGCGTCGCCGAACGCGTCGCGGGCGTGTACGAGATCGTTGCGCTGACCCCGGCACCGCCAGCCGTCGGCGCGAGCGTGATGGAGGTGCCATCGATGGTCGACGCATTCATGTCTTCACTGAAGACCACGCGAACCGTCGTGGTGATCGGTACATCGACGCTCCCATTGACCGGCACGAACGAAACAATCGTAGGCGGCGTGCTGTCGATCGGTGCGGCCGTGGTAAACGCGGTACTGTAGGCGGCGAGCAAACGATTCCCGCTGCGATCTTTCAACGTCGTTGCTGCGGCCAGCGTGTACCCGGTGAGCGGCGTGAGCGGCGCCATCGGCGTGAACGTCGCGGAGGTGGCACCCGGCGCGTACGCGACCGTGCCAGCCACGTTGTCATTCGTGGCCGTGACGCGCATCGTGATCGCGCCGGCGTTGACCGTCGCGGGGTCGAGCGGCTCGCTGAATATCAGCGCCGCAGCGGCAGCAATCGCGACGCCGATACTGTTTGGCGTCGGCACAGACGACAGCACCGTCGGACCAGTCAGATCCGGCAGGGTGAAGGTCGACTGCGCCGTCACAGCGGACGGCGGCGACGTCGCTGAGCCGACCCCGTTCGCCGTCACCGTGTAGCTGTAGGTCGCGAGCTCTTGGAGCCCGAAGTCGGTGTACGTGTTCGACGTTGCGTCTCCGACCTTGGTGCCATTGCGCAGTACGCTGTAGCTGCGCACGTTCTCGCGCGCAGGATTGGCCATCCAATCAACGCGTACCGACGTCAACGACACGAGCGTGACCGTCACGCCGTTGGGCGTGGAGAGCGCCACGGGTCCGCTCGGATCACCGTGGCACGCCAGGGTTGCCAGACCCAGACACGACCACGCGAGCACCGTCGCCCGGACACGCCGCATCACGTCGTGGTGCTCTTCTCGAACGTGATCGTGGTCTCAGGCAGGGTCGGTCCGCTGATCTTTCCCGTCATCAACCGATTGTCCGCCATCCGCCCCGTGAAGGTGAACGTGCGTCCATTCACGAGCGTGAAGGTGAACGTGATGGTCGGATTAGTGAAGCTGCCCGAGACCGACCTGACGATCACCGGCAGTTCGCTACCGACGAACGCGATCCCCGTCGGACTGAACGGAAACAGTCCGCACCGATCGGACACACAGTTAGGCAGGATTGAGAGCGTGGTGCCCGTCTGCACGAGTTCGATGTGCAAATGCACGGCGCCAGTCTGTTCGACCCCGACCCAGTACGACTGCGCGGTCTGTGTCGGAATGTCCGGCGCGGCGGCTGGCCCGCCGCATCCGGCTAGGAGAACGGCTGCGGAAATCACCATCGTGCGGGAGATCGCACGTATCGAATGCCAAGTCATGATCCAGTGTGCTGAGAAGAGGTGGCGGCCGACGGGGCCGGTGTTCTCGGTGCCGTCGCCTTCGGCGCGGTGCGTTGTACGATCGGCGCCGCTCCGCCCTGTTCCTTGAGTGACATCATGGTGCTCATCGACACCCACTCGTCGACCGTCGTGATGCTCGTCGTGTTGTCGCGATACGCCGCCGACGCCTTGAGCAACATCGCACGTTTCTGGTCACGCGGAACGCTCGGATTCGACAGAATGTCGGAGGCGACATCGTGCAGCGAATGCAGGTTGTCGAAGATAATCGCCGCTTCCGGATACGCGGTCGAAAAGATCGGCGCGATCGCTGGCGACATCGGCATGATCGTCGGCAGGCTGTCGACGCCTCCGCGGACCATCGACCAGAAGCGCGCGACGACGGCGTTCGCGTTGACTTCCTGGCCTTCTTTGCTGTCCGTCGCCAGCATCGCGTCGTACAGCGTCATCTGCGTCCAGTGATAGGACCAGATCAGTCCATTGAACTTCGGGTTCTGCTTGCGGAACGCGAGCGAGTACGGCTGGCCTTCCATCAAATCCATGCTTTTCGGTTTCGAGCTGAACGCCAGCGCCGGCCGCGATTTGTAGTAGCGCAGCAGATCAGCCACATGGGCGTCGCGCTCCGGCGGATTGCTTCGATCGTGCACCAGCACGTCGTACAGCTGCCGATGCAGCATGTGCGCCCAGCCGAACATCGCCAGCGTTTCGGGTGCCAGCAGCGACCACACCGGTCCGATCGCGGCCTCGTCAAGCGGCACATGCGGTGGCTTCACGAGCAGCGATTTCGTCAGATAGTCGAACTCGCGGCCGTCCAGCTCACGGGCCGCCGTCCCCGGCGAGCGCCATAGCCGCTCGTAGCCGATGGCGTGTCCGTAGTCGAACGCATTGAACAGGTAACTCACCTGCGGCATCGCCTCGTTGAACGCGAAGCTGTGCGCGCCAGACCGATACGTTTGCTCGTAGTACCGGTTGGCCTGGGCGTGTGCGGTGGCGCCGACACCGGCCAGCGCCGCGGCGGCAGCCAGCGCCGCGCGGGTGATCACGCGCGCGATGGCACGATCATGAACGAACATGGGCTCATCGTTGAAGAGGACGGCTGAGCGTCGTGCCAAGCGTCAGAAAAGACGCTTGGCTCTCGCCGGTGAACAGTCGACCGATAGCCGCATCGAGCACGATGGTACGCGTCAGCTGCGAGCGAAGCCCGATCTCGCCGGTCCAGTCCACCGGACGACCAATGCTGCGGAACTTCTGTCCGAAGACATCAACCATCAGCAGCAGTGAGCGAACCGGCAGCGACTTGTCGACGGCCATGCCGAACAGCCAACGGTCGTGCGTACTCGTCGCGCCGGATGCCGCGACCGATGCCGCCAGGCTCGCGTTCGTTGACGGCATGCACAGGAATCGGATCGCCATGTCGCCGTCGGTCGGTGTCATCGAGCAGGCACCGTGAATCGGCGGGATGATCTTTTCAAAACCCACCGGCGTCCGCACGCTGTACGTGCCGTAGCTGCCGTTAAAGTGAATGCGTCCAAACGCGAACGTGCGCGTCATCATGCCCTTGACGGAGTACGTGGCCGGCAGGGCCGCGGGACCGGTGGGCACAAACAACTCGCTCGCGATGGCCAGCGATGGCACGCGCAGCGTCTCGATCAACAGCTGATGCTCGGCACCGACACCGACGCCAGCGACGCCGGCCCGTGGACGCGCCGCGAGCTCGTTGAAGAAGATCGGGGACCGCAGCGAAATCTCGGTCCGCGGCAGCACGCCGTAGGTGATGCGCGGCTCGAGCTGCAGCCGATACCGCCCCAGCGACAACCTGTCGACACGACCGTTGGCAATGTTCAGTTCGATGGACTGGAACGCCGTGGGGGTGGCGTCGCCGATACGAACGGGACGACCCGAATCGATGTTACGGTAGTCGACTTGTGCATGCGCTACACTGGCTCCGGGCAGGACGGCGCCGATAACCAGCGCCACAGGGGCGAGTGAACGTGCAACCAGCGTGCGGATCTTGGGCATGCCCGTCGGGAGTTGGCAAAGCGGCGGAGCAGGCCGCGGCGACTACAGCAGACGACGCGTTGCGCCGTACCCCTCAAACATACCGAGGGCGCGAGGCCTTGTCACTCAGTAGCTCGTCGTCAGGCACCGCGAACCGGCACGGTCGCGACGCGCAGGTCCGCGCGTGTCGACCACAGACCGATTAGCAGACTAGACATCTCTCCGACAAGCGTACCGATGGCCGCGCCCTCGATGCCGACGAGCGGAATGAGCACGGCCTTGCATGCGACGTGCACGAACGCCGTGATCGCGCTGTTCCGCAGGTCGATTTGCTGTCGGTCGGTCGCCAACAGCATGTTGCGAAAATGATTGCTGATCAGGCTGATGAACGCGGCGAATCCCAGAATGCGGAGCGCGTTGGCCGCGCCGGCGAACGACGGCGCAAAGAGCAGCTGTAACGCGAATGGCGCGAGGAACGCGACGCCGACAAGCGCTGTGCCCGCGAAGGGCAACACACGCACAATCGAGCCGAGGGCCTCCGAGCGGAACACATCGCGTGATTGCGTGGCTTTCTGGGAGAGACGTGGGAAGAGAATCGTGGAATAGACCGAACTCAGACCCATCATCAGTCCGAAGATCCGCGACGCGCCATTGTACCAGCCGATCTGCGCATCATGTACGAGAAACAGCTGCAACAACACGAGATCGGAGCCTAGGGCGACCGTCCGAAGGAACGACGAACCGCCGATCGGCGCCGAATCCCGAAGGATTCGCTTCCACGTCGCCATTTTGGCGGGCGCCGCGAGTCCACCCGCCGTTCGCCGCAGCCAACGATACAGCCCCAACGCCACGATCACTTCGGCGGTCACCTGCGCGAGCGGAACGGTCCACAACGGGCGGTGGGTCGTGGTCACAAGAATGACACCCAGCAGATACAACACGCTCGTGGAGACGCTCGCCGTGGCCAGTGCGTGCGTACGCTGCAGCGCTTGCGGCACCCATATCAGCGACAATGCCCCCGAGAACAGGGTCAAGCCGAAGAGGGACACCAGCGGCAAGATCGGTCGCAGCTGCGGCAGTGACCAGCAGACACCGAGTAATACGAGGTACGCAACGACACCGAGCAGGCTGCGGATCGCCATGATCGTACTGGCGGTGGCCCCGATGCTCGTGGGAAGCCGCGCGATATTGCGCACCGCGTAGACATCGAGTCCGCACGTGCTGGCAAACAGCGCGTACGTGACGACCGAGGTGGCGACGCCGAGCTGACCGAACGCCTCGGCCTTAAAGGCGCGTACAACTAGGTACGTGGCGAGGAACGCCAACCCACGCGACGAGATATCCGCCACCGCGAGCGCGCTGAACCGGGTAAGTATTGAAGGGCTGGCGCGCACGTCGGTCGTCGAGGAAAGCGCGAGCGGCAGGATATCGTGAGCCAGTCGCTATTTGGCGAACGTAGTGCCGAGGCCTTCTCGTCGCCAGTCGCTCAGGTTCGTCGCGGTCGCACCCAACATATGGCGCAACGCATTTGGAGTTGCCTTCGTCACCTGATCGCGTTCTGCCCACACGCCGATCCCGCCATCACCTACGGTGCCCGCAAACTTCGTCTGCTCGACCCATCCGGCACGCAACCGCGCGTCGAGTTCCGGCAAATCCATTCGCAGGGCCCGCTCGAAGGTGACCACCAGCCACGTATGCGCTGTGCCGCGATTCGCGAACAGCGAGTCCAGGGCGGGCATGGTCCGCACAGGCCGGTATTGCGACAACGGCAAATGCATGCGCTCGACGTAGTATTGCGAACCCAGTTCCGCCAGATACACGAGGAGCACCAGATCCTCCGGACGGCGTCGTTGTTCGACGTACGCCAGCGCCGCGCGATACGGTTGCTTCGGTATCGTGTAGTAGCGTTTCAGTGACGCGGCAGACAGCAACGCCAGCACCGCGACGGTCCCCGCGACGAGCATCGTCGCACGCGCCCGCGTCTGAGTCCGTGACGAGCGGGTCATCCATTTCAGTGCAGCATCGAGCGCCACCACCGCGGTAATCACCGCCAGCGGAAGCCACAGCAGGAAGAAGCGCGGTGAAAACGTCAGACCGCGCACGAGCAGAAACGTCGCCGTCAAAGCGCCGGGCAGCATGAGCGCGAAGGCCAGCGCCCACGAGCGACGAACGAGCGCGATGAATCCCGCGCCAGCAACGAGCAGAAACGGCACCGCGGCAACCAGAGCACCCATCCCAAATCCGTCGGTGATCCCGCGAACGACCTCGGTCGCAAATTCAGCGGAAAAAAAGACGAAGCCGGTGCTTTGCGTGCGATACACATTGCTGATGACGACATACACCTCTGGCAGCGCGATCGCGTAGAGCTGAGCACTCAGAAACGCCGCGATGGAGAATACCGTCAGGGTCCGTCGCAGCAGCGCCATCGCGGCACCACCGTGACGAGCGACCGTCCATGCGACGCCGAGCGCCACCAACCCCTGCGCGGCGAGTACGAACGCCGTGTTCAGCAACGAGGCGAAACCGAGAACGGTCGCGCCGATGAAGAGCAGCCAACTGCGCAGGCGATCGTCTCGCAGACCATCGATGAGCGCGCGCGTACTGAGCAACGCCAGGCACAGATAGGCGCTGTAACCGCGGGCGTTCTGTGAAAAGAAAATGTGATGGTACGACACGGCGAGCAGCAACGCCGCGCCGAGCGATGCGCGGCGCGACAGGACAAGTCTCGCACACCAATACAACATCGGCACCCCGGCGACGCCAAACAGAATCGCCGGCAGCCGCACCGACCATTCGTGTTCGCCGAACAGGGCGATCATGCCTTTCAGCAGGATCGTGTTCAGCAGGTGGTTGTTCGACCGGTAGTATGTGCCAATCACCTGCGGAACTGAGAGGGCGGCGTAGTCGAGGATCGGCGTGACCTCGTCCAGCCACAGATCGGCGTCGGCCCGGTACACCCGCAGCGCACACGCCAAAACGGTGACGAGCGCCAGCGCCACGCGAGCTTGCCGCGTCGTGATGTCATCGACCTCGGTCCAGTCACGGTCGCCGATGATGCGTGGGGCATTGGCCAGCCGCACGAACCGCCAGTCGAACAGCGCCGCCAATGCCAATACGACCGCCTGACACG
This sequence comes from Gemmatimonadaceae bacterium, assembly GCA_031366985.1. GTDB lineage: Bacteria > Gemmatimonadota > Gemmatimonadetes > Gemmatimonadales > Gemmatimonadaceae > Gemmatimonas. The sequence continues at coordinate 34,854 of JANLPE010000032.1, forward strand.
CCAACAGCGCGCGCAGCAGGTTCACACCATTGATCGGCGCAGGCGGCAGATCGAGCTGACGCGGCAGCGTGTCGTACCAAGCGGGTGGCAGCAACCAGGCAGTCACGGCAACACCGCACGCGGCCGCCATCAGCAGTACGCGTGATCGCGTCCCCGACCGTGTCCACGCCCCCCGCGACCCCGCGGTCGGCGTCACGAGTCAGCCAGCTCCGAGACGACGGCGCCCGAGACGACGGCGCCCGGTATGACACCCGACGTGATGGGCGACTCGCCCTGCATCCACGTGTGTAACGCGGTATGCGCGCGCGCGTCGTGCCGCACGGGTGCGATGTGCGGTGCACGCTGCGGACGGAAGATGTTGACCAGCACGCAGCGCACGAACGACGGCCATTCACGCCAGACCGCGATGTGGCTGGTGCCGAACAGCCGCGAGTACTCATGCGTCGGCGCATTCGACACGCGATAGCCGAACGCCAACACCTTCATCACCATTTCCTGCTCGATCGTATGACGGTCCTCGGCGAGACGGACCGCGAGCGCGACCTCGCGACGAATCGCGCGAAAGCCGTTCAACGTATCCGTCAACGCCACATCGAACCGTTTGTTGATGGCGATATTCATCGACACGTTGCCGATCGTGCGCACCAGTTGCCCCACGGTCACCGACAGCTCGTCCGTGCCTCCCGAGAAGCGGCTGCCAACACACAGGTCCGACTCGTGCTCGACCACCGGTCGCACCAACAACGGGATGTCCGACGGATCGTGCGATCCGTCCGCATCGAGAAAGACCACGACATCCGCCGTTGTCTCCCCAAGACTTTGCCGTACCGCGGCGCCCTTGCCCCGTCCGTGATCTTGAATCACGCGCGCGCCCGCCGCGCGCGCACGCGCTGCGGTCTCATCCGACGACCGACCGTCCATGACGATCACGTCGTGCACGTAGCGCGCCGCGCCTTGCACCACTTCGGCGATGGTGTGCGCTTCGTTCCGCGCCGTGATGACCGCCGTCACGCGGGCCTCGCCATACTCCCCGAGACTGAACGTTCGCACGCGGAGCCCCTCGCCTACTTGCAAACGAGCAGTTTGTACTTGATGCGGTGCGCCTGATCCGCATCGGCACCCTTCCGCCGTTTGAGATCATCGATGTACGCGCCGTAGTTCCCCTCGAACTCCGGCGGCCGTGGCGACAAATCCATACATCTCCTCTCAAATCGTCGATAAAATGGGCGGCGAGCCGGCCGATGTGACAACGAATGTGACACCGAATGTGGCAAACTAGCTACGTGGCCATGAAGGGCGGGATAGCCGCAGGCGGACGTTGGCTTTGTCCCGGCATTGCGTACCTAGGGACAATACGGTCCAGATAAATGGTTTTGAGGAACTTTCGGAGGAGTAACGACTCCGGAGGAACCGATGGCACGGACGGCCGCGACGATCCCCGCTGGGATGCGCTTGACCGATCACATCAGCTTGGGCGTGTTGACGACGCCGTTCCCGCGGGAGCTGGTGGACCAGCTGTTGTTCGAGACCGAGCGGGTGAATGCCCGGGAGCGGGCGTTGCCGGCGCACGTGATGGTGTACTACGTGCTGGCCCTGGCACTCTATGCCGAGGTCTCGACCCAGGAAGTGCTCCGCTGCGTGGTGGAAGGGGCACGGTGGCTGGGCGAGCCCTCGGACGCGGAGCGGCCCACCAAGTCCGCGATCTCGCAGGCGCGGATCCGCTTGGGCGCGGCGCCGCTCGAGGCATTGTATCGCACCGTGGTCGCGCCGGTCGCGACCGCGGGCACGCCCCGCGCCTGGTATCGCGGCTGGCGCGTGATGAGTCTCGATGGGACGACGCTCGACGTCGGCGACACCGCGGTGAATGCGGCCGCCTTCGGTCGACCGGCCAGCGCGCGCGGCGTGAACACGACGGGGGCGGTTCCTCAGATCCGCCTCGTAGGGCTGCTCGAGAATGGCACGCACGCGATCACGGCGGCGCAGCTCGGGGCGTACGGCACGCATGAACGCGTGCTGGCCGTCGACGTCCTCGCCGGACTGACCGGCGAGATGCTGTGCCTTGCGGATCGGGGCTTCCTCAGTTTCGATCTGTGGCGCACGGCGGGCGCGCCGAGCCCCGCGACGCGCTATCGGCTGGTCACGTCCATCGGGGAGCCGGCGCGTGCGCCACCCGCCGAACTCGCCGCCCTCTATCACGAGCGCTGGGAGATCGAGACCGCCTTCGACGAACTCAAGACCCATTTGCGCGGCGCGCCGCGGGTCCTGCGCAGCACGACGCCCGACTGGGTCATCCAAGAAGCATGGGGCTTTTTGCTCACGCACTTTGCCCTGCGGGCGCTGATGCCGAGGCCGCCCTCGGCGCCCTCCCCAAGGCCCGCGACCCCGACACCGTCTCCTTCACGCACACGCTCCGCGTCGTCCGCCGCACGCTCCCCCCTGTGGCGGCTCGTCCCCCGCTCAGGACCAGCCGCGCCAACGCCGCGCGCACCAGCAACTCCACGCGGAGATCCGTCACGCGGTCGTCAGCTCAAGTCGCGGCTGCGCCCTCCCGCACGGCGTGAAGCGCGGCGTGAAGCGCAAGATGAGTAACTTCCCCTTGCGACCACGCCGCTCACGGCGCACGACCCATCGTCGCGACGTCCCCCACGTCATCATTCGACACCGACCCGCTAAGTCCTGGTCTCGACGGTCATCCGACTAACTGGACAGTATTGTCGCTAGTCGCGCCTAGTTTCGGAGATTCTACGACACGACATAGCTAGCTCGCCAGCGGCGCGACAGCAATCGCGCCCTCCTGGAGCGTAGCGCGCGTTCGACCAGCCTCTCACGGTCACCGATGCGCCCTACCAGCGCGGGAAATTACGCCCCGGTCGGGACGCCCTATACTCTCGGGACCCTGCCGCGAAGGGTGCCGAGGCCCACGTTCACACCGTATCTCGCCCATGACTTGTTACCCGACGTGTTACCGGACGCCGATTTGGTCCAGTCTCGCGTCGTTCGTGCGCGAAAATCCGCACGCCATTTTATGCACGCAAAAGCGCCCCGTTCAGAGGGAACGGAGCGCTTTTGCCCTATACTTCGCACTGTTGTCCTACACAGAGGCGCCGGTCGGAATCGAACCGACGGTGGGAGATTTGCAGTCTCCTGCCTTACCACTTGGCGACGGCGCCTTCGTATCTGACGTTCCCAGCGAGGTACGCGTCGCCGCGGCCCCCGCTCGGGTGGGGCAATCTATCCCCGGCCATCGGGGATCGGTAGCGAAGCGGCGCAAAGTTGCAGCGCTCAGAGCCCCAGCGTCGAGGCGTCACTCGCGACGCGATTCACGGAACTTCCGCGCCTCCGCGTCCCTTCATCCGAAAGCATCCAGAGCGCTCCATATATCCGACTGCGCTTTTACTGGCGCTTTTATGTCTCTTTTCTGCTGCGCTCAATTCTCCGTATGCATCTCAACTCGCTGCGCCTCCCGCTCTTCCCGCTGAGTCTAGTCCTCTTCCCGGGGACCACCGTTCCGCTCCATTTATTCGAACCGCGCTATCGACAGCTGCTGACGGACGTTGAACTCGGCGATCGCCGTTTCGGCATCATCTGCCCCGTTCGCGTCAACGGTGATAACGAGGTGCCAGCAGGGCGGATCGGGTGCATCGCCGAAGTCACAGACGTCGAGATGCTTCCCGACGGCCGAAGCAATATCATGGTCGTGGGCCGAGCACGATTCGCACTCGACCGCGTGCTGGAAGACCCCGCGCCGTATCTCGTCGGCGAGGTCTCGCCGTTCGAGGACCTGCCCGACGGCCCGGCCGTCGCACTGACGCTCTCGGCCGATGAACTCGCGTCAGACTTCCGTCGCGTCGTTCGGGCGGTACACACGCTCAACGAAACCGCGATGGTCGTACCGGCGTTGCCCGACGAGCCGGCGCAACTGGCGTGGAGTATCGCTGCGATGATCGATCTCGATCTGGACGCCCGTCAGCGTCTGCTCGGCGAACGCCTGCCGTCGGCGCGGCTCGCCACCATCGACGGTGTCTTGCGCAACGCGCTCCCCGACCTAGAGCTCCGCGCCGCCATGCACAAACCGGCCTGACCGCCGACGGCGCGAATTCGGAACGGATCAGGTCCCGACGCGGCCGATGCGCGGCTCAGTCAATTGCCGGCTTCCAGCAGCGATCGAAATCGCGAACACAAGGGCCGCCGCGACCAGCGACGCGCTGAGCGAAGGGCCTGCGAGCAATCGCGCGTCTTTTGCATCCGTCAGCGCATTGGCGACGGCGAGCATCCACTGCCGCACGCTGATGTAGTGCAGCGCGGGGAAGGTCGTGCTCAGCACGCCTTCCCAGAACACGACATACAGCAGGCCGCTCACCAGCGCGCGCCGGGTCATCAGCGCGAGCAACGTGAAGAGCGCCGCGTACGCCGCCCCGCCGAACGCCGCCGCGATCCCGAACGCGCGAGTGACGTGCTCCGGATCATGCGCCCCGGTCGCGATATACCCGGTGCCGAAGACGGCAATCGCCGACGCGAGTGCCGTGCCGAACATCGCGAAAAAGACACGCACCGTAACGATCCACCAGCGCGGCGTGGTCGTGGTGACGAGATAGAGCAACGTCCCGTCATCCGACTCCGCACTGAACGCGCTCGTGCTCAGCAACAGCGCGATCACGGGGGTCGCAAGTGCCGACACCAGCTGATCGTATCGCTGCACCAAAAACGCGACCGGATCGCCCGACAAAAATCCGCGCGACGCGAAGACCAACGAAAACAACATTGGCAATAGCACGAGGCCGGTCATGGTCAACAACAGCACGGGCGTCAACGTGCGGACGACCGACAAATGCACGATCGCGCGCGCCGTGCGCACGAACGACGGACGGCCGATCTTGACCGTCTGCGCGACGGCGCTCATCGGTCCACCAGATACGCGAACACGTGCTCGAGCGATTCGTCGGTGACTTGCACTTCATAGAGCGTGCAGTCGGCCCGTTGGGCGACTGGCGCGACCGACAGCGACAGCGAGGTATAGTCCGTCGCGCGAATCATCAGGCCAGTGCTGTCGATCTCGACGCCGATCACCGACGGCTCCTGCATCAATGCCGACGCGAGCCGGCGATCATCGCTGGAGCGCACGCGTACGGTGTGCGGCCGGTCCGTCATCAATCGCCGCAGCGTGCGGTAGTCGCCGGTCGCGGCGAGACGGCCCGAAAGAATCACCAGAATGCGTGACGCGACGCTCGCGATCTCTTCGAGAATGTGCGAGCTGAGCAGCACGGCGGTACCCGCGTCCGCACGCGCTTCCAGCAACTGCATCATGTGCAGGCGCTGACGTGGATCGAGACCGTTGAACGGTTCGTCAAGCAACACCAGCGTGGGCTCGTGCACGAGCGCGGCCGCCAGCTTCACGCGTTGCTTCATACCCTTGCTGAACGTGTCGATGCGGCGTGACGCGACGGTATCGAGCTCCACCAGCGACAGAGCGCGATCCACGGCCTCGGCGACATCACGAATCCCCAGCAACTCGGCCCGCGCCGTCACGAACGCACGCGCACGCATCATGCCTGGCAGCGCCTCGCGCTCGGGGACGAGCGCAACGTGCCGGTAGATCGACGGTCGATCGATCGGTCGTTCGCCGTATACCCGCACAACACCGTTCGAAGGCGCCAGAACGCCCGCGGCGAGCTGCAACAACGTGCTTTTCCCAGCGCCGTTCGGTCCGAGGAGCCCCGTGATGCCCGCGGTCACTGTGCAGGAGATATCGTTGACGGCCACCACATCGCCGTACCAATGCGATACGCGATCGAACGACAGCGGCACCGCGGTCGTCCGATCCGTCGTCGTCGTCGTCGTGCTCATGGACGCAACCGACGCATACGCCAGATCAACATCGACAGCCCGCCGGCGCCCAGCCCGATGCACAACGCGATGTATACACCAATCGCCGGCGGCGCATTCAGCTCCATGCCACGATTGGTTTCGCCGAAGAAGAGCAGCGCCATCGTACGCATGGCACGCAGCGGATCGATCAACTCCGCCGTCCGCACGCTGACGCCCGCAAGGTCATCGAGTCCCGTCGCCACGGCCGCCAACAGGAGGAACGTGCCGAAGATTGCCGCCGTCGCATACGCGCGGCGCGGTGTCCACGCCGACAGCGCGGCGCCGATGCCACTCATGGCGAGGGCCGTCAATGTCGCTTGTGCGAGAATCGGACCCATACGCGGGCCGACGGTGCCGAACACCGCGGCGGGATCCTTCGCGATGCCGATTTCACCGATGAACAACAACAGCATCGGCGCCAGCGACACGGCGAAACTGGCCGTGAAAATCGCGCCGAAGCGCGCCATCGCATACGACGTCGGCGTCACGTCGCGTGTGAACAGGAGTGGCAGCAGCTTGTGCTGCTGGTCACGGCTCAGCACTTCGGGCACCTGCGCCGCCAGAAACAGCACGAAGAGCAGCAGCTGCGCGTTGATCAGCTGACCATACTTGATCGGGAGCTGACCGTTCGACGCCGACGACGCGGTCACCATCGCCAGCGCTGGCAACATGGTCACCACGACGACGAACACGGGGATCACCTTGGCTTTCGCACTACGCCCCAGTCCGAACATCGCACGCAAACTCTGCACAAAGAGCGCACTCCACGCGCCGGCCGGCCCGACCCGCGGCCCGTCATACCGACGATAACCGAGATCATGAATCGTCGAGGTGCTGCTTGGCGTCGGCGTGGTCATACGTGTCCCGTCATCAGCAAGCCGTCATGCGAGGGCGTAGCAATCGCATCGGCAAAAAGATCTTCGAGATGGCCGCGACGACGCTCCATGCGCAGCAACGCCGAGTGACGGAGCACGGCGACATCCCGCACCGCATCGAACGTGCGACGCTCGGCGTCGAGATCCGTCGCGTCGGGCAGCGTGACCATCACGCATTGCCGCTCAGCGAGCGCGTGTATGCCGTGCGAGGCGAGGTCTGCCGCGAACGCCGCCGCATCACCGTCGATTTCCACGAGCAGCGTACCCGTTACACCCGTCAGGACGCCCAGTCGTTCGGCGCGAATGAGCCGACCGTTGTCCAATAGCACCACCGCATCACAGATCCGCTCGAGTTCCCCGAGCAGATGCGATGAGACCAGCACGGAAATGCCGAACTCGCGTCCGGTCCGTTCGATCAGGGCGAGCATGTCGTCGCGCCCCGCTGGATCGAGCCCATTCGTCGGTTCGTCGAGGATCAGGAGCGCGGGATCGTGCACCAACGCTTGGGCGAGCTTCACGCGCTGGGCCATGCCGGTCGAGTAACCGCCCATCGGCCGATAACGTTCTTCGAAGAGGCCCACGTGCCGAAGCACCTCGGCCGCCCGTTCACGCGCCGCAGCCGGCGGGAAGCCGGAACAGCGGGCCAGCCAGGTCACGAACTCCGTCGCGCTCATGTCGGGCGGCAGACAATCGTGCTCTGGCATGTAGCCCACCAGACGCCGAATTGCGTCGCGCTCCCGGTCGATCGGATGTCCCATCACGGTGGCCGAACCGCTCGTTGGCTCGACCAGTCCGAGCAGAATCTTGATCAGCGTGCTCTTACCGGCGCCGTTCGCGCCGACAAGTCCGGTGATGCCGGAGTCGACCCGAACCGTCAGGTCGTCGAGCGCGACCACGGTGCCGTAACGCCGCGCGAGCGATGCGGTCTCGACGACCACACTCGTCACGCGTGGACTTCGATTGGCGCGTCAGCGTCCGACTCGGCCCGCGCACTCGGCGCAACCGGCTCGAGGCCTGGCAGGAGGACTCCGGCCTTCCCCGCACGACGCTCGAGTGTCTCTCGATCTGTCAGGCTGCGCAGCAGCGCGTCGGCCTCACGGTTTTGCAGGTACTTCCCCTTCTCCCACCCTTCCACAATGCCCTTGGGCGTGCCGTAGCACAGCTCCGCCATCTGCGGGATCGTCAGGCCGAGCGATTCGCGCATCTGTCGGATCCCCTTGGGAGTGAGCAGCAGAAACTCCGCCCGGATCTTGTCGATCGCTGCCTTTTCGGCGGCGTCCCGTTGGTCGATGGTCCGGTTTTCATGGGCGCACTTCTCGCACCGGTAGAACTCGCGGGAGACCTCGGCGGCCATCCCGCTGATGCGGAGGGTGACCGTTTCGGACTGCAGCGCATACCGCCCACCGCACCCGCGGTGGAGCGAACCATCAAGCGTAGCAAGACTCATGAGGGTCGAATCAGGTCCAAAGGGAAGGAGCGCGTGCCGTAGCGGGCTGCTGAATCGTCGAACAGTCGCCACCTAGGCAGCGTCCGCGCCACCCCCCGTTCGCGGGATCCCGCTTGGGGATCCCACTTCGGGATGCCGGCTTAAATCGGACGCGCCTGAGACGGTTGGAGCGACGACGCATCCTACGGCAGTAGTATCCCATTCGGTTCCATACTCCGATCGACTCGCCAGTCCATGTCCGATTTCTGCCTCGTTCGACAGCCCATTTTCGGCACGTCCGGATCGTTGATGGGATACGAAATCCGATACACCGATAGCGACGAAGGGCAGCAGGCGTTCACGCAAAGCCTGCTCAACGGCACGTTCGACCTCGTTCGGGGTCCGCAGCCGGCCTTCGTCGCGTGCACGCGAACGCAGTTGATCGACAACCGCTTTCAGGTAGTGGATCCGGCATCCGCGATTCTGATGTTGCCGCGCACCATGACGGCGGATCCCGAGGTCATCGAGGCGATCGTGAGGTATCGTGAGTCGGGCGGCAGCATTGCGCTGGACGACATCAGCGAGATCGAAGCGCCGTCGGAGTCGCTGATCGCCTACGCGTCCTGGGCCCGGATCGACGTCCATTCGGATGATGAGGCCGCGGTCGGACGCATCTGCGATCGCCTGACGCAGCAGCAGCGGGCCATCAAGCTACTGGCGCACCACATCGACGATTTGTCGCAGTATGAAGTGGCGCTGCAACTCGGGGTCGACGGATTTCAGGGCTCGTTCTTCAGCAGTCCCGAGCCGGTACCGGCCGCGGAGCTGCCACACAGCACTGTGTCGGCAATGCGACTGATGGGACTCGCCCGCGATCCGAACGTGAACGATCGCCAACTCGAAGATGTGCTCATTACCGATCCGGTACTGACCTTCCAGCTGCTGCGCCTGGTCAATTCGGCCGCCGTCGGCATGCGCGGAGTGAGCTCGATCGGACAGGCCCTGCGTCTCATCGGCCGCAACGCGTTCCAGCGGTGGCTCGCGGTCGCCGTGGCCGCCTCCCGGAAGTCCACGAACGGAGTGGATCAGGAGCTCGTTCGGCAAGCCGTCGAGCGCGGCCGTCTGCTTGAGCAATTGAGCGGCAGTGCACGCGAGCCGGGGACGCTGTTTCTGGTCGGACTCTTCTCCCTGCTCGATGCGGTCTTCCGTATGACGCTGCCGGAGATTCTCGAGCGCGTCGCGCTGAGCGACGACGCGAACTCCGCGCTGCTTGACCGCACGGGCCCATACGCCGATGCGCTGTCATTTGCCGAGTCGTATGAGTTGGGCATGTTCGAGAGCGCCGCCGAGATCGCGAAGGAGATGGGCATCGATCCCCTGCGCATGGGCGAGATGTATACGAATTCGCTCTCCTGGACGAACGAAGCGCTCGGCACGATGCTGGAAACGCCGCCCGTGCAGCCGGTGAGAGCCGGACGATGAACGCCGTGCGGTGAACTGACACGCGCACCTCCGACATGCTAACGTCAAACGTGCGCTTCTCTCTTTCGGTTTTTACCTTGGCAGCCGCCGCGGCTTGCGGCGGCAAAGACCGCTCGCCGGAAGGCGCGGTAGCCATGTCGCCGCCCACCAGTGTGCGTGGCGTAGGGCCCGGCGATCCCGCCTGTCCGCGCACCGGACTGTGGCAACCCTGCGCGCTGGTAGATCGCATCGTCCACGCTGGACTGTCCTTCAAGCCGACGGGCGACAGCGTGCGCGTGCCGTTCATCGCGATTCCGGGCGTACGCTATCGCGTCGCGATGACCGATACGCTGATCGCGTTTTTCTTTCGCGATTCAAGCGCACTGGCGAAGACGTTCGAGGCGCTCGATACCGTGCGTCTCGCGCCCCGCGGCGACACGCGGTCGCCGTGGCAGACTCGACCCAACGTGATTCGTTCAGGCAACCTGCTGGCCGTGTATTTCGCCACCAGCGACCGACAGGTCGAGCGGCTGCGACTGGCAATCACGGCTGGCGCCCCGGCGCCCATTTCCACCCCGGTGCCTTCGCCATGAACGCGCCGTATACCAAGGCCGTCGCCATGGCGGGTTCGGAATACGTTCGGCAATCGCTTCAAATATCTTTGCTGTATGACAATTCCTGCAGAATCTGCAGTGATATTGGCACGGTTCGACAGTTTTCGCTTGGAAATCAGGTAAGAATTGACGATCTTATTGCAGCTTGCGTCCGCTAAGCGAACGCGACCATTAGCAGTATCACCACTCAGGAGAATTTCGGCCCATGGCCTCCCCGATCAATCCGCGCACGGTCGCCCTGCGCGAAGTCACGCAGCGTCCCGTTCGCATTACGAGTCGACCGGAAGAGAACGGCGTGCAGTTGCCGACCAGCACGTGGTACGGTTCGAACACGCTGAACCTGCGTGCGATGCGCGCGAAGTTGCCGAAGGGCACCTATGCCAAGCTCGCTGCCGCGATTCGCCTCGGAAAGAAACTCGATAGCGAGATCGCGCCGACGGTCGCCCAAGTCATCAAGGAATGGGCGATCTCGCGTGGGGTCACACACTTCACGCACTGGTTCCAGCCGCAGACGGGGCTAACGGCGGAAAAGCATGATGCGTTCCTGAACTTTGACGAGAATAAGCTCCCCATCGAGTCGTTCACGGGCGAGCAGCTGATTCAGTCGGAGCCCGACGCATCAAGCTTTCCGTCGGGCGGACTGCGCGCGACGTGGGAAGCGCGTGGCTATACGGCCTGGAACCCGGCGTCGCCGGTGTTCATCAGCGAAACGGGTGGCGTGAAGTATTTGTGCGTTCCGTCGGTCTTCATCGGGTACAACGGCGAAGCGCTCGATGAAATGACGCCGCTGCTGCGCAGCTCTGACGTGCTGTCGCACAAGTCGATGGAGCTATTGGAACTGATCGGCGACAGTGGCGTCCTGCGCGTCAACACTACGCTCGGCGTCGAGCAGGAATTTTTCATCATCGATCGCGCACACTTCGCGCTGCGTCCCGATCTGGTGATGGGCAACCGCACGCTCGTCGGGTCTCCGCCGCCGCGCGGTCAGCAGCTCGAAGATCACTACTTCGGCGGCATCCCCGAGCGCGTGCAGGCCTGCATCAGCGAAGTTGAGCTCGAACTCTACAAGCTCGGCGTACCCATCGTCACACGGCATAATGAAGTCGCGCCATCGCAGTTCGAAATGGCACCGATCTTCGAGGACTCCGACATCGCGGTGGATCACAACCATCTCGTGATGAGCATCCTCCGCAAGATCGCGTTGCGTCACGGACTGCAGGCGATCGTGCACGAGAAGCCATTTGCCGGGATCAACGGCTCGGGCAAGCACTGCAACTGGTCGCTGTCGATCACATCGGACAATCAGCTCGACGGCACGAATCTCCTGAAGCCGGGCAAAACGCCGCATCAGAACCTGCGCTTTCTGCTCTTCCTGGCGGCCGTGCTCGAAGGCGTGCACAAACACGCGGGGCTTTTGCGCGCCGGCATTTCGACCAGCGGCAACGAGCATCGCCTCGGTGCGAATGAAGCGCCGCCGGCGATCATCTCCGCATTCCTCGGCAAGGGATTGACGCAGGTCATCGAGGACATCGCCGCTGGCAAGACGTCGCCGACGAACGCCGAACAGGCCATGCTGAAGCTCGGCGTCGCAAAGCTGCCGGAAGTTGAACAGGACAACACCGATCGCAATCGCACGTCGCCGTTCGCATTCACGGGCGCGAAGTTCGAGTTCCGCGCCGTCGGCGGATCGCAGAGCATCGCGTTCCCGGTCATGCTGCTCCAGGCCGCCGTAGCCGAGGCCCTCAGCGACATGACCGACACGCTGCGCAAAGAGATCAAGGCGGCAAAGAGCGTCAATGACGCCGTGCTCAAGGTCGTACGCGCGTCGTTCAAGAAGACGGCCGCCGTACGCTTTGAAGGCAACAACTACTCGGATGAATGGGTGGTCGAAGCACAGAAGCGCGGACTGCTGAATCTGCGTCGTGCGCCAGATGGGCTCGCGCAGCTGCTCACGAAGGACGCCAAGATGCTCTTCAAAGCCACCGGCATCTTGACGGAGATTGAACTTGAGAGCCGGTACCACGTGCGCCTCGAGCGGTACGTGAAGGACATTCTCATCGAACTGCACACGCTGCAGCAGATCGTGGACACGCAGATCCTGCCGGCGACCTACGCGTATGTCGGACAGATCGCGCAGTCGGCGGGTCAGGGTGCGTCGGCCGGGATCAACATGCAGCCACTCGTTGACGCGGCGAACGCGACGACGAAGCTGGTGACGACGCTGCAAAAGAAGCGCGCCGAGCTGACCAAGGTCATCGCCAAGGCAGAAGGGATGCACGACGATCTCACCGCACAGGCAACGTACCTGACCAGCACAGGATGTGACTCGATGCAGGGCACGCGCGACGCGGTCGATGCGCTGGAACTGACCGTCGGCGACGAGTTCTGGCCGCTGCCGCGCTATCGCGAGATGCTCTTCCCGGTCTGATCGGGGCATCGGGCGACAGCGTATTCGTTGCACAGTATTGACGAGGGGAGCTACCAGTCCGGTGGCTCCCCTCGTTCTTTTGCGCCACATTCAGGCGCTGGGTTCAATTTCCCCACCGCAAGGAATTCCGTATGCTGACGTTCGGCCTGATACTGGCGCAATTCTGGGCGGCGCTTTTCACGGCGCCTGTCGACGGCTATGCGCGACAGCCGCTGGACGTCGAGCACTATCGATTCGTCTTGCAGTTGGCCGACAGTAGCGATCGTCTGATTGGTGAGGCGCACGTTCGCATCCGCCTGCTGGCATCCGCGGTCCCCACGGTCACGCTGGATCTCGCCAGCATCACCCCCGCACGGAACGGTCGCGGCATGCATGTCGATGCGGTCATGCGGAGCGGACACGCGCTGCCGTTCGCGCACGCGGGTGATCGGCTCGCGATAACACTCGACAGCGCGCGCGCGGCCGGCGATGTGGTGGAACTCGTGATACGCTATTCGGGCATCCCGGCAGACGGCCTGAAGATCAAACCGAATAAGTACAACGAACGCACCTTCTTTTCGGACAACTGGCCCGACAAGGCGCGACACTGGTTGCCGCTGATCGACCACATCGCCGACAAGGCCACGATGGAGATGGACGTCACCGCGCCGTCGCATCTGCAGGTGGTGTCGAACGGACGTCGTATCGAGATGACCGACTTGGCTGGCGGTCTGCGGCGCACAGTCTGGCGCGAGAACGTGCCGATCGCGCCGTGGCTGTACGCCCTTGGCGTCGCGCACTTCGCGGTGCAGCAGATCGGCGAGTACCACGGTGTGCCGTTGGAGACGTGGGTCTTTGCGCAGGATCGCGACGCCGGCTTTTACGACTACGCGATGCCTTCGCAGGAAGCGATCGCGTTCTACAGCACACGCATCGGCCCGTACGCGTACGAGAAGCTCGCCAACGTGCAGTCGAACTCCGTCAGTGGCGGCATGGAAGCCGCATCAGCGATCTTTTACAGTTCGGGCAGTGTCTCGGGAACCCGATCACTGCGGTGGCGCAACGTGATCATACACGAAATCGCGCACCAGTGGTTCGGCAATGCCGTCACCGAGTCCGACTGGAATGACGTGTGGTTGAGTGAAGGCTTCGCGACATACTTCACACTGCTCTTCATCGAACATGCGTACGGGCGCGCTGAGTTCGCTGCTGGCCTGCGCGCTTCGCGCAAGACCGTGGTCGATCTCGATCTCAAGTCACCGGATTATCGCGTTGTACACGAGAACCTCACCGACATGGCGCAGGTGACGACCGGCATGACGTATCAAAAGGGCAGCTGGGTGTTGCACATGCTGCGTCAGCAGATGGGCGATGACCGGTTCTGGACCGGCATTCGCGACTACTACGCACGCTATCGCAACAGCACGGCGTCGACGACAGATTTTCGACAGGCGATGGAGCGTGCGTCGGGGCTCGACCTGTCGGCCTACTTTCAGCAGTGGTTGTATCGCGGCGGCATTCCGCGCCTTGACGGTACCTGGCGCTGGGATGCCGCCACCAAGCGTGTGATAGTCGAGCTGCAACAGACGCAGGCCGGTGCGCCATTCGTCTTCGCAATCGACGTCGGCATCACCGACGGCGGAGGCACCACTCGCGTCGAACGCGCGGAGGTCGCTGCGCGCACCGCACAATTCAGCTTTCCGGCCGCGACCGCGCCCGGCGCCGTTGAACTTGACCCGAACGTCCGGCTGCTCATGAGCGGACAACTTCTATATCGCTAACCACCGCGTACGCGCGCGCCCGGAGTTCTCGTGTTCATTTCGTTTCTCGCGATCTTGCAGGCCACGGCGCCTGTTCAACCACCGCAGCGCGCCGTCAACGATCCTGGCATCTTCGCCGTTGGCCAACGCGTCACGCCCGCCGGCGTGCAAAGCGTCGTCAATGGTCGGGTAGCTGGAGTGCGCTTCGGCGCCGATCCCGGCGACGTATGGGTCGTATCGCCCGGGCATGCCTGGCGGCTTGCCTGGCGCGACAACCGTGTGCTCGCGCACGCGACGTTCAATGGGCGTCCCGGGGTGCATGGTCTGGCCATCGATGCGGTAACGCAGCGTCCGATGATCAGCTCGGTCGGCAAACTGCCCGCCGATGTCGCAGCGAGTCGCACGCCTGGAGGACCGCCGCTCTCGCGCGCGAAATCATTCGCGCAGTTCATCGCCTTCACCACCGATTCCAGTGCGGCGATTGCGAGTGAGTCCGGCGCCCTCGGCAATTTCATGGTCGGTGGCCCCGCCGTCGCGACCCGCAAAGGTGCCGATGGGCATCGCGTCAGCGTCGTGCCGCTCCCCGCTGACGACAAACTTATGGTGCTCGACGCCGACAACGGCGCGACGATACGCACAGTACCGCTTGGCGTGCTGCCCGTTGCGTCAGCGATCTCGCCAGATGGAGCAACGGCGTGGGTGACCGTGTTCGGCGGACCGAAGCCAGCCCTGGGTGCGCGCAGCGCGACACAATGCTGCGATCCATCGGCGGAGCGCGTGCGGATCAGTGCGCGTGGCATCGCCCTGCCCGGCACGGTCGAGCGCATCGACGTCGGGAGTGGTACCGCCACGCATCGGATCACCGTGGGGATTCACCCGACCGGGCTGGCCTGGGATCAGACGCGTCAACGGCTCTATGTCGTGAACGGCAACAGCGACAACGTCAGTGTGATCGACACGCGCGCGAACACGCTGATCGGAACAATCGCGCTCGCGCCGTTCCGTGAACGGAAGATTGGTCTCACCCCGACGGCAGTCGCCCTGTCACCGAACGGATCGACGTTGTTCATCACGCTGGGCGGCGTGAATGCTGTCGCGCTGTACACCGTCAACGCTAGCGGTGGTGCACTCGCGACACTGCGTGGACTGATACCAACCGGATGGTTCCCCAGCAGCGTCGATGTCAGCAGCAACGACTCGGCGATTGCCGTGGGCACCCTGTTTGGCGTCGGCGCTGGCACAGGCAAGACTAATGGGCAGGAAGGACGCTACGTCTTCGCGGAACGCGGGTCGGTGAATGTCATTCCGATGCCGAGTGATGCGGAGCTAGCGGCGTACACCATGAGCGTCGCCGAAAACAACCGTCTGCACTTGGCGAGCAGTTCACTCGCCGCGCTATCCGTTGCGCCACGTGCGAGTGTCGCCGCACGCGCAGTACCCGAGCGGCCGGGCGAGCCGAGCCTGATCCAGCAAGTCGTCTACATCATCAAGGAGAATCGCACCTACGATCAGGTGCTCGGTGACATCGGCAAGGGGGCGAGTGATCCACTCCTCACGATGTACGGGCGCGATGTGACACCGAACGCGCACGCACTGAGCGAGCAGTTCGTGCTGCTCGACCACTTTTTCGCGTCGGGCGGCAACTCGGCCGACGGCCACAACTGGCTGACGCAGGCGAACGAGACCGCCTATCCGATGTGGCCGCTGTACTTCGGGCGCAGCTATCCAAGTGAAGGCAACGATCCGCTCACGTACTCGTCCGGCGGCTTTCTCTGGGAAGCGGCGCAGGCGAAGGGCAAGCGCGTGGTGAGCTTCGGGGAGTACGCGCCCGCGCCCAGCGATTCGATGCCCAGCGTGCGCGCCCGACTGATGGCGATGTTGCGCGACAGCAGTAGCTACACCTCGGCCATAGCGCGCGCCACGCTCAAGACGATGTACCACACGCGCAGCGAGATCCCCAGCCTAGACAAAATTCTGGTCCGTGAGTATCCGGGCTGGACGCAGGAAGTGCCAGACGTGATGAAGGCCGACATCATGATCGAGCATCTCAAGGAGTGGGAGACCGCGAAGTCGATGCCGAACCTGACGCTACTGATTCTGCCAAATGATCACACGCAGGGCACGGGCGCGGGATGGTGTCGACCGCGGGCGTGCGTCGCCGACAACGACCTGGCGCTCGGCAAAATCGTCGAGGCGCTCAGTCACTCGTCGTTCTGGAAATCGATGGCGATCTTCGTCGTCGAGGATGACGCGCAGGACGGCGTCGATCATATCGACGGGCACCGCACCGTCGCGATGGTCGCCAGTCCGTATGCGAAGCGGGGCGTGATCGACAGTACGTTTTACAGTCAGCCGAGCATGGTCAAGACCATTGAACTGATGATGGGACTACCGGCACTCAGCCTCTTCGATCTCGTGGCGACCGATATGCACGCCAGCTTCCTCCATACGCAAGACAAGCCGGACTTCACGCCGTATATCGCGCTCGTCCCCAAGCAGTCGCTGTTCGAGATCAACGTGAACGTCGGTGCGATCAATGGCCCAGACGCCGCCGCACGCCGCGCCGCCGCGCTCGCCAGCGCGCGCATGAATTTTCACGAACCGGACGCCGCACCGACGGAGAAACTCAATCGCATTCTCTGGGGCGACGCGAAGGGCTGGACGACACCGTATCCCGCGGTGAAGCAGTCGCTCTTCTTCCCGCTCGCGGTTGACGTCACCGATGACGAACGGGAAGAGAAGACCGTCAAGTCCGTGAAGAAAAAGCGGTAGTACGACGTCCCGTATCGCACACGAGGTATCCAAAGTCGCTCTCGCGCCTACTGGCGCGATGCGACGGCCGACCGCATGCTCTGGTACGAAGTCGACCGTGGATGCATCAGGAGGATCGATGGGGCAACAGGACCTTAGTTCCCGACTCGAAGTGACGCTTCGGGAGTGGCCCGGCATGGCGACATCGCCGCACCGGTTTGGTGGCGTCGAGTTTCGTGTCGATCGCCGGGAAATCGGTCACGTCCATCCGAACGGGATGCTCGATCTGCCTTTCCCTATTCGCATGCGTCGCGAATTAGTCGCCGCCGGTCGTGCGGACGCACACCATATGCTACCGCACACGGGGTGGGTCACATTCCGGATTCGGACCGAACACGATCTCCCCGCCGCCGTCGAGTTGCTGCGCCTGAATTACGAGCGCGTGCGCGGTACGCATTCACGCGCACCGCTCCTGCCGATCACGAATCGCGCCACGTTCGTGTCCAATCGCGACGCTGGGGATCTGACGTCCTGATCGAATCGTTCGCTGACTCGGCGCGTCGACAACGCGCACTTCTCAGCGCGCATACCGGTCAGCGAACCATGGTGGCCGCATCGCCGACACGAATCGGCTCGGCGGCCGCCTGTCCCACGCCCAACGCCGACGCTTGCTTCGACATGAGCTGCGTCACGAACCGCTGTCCCTCCGAGATCCGTTCGACCTCGATCGCGACCGCGTCGACGGCTTGCTCCATCCGTTCCAGTCGCGCGGCGCTCTCCAGGATCTGCGGCGCGGGACGAGGCACAGCCCAGCGACGCATCATGACGCGCGCAGCGGCGAGCGCGAGCGGCGCCCACACCAGCACGATCGACACGATGCTGATGGCGGTCAGTTGCCCCGAACTGAATGGGCCGTACCGGGGCGCCGTGCTCTGCGACGCGATGATGTCCATCGGTCCGGCGGCGATGGACTGTCCGTTCAGGTCGATGTCACGCTCGATGCGAAGAACACGCTGGTCGAGCAGCTGAATGCGCTGCTCGATCCCGTTGCGTACCACTACGCTCGAAGTATTGTTGAGCTCCTTCACCAGTTCCGAACGTCGACTGGAGGCCGCGTCCATCTGGTTGCGGAGTTCGTCTCGTCGGTTCTTGAGCGCCTGTAACCCTTCGCGCGACGTGGCGACGAGTCGCCCCGTCGTGGCCACCTGCGACCCGGCGATCGCAGGAGAGCCTTCAGGGCCGATCGACGGCGGCGTGGGCGGCATGGGCGGCGCGGGCTGACTCGTTGGCATGATCGGCATCACAAATGTCGGCTGTGCATGGAAAGGCGTACGCTACGAACCCCGGCTGGGATTCGACGTCAGGGCGATACCCCATAGCCCCGCGGCGCTCACGGGAACACTATACGATGTTCGCCACGTTCCCGCCCGAACCCAGTGGTAACCGCCGATGACGTTACTCGTACCGTCTCTCGATCTTGCCGAGCTGCTCGATGAAGCGCGCGCCCTCAGCGCTCAGGCGATCACGTGGCGTCGACATTTGCACCAGCACCCGGAAGTCGCCTTTCACGAGCATGACACGGCGCGGTTCATTCGCGAGGTGTTAGCGGAGATTCCCGGCCTGGAGATCTCTCGGCCGACCGAAACGAGTGTGATGGCGCGCCTCATTGGACCGACGCCCGGTCGCGTGGTCGCGGTGCGCGCCGACATTGACGCGCTGCCGATCCACGAGGAAAATGCAGTCGACTACCGCTCGTTGGTCGACGGATCGATGCACGCCTGCGGACACGATGGGCACACGGCGATCGTCCTCGCGCTGGTCACGTTGCTGGCCCGGCACCGCGAGCAGTTGAACGGGGAGGTCCGTTTCTTCTTCCAGCACGCCGAGGAACTCGCGCCGGGCGGCGCCGAAGAGATGGTCGAACAGGGTGTCATGGACGGCGTGGATACGGTCATCGGTATTCACCTCTGGGCACCAATGCCGGTCGGACGCATCGGCATCGTCTCGGGGCCGGCCATGGCGGCACCGGACACTTTTCAGTTGACCATCAAGGGACAGGGCGGACACGCGGCCATTCCGCATGAAACCGTCGACCCAATCGCGATCGGTGCGCAGGTGGTGAACGCACTACAGCACATCGTGTCGCGGAACGTGGATCCGCTCGTCCCCGCGGTCGTGTCGATCACGCAGTTTCATGCGGGCACCGCGTACAACGTCATTCCGGAATCGGCGCAACTTGCGGGCACCGTGCGAACGTTCGATCCGAACTTGCGCCGGCGTATTCCGGAGCTGATGGAACGCATCATCAAAGGGATCTGTGATGCGCACGGGGCGGGCTACGATTTTGTCATCGAGCGTGGGTACCGCCCGGTGATCAACGACACGGCGATCTGTGCGTGTCTTGAGCGCGTGGTACATCGCACGTTCGGGCCGGATGTGCTGCTGCCGACCCGTCCGACCATGGGCGGTGAAGACTTCTCCGCATATCAGCAGAAGGCGCCGGGCGTCTTTGCCTTCATCGGCGCCGGCAACGCCTTTGAAGACATTCGCTATCCGCATCATCATCCGCGCTTCAACATCGACGAGTCGTCACTCGAGATCGGCCTGCGCTTTCTGACGGCCGCGACGCTCGAATTGCTGGGATGACGTGAGGGTGCGCCGACATCACTGGCTGGCGCTGATTCCCGCGATCGCGATCGTCGGGGCGCCGTGGTTTGCCAACCGCATCGAACCGCGCCTGTTCGGTATGCCATTTCTCCTCACGTGGATCGTGCTGTGGATCGTGATCGCCTCGGCATGCATGTGGCTGATCGGCCGTCTTGATGCGTCGACGTCGTGAGCGCTGCACCAGGAACCATTGCCATCACGATTCTTGCTGGAACGATGCTCGCTGCAACGTGGCTGAGCCTGCGTGGGGCGAGCAGTTCGATGAGTCTCGAGCAATGGAGCGTCGGCAGTCGGGGATTCGGTACCGTGTTGATCTTCCTGCTGCTCGCCGGCGAGATTTACACAACGTTCACCGTCCTCGGTGCGAGCGGGTGGGCGTATGATCGCGGCGCGCCGGCGTTCTACATCCTAGCGTACGGGTCCGTCGCGTACATCATGTCGTACTGGCTGCTGCCGGCCATCTGGCGACGCGCCACGGCATGGCGCGTCGTGTCGCAAGCCGAGTACTTCGCGCGCGCATACGATAGCGTCTGGCTCGGACGACTGGTCGCCGTCGTGAGCATCGCGAGTCTGATGCCGTATCTCGTGTTGCAGTTCAAGGGACTCGGCATCATTGTGGCCGAATCGTCATACGGTGTGATCGGTGCGACGACCGCGATATGGATCGGGACGCTCACGATCGTGATGTATGTGGTGATCTCCGGCATCAAGGGATTGGCGCTGACCGCGGCACTGAAGGACGCGTTGGTACTCGCGTCCATCGTTGGGCTTGGATTGACCTTGCCGCACACGTTGCACGGCGGGATCGGGCCGATGTTCGACCGAATCATCACTGAGCGCCCGACGTTTCTGGTGTTGCCCGCATCGGGACTCTCGGCGAGCTGGTTCGCGAGTACGATCATCGTCTCGGTCTTCGGCTTCTACATGTGGCCCCACACCTTCGGCAGCATTTTTTCGGCGAAAGACGTGCACGTGTTTCGCCGCAATGCAGTCCTCATGCCGTTGTATCAACTCGTGCTGCTCTTCGTGTTCTTCGTCGGCTTTGCCGCGATGCTGAGCGTGCCGGGCCTCACTGGGAGCGCCGTGGATCTCGCGCTACTGCGCGTGACACGCCAGCAATTCGGCCCGTGGATCGTGGGGTTGATCGGCGCAGCCGGACTGCTCACGGCGTTGGTGCCCGGATCGCTGATTCTCATGAGCACCGCCACCACGCTCGCGCGCGTCGTGCGACCCGTGAGCAGCGATCACGCTGGCGCGTCGCTGACACTCGCACGTACGCTGGTGCCCCTCGTTGCCGCGGTAGCCCTGTTCTTCACGTTCCGTGGCGGCGACACGCTCGTCACGTTGCTGCTGATGGCCTACTCGATGGTGACCCAGCTCTTCCCACCGCTGCTCGCGTCCGTGATCGCGCCGCGCCGAGTCTCCGCCGTCGGTGCGATGGCCGGCATCATCGTCGGCGAAATCATTGTTGCCGTCGCGACGATCGCCAATGTGAAGTTGCCGACGCTATTTCCCACCTGGCCGTCGCTCGTGACCGATCTGAATATCGGCCTCGTGGCGCTGCTCGCGAACACGATCGTGCTGCTCGCCGTCAGCGCGTTGGCCCGGGATTGACCGCCGCGGATTGACCGCGTGCTGAAACTCGGCCCTCGCCGGCCCGTTAGGTCCGACACGGCCGGACAAACCATTCGGCCATCGTTGCTGTCTCATGCAGACCGCCACCCGTCCGCCCATGACCAACCCTGCCCGGGCTGCCGTATGAGACATATCAGGCTTGCCATTCGCATGTTGCTGAAGACGCCCTTCGTGACGGCCATTGCGGTCGCGTCGCTGGCGTTCGGCATCGGTGCGAACGCCGCCATCTTCTCGTTGTTCAATGAAATCCTGTTGCAACCGCTGCCGGTGACGGCGCCCGATCGCCTCGTGAATCTCGGGGCACCGGGCCCGAAACCGGGTTCGCAGAATTGCAGTCAGGCGGGCGATTGCGATGAAGTGTTCAGCTATCCGATGTTCAAGGATCTCGAACGTCAGCAGACGGTGTTCACCGGCATCGCGGCGCACTTTCCATTCGGCGCCAGCCTGTCGGTCAACAACGAGCCGAGCCTCGCGGGCGGAGTGTTCGTCTCGGGATCGTATTTTCCGGTACTCGGCCTGCAGCCGGCCGCCGGACGACTGCTGGGCCCGTCCGACGATGCCGTGATCGGTGCGAACTATGTCACGGTACTCAGTTACGAGTTCTGGCAGGAACGATTCGGTGGTGAGCGCAGTGCGGTTGGCAAGACGTTGGTAATTGATGGGCGCACCGTGACGATCGTCGGCGTCGCGCCACGCGGATTTCGCGGCACCACGCTCGGCAGTCGGCCGGCGGTCTTCGTGCCGATCACCATGCGCGAGGTCCTCGAGAAGCGCTCTCCCGCCTTCGAGAACCGCCGCTCGTACTGGCCCTATCTGTTTGGGCGTCTCAAGCCCGGCGTCTCGATGGAACAGGCCAGCACGTCGCTCAACACGACGTACAGTCGTATTCTCGCGTCGGTCGAAGCGCCGCTGCAGGAAGGCATGAGCGACAAAACCCTCGCGTCGTTCAAGGCGAAGAAGGTGACAATGCTGCCCGGGCAGCGTGGGCAGAGTTCGGTGCATCGCGAAGCGAAGACGCCACTCGCGATGCTCTTCGGCATCACCGGCATCGTGCTGTTGATCGCCTGCGCGAACATTGCGAACCTGCTGCTGGCGCGTGGTGCCAGTCGCGCAACGGAAATGGGCGTTCGACTCGCGCTTGGCGCGTCACGCTCGCAGCTGCTGACGCAGTTGCTCACCGAGTCCGTGATACTCGCGCTCGCAGGCGGTGCCGCCAGTCTGCTCGTGGCCCAGTGGACGTTACGCGGGATCGGCGCGCTGTTGCCGCCGGAAGCCGCGTCGACGTTCTCGCTCTCCATTCAGTGGCCCGTTATCGTCTTCGCGGCAGTGCTCTCGCTCGCAACGGGACTGATTTTCGGCATGTTCCCGGCGTTGCACAGCACGCGCGCCGATCTCATCACGGTCATTCGCGCCGGGGCCGGACAGATTGCTGGCGGCACGAGCGCGACGCGTTTCCGCGCCGCGCTCGTAACAGTGCAGATCGCCCTGTCGATGATGCTGCTGATTTCGGCGGGGCTGTTCCTCAAGAGTCTCGTCAACGTGAGTCGCGTGGATCTCGGCGTCAACATCGATCAGTTCGTGACGTTCGGCCTGTCGCCGGAGCTCGTGGCGTACGACAGCACGCGCTCGGCGATTCTTTTTAATCGCGTCGAGCAGGAGATGGCGGCGTTACCTGGTGTCACGGCCGTGACCTCGTCGATGGTGCCGCTGCTCGCGGGCAGCAACTGGGGCAATAGTGTCTACGTGCAGGGGTATCCGCATGGTCCTGACGTCGACAACAACGCGCGCTTCAACGAAGTCGGTGCGGGCTATATGGCGTCTCTCGGCGTCAAAGTGCTCGCCGGGCGCGAGTTTACCACGGGCGATCGCGTCGGCAGCACGCGCGTCGCGCTCGTCAACGAAGCCTTCGCGAAGAAGTTCAATCTGGGCAATGATGCCGTCGGCAAGTTCATCTCCGACCGTAGCGCGGACTCGCTCAACATTCAAATTGTCGGCCTCGTGCAGAACGCGAAGTACGCGTCTGTGAAAGACTCGGTGCCGGCGCTCTTCTTCCGGCCGTGGCGTCAGGATGCGAGCGCCGGTTCACTATATTTTTACGTGAAGTCGTCGTTGCCGCCCGAGCAACTGCTCAAGACCATCACGGCGACGATGAAGCGCATCGATCCCACGTTGCCGGTACAAGACCTCAAGACGATGCCGCAACAGGTCCGCGAGAACGTCTTCCTCGATCGGATGATCAGCATTCTCGCCGCCGCCTTCGCGGTGCTCGCCACGCTGCTCGCCAGCGTCGGTCTCTACGGCGTGTTGGCGTACTCCGTGGCACAGCGGACACGCGAAATCGGTGTGCGCATGGCACTCGGCGCTGACGGTCGTCGCGTCCAGCGACTCGTGATGGCGCAGATGAGCCGCATGCTGGCCCTCGGTGGCGTGGTGGGCGTTGCGGCCGCGTTGGGTCTGGGCCGCGCCGCGCAGTCGCTGCTGTACCGACTGGAGGGCCACGATCCGGTGGTCTTCGTACTGTCGATCGTATTGTTGACCGGCATCGCCGTCCTCGCGGGCTATCTACCGGCACGCCGCGCGGCACAGACGGACCCGATGCAGGCTCTCCGCTACGACTGAATTCGTGCGATGTCCGTCGCGCGGCGCACTTCGCCCGCACGGCGACTTCCTGATGTGTCCTGAACCCGTGGTCTGATGGATATCGCTCGTCCTCCCAAATCCAACCGCACGCGCAACATCGGCATCGGTGTCGGCATCGGTGTCCTGCTGATCGCCACCATCGCGATCAGTCGCCTCGGTCCGGCATCGCAGACGATCGATCGCGCCGCGGTGTTGGTGGATACCGTCAAGCGTGGCGATGTCGTCCGCGAGGTGCGCGGCAACGGCACGCTCGCGCCGGAGCGGATTCGCTGGATCACGGCGCAGGCATCGGCGCGCGTGGAACGACTGGGCTCCGAGTCCGGGCGCGCCGTCGCCGCCAATGACCTGCTGCTCGAGTTGTCGAACCCCGATCTGCAGATCCAGACAATGCAGGCCGAGCAGCAGGTGCGGCAGGCGCAGATCGATCTGCTCAATCTGCGTACAAACCTGAAGGGCGCATTGCTCACGCAGGAAGGGCTCGTCGCGACGATGAAGACTGCATTCGTCAGCAGCTCGCAAGAAGCGCGTGCCGCGGATTCACTCGTTCGACTGGGCCTCGTGCCGCCGTTCGAGGCGGCGAATCGCAAGGCGTCGGCGGAGGAGTTCACGACGCGCTACCGCATCGAACGTGATCGCATGACGTTGATGGCACAATCGATCGACTCGCAGCTCAGCGTGCAGGCCTCGCGCGTCGTGCAGTTGCAGGCGATCGCCAACAGTCAGCAGGCGCGCCTGACGTCCCTGCACGTGCGCGCGCCGGAAGCGGGCGTGCTGCAGGATCTCACGCTGCAGCTGGGACAGTGGGTTCCTGAGGGCACGGCGCTCGCCAAGGTCGTGCAGCCCGGCAAACTCAAGGCCGTACTTCGCATCCCCGAGTCGCAGGCGAAGGACGTACAGCTCGGACAGCAGGCGTCGATCGACACCCACAATGGCATCGTCAAGGGACACGTCGCGCGAAAGGATCCGGGTTCCAACGGCGGCAACGTGACAATCGACGTGGTCCTTGACGGCGCGCTGCCGCCCGGCGCGGTGCCGGACATCAATGTCGACGGGACGATCCTGATCGAACGACTGCAGAACATTGTCTTCGCTGGACGTCCGGCCATGAGCGCTGGCACCGGATCGGTATCGTTGTTCAAGATCATCGATGGCGGCGACGCCGCTGTACGTGTGCCCGTCCTCCTCGGGCGCAACTCGGTCAACACCATCGAAATTCTCCGCGGGCTGAACGTCGGAGATCTACTCATCCTCTCGGACATGACCGCGTACGCGAACGTCGATCGCGTCCGGATCAGGTAAGGCTTCACGTAACGCATCCACTCACGTTCGTCTTTCGCTCTGGAGTGCTATATGGCCGTCGCCGGTGACACGCTGATCAAGATGTCGGGCATTAAAAAGGTGTTTTACACCGACGAAGTCGAGACGCACGCGTTGGCCGACGTGCACTTCGATATCAAGAAGGGAGAGTACGTCGCGATCTCAGGCCCGTCGGGCTGCGGCAAGACCACCCTGCTATCGATTCTCGGGCTCCTCGACGCACCGTCTGGTGGTGAGTACCTGATCAACGGGACGTCAGTGGCGCAACTCGCACCAATCGACCGCGCCCGCGTTCGCAACCGCGAGATCGGGTTCATCTTTCAGGCCTTCAACCTGATTGGCGACCTGACCGTGTTCGAGAATGTCGAACTGCCGCTGACGTATCGCGACATGAACGCGACCGAGCGACGTGACCGCGTGCAGGCTGCGCTCGAGCGCGTCGGCATGACGCATCGCGCCCAGCACTATCCGCCGCAGCTATCCGGTGGTCAGCAGCAGCGCGTCGCCGTCGCGCGCGCCGTGGCGGGCGATCCGGCGATCCTCCTCGCCGACGAGCCGACCGGAAACCTCGATTCCAAAAACGGCGAAGCCGTCATGGATCTGCTGCGCGAACTGAACAGCAACGGTTCAACCATCTGCATGGTGACCCATGACGCACGCTATGCGCGTCACGCCGATCGCGAAGTGAACCTGTTCGACGGTCGCGTCGTCGAGGTCGCACTCGCCGTGTAGGGAGCCGTCTAGGCGGCGAGCGTCACGATCAGGGGGCGGGCGGCAGCTGCTGTTCGAGAAAGGCGAGCACGTTGCCGCCCATGATCCGTCGGACATCGTCGACGGAGAAGCCGGCCTTGAGCAGCCCCTCGGTGATGAGACCGAGTGCGCGCGTGTCCCACGGCTCGGTCGTCGCGCCGTCGAAATCCGAGCCCAGCGCCACATGCTGCACGCCCATAATGTCGGCCGCGTGCTTCATGGCCTTGACGATCGCGTCGACGGTCAACTGACAGACGGCTGCATCCCAGTAGCCGATACCGACCAATCCGCCGTTCGCCGAAATTGCGCGGAGTTCATTGTCGGTCAGATTCCGCGGTCCGGGGCACGTCGCCGCCACACCGCCGTGTGACACGACCACCGGCCGTTTCGCTATCGCGAGCACGTCGCGCTTCATCTGCGGCGAGGTATGAGCGAGATCGACGATGATGCCGCGCTGCTCCATCCGCGTCACGACGTCTCGGCCGAACAACGTGAGCCCCGCATGCGTGACGCCGTGCGCGCTGCCGCCCAGCTCATTGTCGAAGAAATGCGTCAGCCCCATCATGCGAAAACCCGCGTCATACAGGGTATCGACGTTGGCGAGGTTCCCATCGAGCGCATGCAGCCCTTCGATCGCCAGCAGCCCTGCCACCAGCGTCGGCTGCTGCGCGCGACGCGTCATGAAAGCAGTCAGTTCGTCACGCGACGTCACGACGGTCAACGTCCCGTCGGATCGCGCCGCTGCCTGGTGCAGGCGATCCGCCTGATGCAGCGCGCGGGCGCGCAGGCTTGACCACGTCGCAATCGGCCACCGCTGCGCGATCGCGAGCAGCAGAATGTTATCGATCTCGCCGGTATTGTGATCGTAATTCATGCCACGTGGCGTCTTCGTGACGACCGAAAACAGCTGCAGTCCGACATTGCCCTCCTGCAAGCGCGGCACGTCGACGTGCCCGCGCGCACTCCGCGTCAACGGATCGCGCGCCCAGAGCAGTTGATCCGCATGCAGGTCCGCGACGAACAGCGTCCGGTGTAGTGCGAGCGCGGCGGCCGACGGTGCCGGCGGCGTCGTGGTCAGCACGTTGTTCATCGTCGAGTCGACCATGCTAGGCACAATCATGAACGCGATCATGATCGCGAGCAGCACGACGATGCCGAACGCCAGCAACGGACGGCGCACGTGATGACGGCGCATCAACGGAGCCCGCGCGGCATCGGGTCGCCATTCATCTCGCGCGCATTCGGCGGCGGCTTCGCGCCCTTGTCCCGTAAGTCCCCGCATTGCGACAGCGCCTGATCGGATCGCGGATCGATCGTATCGGCCAGCGCGACGCGATCGACCAGCAGTGTTTCCGCGCGCGAGCGGGCGGCAATCCACGAACGTTCGCAGGTGCCGCGGGCCCGATCGATGGCGGCCAGCCGCTCGATGCCACGTTGCGTCGCGCTGGAGAGTCCGATCCACGCGGCAATCCCGACGCCAACCGCGACGCCGAGTGCGACGAGCGCCTTGGTCCGATTCGAGCGGCTTTCCGATTCACTCATGCCGTGGGGTTCACGCGTGGGATGCGGCCAGTGTCTTGAGGAAGGTCGGTGCCCGACGCGCCTTGGTCGCTTGTTCGAAGGCATAGGCGAGCGCGATCAGCCGTCCCTCGCTCCACGCCCCGCCGATAAACGACAGGCCAACCGGCAGCGACCCGACGAATCCCATCGGCACCGTGATGCTCGGATAGCCGGCGACCGCCGCGACGCTGGTATTGCCGCCGGTGAAGTGATCGCCGTTCAACCAATCGGTTGGCCACGACGGGCCGTTTGATGGTGCGATGATCGCGTCCACGTTGCGCGACGTGATCACGGCGTCGATCCCTTCCGAGCGAGAGAGCCGTCGGCACGCGGCCAGTGCATCCGTATACGTCGCTTCGGTCAACGGCCCCTTAGCCTGTGCCTTCTCGAACTGGTCCTGTCCGAACCAGGGCATTTCCTGCGACGCGTTGTCGCGATTGAACGCAATCAGATCAGCGAGCGTCTTCATGCGCGTCGTCGAGCCGCGCGACGCCAGGTACGCGTTGATGCCGTCCTTGAACTCGTACGACAGCACTGCACTTTCTGGCTCGTCGGTTTTGCCGACGGTCGGTACGTCCGTGTCGATCACGGTGGCACCCGCCGCCTTCATCGCCGCGATCGCCTGCTCGAATACGGCATCAACATTCGGATTGAAGCCCGCCATGTTGCGCGCGACGCCGATCCGTGCGCCCGACAACGCCTTCGCATCGAGATACTTCGTGTAGTCCACGGACCGGTGCGCGGCACTCCCTGCCGTCGCCGGATCACGGGGGTCCTCACCGGTGATGACGCTGAGCAGCGCCGCAGCGTCTGCGACCGTACGCGTCATCGGACCGGCCGTGTCCTGGGTGACACTGATCGGAATGATGCCGCTTCGGCTCACCAGTCCCACAGTGGGCTTGATGCCGACCAATCCGCAGATCGACGACGGGCAGATGATCGATCCGTCGGTTTCCGTGCCGATACCGACGGCGGCGAGGTTCGCCGAAATCGCCGAACCCGTGCCGGCGCTCGAACCGCACGGATTACGATCCAGCACGTACGGGTTGCGTGTCTGTCCGCCGCGACCGCTCCATCCGCTCGACGAGCGCGTCGACCGAAAGTTTGCCCATTCGCTCAGGTTCGTCTTGCCGAGAATGACCGCGCCGGCGGCGCGCAATCGTTCCGCAATGAACGCGTCACGTGGCGCTGGCTGGCCCACGAGTGCGAACGACCCGGCCGTGGTCTGCATTTTGTCGGCCGTGTCGATGTTGTCCTTGATCAACACAGGAATCCCGTGCATCGGTCCGCGCACCGTGCCCGCTTTGCGTTCGGCGTCCATCGCCGCCGCGATCGACAGCGCGTCAGGATTCACCTCGATCACCGCGTGCAGCGAGGGGCCACTCGCGTCGACGGCCGTGATGCGCGCGAGATAGGCCGCCGTCAACGCGCGCGACGTGAGCGTCCCCGCCGTCATACGCGACTGCATCATGGCGACCGACAGCTCGGCATACGCGAACGGCGGCGCGGCCGTCTCGTGGGCAGCATGTCGCGCTGCCTCGGCGGCCTCAGTCGAGGACGCACCCGCGATGCGCGGGGCCAACATCGCGGCACCCGCCACCAGTGATGCGGCGACAAAATCCCGTCGATCCATTGAATCCGCCATCTATTCCCCTAGATCGCCGCGAGGGCAATCGCAAAGTCGTGCAACAGGTCTCGCACATCCTCGAGACCAATGCTGAGTCGGATGTACCCTTCGCCCACCGCGTCGGCATTCCAGCGCGCGCGGCGTTCGGCACTCGTGTGAATGCCGCCGAAACTCGTCGCCTCGAATACCAACTCGGACGCCGCGAAAAAACGCTCGGCCGCCGCGCGATCGGCCAATTCAAAACCGATCACCGGGCCGAACATCGTCATCTGCTTCGACGCAGTCGGATACGACGCATCACCCGGCAAACCGGGATAGCGCACGCGCATCACCTTATCGTGCGTCGACAGATAGGTCGCGATCGCCAATGCGGACTCGCACTGGCGCTGCAAGCGAACCGACAGCGTCCCCAGCGATCGATGGGCCAACCACACTTCCATCGGCCCCGGGATGGAGCCCATGCGTGTGCGATACGTCCGCACGGCATCGGCCCACACGACATCACGCGCCGCCACGTGTCCGAGCACCACATCGGCGTGCCCCGTCATCGCTTTGGTATCGGACACCACCGCGAAGTCCGCACCCAGCGCGAGCGGACGCTGGCCCAGTGCCGTCGCCGTCGTGTTATCGACGGCGACGAGGGCGCCGGCCGCGTGGGCGGCGTCGCACAACATCGCGATATCGCACACATCGAGCTGCGGATTCGTCGGCGACTCGAGCCAGAGCAACTTCGCCCCATCGAGCAACTCACGCTGTGCGTTCCCTGCCGTTGCTGCCATCACGACGTTCACACCGTGCGCAGCGAAATAGTCGGTCGCGATCAGGCGCGTGGTGTAGTAGCTCTCCGAGGGCATGACGAGCGTGTCGCCGGGACGGAGCACCGTGGCAAGCACCGCCGCGCTGGCCGCCATCCCCGACGGAAACAACACCGACGGACCTCCTTCGAGTTCCTCGAGCGCGGCTTCGTAGCATTGCCACGTCGGATTGTGAAAACGTCCGTACGTGAATGCTGAATCGGCGGGATCGCCAGCGACGTGATAGGGCGCCGCGAACGTCGGCCCGGGCAGATACGGCGTGCCATTCGCTTTCGGTGGCAGGCCCGCGTGCACAACCCGCGTTCCGTCGCGCCACGTGGGGTTCAGCGGATCGCTCATACCGCACGCACCTCAGGCAACGGCGCTACCATGGCGGGAATGCTGATGGTCTTCACGGTGCTGCCGTCTCCGGTGCTCAGTCGACGATGATAGTCGACTTGGCCAAGGTGATACGCCGAATGTGCGGCGAGGTGCAGCAAGAATACGCCGGTGCTCATGGTCGTCTCCATGACGACGATCGGGAAATCGGCATCCAGCGTCGCGAGATCGAGCGCACGCAGCGCGCCAATCACCTGTCGTTCCGCATCGACCAGTTCCGCGATCACGACGTCGCGTGACAATCCGCGCAGCGCAAATTCGCTCTCCCGGTGGCGCACATAGCCGCTGCCACCCAGCATCGCGCCGATAAAGCCGCGTAGGTTGCCAGACAGGTGCAGGGCAAGCGTTCCGCCGGAATTCGAAATTCCCGACGGTACCGTCCAGAGCGAGGCATCGTCGGGATACGCCGCAATCTCGCGCTGCATCGCCTGCAGATCGCGCATGATCAGCCGCAGGACCGTATCGCGCAACATCTCCGCGCTGCTCATTCGTCGTCGAGCGCGCGTGCTTCGTCGATCAGCATCACGGGAATGCCGTCTTGCACCGCATAGACCAGTCGATCCGTTCGGCAAATCAGCGCTTCAGGCGCGTTCGCCCGGTACTCGAGCGCGCCCTTGCATTTCGGGCACACTAAAATTGTCAGCAGATCGGGAGAGAGCGTCATATCAGGATCCTTGTGGACGAAAGGCGGCGGGGGCCGAGGCCGTGCTCTCGAAGCGGGGCCCACCAATCAGGTCGATGCAGTACGGAATCGCGGCGAAGACCGCGCCCAAGCACTCTTCGATCGCGGCCGGCCTCCCGGGGAGATTTACAATCAGCGAGGCACCGCGCGTTCCCGCCAGTTGCCGAGACAGGATGGCGGTCGGCACGGTCCGTACCGACACGGCTCGCATCTGTTCGCCGAAGCCGGGCAACAATCGATCACACACGGCGACCGTGGCTTCGGGCGTGACGTCGCGCGTGGCCGGTCCCGTCCCGCCCGTCGTCACGATAAGCGGACAATGCACGACGTCCGCCAGCTCACGCAGTGTCGCCTCGATCAACGGCTGCTCATCGGCGATCACACGCACGATGGGCGTGAATGGCGTCGCAATCCACCGTTCGAGCACCGACACGATGGCGGGGCCCGAACGGTCCTCGTAGATGCCGGCGCTCGCCCGATCGGAGACCGTGACAATGCCGATGAGATAGCTGGCCGGCGCGCCGGGGGAAGTCATGGGCGAAAGCTACCGACCCCCCGGGCTTCCGTCATTACTTCGAATCGCCGCCGTCGATCAGCTTTTCTCTCGATACCAGCTGGGCAGCGATGACGGTCTGGATGACCTGCAGGATGTTGTTGGTCGCCGTCTCCGGCGCGCCGTCGCCCCCACTGGACACGGTGACCAGCTTCGCGGCCGCCAGCGCCGACGCAATGGCCGGCGCGATCATCGGAAGCATCTCGATCTGGCGATAGCGGAAGTACGACTCACCACCGGCCTGAATCGCCGTATTCACCTTGTTGATGCTCTCGGCTGTCGCGTCAGCGATCCGTCTAATACGAATCGCATCCGCGTCAGCCGATGCCTCGGCTTCCAGTCGCACGATGGCGGCGTCCGCGCGAGCCTGGGCAATCTGTGTGGCGTCGAGCTCGGCGGTGCGCTGCAACCCGGCCGCCTCCTGGCGCTTCGCTTCCGCCTGTGCGACCAAGGCGGCATTCGACGCCTTCGTCTGCTCCAGTTCACGCTGCTTGTCGCTGATCGCTCGTTCGGCGTCCAACTGCGCTTCCTTCGCGCGACGATTTTGCGTCGCCGCGACGATTTCCGCATTGGCCTGTGCTTCGGCCGCCGATTGACGACGACGCGCCTCGGCTACCTCGCTCTGCACGATCTTGATATTGAGCGAATTGAAGATCAGCCCCAGATCGGTCAGTTCGCGGGAACACGCCTTGCGAATGATCACCGCCAGCGGATCATCCTCGTCTTCCGCAACCGTGCCGACGTCCGAATGGGCGATCGACACCGGCGCCGGCGCGATGCGCGCGGGCAATTGATTGCCCGACGAATCCGGCAGCAAGGCACGGGACGCCGACGGCGTCGCCTTCGCCGAGAATAGCTGATCGTGCGTAAGGAGATTGATTGCGCGACGCCCCGAGCTCGACAGCAGGTCGGTCAACGTGCTGATCTGGTCTGCGTCGCGTTTCGAGAAAAAGCGATTCGCGGCGGTCTTAATCAACAGATCCGTGTCCCCGGCCGAGACGATGGCACTCGCGAGGACGCGCACTTTGATCGGTCGGGGCGTGCCGTTCTCGTCCACATCCGCCGTCTGATCGGTGATGTCGAGATCGACGTTGATCACCTTGCTCGAGATCGTCGTGCCCGTCGTCAGTAGCGGGATTTCCTTCGACTTGCCAGGCCCGCGGTAGATCACCGTCCCGCCAGCGAGCCAGCTCACGAGGCGAATCTCACCGGCTTCGACGTTGCGCAGGAACTTCGCAACGATCGCTGGGATGAGAAACAGCACGAGCGCGATCACCACGATGATGATCACACCACTGGATTCCAAACCGTTCATTTCGAGAAGCTCCGTTTCACCGTGTATGCGTGCCGTCGCGTTTAGAGTAGCGCGACCGTACAGCGATTCCGTCCAGCATCGACCGCCTCGATGCGAACGCGGGTACCGACGGCGATGCGACCGGCAATGGCGCGATCATCCGCCCGCAGCGTTCCCAGCACCTGCATCACCTGACCGTCCACTTCGATCGCAATCAGGCCCTGACCGTTCGCATCGAAGGTGCTCACGACGGTCGCTTCGCCGTCGACCGAGCTCTCGAGCGTCAACGCCGGACGTGACTCGAAACGAAAGGCCAACGCCCAGATCGGCGCGACGATCAGTCGCTCGAGCACGATGCCTCCGGCCAGCGCGGCAAGGAACAGTGGGAGTCCGCCAAGCACGGGGCGCAACGCGAGCCCGGTCGCGCCAATCCCCAGACACACCGTGAACAAGACGCGCGGTGACATCAACGACGCGACGGCAGCACCGACGCCCCCACCAGTGTTCGCGTGGGCACCCTGATGAGCACCATGGGACACACC
Source organism: Gemmatimonadaceae bacterium (assembly GCA_031366985.1). Classification (GTDB taxonomy): domain Bacteria; phylum Gemmatimonadota; class Gemmatimonadetes; order Gemmatimonadales; family Gemmatimonadaceae; genus Gemmatimonas. Next base: position 68,473 of record JANLPE010000032.1, read on the forward strand.
ATGCGATGCGGCCTGTGATGCTCCGTGCGACCCGCCGTGTACCTGCCCACCGCCGGAGTGGCCGCCCCCATGTGCACCGTGTGCACCGTGCGCACCGTGCGCACCGTGCGCACCGTGACTGTGCGACGAACCACCGCCGAAGGCCATGGCGGCGAGTCCCACGCCACCGAGCACCATCGTCGTCAGGTAATAGTCCATGGGGTCGTGCGGTTCACCCGAAAAGTGTGACGACCTGCGAGAGTGCAGCGCGTCCATCGCGTGCCAGAGTAACGCTATGGTGTGTTTCGTGGCCCGCAATGGAGTCGACACTGGGGGGCCATCGTGCATGGGTCGACGCGCGCTATTTCGGCGTCATGCCGACGCAGGTCGGCGGCGGTGCGCCCTCGTTTGCGCCGTAACGCGCGATCACAAGCGCGGCGGGTTGTGCGTCATGCGCAAGGGTCAGCACGAAGAAGTGGCTGTACGTCGCGTCACAGATATCCGGAAGCGTGGGCCCTCCCAGCGCTTTGATGATCGCCGGCACCGTATTGCTGTGACCAACGACCAGCACGACGCCCGTCGCCCGTCGCACTGCTGCGGCAGCCGCGGCGATGGCTGCCGCACCGCCGCCATCGAGCGAGATAACCTGCGGCGTCACGCCCGTCGCGTTCGCGACCTCCTCGGCCGTCTCCGCCGTTCGCTTGCGGGACGACACGATGATCGTCGACGGCGGCGACACCTTGAGCGCCATCGCAAGTGCCAACGCGCGCGCATGACCGACATCGCTGATCGGCGGATCATCACCAGGCATGGCGGCCTTCTCAGCGTGGCGCACGAGAATCACCAGCGACGGCCCGGCCTGCGCCGCGGCACGCGATGTCGAGACGCCGCCGACAATAACAGCGACGCACAGCATCGCAAGTTCGCGCACGACCCGGCGTCCCGTGTACGCAGACAATGTACAGGATCCCATCATGCGCCTCGACTGGTCAGTCGGTCTTCGAGAATGCGCCGCACGCGCAGCCAATCCTCGTCGGTGATGCCGTAGTACACGGAATCGCGGACGAAGCCATCCCGCACCACCATGTGTCGTCGTAACACGCCTTCGCGTACGGCGCCGATCCCGTCGAGCGCGCGCTGCGACTGCACGTTGCGCACGTCCGTCTTGTACTGCACGCGATGGGCACCAAGTACATCGAACAGATGCGTCATCTGCAGGAGCTTGGCTTCCGTGTTGACCGCCGAACGTTGATGCGCCGGTGTCACCCACGTCGCCCCGATCTCGCAACGACGATGGGGCCGCGAGATATCCATCCAACGCGTCGCGCCGACCAGCTCACCCGTCGCCCGCAGCATGATCGCAAACGGAACCTCCAATCCGGCGGCCAGCGATTCCGCCGCTTGCCGTAAGTACACCGTCACCGCCTGCGGCGTCGTCAATGGCGGCTGGACGGTGACACGCCAAAGACTCTCGTAGTGTCCCGCCGCCAGCAGTCCCTCGGCGTGTTCCAACCCCAACGGCTCAAGGCGGATCACGCCGCCGCTCATCGTGACCGGGACGGGCGCGAAGGGCGTCCCGCACGAGTTCTCGAACGGCGGCGTGAACGGCGCAGCGCTCGTCACGCGAAGGCGGCGCCCGCCGCGTCCCAGTTCAGCGCCGCCAGCACGGCGTCGAGGTAGTCCGTGCGCCGATTCTGATACTTCAGGTAGTACGCGTGTTCCCACACATCGACGCCGATAATTGGCTTCATGCCGTCCGTCAGCGGCGTATCCTGATTGGCGCTTCCCCGCACGCTCAACGTGCCACCACCATCGCGCACCAGCCATGTCCAGCCAGAGCCGAACTGCGCGAGCCCGGCGGCTTTCATTGCCGTCGTGCACGAAGCGATCGATCCGAAATCTCGCATGATCGCCGATGCCAGTGCGCCGCGTGGTGCCTTCGCGCCGTTCGGCGCGAGCAGTGTCCAGAACATCGCATGATTCGCGTGCCCGCCGCCGTTGTTGCGGACGGCATTTCGTACGCCATCTGGCAACGTCGCGAGCCCCGTTAAAAGGTCGCGCAGCGTCTTCCCCTGCAGCGGCAGCTGCGTCTCCAGCGCCTTGTTCAGATTGGTCACGTACGCCGCGTGATGCTTGTCGTGATGAATCGACATCGTCTGCGCGTCGACCGCCGGCTCGACGGCGTTGTCGGCGTACCCCAGCGGTGGCAGCGCGAACGGATACTTCTGCGACAGCACATCGTCCGCGAACGCGCGCGACGACGCACTCGCACCCGCCGCAGGCGCCCCGATCGCTGACAACGCGGTCAATCCCGCCGCCGCACCCGCTGATGTTCTGAGGAAATCACGCCGATCCATAGCTCTGTTCCGGTAACGAGAAGGAAACGCCGACTGTTGACCATCGAAAACCCACCGTCTCTCCGTACTCAGCCGTTTCTCCCTGCTCACGACTCCGTACTCCCTACTCACTCAGTATCGTGCCAGATACCGCTCCAGCTCCCACGGCGTGACCTGCTGATTATACGCGCGCCACTCCGCCCGCTTGGCCGCCAAAAAATGTTCGGCGATGTGCTCGCCCAGCGCCGCGATCAGCACATCATCGCGTTCCAATTCATCGCAGGCTTCGTTCAAATCGTGCGGCAGATCATCGACTCGCAATCGACGACGTTCCCGGAACGACATCTCCCAGATATTCGTGTTGATGGGCTCGCGCCAGTCAGCTTCCGTCGCCAATCCATCCAATCCCGCGGCGAGCATCACTGTCAGCGTCAGATACGGGTTCGCACTCGGATCGGGCGTGCGCAACTCCAATCGCGTCCCGGCCCCTCGGCGCTCTGGAACCCGAATCATCGGCGACCGGTTCCGCATGCTCCAAGCGACATTGACCGGCGCCTCGAATCCCGGCACCAGGCGCTTGTACGAATTCACGAGCGGATTCGTGACCGCACACATCGCGCGCGCATGCTTCAGCAGTCCGCCGATGTAGTGCAGTGCCGTCTTCGAGAGGGCCCATTCGCGCTGCGGATCCCAGAATGCGTTCTGTCCACTCTTGAACAGCGACTGATGCGTATGCATACCGCTGCCGTTCTGTCCGAACACCGGCTTCGGCATAAAGGACGCAATCAGACCAAACTGTCGCGCCACCTGCTTCACGACAAATCGAAAGGTCGCGATGTTGTCCGCCGTGCGGAGCGCGTCGGCATACCGGAAATCGATCTCGTGCTGCCCGTGCGCGACTTCGTGGTGGGCGGCCTCGACTTCAAATCCCATCTGCTCCAAGGCATCGACAATCGCGCGGCGGGCATCTTCGCCAAGATCCATCGGTGCGAGATCGAAATACCCGCCAACGTCATGCGTGTCGGTGGCCGGACGCCCATCAGCGGCCGGCTTGAACAGGAAGAACTCCGCCTCCATACCGGCGTTCATGACGAAGCCCTGCTCCGCCGCCTTCGCGACCTGACGCTTCAGCACGCCGCGCGGATCACCGGTGAACGGTGTGCCGTTCGGCATCGTCACATCGCAGATCACGCGCGCAACGCGGGCCGACGGATCGCCCCACGGAAAGATCTGAAAGGTCGAGAGATCGGGCACCAGCAGCATGTCTGATTCCTCGACACGTACGAAGCCTTCGATGCTCGAACCGTCGAACATGATGTCGCCCTGCAACGCCTTCCGAAACTGCGACGACGGAATCTCGACATTCTTGATAACGCCGAGAATGTCCGTGAATTGCAATCGGAGGAAGCGGACCTGCTGTGCCTCGGCGAGCTCGAGAATGTCACTCGTGGTGGCGCCGCTTAGGTCTGATGGAACAAGCGATCGACTGGGTGCTGGCACGGATCCGGGAAAGGAGAGGGAATCGAACAGTCATAGGGTACGCGCAGCAGCCCCTGCTCCGGTAGTATTCCACGAACATGACTTCTTCGACCGCGCGCGCAAACGGCCTCTCGGCTTCAGGCACCAGCTTCTGCGCCGCCTGCGGTGCCGCGTGCTCTGCCAGTGCCCGTTTCTGCCATCGTTGCGGCACCCCGGTGGGCGACGGGCTCCCCGTGATCGAAGCGCGATCGGCGACGATTGGCGCCCCCTCCGCGGCGTCCGTGCTGCCGTGGGGCATTGCCTTTTTGGCCGTTCTGGCGCTCGTGGCTATGTTCGCGGGTCAGAACGTCGGCAAAGCCAATAGTTCGTCCGGCGACGGTGCGGCGCCCGACATCGCCAACATGTCCCCGTCCGAGCGCGCCAGCCGCCTCTACGTGCGCGTGATGGAGTATGCGGAATCCGGGAAGGTCGATTCCGTCGCCCGGTTCGCCCCGATGGCGATGACGGCGCACGAAATGCTCGAACGCCCGACGCTCGATGAACGGTACCACTATGGGCGTGTCGCCGAAGTCGTCGGGACGGGAACCATCGTCACGGCGCAGGCCGATACGATCCTGAGAGCGCAACCAAAGTCGTTACTGGGACTGCTCCTCGGCGCGCGCGCCGCACGTATGGACAAGAACGAGGCCGCGGCCCGAGGCTTCGACAAGCGGCTGCTCGGTGCACTCGAGGCTGAATTGGCGACCAAGAATGCCGATTACGCGAATCATCGGGCAGAGATCAATCGGGCCGTTGCCGAGGCCCGAAAGAACTGACTCCGGTGGTTTCGAACAGCGCGCGCGGTCTGGACGTATGTTGTGCATAGAAGCATCGCAGGACCACGGTAAGCGAGGCCGCGAAACCGTCCGGTGCCGCTCGGAGGACGAGATGGCAGCGGAACTTATTACCCGACCGTTCACGGTCGAGTTCGCGGAGTAATCCGCCTAGGCGGTTTCGCATGTGAGTACGTCGTCCGATACGCGCACGCCTTCGCGGCCACACCCGGACACTCCGGGCGACGGGGTGTCCAGCGCACAGCGCGCGGCGTCGGCGCTCGCGCAGTTCGTGCGTGACCTGGCCAGTAGCGCCCTCACCGATCAGGACTTGCTGCGTCGCCTTGCCGTGGCCGCGCAGGAGTTTGTGCAGGCCGACGGCGGATGTGTGCTCGAACTCGACGGTGAGCGCTTTCGCGCCATCGGCACCAGCGGACTCGTTCGCGCGTTCGAGGGCCAGCAGTTCGAGATCCAGCCAGGCCCGTCGCTCTTTCGTGAGGTCATCGCGACGGGTCGTGCCGTGTTCACGAACGATGCCAACGATCCCCGGATCGACGCGCGCTTCCGTGCGGCATTGCAGATCCGACAGGCGGCCGTCGCCCCCATCGTGCTCGACGGCAGCGTGTCGGGATTGTTGTTGTGTATCAACTCGACGTGCGGTGCGTATTCATCGCACGACATCGAGTGGCTCGGGCACCTCGCCGACCACAGTGCGCTGGTGCTGCGCCATCAGCGTCTCGTCCGGCGCGCACAGGACGCCGCCGCCGACGCTCGATTGCGCGCCGAGGACGCCGCCCTCGCCGCGCGGCACAATGCGGTGCTCGCGCGTACGGCACGCGTGCTGGCTGAGGCGAAATCGCGCGACGCCGTGTACACCGGCATCGCCGACGTGCTGCACCACGAATTGCACGCGGCGGGGATGGCGCTCTACGAGGCCGGTCCACAACTCGAGCACGCTCGACTCGAGTACCAGTGGGGCGCCGGCACCATCAGTCCGTCGCGCGTCGCCAGTGGCTTCGGCACGTCCTGTTTGGGCGACGTCGTTCGCACCGCGACGCCGATATTCATTGAGGATCTCGTCGAACAAACCGATCGCATTCAATCGTTTGGCCGTGACGAACTGCTCGACGCCGGCGTGCATGCCCTGGCGCTGCTGCCACTGGTGTTCGACGGGCAACCGCGCGGGCTGCTGAGTGTCCGATATGCCGACGCGCATCGTTTCGACGAGGAGGAGCGACGCCTCTTGATGGATATCGCGATGCAGGTCACAATCGCCTATCGCAACGTCAATTACCTGGCAGAACTCGAACGTCGCGCCGTGCGACTGGCCGCCATGGCGCGCGCGCAACACCAACTCACGCTCGTCACAGACCCGGAAGCGCTCCCAGGAGCGATCGCCGACGCGGTACGCGCGGTCATCCCGCACATGGTCTGCGACATTCTGGCGATCTCGGCGACCGGTCTGTCGCGCGTCATCATGACACGCGACGGCTTCCATGTCGAGAGTATGCCCGCCACAGAGGAAGAGTTGGCGCTCGCGCGCGAGACCATGCGCAGTGGTGTTCCGCGATTGGCGGTTCACTTGGCAGCCAGTGCCTTCTGGCCGCGCGGTGCATCGGAACTGTGCGCCGCCGTGCGATATGGCAGTCGCAGCGCGGGTGTCCTGCGCGTGCTCGGCCCGACGCCAGATGCTTTTGATTTGCAGGACCTCGATCTCCTCACGATCCTCGCACGTCAGGCCGGCGCGGCAGTCGAAACATCGCGACTCTTCACGCTGCAGGATTTCCAGCGCCAGCGCGCCGAGGGCGCCGCCGAGTTGGCTCGGGTCACCCTGCATGCGATGAACGTCGCCGACGGAGCGACCGAACTGCTGAACGTGCTCGATCGTTTCGTGCCGTCCATCGGCAAAGCCATCGGCCTGTCGCGTGCGCGCGACGGCGTGATGGAATACGTCGCCGCCAGCGGCACGCTGGACGTGCTACGCGGCAGACGCCCGGTCAGTGCAAAAGGAATCGTCGGTATCTGCCCCGACGGGCGCCCGCGCGAATTGCCGAGTTGGCGCGCGATCTCTCCCGCGGATGTGGACGTCACGCTGCCGGACGAGTGGGGGTTCGTGGTACCGCTCGCGGCGCGCGACAAGACGCTCGGCGTGCTGTTGGTCAGCGCCCCGACTACGGCGCCGTTGACGCGACGCGACCGTGTCACCCTCGAACGCCTCGCCACGTCACTCGCGCTCGCGCTCGATGTCCTGTCGCTTGATGAAGAGGAGCGGCTCGGGCGCGAACGCGAGCACCTGCTGGCCACGGCCCTGACGACGATTGATCACCCGATTTTCATTCTCGATCGCGTGGGCGTACGGTATGCCAATCCCGCCGCCGCTCGCGAGTACGGATGGTCGCAGGTCGAACTGATGGACATGAATTTTGACCAGCTCGTCGTCGGCGTGGATCCGCGACGGTTGCGACGGGATGCGGATGGTATGCTCGATGCCGGCATCAGTCTTGCTCAGCATGTGCATCGCCGTCGGGATGATAGCGAGTTTCCGGCGACGGTCACCATCAGTCCGCTGTTGGCACAGGAGGGCGACGTGCTCGGACAGGTCGTCAGCGTGCGGAACATGACAGCAGACCGCCGGCTGGAGGAGCAGCTGCGCCACACGGAAAAAATGATTGCACTCGGCGAACTCGTGGCGGGTGTGGCGCACGAGATCAACAATCCACTGACCGGCATTTCGGCGTTTGCGCAGTTACTGCTCGAGGAGCCGTTGGATGGTGAACAACTCGAGTCGGTGCAGCTGATCAAAAAGGAGAGCGATCGCGCGAAAGCCGTCATCCACGATCTGCTGCTCTTTGCCCGAAAAACGGACGCGAAGATCCGACCGATCGACATCAACGATCTGATCGGGCAGACGCTGCGACTGCGCGCCTATCCGCTGCGCAACGCAGGCGTGCAGGTTGAACGGCTGACGGATTCCTCGATCCCCGATGTTCCGGGCGATCTGCAGAATTTGCAGCAGGTGCTGATCAATCTCATCAGCAACGCCGAACATGCGATGAGCGACACGCCGACACGCACATTGACCGTCCGCACGAGCGCGACCGTCGACGAGGTGCTCGTCAGCGTCACGGATACCGGCCGCGGCATGTCCGCCGAGGTGCGACGACGCATCTTCGAGCCCTTCTTCACGACGAAGCCCGCCGGCGTTGGGACGGGGCTCGGACTCAGCGTCAGCTACGGCATCGTGCAGGCGCACGGCGGTCGCATCGATGTTCAATCCGAGCCAGGCGTCGGCACCACGGTGACCGTGTCGCTTCCGCTCGTGGCAAAACCTGCCGACGTGCTTGCTGAAGTCCGGTCCGGCAGCGTTTTTGTCACATCAGCTCCCGCTCAGCCCCTCGACGAATGATCACGACGACACCGAGCAATGCGCTGCAGGCCATCGTTATTGCCGCGGCCGCGATGGCGGATGACGCGCTCAAGCGGATTCTGGTGGTCGATGACGAATCCACGATTCGACTCGCCCTGAGCCGGTTTCTGCGCACGCGCGGTTTCGAGGTCGATGTTGCCGACTCTGGGCCGACAGCACTCGCGGCGCTGGCGGTCCATCGGTATGCCCTGATGTTGTGCGATCTCCGTATGCCGGGGATGACCGGTCTCGAGATCGTGCCGCGGGCCGTTGCGCTCGACTGCGACATCGGGATCATCATGCTGACGGCGGTGAACGATGCGGGTTCGGCAACCGAAGCCCTTTCGGCTGGCGCATTCGATTACCTCACCAAGCCCGTCGAGCTCCCTGACCTTCAGGCGGCGGTCGAGCGTGCCCTCGCCCGTCGGACGCACGCCATGGAGCGGCGCGCGGTCGACCGACTGATTCGCGAAGAAGTGGCCGCGCGCACGCTCGATCTCGAACGGGAGAAACACGCGTTGCGCGCATTGACGGTCAGCGTCGCCGAGACGCTGATCAATGCGATGGAAGCCAAGGACGTCTATCTGCGCGGGCATTCACATCGTGTGGCAGAGCTCTCGGCGGCCATCGCCGAAGAACTGAGGATGCCGCACGAGTTTGTCGAACAGGTGCGATTGGCCGGGCGTCTCCACGATGTCGGCAAAATCGGCATTCGCGAAGCCGTGCTGAACAAGGCGGGTCCGCTGACTGAAGACGAATTCGCGCACGTCAAGGACCATGTTCGGATCGGCGTCGAGATACTCTCCCCCCTGCGGCACCTCGGCGAGGCCCTCGTGTTCATCCAGGATCATCACGAGCACTGGGACGGCAGTGGCTACCCCAGAGGGCTCGCTGAGGACTCCATCACCCTCGGAGGGCGCATTCTGACCGCTGCGGACGCCTTTGACGCCCTCACGTCCAAACGCGCCTACCGCGATCCGCTTTCCGCGGCCACGACGCTCGACTATCTCCTCAGCCAGTCGGGCCGACTCCTCGAGCCGCAGATTTACGACTCGCTGGCAGCCGTAGTACGCCGTGGAAGCATCCCGGAACTGCCCCAGATTACGTGATTCGACCCCACCACCCGTTCCCCGCTGTGCAACGCCGTGAACACGAAGGCGTGCACTGCGCTTGACGTGGCGCACATCTCCATGTAGTAGGTGTAACCGTGGGATTCGCCCGCTGGTGCCTGCCAGCAGTGCGTAGTCCCGACACCGGCCGTGATCGCTGCATCCCTCAGGGCTGCGCGGGACGTGCCATCCGCGGCGGCATGCTGTGGAGTTCAAGTCAATCCAGTGGAGGAGGCAGTGATGCCGCGTGACGACGAGACGTCTGAAGAAATGCTGTTCATCGATCGAAGCGATGACGTGGATGACCTCGGGGGGTACGGCGGCTCATCGTACGACGAGGAGGAGGAGGACGACGGCTACGGTGTCCCCTCCGATGACAGCGACAGTCTGTGGGACAGCGCAGACGACGACGAGGAGGATGATGACGAAGAGGATGAGGACAGCTTCGAAGAGGAGCTGACCGACGAGGAGGACGAGGAGGAGGACATGTTCGGTGGGCCGATGGTTCGTCGTGGTCCGGGTCGTCCCCCGAAGAATCCTGGTGCGCCGAAGCCCGCTCCCAAGCCCAAGGCGGCCCCGGCACCGAAGTCTGGGGAACCGCCGCTGGTGCCGGCGGAGATCGACGCGCCGGTCGGCGCAGCGGCGCCGAAGGTGCCCGCGCCAAAAAAGACGCCGGTGAAGGCGGCGCCTGTCGGGAATGCGGCGGCGGCAGTGGCGAAAGCAACGGCGCCTCTGAAGCCAGCGGCCACGGTCGCACCAAAAGCTGCGCTCAAGGCCGTGCCGGCCGCGAAGGCACCGGTCAAGGCACCGGTCAAGGCACCAGCCAAGCCAGTTGCCAAGGTGCCAGCAAAGGCACCGGTGAACGCTCCGTCGAAGAAGGCCGCGGCCAAGCCGGTGGCGACGAAGGCGCCAGCAAAGAAAGCAGCGCCCCAAAAAGCGGCGCCCCAAAAAGCGGCGCCCAAGAAAGCTGCGGCGAAGAAGGCGGCGGCGAAGAAACCGACACCAAAGAAACCGACACCAAAGAAGCCGACGCCAAAGAAACCAGCTTCGAAAAAGGCCGTCGCGAAGAAGCCTGCCAAAAAAGGCGGCCGTCGATAGCGCTCGGTCCAACCAGTTTGGGGCAGGGGCGCGACATGTCGCGCCCCTGTTCGCGTTTCTGACGCCTCGTATGTTGAGCGGGTGACTGAACTCGTCTCGATTCCAACCATCGCCCTCGACCGATCGCCATTTTCTCGGCGAGTCCTCGATGCGCTGCCGATGACCATCTGGTCGGTAGATCTCGAGGGACGGGTTACGTCGACGAATCGCGCTTGGTCGCAGTATGCCGAGGACAACGGTGCGCCGCTGATTGCACCGGAGGCGGCGGTTGTAGGCTGCTCAGTGTTCGACAGTGTGGCGGACGACGCCTCGCGCGATCAGATCCTGCGGGCCATGACGCTCCTGCGACATCATCGCATTCCGGTCGTGCGCTGGGAGTTTCCGTGCAATTCCGCGACCGAAGAGCGTGTCTTTCTCATGCAGGTCACGGCGTTGCAAAGCGGCGCAGACGTGACGGGATTCGTATTCTCGACCGTCGACATCACACGGAGTCATCGGTCTCGCGAGGCCTTGATCAACACGGGAATCGCGCTGGCTGAGGCGATCTCGCTGGACGGCGTCTACGAGGAGGTCGCGCTGCAACTGCGACGCGCGGTACCATCGACCGGGTTTGTCATCGCCCTCGCGGACGAAAACACGGCGGAATTCCGCATCACGCACCAACAGGGGTACGCGAGTGAATCGGCAGGCGCCCCACCCCTTGAACGGCGGCTGACCCGCACGTGGTTGGAGGCGCTCGCCACGGGACATGTGGTGCGCGAGCACTCGACGGCGGGCTTGGAAATCACCGCGCCGCTAATCAGCTCCGAAGGCGTGCTGGGAGCCATTACGCTGTGCGCTGAACCGATCGAGTCGGATCAGCTGCTCGAAGAAGCGGAGCGTGTGCTCGGCGTCGTCGCCGCGCAGACCGCGGTGGCTATTGAGCGCGCGTGGTTGGTACGCCGGGTGGAACAGAAGCGTCGACTTGAAGCCATTGGCGAGGTGGCAGCCGGCGTGGCGCACGAACTGCGCAACCCGTTGTTCGGCATCTCGTCGGCCGCGCAGCTGCTCCTCTTCCGCGCCCGGGAAGATCCAGTGGTCGACAAGAACGTCGGCCGTATTCTGCGTGAGGTTGCACGACTCAATCGCATGGTGACGTCCCTTCTCGAATTCGGACGCCCGAACGCCGCGCATCTCATTCCGCTCGATCCCGAACTGGTGTGGGATGATATTCTCGAGGGCGAGCGGGCACGGCTCGAGAGCCGTCAGCTTGCACTCCGGCGTACGCGCCCCGACCAGCCAGTGCGCTGTCTGATCGACGCCGAACAACTGGGGCAGGTCTTTCGCAATATCCTAGTGAATGCCTGTGACGCCGCCCCGGAGGGTACCGAACTCACGCTCCACTCGCAGCTCTCCCCGGTCGGCGGCTGGCGATGCCACCTGACCAACGGCGGGCCGGCGATTCCGCCCGGCGTTCTGCCACATGTCTTCGAATTCTTCTACTCGACGAAGAGCGGCGGGACCGGCATCGGCCTCGCGCTCTGTCAGCGCATTATGGACGAGCACGGCGGCTCGATCGCGATCGAAAGTCTGCCGGAAGTCGGCACGACGTTGACGCTGTCCATTCCGCCCGCCGTCGCGACGTGAGCCGCTCATGACGATGTCCGTGCTCGTCGTGGACGACGACGAGTCGATTCGCGTGACGCTGGTGGAATTCTTCCAGACACTTGGCCACACTGCGCGGGGGGCCGGGACGGCGACCGAAGGCCGTCGTCTGGCGATGGAGCACGCGCCAGACGTGGTCCTGCTCGATCTCCGCCTTCCCGATGCCGACGGTCTCGTCGCGCTCGAAGCACTGCGCGCCGATGATCCGGATGTCGCGGTCATCGTGCTGACGGGCTACGCCGACGTGCGGACGGCTGTGCGCGCGATGCACCACGGCGCGTCGGACGTACTTGAGAAACCGGTGGATCTGGTCGCCTTGGCCACGGCGGTCGATCGGGCGGCCGAGCGCGGACGGCTCCGCCAGGAAGTAGCGGTGCTGCGTGCGCAGGCACGCGCCACTGCCGACGTCGCCATCGCGCCAACGTTCGATCCGACGTTGGAACAGCTGATTAACCTCGCGGCCAAGAACTCCGACGCCCCCGTGCTGTTGCAAGGCGAGACAGGCACAGGCAAGGGGTTCGTGGCACGCCAGATTCATGACCGTTCGCTTCGGAACCATTCACCGTTCGTCGAGATCAACTGCGCTTCCCTCTCGGCGACCTTCTTCGAAAGCGAATTATTTGGTCATGAACGAGGCGCGTTTACCGACGCTAGGCAGGCGAAGCGTGGACTGCTCGAGGTGGCGGGGAATGGCACCGTATTCCTCGACGAAGTGGCCGAGATGACGCTGGACGTGCAGCCGCGGCTGTTGAAGGTGCTCGAGGACCACACGTTTCGGCGACTGGGCGGCACGACACTGCTTCGCTCGAACGCCCGCGTGATCGTCGCCACGCATCAACCGTTGTCGGAGTCGGTCGCCGACCGGCGCTTCCGCGCCGACCTGTACTACCGATTGCAGGTCCTGACGCTCACGATCCCACCGCTTCGCGCCCGCGTGTCGGATATCGCCCCCCTCGCCCGCGCGTTCCTGCCTCGCGGTGCGGCACTCGATGCGACCGCCGAAGCCGCCCTGCAGGCGTACTCGTGGCCAGGGAACGTTCGCGAACTCAAAAACGCGATCTGGCGTGCGGCCATCCTCTCGGACGGTGCGCCGATCAGCCAGCGACATCTCGGACTGTCCGCCGCCGAACCAAATATCGGCTCGTTGGCGCCGACGCGTCCCGATACACCGCAGTCGTTGGAGCTTATTGAACGACGCGCCATTCGTCGAGCTCTGGACGTACATGCCGATAACCGGACGCGTGCCGCTCGGGAACTTGGAATCGCGCGCTCGACCCTGCTGGAGAAGATCAAACGATACGGGATCTGACCGAATAGCAGTGTACGGTTTTCGGTCATTTATCTCAAAACTGTGCTGTTTTCAGTCGGTCTGAGTTCGTGGCACGGCGCGCTGATTTGCCGCAAACAATTGTCAGGAAACAACTTAGAGTTTCGTCGCCATCGTGGCGCGATCCTCGCAAGTGAGTGTGTGCATATGAAGAATCCCGCGACTGACAGCAGGAACGTACTTATTGTCGAAGATGAGCAGTCAATCCGCGATGTACTCGTGGAGCTCTTCGACATTGAGGGCAATGTGGTCACCTCCGCTGAGTTCCTCCCGGAGGCTTTGGAAAAGCTGCGGATTCATCGATATGACCTCGTCCTTACCGATCTCCGACTCGGCGGTAAGCGCGACGGAGGCCTGCAGGTCATGGCCCTGACCGGCATGCTCTCACCAGATGCGATGGTCCTTGTGCTGACCGCCTATCCCGACGACTCGAACCGGCAGGCCTCATTTCGACTGGGGGCCCTGCACTTCCTCGAGAAGCCGGTCGATCTGGCGACGATCGCACAGCATGCAGCGGGCGTTGGAATTCGAACAGCCTTCGCGTCAGTACGGGAACGACGGGAATAGCGGCCGCCTCGGCAACGCATTGAGTCTCGCCGGGTCGTTCCGGATGGATGGTGGGTGATACTGGGGTGTGTTACACGGGCGGGCTGGCAACTCGACGCAGATGAACGCGAGACGATCAGTCCCGCGCGTCTCAGGATCGGCGTGCATGAGAACGGCTCGTCACGGCCGGGGCTCATTGAGAACGTCTGGAAAACGACTCGCCGCCCGGATCATCCTGCCCGTATATTCCGCGTCCCATGGCCGAATCCCCTGTCCCGCTTCTGCGCGCCCATGCGCGTCATGCCCCATGGAACGCGCGAGGGCTCGCCGCACATGCTGCGGCCCTCGTGGATTCAGCGGGGATGAAACCGACGAACGCGTCGGCACGTGCGACACCGAGTGCGCGCGCGGTTCGCTTTTACGTCGCCAATGGATTGCTTGATCGTCCGGAAGGCGCTGGCACCGCGGCCACCTACGGGTATCGCCATCTGCTGCAGTTGCTCGCGATCAAGATCCGCCAGCGCGAAGGGCAGACGCTCGATGCGATTCGTCAGGAAATGCGCGAAGTCACCGGCGACGCGCTCGAGCGGCGAGTCGCCGCAGCGCTGGCGCCCGCACTGTCGTTGCAGATGGACCCCATCGTACCGCGCGAAGGCGGTGTGGCGAGCTGGCGACGAGTGCCCATCGCTGATGGCATCGAGGTGAATGTCCGCGACGACTCTCCGGCTGCTCGCGACGACGTGCTGGTGGCCATTCGGGATGCACTTCGACATGCGCTCGGACGCTACGATCTCGGCAGCTAAGCGCACTCGTGGTGCGTTCACGGGCCAGGTACACGAGCGTGTATCCGGCGGCACTCCCGATCCTCTGAACAGATAGGCTGTTATGTCGTTTCGAGTACTGGTGACCGACGACGTCGACCCGGAAGGCGTCGCGCTGTTGACAGCCGAATCCGAATTGATCATCGACGAGGTGCCGACGTTGCCGCGCGAGGAATTGCTGCGGCGAATTCCCGATTACGACGCGATCGTCGGACGAAGTGCCACGCGCATCTCCTCGGAACTCCTGCACGCGGCCGCACGCCTGAAGGTGGTCGGCCGCGCCGGGGTCGGAGTCGACAACATCGCCCTTGATGTGGCGACGAGTCTCGGCGTGGCCGTTATCAACGCGCCCGCCGGCAACAATGTCGCGGTTGCCGAATTGTTCTTCGGGACGGTGATCGGCCTGTTGCGCCAGTTGCCGAAAGCCGCCGCCACGATGAGTGCGGGCGGATGGGATCGTGCGGCATTCCTGGGACGTGAATTGAACTGCAAGACGCTCGGCATCGTCGGATTGGGTCGCATCGGCAGTGAGATCGCGACGCGCGCGCACGCCTTCGGCATGACCGTGGTCGCCTTCGACCCGTACATCGCGGACGAGCGATTCACCGCGTTGCGCGTTCGTCGCGCGCCGACCCTGGATGCACTGATCGCTGAGACCAACGTCCTGACCGTCCATGTGCCGCTGACGGATGAGACGCGCGGCATGATCGGGAAGCGTGAACTCGCGCGCCTGCCATTGCGATCGGTCGTCGTGAACATGGCGCGGGGCGGCATCATCGATGAACCCGCATTGATCGCTGCGCTAGAGAGCGATCAACTGCGCGGCGCCGTGCTCGACGTCTACACGACCGAGCCACCGCCGGCTGATCACCCGCTGCGCACGGCGCCGAACCTGCTGCTCACGCCGCATCTTGGCGCCAACACCGTCGAAGCGCAGCGCAACGTCTCTCGCGACGTCTGCATCGCCGTGCGCGATGCACTGTTGCGCAATGATCTCTCGCGATCGATCAACGTGGCGGGTGGAAATGCCGACTGGGGCGACTTGCAGAGCGCGATGCTGGTCGCACGCCGTGCCGCGGCCGTCGCGCGGGCCGTGCTGGCCGATCAAGGCATGCGTGCGGTGCGCCGTCTCGCGCTGCGCGTCAGTCCAGATCTCGCCCACGGCTCGGGCGCATTGCTCGCCGCCGCCGCCACCGGTGTGCTCGAAGGCATCATCGAGGTCGACCGGCTTAACATGATCAATGCGCGAAGTCTCGCCGAGTCTCGCGGCCTTGAGTTGTCGGTCGGAGAGTCGCACGAGCTCGGGAACACGCGAGCCGTCGAGATCACGCTGTCGGGCGGCATGCAATCGCTCGCGGTGGCCGGCAGCGCGCCAGAGGGAGGCACGCCGCGCATCACGCGTATCGGCAGCTTCCATGTTGACGTGAATCCCAAGCAGACGCTGTTGATTCTCACCAACCAGGATGTCCCCGGCGTCATCGGCCGCGTCGGCACCCTGCTCGGCGAGCGCGGCGTGAACATCGCCGAGTACCATCAAGCGCGATTGGCGCAGGGCGGCGACGCCCTCGCTGCCGTCTCCGTCGACGGCGAAGTTGATGAAGCGACACGCGCGGCGTTGCTCGGTCTGCCGGATGTCGTGTCGGCCAGCATCGTGCGTTTCCGCAACGATTGACGATGTCGCTGACGCACGATCTGGATGTGCGTCGTGCGTATGCACGGGACGCCTCCGGCCTCGAATTCGTGGCGGAGGCGGTCGCGCGTCCGGCTGACGCAATCGAAGTGTGCGAGCTGTTGCGTGACGCGTCGTCGTCACGGACGGCGGTGACACCAGCGGGCGCACAATCGAGTACCACCGGCGCGTCCATCGTGGACCACGGGGTGCTGCTCTCGTTGCGCAAACTGGACCGTGTCCTCGATTTCGATCGCGCAGCCCGTACGATTCGCGTGGAAGCGGGCGTCCTTGTCGCCGACGTGCGCCGTGTGGCCGAAACCGAGGGCTTTCTTTTCACGCCGGATCCGACGAGTGAAGAGGAGTGCACCATCGGCGGCGCGATTGCCTGCAATGCATCGGGGGCGCGTTCGTTGCGATACGGCGCGACCGGCCCACATGTGCGTGCGCTCACCGTGGCCCTCGCGAATGGTGAAATCCATGAGCTGCGCCGCCCGGCACTGGAGAAGAACACCGTCGGCTATCCGATCACGCAGGATCCCGTTGAATGGTTCATCGGGAGCGAAGGCACCCTCGGCATCGTGCTCTCGGCAGAACTCGCGCTCTATCCGCTGCCGGCGCAGGTCGTCGGACTCGCCGTGCCGTTTCCAAGCGAGGTGGACGCGCTCGCCTTTGTGGTCGCTGCGCGGCGCGATTCGCGGGTGCATGCACGATGCCTTGAGTACTTTGACGTGCTGGCGTTCGAGATCGCCCGTCGCGCCGCCGGCGACGCGACGTGGGCCGCAGGCGCTTCAGCGATGGTGTACGTCGAGGAGACTGGTGATCACGATGCGGGCGATGACGAGGCTGAGCTTCCGCTCGACGCGTGGTTGGAACTTGCCGAGACGCATCACGCCGACACGGCAGACATCCGGGTGTATGATGCCCCCGCGTCGCTCGCCGAGGCGCGCCGCATCCGGCACGCCATTCCCGTGACGATGAACGAGCGGGGTGCGGCGTATCGCACACTCGGGGGACGGAAAGTGTCTACAGACTGGGCGGTACCGTATCCGCGGCTGGCGGAGGCGCTGCGTCGCGCGCGCGCGATCGCCGACGCGCACGGGGTTCCGCAGGCCGTCGCCTACGGCCACGCCGGTAACGGGCATCCGCACCAGAACTTTATCGCGCACGACGCCGATGAACTGCATCGGATCGAAGCGGTCGTCGAAGCAACGCTGCGTGAAGTACTCGCGATGGGCGGAACGGTCGCGGCGGAGCATGGTATCGGCAAACTGAAGCGACGCTGGCTCCCGATGCAAGCCAGCCAGATGCAGGTCGGCATGATGCGCGCCATCAAGCGCGAACTCGATCCTCACAACGTGCTCGCGCCGGGCAACGTGTTGTGATGAGCCTCGTGCGGTGAGACGTGTTGCTCTATCACTGAGGTGGCACCCATGATTGGCTTATTGTTGGGCGCGGTCACGCGTCCACGGTACGCGACGGTGGTATTCGACGTCGATTCGACGGTGGCCGCGATTGAAGGGATCGACTGGCTGGCCGCCCTGCGTGGCAGTGCCGTCGCGCACGAATGTGCGTCGCTGACGACACGCGCAATGGCGGGCGAGCTGCCGCTGGAAGCCGTGTACCTGCAGCGACTGCAGGCGATCGCACCGACGACAATGGAACTCGATCAGCTCAGCGAGGCTTACCTCGCTGCGGTCCAGCCGGGTGCGGCCGAGGTCATCTCGGCGTTGCAGTCCGTGGGGACCTCGGTGCATCTGCTGAGCGGTGGATTGCGGCACGCCATTCTGCCGCTGGCCAACGCCTTGGGTGTGGCGCCGGACCACGTGCATGCGGTATCGCTTGTCAGCAACGCCGAGCACCGGTTCGTCGCATTCGATGGCGATCAGCCGTTGGCGACGCAGCGGGGTAAGCCGCTCGTGTTGTCGCAACTGCCGCTGACGCGTCCAACCGTCCTGATCGGGGATGGTTCGACTGACGCGGCCGCGCGCGGCGTTGTGGATCGTTTCATCGCGTACACGGGTGTCGCACGACGTGCGGCCGTGGTGGCTGTGGCCGACGCCGAAGCTGCCGATTTTCACGCCTTGCACGCACTGCTTTTCGAACCCGCCCCATGACCACGCCGTTCGGCACCTTCTTTCTACCCGGTCCGACCGAAGTACGTCGGCCGATTCTCGAGGCGATGCTGGCGCCGATGTTGCCGCATCGCGGCGCGGCGTTCGAGTCGCTGTTTGCGCGGATTCAGGATGGCCTGCGCCCGGTGTTTCGCACCTCGCGTCCGGTCTACGTTTCGAGTTCGTCCGCCACCGGCCTGATGGAAGCCGCGATCCGCTGCACACCGCCGGGGCCGATCCTCGCGATCGTCAACGGCGCGTTCAGCGAACGCTTCGCGCACATCGCCAGAGCGTGTGATCGCGAGACGATCGTCCTGTCGATTGCGTGGGGACAGGTCGCCGATCTCGCGATGGTCGAAGACGCGTTGAAGGCGCGTACGTTTGCGGCCGTCACAGTGGTGCACTCGGAGACCTCTACCGGCGCCCTCACCTCGCTGCCGGAACTCGCGCAGCTGGTGCACCGCTTTGATGCCGCGTTGCTCGTCGACTCGGTCACCGGCTTGGGTGGGGTCCCGGTCGAAACGGATGCGTGGGATATCGACTTTGTGCTGACGGGCTCGCAAAAAGCGCTGGCGCTACCCCCTGGTTTGGCGTTTGGCGTTGCGTCCGAACGCTTCATCGCGCAGGCCACGCGGAGTGTCTCACGCGGTTTGTATTTCGATCTCGTCGAGTTTGAGCAGTACGTGCACAAGCACCAGACGCCGAACACCCCGGCGTTATCGTTGCTGTACGCGACGGCCGCGCAGTGCGAGCATATCGCCGCCGAAACAATCGAAGCACGCTGGCAGCGGCACGCCGACATGGCCGCTCTCACCCACGCGTGGGTCGATCGCCTGTCGATTGAAGCGGGCATGCGCTTCTCGGTGTTCGCGCCCGTCGGTCAACGCTCGGGCACCGTCACTGCAGTCGCGGTGCCCGATGGCTTGACAGCTGATGCGGTAGTCAAGGCCGTCGCGGCGCGCGGCTTTGTGATTGGCGGCGGTTACGGGCCGCTCAAAACACGGACCTTTCGCATTGGCCACATGGGTGACCACACTACCGTTGGACTGACACGCTGCCTCGATGCGATCACGAACGCCATTCGCGAGCTGCTAACATGACCAACGAACTGGATTTCTCCGGCAAACTGATTGTCATCACCGGAGTCGGACGCGCCGGGCAGGTCGGCGAGGCCATCGCGCTCGGCTTCGCACAACGTGGCGCGACACTTGCGCTGCTGGATGTGCAACAAGCCGAAGTCGACGCGCGTGCCGCGTGGCTGACGGCGCACGGATTCACCGTATCGGCGCACGTAGCGAACCTGTCCGACTTGGTCTCGGCCGAGCAGGCAGCGGCCGAAGTCCTAGCGCTTACGCGTGATCGGTTCGGTGGCATGGTGCACGCCGTTATTTGCGTGGCCGGCGGCTTTGGCATGACCGGCGCGCTCGACAGCAGCGACCCAGCGCTCTGGCATCGACAGTTCATGATCAATCTCGATACAGCGTACGGCGCGACCCGCGCGTTCCTCCCGGCGGTGCGTGACGGTCACGGTGCGTTTGTGTACTTCGGCAGCGTGGCATCGCTTCCGGGAGGCAAGCCGGCAGGCATGGCGGCGTATTCGTCCGCAAAAAGTGCCGTGCTCGCGCTCATGCGCGCGGTGGCCAGCGACGAACGCGAACATGGCGTACGAGCAAATGCTGTCGCGCCCACGCAGGTGCGCACGGCCGCCAATATCAACACGATGGGCGCGGATCAGGCCTACGTCGAGCGGGAATCCGTCGCCGACGTCGTGGCGTTCCTCGCCAGTCCGTTGGCCCGCAACATCACGGGACAAGTCATCACGCTGGCCTGACCGGCGGCGCGCCATGGGATGCGATGCGTGCATGATCGTCGTCCGTATCTGCACCCTCCCTAGCGCGATACGGCCCGCCGAGTCAGCTTCCACGGTTGATGACTCTCGCTGCGCGTCGCCGGCCTGCCATTCGCGGAGTTATCCTCGACCGTTCGCTCGAGGAGCTGCCGCTCTTCCGCTTGAGTGATTCCGCGGATGATGCGCCCGTTTCGTTCACCGCGGAGAACGGCGGACGCTGGCGTGTCATACCTGCCCCCGGCGACCGGTTGCCCGGTACGTTCGATCAGGACGTGTACGTGGAGATCCTGCATCGCTATCACGAGGCGGGGTCTCCGACCGACGGCGCAGTGTCGTTCACGCTGCATTCGTTCCTGCGATCAATGGGCCGGCGGGCCGACGGGCGTACATACGAGCAGCTCCGTGCGGCGCTCGCGCGACTGGAACGGACAACGCTGGAATCCGTAGGCGCGTATTGGTCCGCGCAGTCCGCCTACTCGGATGTCAGCTTCACGGTCCTCAGTGCGGTGGCCGTACAACGTCGGCGGGTGGCCGACCGCGAACAGCTGCATCTGTTTGGTAACCTCGCCACCGGCGAGCCCGGCGACGCCCGCGTGATCCTGTCGCCCACGGTTCGAGCGAATCTGGCCGCTCGGCATACGGTGACGCTCTCGTCGGTCCGCTATCACGCGCTTTCATCTCCGGTCGCGCGCCGCTTGTACCGGATTCTTGAAGTTGCGCGGTCGGACGGTCGACTGTCGTGGCGTGTGCCATTGGAGCGGCTGGCCGAACAGCTGCCGCTGACCCAGCGATATCCGTCACACTTGCAGCGCGTGTTGCAGCCAGCCCATGAGATGTTGCAGAGTGCCGGACTGGTGCGCGACATCGGGATCCGGCAGTACGACCGAGTCTGGCATGTGGACTACGTGTTGGGTACTCGGCCGCGGGATGAAACCTGACAGGCCTGCCGGGTGTCTCTTTATTAGCTTTTCCCGCTCCTTCCTTCTACGAGCTGCCGCATGACTCGCTCCCGTAAGGCCGCTGTCGCCAGCCTGCTGCTCCTTCCCGTCCTCGCCGGAGGCTTCGTCCTCCAGTCGCGGGCGAACCGTGGCGGCGCCCAGCTGCTCGATCAGGTACTCACGTTCGTGGCGCTCCGCTACGTCGATACACTTGACGCGCCCGCGCTCTACGAAAAGGCCGCCCGCGGTCTCGTGAAGGAACTCGGCGATCCGTATACTGAGCTCTTCTCTCCCAAGCAGATGGAAGAGTTCTCGCGCAACACCAATGGCCGCTACGCGGGCCTGGGTATGCAGATCACCAGCGTCGCCGGGTACGTCACGGTCGACAAGGTGTTTCCAAATACGCCCGCGGAATCGCGCGGTGTGCAGGAAGGTGATCGCATCGTCGCCATCGACACATTTCAGGCGCGTGGATGGACAACGCAGCAAGCGCAGAACAAGCTGCTTGGGGAAATTGGGTCCGCCGTCAACGTGACGTTTGCGCGTCCCGGCGTCACACAACCCCTGAAGCTCAATTTCAAGCGCGCCGAGATTCACGTCCCCGCCGTCGCGTATCACATGATGCTTGATGATCGGGTGGGTTACATCCCCCTCACGCGCTTCAGCGAACAGACCACGCAGGACATCGCCGAGTCGGTCGCTGACCTGAAGAAAAAGGGTGCAAAGGGTGTCGTGATCGATTTACGCGGCAATCCGGGCGGCATTCTGGATGAAGCCTTCGCGATGTCGAATCTCTTCCTTCCGAAGGGCAAAGAGCTGCTGAGCGTGCGCGGCCGCGGCGCGTTCGAGAAGTACGTCGCGGAGCGCGAGCCGCTGGCGGCAGACATTCCGCTGGTAGTGCTCGTCGATGGTGGGTCCGCGTCGGCGTCGGAAATCGTCGCCGGTGCACTGCAGGACTATGATCGTGCACTGGTGCTCGGCACGACGTCCTACGGCAAGGGCCTCGTCCAGAGCGTCTACAATCTCGATGGCGGCTACGCGCTGAAGATCACGACGGGCAAGTGGTACACGCCGTCGGGTCGCTCCATTCAAAAGGAGCGCAAGTTCAATGCAGATGGTCAGTTCGTCGAAGTGCAGACGGATTCGCTCGAGACCGATTCGGTCCGCAAGGCGCGTCCGACGTACAAGTCGGCATCGGGTCGGACGCTGTACGGTGGTGGCGCGATTACGCCCGATGTCATCGTGCCGGCCGACACGATCTCCACGAAGGAGCAGGCAGTTGCACGCATGATCGCGCCGCATTTCCAGAAGTTCTTCAGCACCATCAGCATTCTGGCGCAGGAACAGAAGGGGAAAGTGAAGCCCGATTTCGCGTTGAATCCGGCGTGGCGCGACGAGTTGTATCGTCGCTTGGCGGCTGACACGGTAAAGATCGACAAGGCCGTGTACGACGCCGGCGGCAGTTGGGTCGATCGCTACATCGAAACTCGTGTGGCCCGTGTCGCGTTCGGTGACACCACGGCGAAGCGCCACGAACTACACGACGACAACCAGCTGTTGCGGGCGGTGGCCTTGCTTCGAAAGGGTTCCACGCAGAAGGACGTCTTCGCGGCGGCAGCCTTAGAGCCTTCGTCCAGCAAGCGGGGGCTCGCCAAGAGTTCTCGCGGAACGAATTAGGTCCGCGCTGTCGGAGCAATCCGGACGAATTGGGTATTCGTCCGGATTGCTGCTCTCGAGGTGCGTTGATACCGTTGGGTCCATGCGCATTCTTGCCTCAATTCGTCCCGAGCGCCGCGCCTTCGCGGCGCTCGTCATATCTGCGACCCTCGCCGCGACCGCCTCCGCCACGGCCTGCAGCGGCCATTCGCGACCCATCGCGGGTGGGGTCGCCAGTAGTACGCCGGACCAACGACAGACGATTCTGCCCGATAGCGGCGAATCGCATCTCTCGAACGTTCGTCAGATCACCAATGGCGGCGAAAACGCCGAGGCGTATTGGAGCGCCGATGGGAAATGGATCACGTTTCAGTCGACCCGTGACGGTCGCACCTGTGATCAGCAGTACGTGATGAAGTCCGACGGGTCACGCATCACCAAGGTGTCGGTCGGCGGCAAGACCACCTGCGGTTGGTTCCTTCCCGGCAGCCAGCGCATCTTCTTCGCCAGCACACACGGCGCCGATACGGCGTGCCCGCCGAAGCCGGATCCATCAAAAGGCTATGTCTGGGGCATAGATCCGTTCGATATTTATACCGTCGGACGTGACGGCAAAGACCTCCGTCGGCTGACGAACTACGGCACTTATACGGCCGAAGGCGTGCTGTCACACGACGGCAAACGCATTGTGTTCACGTCGCTGAAAGGCGGGGACCTCGACATCTACACCATGAATGTCGACGGTACGGACGTGAAACAACTGACGACCGCGCCGGGATACGACGGTGGTCCGTGGTGGTCGCCTGATGACAAGAAGATTGTCTATCGCGCGTGGCATCCGACGAACCCGGATTCACTCAAGTCATATCGTGACCTGCTCAAGCTGCACATGATCCGCCCGAACCGCATGGAGCTGTTCGTCATGAACGCAGACGGATCGGAGCAGAAGCAGATCACCAATCTCGGCGGCGCCAACTTTGGGCCGTCGTGGAGTCCTGACGGCCAGCGCATCATTTTTTCGTCGAATCATAAGAATCCGAAGAGCCGCAACTTTGATCTGTACCTAGTCAATGCGGACGGCAGCAACTTGTCTCAGATCACCACGCACCCCGACTTCGACGGCTTTCCGATGTTCAGCCCGGATGGCAAGAAGCTTATCTGGGCCTCGAACCGGCACGACGCGAAGCCGGGTGAGACGAACCTGTTTATCGCGGACTGGACGAACTGAAGACTCAGGCGGCGGCAGCTTCGACAGGCGCCGCCGCTTGCACTTCTATGCTCAGCTTCACGTCGTCGCTGACCAAGACGCCGCCGGCTTCGAGTGCGACGTTCCAGACCAGTCCCCACTCTTTGCGCGAGATTTTGGTGCTCAATGAGGCCGAGACCTTTTCGTGGCCCCAGGGATCCTTGGAGGGGCCGCCAATCTCGCCCAGAAGCGTTACCGGGCGCGTCACGCCGCGCAGTGTCAGGTCACCGATCGCGGTTACCTCATCGCCCGCTTTGGTGAACTTCGTCAACGTAAACGTTGCCGTCGGAAACTTTTCCGCATCGAAGAATTCCCCACCCTTCAGGTGAGCGTCGCGCTGGGCGCTCCCAGAATTGAGCGAGGCGACGTCGATCGACACCGTCACCGCTTCGACGTTGCCGTTCGCTTCATCGATCGTGCCCTCGAACTGGTCAAACGTGCCGCGGACCGTGGAGATGCCCATATGCTTGACCGAAAACTGGATCTGGCTATGTGCGATATCGAGTGCCCATTTCATCGTGCGCTCCTGCCCTTTAATGGGGCTGAATCTTCTAAAATAGTGATCGTACTAGCTTGGTTGGTGTGCGCTCATCTCAGTACTGAGTAATATACCTAAGTTCTAAGGAATGTCAATACCTCGTTCTACCTAAACTGAGGCAGCCTCGACCACTTCGGCGCCGACCGTCAGTTCAGACGCGTTGCGTCCAAGGGTACGCATCATATCGGCCGCTTCACTTTTTTCCGATTCGCAAAGGCCAGACATCGCTCGACTCAGCGCCGCCGCGTGCGCGGGGAAGATCTCGGCCACCAGCGCTTCGCCTTTCGCGGTCAGGGCAGCATATCTCGCGCGGCGATCAGACGGGCAGTTTTTCCGCTCGACAAGCCCTTTTGCGGCCAGCCGATCCACGAGAAAGGTGATGCCACCGCTCGACACGAGAATCCTGCGCTGCACCTCGCCCAGCAGCATCGGACCCCGATGGTAGAGCGCTTCGATGATGGCAAATTCCGCCAGCGTCAGTCCATGTCGGGCGACATCGGCGCTGGCGTGTGTCGCGATCGCCGCATGCGCTCTCGATAGGATGACCCACAGCCGCAGCGCCGAGGTCTCTTCCGGCGTGGTTGCGAGCGCATGAGCGCCAACGAGGGATTCGGACTCAGCGCTCTTCATCGGAGAGGACTCATGCGTGTCATTTCGTCTTGGCATACACTAAAGCCTCTCAGAACTGATCCTTTTGCGCAAGGTGCAAATGATCCGTCTTTCGCGATTTCGGGACTTGCCCACACGGTCCGGCACCCCCGAGGTTACCGGCATCATGGCACCCTTCGATCTTCGCACCGCCACACAAGGCGACCGGGTCGAGCACGAGTTTCTCGTGCGCGACCGCGCCGAGCGCACGACCCGCGCCGGCTTGCCCTTTGTCATTCTCACGCTGGCCAACCGGTCGGGCTCGATCGATACGTCGCCGATCTGGTCGGAGAAGCTCGACTGGGTCGCCGGCGCGGAGAAAGGGAAGGTGGTGTCGGTCCTCGGCGAGATGAGCGCATTTGGTGACGAAGGTGCGCGCAAGCGGCAGTTGCAACTGAATGCGCCTCTCCGTGTACTGCCGGCCGACGACTTCGATCCGACGGAATTTCTTCCGACCGTCGACATCGAAATTGACCGACTGTGGGACGCGCTCGACAAGCTGCGCCTTGGTCTCAGCACTCCGTCCATCAAGCGAGCCGTCGACTTGTTCTTCGCAGACGACACGTTTCGACTGGCGTTCGAGCGGACGCCCGGTTCTGTGAATGGGCATCACGCGCAGATTGGCGGACTGCTGCTGCACGTGTACGAGGTGACGTCGATTGCGCGCCACATCGCGCGCACCGTGCGTCACGCGAATGCGGATCTGGTCGTCGCGGGCGCCATGCTCCATGACATCGGGAAAGTAGACGCCTACGCGGTCGCTCCGGAGGGTTTCACGCACACGTCCACCGGCACTCTGCTTGGACACGTGACCCTGGGCGCACTGATGTTCGACCGTCGGCGCATCGCGTCCGGAATCGCCCTGACGACGTCGCAACGCGACGAATTACTGCACTTCATCCTTTCGCATCACGGGGCGCTTGAATTCGGGAGCCCCGTGCAACCGATGACGACGGAAGCAGAAATCGTCCACTGGGCGGATGAGGCCTCGGCCAAGGCGACGGATATGGTCGATGAATTCGCGGATCCCGATCTCTTTCCGATCGGCGGTACGGCCGAACTTTCAGCGAAGCGCTCATGGCGACTGGGTCGAAAACTCTGGCGTCGACCGTCCCCATGGGATTGAAGTGACGCCTAGCGCGATCGCGCGGGCACTAGAACCTGCTCAAAGCACTTAGTTGGTTACTTTGTTTGGACGTTTTTTTCGTGACACGCTGCATATCGAGACCTGGCTGATATAGTTTTCTTGAGCCGGCCGCTGCACCATGGTCGGCGCCCTTTACGCGAGGATTCTGTCGGATGCGTAAGCCACGCCCCAACACGTATAACCCTGCTCAGGCGCTTCATCTCATTGCCGCCGACCGCACGGGACTGCCGCTGAGTTGCCCGTCGTGCTCGGGTCAGATCGATCGTGACCCTGTCTCGAGCCCGCCGCCGCAAAATTCACATGTCACGCTGAAATGCACGGGCTGTGGTCGATTGGCACGCTACATCGCCGGCGTGAACTGACGCACTCGCCTTCGCCTTGTTTGAAACATCAACGCCCCGACCGCATTGCGATCGGGGCGTTATTGCGTGTGCGGGCCTCGCGGCGTTTAATCCCGCTCAGTAGCTGATGCTGCCCTGCTTGCTGGTATCGACGTCATCCGCCTTTCCGCCTTTGAACAGGAAGGCATCCATGTTGCGCGTCAGAAACGTGCGGGCCTGTGGATCCATCAGGTTCAAGCCATAGTGATTGATCAGCATGGTTTGCTGTTTGAGCCACTGTCCCCAGCAGTCTTTGCAGATCTCGGCGACGATTCGGCCACCGATCGCTCCGGGGAACGGCGGTCGGTCGAAGCCTTCACGAGTCTGGCTGCATCGGGTGCAGGTCACATCGGCCATCGCGCTTACTCGGCGACGCGCACATGCGCGCCTTCACGAGCGTACTTCACCTCGGCGAGGCCAACAAACGACAACAGCTTGATGTACATCCAGCCGATGTCGAACTCGAACCAGCGATGCGCAAACTTGGCGGAGTGCGGGTCGGCATGATGATTGTTGTGCAGTTCTTCGCCGCCGATGATGATGCCGAACGGTGAGATGTTGCGGCTCTCGTCCTTCACGTCGTGATTGCGATAGCCGAGTGCGTGACCGACGCCGTTGATCACGCCGGCAGCCCAGAAGGGAATCCACACCATCTGGATGCCCCACACGATCGGGCCAACAAAAAACCCGAACAGCCAGATGTCGATCGCGAGCATGAGGAGGATGCCGACGCTGCTGCGCTTGTCCAACAGATGGCGCTCCATCCAGTCTTCCGGCGTCCCCTTGCCGTACTTCTCGAGCACGCCGGGCTGACGCACGGCTTTGCGGTAATACAGGGCACCCTTCAGCAGGATGTTCCGAAGCCCGACAACTACCGGGCTATGCGGATCCCCTTCGCGATCGGCGAATGCGTGGTGCTTACGGTGACACGCCACCCACTCCTTGGTCCGGGTCGCCGTGGTCAGCCACAACCAGACGCGCATCGGCATTTCCACCAGCCAGTGAAAATTCACCGCACGATGGGTCTGTGCGCGATGCAGGAACAGCGTCACGCAGATGTTGGTGATATGTCCGGCGGCGACCACGAAAAGAACCGGCTTCCACCAGTCGGTTCCCCAGCTTCCAAACTCGGGCATGAAGTGCACTCCAAACGGTATCGTACAAGCCGGCGACCTCACTACTCGCCGTGATGAAAACTACCCGGTGGCGGCACCCGCGCCACCCTTGGGCCTGTTGATCGTCCGGGAAGTGCGTACCGCGGAGACGAACTGTTGGACCGCACGGATAAATCGGAACTTTTTGTGTTTGATCCGTGAAAGTGCTTTACCGGTCTCAGTTCGCGTGCCCGTCCATAGCAGACGACGAAACGGCGCGTCAGCGGGAGTCGGGCATCACGTCACGCACCGCGTCGTGCCGATTGAACCAATCGATCACACGAGTCGCGACCTCGTCGCGACAATAGTCGGCCGAAATAATATGCCCGCATCCCGTCAACCACTGTTGCGACTTCTCTCGGCTGCCGATCGCCGCGAAGTGGCGTTCGGCGCCAGCGACTGAAATACGATTGTCCGATCGCGACTGTATATAGAGCGTCGGCGTCGTGAGCTGCGGCATCCACGATGCTGCCGCGTGTGCGGTGCGACACAGTTCCGTCATCATTCGCGCGGTGATGATGCCAGGACCAAGCGCAGCGGCCTTCGCGACCGGATCGTGAATCGATCGCTCGCCGCCGGTGCCGGTGTGATACAGCGACACCGGTCGGGACAGCCACGCGCCTATCACCTGAAGCTGCAACCGCGCCGGCATCCCGAGATACGGCGCCAGCAGCACGAGTGCCGGCAACTCCGGATGCATGGCGCCGAGCAAAACGGCGAGTGCGCCGCCCATGGACTGTCCGCACACGACGACCGTATCATTCTTCGCACGCAGTGATGCGTAGCATGACTCAGTGCAGCCGCGCCACGCGTCGGCACGGGACTCGACGGCCATGATCTCGAGCGCGACGCCGTGGCCAGGCAGGCGCGGTACCAACACGTTCCATCCGGCCGCATGCACCCGGTCGGCGAGATAGCTCATCGATTGCGGCGTATCGTTGAAGCCGTGCAGCAACAGCGCGGCGCGACGTGTCGCCCCCGAGAGCTCAATCGTTTCAGCGCCGATCACGACGCCGTCCTGGCCGATCGGCAATCGCGCAGCATGGGCGCGCTCAAATCGTACACGCACGGCCCGCCCAAACATCAGTGGCTCAGTACCGCGGAACGGTAGGGTCCACATCGAGACTCCACGCGTCGATGCCGCCGGTCAAGTTGAGCACATGCGGAAAGCCCTGCGCGCGCATCCAGTTCGCGGCCATGGCGCTGCGCGTGCCGTGATGACAGAGCACAACGTAGTGCGCCGCACGCTCGAATCGATTGATCGCCGACGGCAGCGTATTGAGTGGCACCAAGTCGGTGTCGGGGATACTCGCCGTGTCGTATTCCCATGGTTCGCGGACGTCGATAACGACGAGGGAATCACCGTTGGCGAGTCGGGTCGCGAGTGCCTGCGGGTCGATGTCGGTGGGCATGGAGGGGTGGTCGGGATGGACGGCTGTTGACACTGATGCTACTTCGTGCCGAGTGCCTTCCTCGCGGCATCCACTGCATCCGCCGCAGCGCCGAAGCGCGTCGTCAGATCCGTCAATTCCGTCATCGTCGTCGCCTTGTCGCCCGCGCGAACAGCTTCATTCACGCCCGGGAAATTCATGTTCGCGTATCCGTTGTCGATATCGGCGACGTAGATCAGCGAGCGATACCACGGACGTCCCTTCAGGCCACTTGGCCTCGCGAAGGCACGCTCGACTTTGAGCATCTCTGTATTCGCCGCCGCCTGCGCCGGCTTGGCGGCACCACGCGAGAGTGCGCGGTCACGCGTACCGGCAAATGCCACGGATGACTTCTCAAGACGCGTGATCGCGCGCGCGAGCGGGGCGAGCGACGTCGTGTCCCATCCCCTCGCCGCGAAACTCCTGGTCATCGGCGGCAGATACTTCTTCATCGTGCGCGCGAACTCGGCGTAGTCGTACGGCAGGATCTCCGAGTTTGCGACGCGCAGCGCCATGGCGGCGGCGATTCGTGCGGCCGTCGCGTGATATTTGAAGCCCGGATCTCCGAATTTCTCCATCCACGCGTGCGTGTCGTACGCGGAGTGATACGTGCCAGCGGGTCCACCAAAACCCCACTCCGCAATCGGAATGCCCAAGTGGTTGTAGAAGCCGGCGAAGTCACTGCCACCACCCGGATCTCCCATGCCAGGCTCGAGCGAATCGGCCTTGAGATTCGCCGCCGCACGCCAGGACGCATACACGCTGCCTTTGCCATTCGGATCGGGCACTGCCTTCACGATGTCGCGCAACACGGCGCGCAACGACGGCGTGCCACCGCCGCCAAAGGTCGAGCCCTGCGCGGCGACGTCCTGATTGAAATAGGCGACGGCGCCTTTTTGCAGGCGCAACGAATCGTCTTCGACGTACTCCGAGCTGCCAACAAGGCCCCACTCTTCGGCGTCCCACGTGGCGAACACGATCGTACGTTTCGGCTTGATCCCCTGTTTCGCCATGTCCGACAACGCCCGCGCGGCTTCGAGAATGCTGACCGTGCCGCTGATGTTGTCAGCGGCGCCCGGGCCCCAGCCATCGCGATGCCCGCCGATGTACACATACTGCTCGGGGTACTCGGTACCGCGCAGATAACCGAGGGTGTTATAGATAGCCTTCGTGCCGTTCGTCTTGGCATCGGTCGTGACTTCGACTTTCACGCGCACCGGTCCGGGACCCACGTGATAGCGCAGTCCCAAGCCACCCTGCCAGCTCTGCGGAATCTTTGTGCCGTTCACCTGGGCCAGCAGCAACTGCGCATTGGCCGCACTAATCGGCACCACAGGAACCTTGGGCAGCCCGATGCCATCCTGATCGGGTGACAGTCGCGGCGCACCTGGCTTGCTCGCATAGCCAGGGGTCAGCGGATCGCCGGCACCATTGAACACACTGCCGCGCTGCACGCCGCGCGACGGACGCATCGGCCCTTCGGGGTAGAGGTCCCCTCGCGCATAGCCGTCGTCGGCAGGATCAGTGTAGATGAGCACTCCCACCGCCCCGCGCTTTTCCGCTTCACGCGCCTTGATGCCGCGGAAGCTGCGGCCGTAGCGCGCCAGAACGACCTTGCCCTTCACCGACACGCCGAGTGAGTCGAGTGTCGCGTAGTCCTCGATGAGCCCATAGTTGACGAAGACCAATTCGCCGTCGCCCACACCGGCTCCGCTCGAGCCGTTTACGGTCAGGTATTGCGGCAGCGCCGTCGCGTCGTCGCCGGGAATCGGCGGCTCGGTCAGGTCGAGTGACAACGTGTCGCGCCCGATGCGCGTGACTTTGACGCTCGTGGCGTGCGGCAGCCAGACGTCGTACTGACGGATTTCCGTTTCGAGTCCCATCGCCTTCATCTGCGCAATGACGTAGTCGGCGGTGCGCTTCTGCGCTGGCGTTCCCGCGACGTGCGGTTCTTGGGAAAGCGCTGCAGAATGGGACTTCGCACGCGAGGGCGCGGGACCTTGAATGGCCTCTGCTTCGAATTTGCGCTGCGCCGCGGCGGACGCGGGTGCGTACCCGGGCGTGCCGACGACCTTCGAGGCTTGCGCCGACGCGGTAACCGACGCGGCGATCGACGCGATCGGTGTCAGGAGAACCGCTGCAAGGAATCTGGTGCTGGAGACGCGCACGAGGAGGAGTCCGGGTCCGAGGCGAGAAAAGCGCGGGTTCGCCGCGCGGATGCATCTCGGACTCTGCCGCAACGACCGCAACAGGGCAAGGGAGACGTGGCGCGAGACGCGCACATCTCGCGCCGCGATCCACGCTCAACGGTCGGCTTCGTACTCCTCGGCGGCACGCTGGATCGCCTGCTGCAGCAGCGGCTCATGATCGCCGCCGGCCGGCAGCGCGGCCGTCAACGCACCGAACTGCCGCTGCATCTCATCTTCGACCTGCGCGTGGGTCGGTGCCTTCACGCCGAGCACGGCCAGCGCGAGGAGCGCCAGTTCGCGGAGTTGTCGCTGCGTTTCCGCATCGAGCGCGGCAAGTGCTTTCGGCAGCGCGATTGGCACCAGCGGCCCTTTCTCGCGGCGGCGCAGCGGCGCTTCAAAGAGCGCGCGTACTGGTGCGAAGGTCACGACGAACGAGCCCGGGGTGTACTCCTCGAAGCCGCTGATGACGTTGCGGCGGCGCAATGACGGCAGCAGGCGAACGATGGCTTCCCGCACCGGCGAGTACCCATCGACGCTGCGATTGCCGCGGCCAGTGATAACGAGCGCTTCGTTGGCGCCCTGCACCTGCAACGAGCGCAACCACGCCTCCGCCTGCGTCGCAGCTTGTATCGCGGTGGGTTGCTGCGCGCGCAGGTTGAGCGTGCGCGACGGACCAAACCGAAGCTCGTCGAACGCGCGTTTGACCGCGTCAGTCATGATGGCTTCACCTTTTCGGACGGACGGTCGGCGTCGCCGGACGGGCGAGGCCGATCATGGCCTCACGCAGCACGCGTCCGTCGACGGCTTCGATAGGCGTGACGTCGGTCGCCGCGGCCAGCGTCGGCGCGACATCGACCGATCGTACCAGCATGTCATACCGGCCAGCTTTGAACATCGGTCCCATGAAGAGGATCGGGACGTGTGCGTCATAGTCGTGCGGCGTGCCGTGCGTCGCGTATCGCGTGGTGTACCAGTAGTAGTATGGCTGCAGCGTCAGCGTGAGCACTGCCCCAAGATCGGACGGCACGGCATGCAGCCATCGTTGGGCGATCTTGTCGCCCTTGGCCGCCGCCGACGCGAGAGTGGTCACGCGATCGACGCGCATCATGCCCGGCAGCTTCAACAGTTCGGTGCGGAGCGCGGAGGTCACAGAATCGCGATTGATCCCCTTCGCCGCAAGTCGCCGCTGATCAAGCGAAATGATCCCCGACTGCAGCAGCAGGGCGTCCCCTTCGATGCCACGCGCGGCGAGGGCGCTGCGGGCGGCGTCGATGATCTTGCGCGGATCGACGCGACCGCGATCCGGATTCGGTCCGGGAAAATGCAATTCCGGAAATGGCGCGACCCCGTGGTCGGCGCCGAGCGCGAAAACAATGCGGGTCGAGTCGCGCATCTTGAACAGCGAGTCGATCAGTCGGCCGAGCGCGCGATCGACGCGCAGCACCTGATCGTGCAGTTCACGCGAATCAGGGCCGTATCGATGACCGACCGCATCGGTGGTGGAGAGCGACACGGCCAGTACATCCATGGTCGGGCCCTTGCCCAAATCCATGGCGTTCACGCCCGCCAGTGCGAAGTCGACGGTGACGTCATCCATCCACGGGAACTCGGTCAACTCGTACGTGCCCGCCCGCTGATCCGCCGACAACGCATGAGGAAACATGAAATTCTTCCCCTCGCTCTCGACGGCGACCGAGTCGATCTCCGGATAGGCCGACGCGTCGAGCAGCGTTGTCCAGGTCGCGCCGAGGAATTTCTTCGTGAAGTTGGTGGCGTTGAACGCCTGCGCCCACGTCGGCAGTGTGTCGCCGTAGTACCGACTGGTGGTAAAGCGTCCGTCGAGCGAATACCAGAAGACACTCTGTTTGGCGCGACCCAACGGCAGAATGGCGCCGCGATCCTTCCGCGACACGGACAGCGCGCGACTAAACTGATCGCGCGTGCGCACCCAGTCGAAGAACGAGCTGCCGCGAAAGCGATACGGCGACGCGCCGCCTCCACGACCGAAGAGCAGCGGCATCTGCGGATCCGCGACACCGATCTCATTGAGGACGACCCCGGTGTGCGCCGGAAAGCGTCCCGACCAGAGCGTCGCGTGTCCAGGTGCGGTCTCGGTGGTCGCGTGATCCTGCATGGCGTTGGTGAAGAACGCGCCCTGCTTCTTGAGCCGCGCGAGGCCGCCCGTCAGTTGCGCGGCGAATCGATCGAGGTAGTCGGGGCGGAGCTGGTCGACGGTGATCTGCACGACGAGCGTCGGCGCGAGACGCGTCGGCGGAAGACGCGTCGGCGTGGACTGCGCGGCGAGTAATGACGAGAGCGTCAACGCGACCATCGCGGTCGCACATCTAGGAAGAGAGCGAAGGCGCATGACGGAAAGCTAACGTCGCATCAGGCGATTCCGCCGCCGCCAATCGGTCACGGTTCGTTCGACGGCACCCGTCCGGCCTCGTGCACGTCGCCGGATCGACGCGCCAGGACAGGTGCTTCACCGTCGGTAACCAAGCCACGCGGGGCCGGTGACACTCGCGGCCGACGCACGCACAATCACCGCGTGTCGATCCCGCTCCAATCACGGAGGCACGTGAAGGTGCCGACAATATCACGCATTTGTGGCGAACGCACTAGGGCAAAGTTATTTCGTCATCACGCGGTGACCACCGCGACGTCTCGATTCACTGCGCGGGTCGTCGCTGTGCGACGTGTGCGGCGACTGCGTGATCACTTGGTGATGACGACGCGCGCAGCCCGTCGATGACGCCGTCGATGTCGGCATCGGGACGATTCTGGCTCATCTTCCACTTCCCTTCGAGTGCGGTGATTTCGATCTCGATGCCGATGACGGCCTTCGCGAGTTGCTCGACATAGTCGGCCGGCGCGTCGGACATGGCCCACGGGTGGGCCTGCGTTGCTTCATGCGTGTTCGTCAGCGTATCGAGATGCCGCATCATCGCGTCCCGGTCATCGATGAAGCGTACGGTCCCCGTAACGTGAACCGCGACGTAATTCCACGTCGGCACCACTTTGCCGTGCTCGGCCTTCGTGGCATACCAATTGGGCGTGATGTAGGCGTCGACCCCGGTGAACACGACCAGTGCCTGCGTCGTGTCGGTAGCCTTGAGGTGATGCGGATTGGCGCGCGCGATGTGTCCGTGCAGCGTGCCCTGCGGTCCGCGACCCGCATCGAGCAGCAATGGCAAATGCGTCGCGTACAGACCGTGCGTCGGCGAGCCGGTGACGAGAGTGCCAAATGGATGCGCCGTGATGAACTCGTGCATCACGGCGCGATCTGCTTCGGCGAACTTTACCGGGAGATACAAAATGAGTATCGAGTAGGGGGGAGGGAGTCGCGAGACTGAGTAGAAAATAGGGAGACTTAGGGGGATGCGGTCAGGGCTTCCTCGAGAATAGTGAGGCCGGCGGACAGTTCATCCCTCGTGATTGTGAGCGGCGGCAGGAAGCGCAGCGTATGATCGCCGGCACTGACCAGCAGCAGACCGCGCGTGAAGGCGCGGCCGATGATCGCGGCGGCCGGCTCGTGCACGTCGACGCCCCACATCAGCCCCTTTCCGCGAATCGCGCGAATCGCGCCCGTACGATCGGCCATCGCCTGCAGCTGTTGGGCGAGCCACGCACCGGTCTCGGTGACGTGCGTGAGCAACGCGGGATCCGCGAGGCGCTGCACGACATGATGCGCGACGTGCGCGAGCAGCGGGCCACCACCGAACGTGGTGCCGTGATCGCCGGGCTGAATAGTCTTCGCGACATCGTCCGTCACGAGGATCGCACCCATGGGCAGTCCGCCCGCCAGCGGTTTCGCGAGTGTGAGGATATCCGGCTCGATTCCCAGCTGCTCGTACGCGAAGAGCGAGCCCGTGCGACCCAGACCGCACTGAATCTCGTCGAGGATGAGCAGCACGTTGCGCTCGCGCGTGAGCGCCCGCAGTCCGCGCAGGAACTCGGGATCGATGATGCGGACGCCGCCTTCGCCCTGAATCGGCTCGACGATGACGGCGGCGGCGGTCTCGGGGTTGAGCACGGCACGTAGCTCCTCGAGATCACGCTCGACGATCGTGACGCCGCCCATGAGCGGCCGGAACGGCAGGCGATAGGCGGGGCGATCGGTCGCCGCGAGCGTGCCGGGCATGCGGCCGTGAAACGAACCGCGCACCGCGATGAGCTCATGCTTCGCAGCGGCACCCTGCGTCGCGACGCCGTGCGCACCGTGGGCACGCGCCCAGCGCCGCGCGAACTTGAAGGCGCCTTCATTCGCCTCGGCGCCCGAGTTGCAGAAGAACACGCGCGACGCGAAGGAATGCGCGACGAGCCACTCGGCCAACTGCTCGCCGGGAGCCGTGCGATAGAGATTGGACGTATGCAGCAGCCCGGTCGCCATGGCTTCCTGCAGGGCCTGCATAACCCCCGCATCGTTGTGGCCGAGCGACGTGACGGCAATGCCCGCGACGAAATCGATGTAGCGTTTGCCGGTGTCGTCGAACATGTAGACACCGTCGCCTCGCACGAAGAGCGGCGCCTGGCGCTTGTACGTCCCGAGAATGGCGTCGGACGTCGTCGGCACGATGGCGTTGGCCAGCGGCGTCGGCGTGGCGGCCGTCGGGGTGTAGGCGGTGGGAGCGGCGTGCGAATTCATGGTCGTGGGCGTCATGGGCGAAACTCAGTGAGAGACAGGTACTGCAGACGGTGCAACGATCACGGCGCCGACAATCGCGGTACCGGCCAACGGAACGGTGAGGGCGGCCAGATCCCCAATGCGCACGTGATCGACGCCGTTCATGAGCGCAAAGGCGCAGGCATCGAGCTTGGCGGCCATCCCGCCACCGGCAATGCCGGAGGCGACGAGCGCGCGTGCGTCATCGAGCGTGAGCACGGCGATCCGCTGGCGATCGGCGTCAAGCACGCCGGCGACATCGACGAGCAGGAACAGCTCCGACGCCCCGAGCGCGGCCGCGATCGCCGCTGCCGCGTCGTCGCCGTTCACGTTCAGTGCGCCGCCGATGGACTGATCCTCATGCGTCGCCACCGGCGAGATGATCGGCAGAAAGCCCTGATCGAGCAGCGCATCAATCACGCGGCGATCCACGCGCGTCGGCGTACCGGCAAATCCGAAGGTGGGCACGTCGATCGGCACCGCGCGGAGCAGCGCCGCATCCTCACCTGAGATGCCGACCGCGGGCGCACCGGCCGCCGTGAGCGCCGACACCAGCTGTTTATTGGCCAGTCCCGAGAGCACCATGCGCACGAGTTCGAGTACCCCTTCGGTGGTGACGCGACGTCCGCCCACGAAGACCGGCTCCTCGCCGCGCATACGCTGCAAGACGCTGATCTGGTCGCCGCCGCCGTGCACGATCACCACGCGGCCCATGCGCGCGCGCCAGAGCCTCGCGAGCGCATCCGGCAAGGCGGGATCGGACTGCGTGCGCCCGCCGAGCTTCACGACCGTGATCCCATCAATCGCGAACGTCATCATGCCTGCAGCCCCGCCGATTCGTCGAAGCCGTACATCAGATTCGCGTTCTGCACCGCCTGACCGGCGGCGCCCTTTACGAGATTGTCGATGGCGCTGAAGACCAGCAGCGTCGGCGTCCGCACACCGGTCGGAATACGCACGCCAATTCGCACGACGTTGCGATGCGCCACATCGGTCAGCGACGGCAGATCGCGCGTGAGTTCGACGAACGGTTCGTTCGCGTAGGCGGCCTCGAACGGTGCGAGCGCGTCATCCAGCGACCGTGACAGCGGCACCGTGATCGTCGACAAAATGCCGCGCTCAACCGGCAGGAGGTGCGGCGTGAAGAGCAGATCACAGTCCGCGCCCAGGCGCGTCATCGTGTCGCGCATCTCGAACAGCTGCCGATGCGAGTTGGCCACAGCATACGCGCGGAAGTCTTCGGTGACTTCCGCGAAGAGCAACTCGAGTTTGGGTGACGTTCCCGCTCCGCTGACACCGCTGGCCGCGCTGATGTTGACTGTGGCGCCCGATGCGATCAACCCGGCCCGCGCGAGCGGCGCGAGCGCGACCAGCACGCTCGTGGCGTAGCAACCGGGATTCGCGACGACGCGCGCGCCGCGCACCGTCTCACGAAAGAGCTCGGGCATGCCATACGGCGCATCGGCCGGCACGCCCTCCGGCAGCGCATGCGCGGTGCCACCGTGACCGGGACGCAGATCACTCGAGAGATCGACCACGCGCGCACCGGCAGCGATCGCCTTTCCCACCCACTCGGCTGACGCGCCATGCGGCAGCGCCGCGAAGATGAGATCGGCCGACGACAGCTCGACCTCATCGGTTCCGACCAGCGGGATCTCATGCACTCGGCCGCCGGCCCGCACGCGCAGCGTGGTGCCGCGCTGTGCGTTGGCCGTGGCGAACGCGAGCGTGAAGTGGGGATGGCCAACGATCAGGGCGCACAGCTCGCGCCCAGAGTACCCGCTGGCGCCGAGGACCCCGACGCGGATAGACTGTACTTTATGCACGTCGAATGCATAATTTTGCATTCCTCGCCTGTCAATCCATCAGCATTCCGTTCCCCCTTCCGCATTCCTGGAGTCCGTGTGGCCGATAAATCGGACCGCCATCATGTTATCCGTGAGATCGTCACAGCGCGGGCGGTCGCGAGTCAGGAGGAGTTGCGACGACAGCTGCTGCGGCGCGGATGGGATGTCACGCAGTCAACGTTGTCGCGGGATCTGCGGGAGCTTCGGCTCGCGCGCATCCCGGACGACGCGGGACAGGTGCGGTACGCATTTCCCGAGCAGGGCGCGGCGGCAGACGACAGTCTGCGTCAATTGGAGGCCATGCTTCCGCAGCTGCTGACGAGCGTCGAGGGGGTGCAAGTGCTGGCCGTCGCGCGCACGATGAAATCGGGCGCACAACCGGTGGCTGAAGCGCTCGATCAGCTGGAGTGGCCCGATGTCGCGGGAACGATCGCCGGCGATGACACCGTCTTGATCATTTGCCGTTCCGTGCCCGGCCGCGAGCGGGTCGTGCGCCGCCTCAAGGCGTATCTGCGCGACTAGATTCCAGCGAGACCTCCGGAGATTATGCAGAATCGTTGCATAGTTTCCCACATTGCCCCGGCGCGCCGCCGGTCCGACGCGACTCCGAGCCACTCTCGTGACCACAACTGACAACACGCCCCACAAACTGTGGGGCGGACGATTCGCTGGCGGTCCATCGCCGCTGCTCGACGCCATCAATCGCTCGATCGGTACTGACTTTCGCCTCTGGCCGCACGACATTCGCCTGTCGAAGGCATGGGCCGGCGCATTAGGTCTGGCGGGCGTCCTGACCGTCGACGAGAGCACTGCACTGCAGCAGGGACTCGATCGGGTGGCGCAGCGCCTCGCTGATGGCGCGCAGCCCGTCGCGACGGACGAAGATATCCACACAATGATCGACCGCCTGCTACACGAAGAGGCCGGATCGGTAGCGTCCAAGTTGCACACCGGTCGCTCGCGCAACGATCAGGTGGCGACGGCATCACGTCTGTGGACGATGGACGCCTGCGCGCGACTGGATGCGGCTGTTCGTGAATTGCAGTCATCGTTGTTGGCCCAGGCTGAATCGCTCACCGACGCGATACTCCCGGCCTACACGCACCTTCAACGCGCGCAGCCGGTGAGCGGCGCGCACTGGCTGCTCGCGCACTTCTGGCCGCTCGATCGCGACCGGACGCGATTCGCCAACGCACGACTCGGCACGGCGGTGATGCCGCTGGGGTCGGGGGCGATCGCCGGCAGTGCCTTTCCGGTGCCGCGCGACGTGCTGAAGACCGCGCTCGACTTCGTCGCCGTCTCGCCGAACAGCATCGATGCCACGGGCGATCGGGATTTCGTCGCCGAGACAGTGTTTGCGTGCACGATGACCGCCGTCCATTGCTCGCGCGTCGCGGAAGATCTGATCATCTACGGCACCAGCGAGTTCGGCTTCGTCAAGTTCGGGGACGGCTTCTCGACCGGCTCGAGCATGATGCCGCAGAAGCGGAATCCGGACGTCTTCGAGCTCGCGCGCGGATCCGGCGCCCGCTTGATCGGTGACCTCGTGTCACTGCTCGGCACCATCAAGGGACTGCCGAGCGGCTACAGCAAGGATCTACAGGACGACAAGCGCGCGCTGTTCAACGCGGTGGATCTGTTGATGCTCGTGCTCCCGGCGATGGCCGGCGCGATCGCCGAGCTGCGCTTCGACCGCGTGCGGATGCGGGCCGCGGTATCGAGCGCGATGATGGCGACGGATCTCGCGGACTATCTCGTGAAGAAAGGGGTAACGTTTCGCGACGCGCATGGCGCCGTGGGTTCGTTGGTACGTCAGGCCGAGGAAGCCGGTATCGAGCTCGACGCCTTGCCGACCGAGCGCTTCACTGCGGCCCACGCGCTGTTCGGTGATGATGCACGTGACGCACTGGGTGCAGATGCGTCACTGGCGGCGCGTGACATCGCTGGTGGAACAGGTCCGAACGCGGTCGCCGCGCAGCTGGTGGCGGCGCGCGCGCGTCTCACGCCGTCAGCCTGAGCTATGACGTCACGGCCCTACGATCTGGTGATCTTTGATTGCGATGGCGTGCTCGTTGACAGCGAGCGCATTTCCAGTCGGGTTTTCGCGTCATTGCTTGACGAGATCGGTCTGCACTTCACGCCCGACGACGTGATCGAAACGTTTATGGGCAACTCGATGGGCCGTTGTGTCGAGATCGTCACCGAACGGCTTGGACACGCACCGCCGGACGACCTGATCGAACGCTATCACGCGACAATGCGCGAGGCGTTGGTGCATGAGCTGCGGCCAATTGAAGGGGTCGCGGCGCTGCTGGACGCGCTCGACGCGGTCAATTTGCCGTACGCCGTCGCGTCGAACGGTGAGCATGCAAAGATGCAGACCACCCTTGGCGTGACCGGGTTGCTCGCGCGTTTTGCGGGGCGTCGCTTTTCGTCGATGGATGTCGAGCGGCCGAAGCCGGCACCCGATCTGTTTCTGCATGCCGCAGGACGAATGGGTGTATCGCCAGCCCGTTGCGTTGTTATCGAGGACAGCCCGCTTGGTGTGCAGGGGGCGTGTGCGGCGGGGATGACCGTTATCGGCTATGCAGATCTGCTGCCGGTGGCACGACTTCGCTCGGCGGGGGCGACACATGTGGTGACGTCGCTGACTGACGTGCCCGAGCTACTGGTCCTTGGGTAGGCCGCTCCGCCGCGAGACGTGGGGAACGAGTGGATCGTTCCGCACACAATGCGGAAACCTGTGCGTGCACGGATACCCACCGACAGGAACTGATGACGGAAACGGTTAGTGCGTTGAGTTGGTGGGGCGCGCCGACGTTTCCGTGCAGTGATCCGCAGATTCCCGTTCCTCTTCGCGGCTACTGCGAACGGGCCGCTCGCATCAGGAAAGGATCCGCCACGATCCGCTCGGTAACCCGTTACAGGGATCCGCCGACTCCGATGACGAACTTCCATGGATCGCGGCGATCGACTGCGCGTGCCACGCCGAAGCTGATCGCGCCACTGAAAAAACGGACGCGCATGTCAACGCTGCCGCGCAAGCCACCGGTCGTTTTCCATCCATGAGCATCGAGGATCGGGCGGGCCTCACTCGATGCAGCCGTCGCTCCGCCGAAGACACCGAATTGCACTTGCGGAGCGACCGCGGGCAACACCACGCGTCCAACCCTGATTGGCGACTCCAGTATCGGGAGCAGGTACGCAGCCGTTGAGCGCACAATCAACGCGTGACTCCCCGCAAAGGCCTTGTAGGCGTACCCTGGCAACCCCTCCGCACCACCAACCTCAAGCAGCTGCTGCGTCGGGATGTTCGCGCCGGAGACCACACCCGCGTCTACGCGCGCCGCGAGGATCACACGACCAAGGATCTGCTGCACCAACGCTTGGATCTGCGCGCGCTGCCAATCGAGCGTACCGTCACCGCGCTCGTACCATACTGAGGCACCAACTCCTGACGCCAGCAGGCCCGTGACGATGTTGCGCCCAAAGTCGAACTGCACCCGACTGCGCAGATACCCACCCTCATTTACGGGGCGGTTTTGACGAAATTCCCCACTAATCAGGCCGCGCCTGAGCGGATTCGGAATGCCGCGATCATCTGCCGACGCCATTTCGATGCGCAGCGCGGACGAGTGTTTGATGCCAAACTCGCGCATGACACCCAGCGAGATCACGCGGCGGTCAACCCAGTCCTGATCTTCGCGCCCGAACAACCCGCCAATAACGTTGCCCCCAACGCCGCCCAATGACAGCGCCAGATCGTTGGTCGACGCCAACTGTCGTTCGGCGCGAATGTTCGTCACCCACTTACCTCGCACGCGCGCCGCTTCAATGCCACCCTTCGCCGTTCTGGCGGCGGTGGCCCAACCGCCGAACATCCGCATCGAGACGCCTGGGGCCTTCTCCCGCAGATCAAGCAGACCGGCAACGCCGAGGAACAGCCCCTCGGCGCGATTGACTCGAATGACATCCGTGAAGCCGCGCGCCTGCCACCGCCACTGCGGCGGTCCACTTGTGCGCAACGCTGGTGGTGCCACATCGTCAAAATCGCGCGCGCTCGCGTCGGTAGTTTGTGCACCCAGATCGTATTGCCAATCGGTGAAGCCGGTCGTGCCATCCGCTGATGGCATGCGCAAACTGTACTGCGGTGCGCCGATCGTATCCCCCTCTGCGACGTCGGCGATCGCACGCAGCTCCAGACGCATATCACGCCACGTTGACTGCACACGAACCGTGGCCCGTGCCTCTGTGAGTCCCGTCGTGACCTGGTATTCGATGCGCTGCTTGCGCGGCAGCCAGAAATGGCCTTCCCGCTCGCTGTTCTCAAAGTCGATGAACGCCACTTCCTGCACTTGGCCGACAAAGCGCGCCAGCTTCATGAGCGCCCCTTCGTCCGGTGGCGTCATCAGCTTGATGCGGCCTCGCATGCGCACGATCTCGCCCGTCATCGCGTCGATGAACACCTGGCCGGCGAACACCGTCACGCGTTCGCGTACGGCCACCGGTTCGACATTGATCTGCACCACCGAAATGACACGCGTCAGCGCGCGGATTTTTACCACCGTGTCGCCACCGCTAAAGCGATAGTATCGGGCTCGGTCGGTCGCGAACGGATGCACTGACGGCATCATGCGCCGGGTACTGTCCGCCGCCCGAAACGAGGGCCCGCCACCAAATACCAGCGACATGCGGTCGCCGTAGAGCGCCGGCGACGTCCACGGGCGCGGCATGATGGTGAGGGCCGAGACCATCGGGCCCAACTGCCGCGCGCGGTAGCCCGTTACCTGCTGTTCAAATGTGCCCGAGCGATTCCACGAGACCCGCATCTGGAACTGTTCGATCTGCGCGGCGGCCTCAGTCGTAGCTGCAGCGGTGCCCGCCACCGCGCCGTCTGGTCCGGCCGGCGTGTTCACCAGCAGCGCGATCTCACTTTCGATATTGGCTCGGTAACCCTGCAAGGGCTGTGGGACGCGCCGATTGGCTTGCGCGGCCGTGCCCACCATCGTTGCCAGCGCGGGCGTGCTGTAGGTCGAATCTTGAGCGGGCGTCGCGAGTTGGGTCGCGAGCAGCAAGAACGGAGCAAGCATCTTTGAGCTTCCAGGCCGGTTATGTGGTCGATACCGACCGGAGGACCCGAATCGCGCTTTTCCGTCACCCTTTCATCAGGCAGCGCGCTCTTCTTGACGATTACAATACCGCCGCCCGTCGTCGGATGCTATCATCGCGGGATGACATCGGTTCTCGTGATTCAATACTCGCAGAGCGGTCAGCTCACCGACGTATCGCGCCGCATCATCGAGCCGCTCCGGGAGTCGTCCGATATCAGCGTAACGGTCGAGACCCTGCGGCCAACCACGCCGTACCCGTTTCCGTGGCCGTTCCTCACCTTTTTTGACACGTTCCCCGAAACGGTCCATCTCGACGCGCCGCCACTTGAACCGCTGGCCGTCGACGCGGCCACCCGCTTCGACCTGATCATCCTCGCGTATCAGGTGTGGTTCCTGTCGCCTTCGCTGCCGGTAACGGCCTTTCTCAAGAGCAAGGCCGGCGCGGAACTACTGCGTGACACTCCCGTTGTCACGGTCATCGCCTGCCGGGATATGTGGCTGATGGCCCAAGAGCAGGTGAAGTCCATGATTCGGGAGGCAGGGGGACGGTTGATCGGCAATGTCGCGCTGGTGGACGAGGCCGGGACAGCGGGGAGTTTTCTCGCCACGCCGGTATGGGTCATGACCGGAAATCGCGGACCACATCTGTTTGGCCTGATCCCGCGCGCCGGTGTCAAGCCCGATCAGATCACTGCCGCGCGGCGCTTTGGCGAGCGCATTCGCGACCGGCTCCGTGCCGGGGGATCGCTCGACGAGCAGTTGCTTAGTCATCTAGGTGCGGTGCGGGTGAACGAAAAACTGATCGCCAGCGAACGGACGGCGCGCCGGAGCTTTCAGCTATGGGGCGGACTGCTGCGGAAACTGGGGCCCCCTGGCGCCGTCGCCCGCAAGCCGGTGCTGATCGTCTACATTGTGTTTCTCGTGACGCTGATCCTGA
The DNA here is from genome assembly GCA_031366985.1 of Gemmatimonadaceae bacterium. Classification (GTDB taxonomy): domain Bacteria; phylum Gemmatimonadota; class Gemmatimonadetes; order Gemmatimonadales; family Gemmatimonadaceae; genus Gemmatimonas. The sequence goes on from JANLPE010000032.1 coordinate 112,549, forward strand.
CTTTCATCCCAGTGAGCATGCTGATCAAGGCGTTGCTCGCCCCGCTTCTGCGCGGACGCGTCGCCGCGCAGAAGGCGTATTTCGCCCACCCATCGGGCGAGTAACCCGACGCATTTGATGACCGCACAGGCGTATATCACCAATGTCGCGGCGTTTCTGCCCGGCGATCCCGTATCGAACGACGAACTCGAACCGCGTCTTGGCCTGGTCAACGGCAAGCCGTCGCGCGCGCGCGGCCCCGTCCTTCGTTCGAACGGCATTACGTCGCGCCACTATGCTATCGATCCGGCGACCGGGGCGTCGACGCACTCGGGGGCCGCACTCGCTGCCGAGGCCATCCGCCGACTGGCGGGTGCCAGACTCTCGCTCGATCAGATCGACCTGTTGTCGTGCGGCACCAGTCTGCCCGATCAGATGATGCCTAACCATGCCAGCATGGTACATGGGGAATTGGGCATTCCACCCTGCGAAATCATCGCCACCGCCGGCGTCTGCCTGAGCGGCGTGACGGCGATGAAATACGCCATGCTGGGTGTGAAGGCGGGCGAGTTCCGTCACGCCGTCGCCGCAGCTTCCGAACGGGCGTCGGCCGTGATGCGGGGACGGTTTTTCAGCAATGATGCCGACGTCTCGCCGGCGGACTTCGAACATCGCCCCACGCTGGCGTTTGAGAAGGACTTCCTGCGGTTCATGTTGTCCGACGGGGCGGGCGCGGTGCTGATCGAACCTGTCCCGGCCCCCAGCGGCCTGTCACTTCGGCTCGACTGGATTTTCGAGCGATCGTACGCCAACGAAATCACCGCGTGCATGTTTGCCGGAGCCGAGAAGCGCGAAGATGGATCGCTGTTCAGCTGGATGGATCATGATCCGCACGAGTGGCTTACGCACTCGGTATTCTCCGTCAAACAGGACGCAAAGCAGCTCAATGAGCATGTGATCTACTACACGGTGGAGCGCGGCTTGGTCGATCTGCAGCGCGCCACCGGCATCACGCCTGACGAGGTCACGTGGTTTCTGCCGCACTACTCATCGACGTTCTTCCGCGACAAGGTGGCGGCAGGCATGGAGCGCGTAGGATTCGCGGTGCCCAAGACGCGGTGGTTTACCAATCTCACCACCAAGGGCAACACCGGCTCTGCGTCGATCTACATCATGCTCGACGAGCTGTTTCGGTCGGATCGTCTGAAACACGGTGACACGATTCTCTGCTACGTGCCGGAAAGCGGACGTTTCTCCACAGGATTTCTGCGTATGACGGTCTGCGACGCAGGGACGCCGTGAAGTCCGACGACGTGCCGCAGTACCAAGCGCGTGCCTTCATGGGCATGCGCAAGGCGCTGTACGCCGTCGACGAAAATGGTGAGTACACCATGGTCCGCTCGGCCGGATGGGAAGCAGAAGAGATTGTGCTCAATCAGGCCATCGAAGAGTGCGAACGGCAAGCCGCGGATGCCCTCGCCCGTGCTCGCCGCGGTGAAGGCAGTGCGCTGGAGTATCACATGTATCGGCAACGCATGGATCTTGTGGTGCTCTCGCAAAGTGTGGGGCTGTTCCGCTGGCAGGTGACCCGTCATTTGCGCCCCCGTGCGTTTGCCACTCTCTCGGCGCAGACGCGCGAGAAATACGCGCAGGCACTCGGCATGACGACAACCGCGATCGACACGCTGCCGGAGCGGGCCTGATGCGCATGATGGATGCCATCGCGAGGAGAGTCGCGTGACCGCCAGGCTACCCGACGAGGTGCTGCCGTTTGAGCACCACCAGACGGCCCATTGCGAAAGTGGCGTCGTATCAGCGCTGCTGCGCGAGCGCAATGCGCCACTCAGCGAGGCGATGGTGTTTGGCATCGCCTCGGGGCTGACGTTTGCGTATCTGCCGTTTGTGAAGCTGGGCGGGCTGCCACTCATTTCATACCGCATGCCGCCGCGCAGTATTCTGCGAGGCGTGAGCAAGCGGCTCGGCGTGACGATGCATCACGAAACGTTCAAGTCGCCAGACGACGGCATGCGTGCGCTCGATGCGCATCTGGCGGACGGACGCGTCGTGGGTCTACAGACATCGGTGTATTGGCTGCCGTATTTTCCACCCGACATGCGCTTTCATTTCAACGCGCACAATCTCGTGGTGTACGGAAGGCGCGGCGACACATACCTCATCAGCGATCCCGTCTTTGAGCAACCGGTGGAGTGCGATGCAGAGTCGTTATCGCGTGCACGGTTTGTAAAGGGCGCGCTGGCCCCCAACGGATTGCTGTATTACCCCGCCGCGGTTCCGCCGTCATACAATCTCGCGCCCGCCATTCGCAAGTCGATTCGCTTCACCACCGGCATGATGTTGCATACGCCCCTACCGCTGATCGGGCTACGTGGAATTCGCTTGGTCGCGCGCAAGATTCGTCATCTTGATCCGTCGCAGCAGGCGCATAACACGCTGTTTCTTGGGCATGTCGTGCGCATGCAGGAAGAGATCGGCACCGGCGGTGCCGGATTCCGTTTTCTGTACGCCGCATTTCTGCAGGAAGCGGCCGGAGTATTGGAGCAGCCCGTACTGCGTGAGATCGCGCAGCAACTCACGGCCGCCGGAGATCAGTGGCGGCAGTTTGCGCTGCGCTGCGCGCGCATGTGCAAGAATCGTGAGCCCATGGACTACGCTGCGCTGTCGGACCTGCTGCTGCACGCGGCGTCGCTTGAGCAGGCCGTGTATCAGCGTCTGCGTCGAGAGGTGCGGTAGCCGCGTGCAGTACCCACGTGCGGTACCCGCGGCGATTCGTGAGCGTACGATGAAACCGCGCGTCATTCTCGCGTGGCTGGTGCGGCTTGCGGCTACCGTTGGCGTGCTGACTTGGGTGATGCTCCATGACGATGTGCGCGAGGGACTGCATGCGGCGCAGTTTGTGCATCCCGGATGGATGGTTGCGGCATTTGCCTCTGGCGGCATCGCGGCGATCTGCGCGGCCTGGCGCTGGTATCTGTGTCTTCGCGCCTGCGATTGCGCGTTGCCCTTTGGTACGGTACTTCGCATTTCGCTGGCGGGCAGCGCCGCCGGCCTGTTGTCCATTGGATCGCTTGGCGTGGATGCGGTGCGTGTGACGCTTGCGTCGCGGCGATCACCAGCGCGCGCCGGCGACGTGCTCGCATCGGTCGCCCTTGATCATGTGAGCGCTCTGCCGGCATTCCTGGTGCTCTCCGCTACCGTCATCAGTGTGCTCGGCGTGCCCGCAACGCTCAATCGTAATGCGATGATCTCCATCGGCAGCATCGCGTTGGTGTGTCTAGTGTCCGCCCTCGGCGTGCGTGTCTTTCGCCGGGCGTGGCACGACCGCTTCGTCTCGTATTCCCTCACGAAATTGCGTGCGCCGGGCACGGGCGGCGCGGCGTTAGTGTCGTTGCCGTTGCTGATTGCGCACTACGGCATCTTCGTGTGCGCCGCGCGCTCGTTTGATGTGCACGCAGCGACGATTGGGCTCTTTGGCGCATCAGTGATCGCTGACTCGATTGCATCGCTGCCGATCACGATTGCTGGAATCGGTGTGCGTGAGAAGGCATTTGCGGTCTTGCTGGGCAGTTGGTATGGCGTACCGACCGCGCTGGCCGTGCTGACGGCACTTTCAGGGTTGATCGTGCTGGCGATGTGGGCCGTCATGGGCGTGCTGGTGTTCCCGATGCGCGACCGTTCGTTGCCGCTCGAGGCGGCGCACGGGTGAAGACGTGACCGCCGCACCGGCGGCGAGCAGCCGCACCTTGGCCGCGATGTTCCCCGACGGGACGCCGCGGTTTTACGCGCTATGCAAGTTCGCCACCGATCCAGTGTACGAAGCGGTGTTCACCTCGCTTGTCGGTACCCGTGCGCCGGTGCTCGACATTGGCTGTGGGATGGGGCTCAACAGTGTGTATCTGCGGGCACGTGGACTGGGCGTGCCGATCACCGGCATCGATCACAACGCGGAGAAGATTGCCATCGCGCAGGCGATGGCGGCGCACCACGCACCGGAGCTGGCGTTTCGAGCGAGTGATGCACGTGGAGAGCTACCGGCCCACGCGGGCAGCGTCACCGCGCTCGATATTCTTCAGTATCTCGACGCCAACGCACAAGCCACGCTGCTGCGCTCCGCGGCCGAGCGCGTTTCGCTGGGCGGACGGATGGTGATTCGCTCCGGCATGGATGCGCCCAGTTGGCGGTTCACACTAACGAAGTTTGGCGACCGGTTTGCGAACGCGGTGTCGTGGATGGACAAACCGATAGCGTATCCGCGATCCGATGTGCTGGACCGTACGCTGGTGTCATGCGGACTGCGTGGAACGATCCGGCCGATGTGGGGACGGACCCCGTTCAACAATTGGCTGGCGGTGTACGAGCGGCACTAGTCACGTGGTGCCGTTCCGGTGATGTCGTTCGCGCCTTCGCGCAGCCCTCAATCGAGCGACTCGGCCATCAAGCACGCCTGCCTACGCTCGTTCAGGGTACAGCCGAACCGCACCTGCGGACGAGCTGATACATGTGCCACGCATTCCGCCGCATCGCGCGCTTCGTAGCCGTTAAACGTCGCGTCCGCCAATGCAGTCGCTGATACCGGCGCGCCCCCCACGTCGCCGCGTTCGAGCAGCATCCAGTGGCTCCCTTCGGCCACCGCAACCATGGGTCCCTGCCGGAGCAGCGCCCGTTGACGATCCGCCGGGAGAATGCACTCCTCGACGGCACCAATCAGCACCTGCGTGACCACACCCGCCGCGATATCCGTCATCGCGCAGCGCAGTGCCGCCGTGAAGCTGCCGCCCGCGCGCGCGACGAGTACGGCTTCACCGGCGAGCCCAAGGTCTTTCGCCACGTGATAGACCGCACTGCTACCCAGTGTATTCACAAAGCTGAACGGCATCGGCGCTTTACGATCGATCTGAATCGCATCCTGCACCTGCACGTTGCTGCCGATTGGTCCGATCCCCGATGCCAGATAGAGACCGCAATCGGGACGCACCACTTGCTCGCGCACACACGTTCCCGCGCCCAACAAGGCCAACTGCACAAACCGGTCGATGCGCCGATACCGCTCGCGCGTGACCGCCTGCGTCGCCGCATCGAGTGACGGGAACGTCGTCGGCCACTCACCGTCTGCATCCGGCTCGATGCGATGGAAATAGTGCGACGCACTCACCACGCGCATCACGACCGCTTCTCCAGCAGCAGAATCGTGTTGTGCCCGCCAAAACCGAAGTAGTTGAGCAGGTAGTGTCCGTCCGGCGCCTCACCGTGCGACGTGGTCGGCACCACACCAAGCGCGGGGTCAGGGGTGCGGAATCCTGGCGTGGCCGGGAACACGCCATCCCGCAACGCTGCCGACATCAGCACCAACTCATTCACGCCACACGCGCCCAGCGTGTGGCCAAGGTACGGCTTGAGCGCGCACATCGGCGGCGGTACGTCGAACGCGCGGCGAATCACCGCCGCTTCACCGGCATCGTTCATAGGGCTGCCAGTTCCGTGCGCCTTCACACCACGAATCGTGTGCGCGGCAACGCCGGCCCGCGCGAGAACCGCTGTTTGCAGGCTGGCGATGCACATCCCGTCAGGATTAGACGCGGTCACGCGATACGAATCGATATTCGATCCGCCCTCCTGCAGCCAAAGTCCCGTACTGTTGCCGCGGTCCGCCGACAGCACCACCGCGCCAACCCCTTCGCCCAACACAATGCCTTTGCGATCGCGATCGAAGGGCTGAAGGGCCGGCGCAATCAGCTGCAGACTCGAAAAGCCAACCATCGTCGCGAGATTCGCAATCTCGACACCCAACACCAACGCATGCGGAAACTCACCCTGCCGGATCATGCGCATGGCGCTTACCACCGCGTTGGCCGACGATGTACATGCGGTCTGAAATGCGAATGTGTCACCCGACGCGCCGAGTAATTGCTGTGCCACAAACGCCACCTGCTGGTACGCCAGCACCGACTGCACACCAAGCGCCGACGGCTTCTCGACATTGACCGGATCGAGCGATTCACGATCAAGTGAGAACGCCGACGCACCAATAAAGATCGGAAGTGCCGCACATTCCGCCGTGGTCAGCCCGGCCTCGGTGACGGCTTCGGTCACCACGCGTTGGATCAACGCCACGGCACTCGAAAGATCGGCCAGTGAGTCAGCACCGGCGAAGGTATAGATCGGAAAGCTGGCTGGCGCTTCGAGGTCGGTAATCGACCAGGTGCGCAATGCAACCGCGCCGGCTTTGAGCTGTGCGAGACACACATCCACGCCAAACCCCAGCGCGCACGACAGCCCCATGCCGCTTACGCGCACGCCCGGCAGTGCCGCACGCTCAGGCGCGGGACGATGTGGCACCGCGTGCTTATGCAAGGATGAAATCAGCCAGCGCGTTCACCGACGCGAGCGAACTGCGCGTCTCCGTGTTGCCTTCAATGCGTTTGCCGTATTTGCGCTGCACGGCCATGGCAATCTGCAACGCATCTAGCGAATCCAGATTCGGTCCGCGTGGATCCCCAAACAAAAATGCATCGTCGGGAATCTCATCCGGTGTCATCTCCTTCTGACACTCGTCAATGATCATCTCCTTGAGTTCGAGCTTGAGTTGCTCCCGATTCATCGTCTGCATGCTCCTAAGTGGTCCTGGTTCGCTGCAGCCGCAGGCCGGCCACGACGAGCGCCGCCAATGCAAACAGCAACAGCAGCAGCGCTTTTGGCGCGACGGTTCGCACCGTCCCATCACGCAACATTACATCAAGAAACCCTTCGAGCCCCCACGCCATCGGCGACGCGTTCGACAGCGTCTGCAATCCGGACGGCATCACGTTGCGCGGAACCATGACCCCACCAAGTGCGCCGAGCAACAGATTGCTGGCACCGGTGACAATGGTGGCTTGCTCGGTCGTGGTTACGAGATTGGCGATCAGCAACGCGTACGAGACGGCGGCAATACCCACCGACACGGCCATCAGCAGCAAGGCGGCAAACGAGTGCCCCAGCGTCAGTGCATCGCCGCCCAGCGCCGGCACCGCCCAGAGGCCCACCGCCAGCATCACGACCACCTGTACCAGATTCACCAGCAGATACGGCAGCAGTTTTCCGGCCAGCAACGCCGCCGGCCGAAGTCCAATACTGCGAAGTTTGACGAAGGTGCCCTGCGTGCGTTCCTGCAGCCAGGTGGTGGAAAGCGGCAGCGCCACAAAGAACATCGCAAACACCAGCCACGCCGGCACGTTCTGCTGAACCGATGTTGGCCGCTGTGCTGCACCGCTACGCAGCGAGGCCTCGTCCGATGTGCGATACACCGTCCGCTCATCCAGCAGCGTTTCAAGGTTGAGCGCCGCGCGTGAGTCGACCGCACGAACGCCCATGCCGGGAACCATCGGGATACTGGTGAGCAACTTGGCCTGCACATACACACCACTCACGGCCTCGCGCACCGCCGCCGCGAACAACTGTGCCGTCTGCCCGTTCACCGCCGGACCCGTGAGCACCGACAACCGCAGCGGATGCGAGTCCACCATCGCGCGCGTGAATCCGTGCGGGATCACGACAGCAAATGGCACGCGTCCACGGCGAATGGCCTCTACGCGTTCCACGTCCGGTGCGTCGCCTAGGGAGCGGAATGCTTTGTGCGCACGGATACCGTCGGCCAGTCGCGCGGAGAGCGACGTGGAATCGTTATTGACAAGATAGAAGCTGAACGCACCCTCGCGTCCCGGCTCGAACATGTCACGCATCGCCAGCGACATCACGAGAATGAAAAACGCCGGCATCACAAACAACAGCGCCAGTGCATGCCAGTCCCGGCTCAGCAACAGCATCTCCTTTCGCACGAGCGACGCCAGCACGCGCATTCAGTGGTCCCGAAGCGCGGTGCGCGTGAGTCCGAGAAACAGCTCTTGCAGATCCGCCGCACCATACCGCACGGCGGCCACGGATATCTGCGCGCGCCGGAGTGCCTCGAGAATTCCCTGAAGCGACTCTGCTGCGCAGGCGTCAACCTCTATGCGTGCACCACTGATGCGCGCGCCGAAATTGTGTTCCAACACGCCCCGCTGTTGCGCCGACAGCGGCATCGATGCGTCAATACGGAGCCGCTGCACATGGGCCTCCCGCAGCAGTTCGCTCAGTGAGCCCTGCAGCAGCAGCGTCCCGTTATCGAGTATCCCGATCTCATCGCACAACGATTCCACTTCGTCCATATAGTGCGACGAATACACCACGGTGGTGCCCGCGGCATTGATCGTGCGAATCGCTTCCAACAGAAAGTGGCGCGATTGCGGATCGAGACCGACCGTCGGCTCATCGAGAAACAGCAACCGCGGTCGATTGAGCAGTCCGAGCGCGATACTCAGTCGCCGCTTCATTCCGCCCGACAAACGCGCCGCACGCTGCCCGCTGGCGCGTTCCAGCCCCGTGATCGCGAGTGCCTCGCTGATGCGCGTGGCGCGGTCCGCCACGTTAATCGACTGCACACTCGCAAAGAACGCGAGATTTTCCGTCACCGTCAGGGTGGGATAAAATGCGTTCTCTTGCGGCACCAGCGAAGTGAACGCCTGAATCGCCGCGAGGTCACGGCCGAGGTCACGGCCGTCGATGCGAACCGTGCCACTCACCGGCTGCAGCAGGCCGGTGAGTATCGAGATCAGCGTGGTCTTTCCCGACCCGTTGGGACCGAGCAATCCAAACACGCTTCCATCCCGCACGCGGAGATCGACACCCTTGAGCGCCGGTTCGGTTTGCCCTGGATAGCGAAAGGTGACGCCGTGAATCTCGATCACGAAGTGCGACAGACAAGCAAGGTCTGGCAGACGCCGATGTGATCGGTCTGTTCGACGATGCGAAGTCCAGCCCGCTCCACCAGCTTGAGAAAAACGTCAGCAGCGTACATCTGACTGTTGCCATTGGCGAGACTGGTGAAATAGAGCGATGTCATCTGCAGCGAAAACGCCGCCACCTCGCGCCGCTGGCGATCCCAGAACGGCTCCATGATGAAGACCAGCGTATCGTCGGTAATAGCTGCGCGCACCTTCTGCAGAATCGCGATGATCTGGTCATCGGAGAAACAGTCTAGGAACTGGCTCATCCACACCGCATCGTATCCGGTCGGCAGCGGTTTTGCCGGATCTAGCAGATCGGTTGGGTGGAACGACACACGGTCGGTGAAGCCGTGCTCCTGCATCGTCGCTTCGGCCAGCGTGGTCATGTTGGGCAGATCGGCGATGCCCGTGCGTAGACCTGGATCGTATCGCAGGCACTGCAGCGAGAATCGTCCGGTATTGCCGCCGATGTCCAGAATGGATCGCGGTCCGTGTCTCGCGATCATCGGCATGACGAGGGGATAGGCGTCGTCCGAGTAATAGTGGTCAAACGCGTACCAGCTACGCGTCGCTGCTGGCGGCAGGTAGGCGAGTCCCTGATAGATCGTACTCCAGTTGCCGAACACGCCCAGCCCCGCGGGGCGGTGTTCCACAATGGACGCTTCAAGCTTGCCCATGCCCTCGTAGCAGACGTCATGTGAGAAGTCCATGTTGGCAATGGTCATCCGGTCTTTCAGAATAAACCAGCCGGTTTTGGTGAGCTTGTAGACGCCCTCGCAACAGATGAGCAGTCCAATCCCCAAACCCGCTTCGAGCAGCACGCGCACGCCATACTCGCTGAGCGCGCGCTCCTGAACGATCACCTCCTGCGTCGACCCGCCAGTCCGATCGAGCATCGCGAGAATGCCTAGGTTCCGCAACGAGCGAGCGGCCTGAAACACCATCGGGGCGAACGCGATGTGCTGCGCCTTGGTGATCGCATCGGCGGCGGACATCGTGTCCGCTTCGAAGAACGGCTGAGCCACAGTGGTCACGGGCAATCCCGGAGAAGGTCGGTGAGGCATGGCCCGCTCATGTTCATAACCGCTTGAACACGAGCGAGGTGTTGATGCCGCCGAAGGCAAAGTTGTTACTCACGACGTGACTGCAGTCGAGTGTCCGTCCATCGCCCACGACATAGTCCAACGGTGCGCAGCGGGTGTCGGGCTCGGTCAGGTTGATGGTCGGCGACACCCACCCGTCACGCATCATCTCAATGGTCATCCACGCTTCCAGCGCACCGCAGGCACCCAACGTGTGCCCCATATAACTCTTGAGCGAACTCACTGGCATCCGATCGCCATAGACCGCGTTGGTCGCATGGCTCTCAGCGATATCTCCTTGATCCGTGGCCGTGCCGTGGGCATTCACGTATCCCACTTCGGTTGGTGGCAGTGCCGCATCCTCCAGCGCCAGTCGCATGGCGTGTCGCATCATGTTCGTGTTGGGCGCCGTGATATGCGTGCCGTCGGAGTTGGTTCCGAAGCCGACGATTTCGGCGTACATGCGGGCGCCGCGCACCACCGCATGTTCGTACTCTTCGAGAATCAGCGTACCCGCACCCTCCCCGAGCACGAGACCGTCACGCGCCGCATCAAACGGCCGCGGCGTCTGCGACGGTTCGTTGTTGCGAACGCTCGTCGCATACAGCGTGTCAAAGATGGCAGCCTGCGTGACATCCAGCTCTTCGGCACCACCGGCGATCATCGCCGTCTGGCGGCCGGATTTGACCGCTTCATACGCGTACCCGATGCCTTGGCTTCCCGACGTGCAGGCACTCGAGGTGGTGACCACGCGCCCGGTCACGCCGAGGTATACCCCGATGTTCACGGGCGTGGTATGACTCATCATCTTGATGTACGTCGTCGCATTGATGCCTTCGGTGCGCTTCTGCGTGAGCATGCGCAGGAACTCAGCCAGCGCCGACGGCGAGCCCGATGACGAACCATACGCCACACCCATGCGGCCGCTCTTGACGAACGGATCGCCCAACAATCCCGCGTCCTCCAGCGCACGCTCCGCGGTGAGTGTCGCCATGAGCGCCACACGCCCCATGCTGCGCGTACTCTTGCGGTTGAAATGCACTGGCAGCTCGAATGGCGCGGCGGGTGCGCCGAGGTTGGTATTGAGTCCTTCGTACTGCTGCCAGTCCTCAATGATGCGCACCGCATTCTTGCCGCTATGCAGATACGCGCGTACCGTGGCCCAGTCGTGCCCCAGTGGACTGATGCACGCCATGCCGGTCACCATCACACGTTTATTCACGACAGCCCACCGTCCACGCCGATCACCTGCCGCGTGATATATGCCGCGCCGGGCGACATGAGAAAACTCACCACCGCCGCGACTTCCTCCGCCGCACCGATGCGCTTGAGCGGGATATGCTCGATGATGCGATCGAGCGGCAGATCGTGCGTCATCTCGGTGGCAATCATGCCCGGCGCCACACAATTCACCGTGATCTGCCGCGACGCAAGTTCGAGCGCGAGCGCCTTCGTGGCGCCAATGATACCGGCCTTGGCCGCGCTGTAGTTCACTTGCCCGCGATTACCCATCACCCCCGAGACCGACGACAGGGTCACAATGCGCCCCGGCGCGCGCCGCCGCACCATCGGCATGGAAAGCGGATGCAGGATGTTATAGAAACCGTCGAGATTCGTGCGCAGCACGTCGTCCCAGTCGTCGCCAGACATGGCCGGAAACACATTGTCGCGTGCGATGCCCGCGTTGCACACGACGCCGTAGTAGCAGCCGTGCGCTTCGACATCCGCCAGCAGCGTCTCGGCCGACAGCTCGCGATCGCGCACATCGAACTGCAGGATGCGGCAGCTGCGCCCCATGGATTCGACGATGTGCTGCGCCTCGATCGCCTCATCGCGGCGTGTACGACAATGCAGCACGATGTTGAACCCATCGCGGGCCAGCGTGATCGCAATCGCGCGACCAATACCACGGCTGGAGCCCGTGACCAACACCGTTTCACTCATCGAGAACCCGTGGCCGCATCATGCGCGGCTCGTGTGAAGAAATTGCTGCACGTCATGCGGTTGAAAGACGGCGAGCGTGGCGTCGGCGGAGATACCGACGCCGCGTAGCGTACCGGTGAATGAGCCGAGGCCGCTCTCATCCTGCAACTGCCGTTCAACGGTCACGTGCATCGTGGCACCCACCGGTAGCCGTGGCGTGTTGCACGTGAAGTTTCGGCTGCCAATCAGGAAACCCACCTTGGGTGGCTCGCCACGCGTTCGCGCTTCGCAGCCCGCAAACGCCGCAATCGCCTGCGCCATATACTCGAGTGCCACCCACGTACCAACGCTCCCGGCCCGCACAAACGGACTCTCCGGACGAATCGTGAGCGCGGCAGTGAGCGACCGATCGTCGTACTGCACGACCCGATCCAGCAGCAACATTCGCTCGCTATGCGGCACCACCTCGGCGATTGGAGGCATGGTGAACGTCGTCATTGCTCGCGCCCAAACACCAATGCCGCGTTGGCACCGCCAAACGCGAACGAGGTGGAGAGCGTGGTGCTCGGCGGCCGTCCCAGCCGTTCGCCGGGGACAACATGATGCAATGCGGGAATCGATGCGTCGACCGCACCATCCCACAGGTGTGGCGGCAGAAATCCGTCTCGGTTGCTGTCCTGCATCGTCAGCCAGCAAATGGCGGCTTCAATGGCACCGGCTGCACCGAGCGTATGCCCCGTCAGCGGTTTTGTGCCGCTCATTGCAACGGCGTCGCCGAATATGGTATGCACCACCGCGCCTTCCATCTCGTCGTTGGCCTTGGAGCCGGTGGCATGCAGATTCACATACTCCACCGCGTCTGCTGGCCGCTGGGCACGCAGCAACGCAGCGTTTATGGCGAGCGCCGCACCACGGCCACTTGGATCGGGCGCGGAGAAGTGATAGCCGTCTGATGACTCGCCCCAGCCGAGTAGACGCACCGTTGCCGGCTCACGTGTCATGAGAAACAGCGCCGCCGCCTCGCCGATGTTGATGCCATCGCGATTGGCCGAGAACGGATTGCAGCGCGTCTCGCTGACGAGGTTGAGCGACGCAAATCCGGCGACCGTGAATGCGCAGAGCGAATCGACGCCGCCAGTGATTACGGCGTCCGCGAGCCCCATGCCCAGCAGTCTCGCAGCGCTGGCCATCGCCTTGGCACCCGATGCACAGGCGCTCGAGTGCACGAACGCGGGACCGCGTGTCCCAAACTCCTGACTGAGGAAGGCGGCAACCGAGCCCAGTTCTTGTTGCGCCAGAGCAAATGTCGTCGGGAGCGCTCCTCCCGCGACGTATTCGCGAATGGCCGACTCACTCTCGCCGATGCCCGACGTACTCGTGCCCACCACCACGGCCACCCGCGATGGGCCGTACCGGTTGATCGCCGCTTCGACAGCCGGTCGGAGCTGCTCAGCCGCGGCGAGCGCCAGCTGATTGTTGCGACTGCGCACGGCGATTGGACGCGTCGCGAGCGAGGGGAGCGGGCTCGCGATCATGCCGATAGGCAGAGCGCGCCCCGGCGAGAACCTATCACTGGGCAGCACACCGCTGTCGGCGGCGAACATGCGACGCGCCACCTCCTCGCGCGCCGAACCCACCGCACACACCGCGCCGAGGTCGTTTAGGTAGTACGCGGCGCTCACTTGCGCTCCGGTACCGTCTTGATGACCAAGCGGTAGCCGAACTGAAGGTTCTGCAAGGTTACCTGTCCCGTCCAGCGCGGCATCGCATCATACGTGATGTTGGTGATCTCGTCGCTGCCCTTGAGCAGAGTGCGCGCGTTGGGTGCCTCGCGAAGTGACCATCCAGCAGGCAATCGCGCGCGCACGGCGGCAGCCGGCCACAGCGAAAGCTGCATGTCCGAGAGGATATCGCTCCCGCGGACATCGCGCGGTAGCATAGGACTCCGCGCTTCATCAAGGGTCGTGCCGTCGTAGCGCAGCGTGAACAGCCTCGTGCCGAAACCAAGCGCCACGAGCGTCACCATATCGGGGGATACCTCAAGCACGGCGTCAAAATCCACGACACGACCGTCCCGTTCGACGTGCACCCGCTGCTGCACGCTCAGACTGCCGGCAAAACTGGCAGGCGAGAGCGCCAGCAGAGGACGGTCATCGGGAACCGGTGGCGACGGCGCAGTACCCCGGCAGGCGGTGACCAAGACGAGCGCCACCGTCACCCGACGACGAAGTTGGCCAATGGTGCACCACTTGTGTACCGAGCTGACGTGGTCGCGTATAGCGTGACGCCTGACGCGAGGCGCGAGGTCGCGCGAGAACAGAGCGAAGATCAATACCGCGAGGGCCGTGGGAACTGGAGAGCAAGGCGAGATGGTCAAAATATCCATCACCCCGCTCGGCGCAGCCAGAGCGGGCGCGCAATCTCCGACGCTAGATTCGGCCAGTATGGATTCGCGGACTCGACCCTCTCGGCATGGCCTAGTAGTGCTGTGGATCACGCTGGCCGTTGCGATCGTCTGCTCGTCGCTGGCGGTGACCGGCGTACTCTCGGGTGCGCAGGCGGCGATCGGCTGTCTGCCGCTGGCCGTGGTCATCGCATTCGGCGTCGCAATCCCGCGATCAGGGGTCTTTGCACAGCCTGTACTCGCTGTCCGGACCGCGCGCCGAGAACTCGCGCTCACTTTCGACGACGGGCCCGACCCTCGCTGGACCCCGGCGCTCCTCGATCTGCTCGATGCCCGCGGACACCGGGCCACGTTTTTTGTCATCGGTGCGCGAGCCGAACAGTATCCGGCACTACTGAGGGATGTCGCGCGACGCGGACACGAGTTGGCCAACCACACCTGGTCGCACTCGTACTGTACCGTGTTCTACTCACCGGCGTCGCTGGCGAGCGAGCTTCGTCGTACGAACCAGCTGCTCGAAGCGGCATCAGGCCGAGCGCCGCGCTGGTTTCGTCCACCCGTTGGGCTGCTCTCACCCCGAGTACCGCTGGGCGTTCGCTTGGCGGGCCTGGAACTCGTTGGGTGGACGGCTACCGCCCGCGACGGCGTGGCTCGGACCTCCGCGATCGGCGCATTGGCGCGGCTGGCACCCGCCGTTTTGCCGGGCTCGATTTTAGCCATGCACGACGCGCCGATCAGGGGCGATCGGCCGCTGATCATCGATGAGCTCATGAAGCAGCTCCTGGATCTCTTAGACGAGACAGGACTGAAGTCAGTGACGTTGTCAGAACTCTGCGCGGACGACAGGCGTTAAGACGTCTCAGTGCTATTTCTGATACGAACGAGCTTGTGAGCTAGTGAGCATGGCAAAATAGCAGCGATAGTTCGTCAACGAACTAACATCGGCCTCGCAACATCGGCTCGTCGATGGCCAACGTTGCGTTGCCGCCCGCTGGCGATGTGGCTGGCGCGACGGGATTCGAACCTCTACACTGTCCGCGATGACGCATCCCGCCCCCTCGCAGCGAGTTCGTTTCAGTTTGGCGCGTCTCGAGGCGTGGGCACCGGAGGTAACGACTGCCGATCAGTGGAACGAGTGGTTGCGTGGCGCACGCGCGATCGGCGAGTCGGGTGAGCCGGCCCTTCCTCAAATGCCCGCAATGCTTCGCCGCCACGTTGGGCGTTTGGGGCGACTTTCGTGCGAGGTGATCTATCGTGCCTTGGGGGACCTGAGGGGCGTGCCGATTGTGTTCTGCTCTCGCTATGGCGAGCTGCAACGGTCGGTCGACCTGTTGAACGCGCTCGCGACCGATCAGGATCTCTCTCCGACGTCGTTTGGGCTCTCCGTTCACAACGCGATTGTCGGACTCTTCGCCATGGCCCGGAAGGAAACGGCCAACACCATCGCCATCGCGGCCGGCGACGAATCCGCCGAGTTTGGGATCATTGAGGCGTGCAGTCTGCTGGCGGATGGTGCGGCCCAAGTGCTGCTCGTTGTGGTCGATTGCCCGTTGCCGTCCATCTATGATGGTTTTGTGGACCATGACCCCGTCGCGCTGGCGTGGGCCAGTCTGATGGTGCCCGCCGCCGAGAACGCGATTTCGCTCGAGTGGGAATCATGCGACGACGCCGATTCTGATTCCGGAGCCATTCGGCTCCCGCCCGCCCAAGTTGGCGCGCTCCGCTTCCTGCTTGGCACCGAGCGTGAGTTCGTCCAGTCGGGCGATCATCGACGGTGGCGATGGCGGCGCGATGCGTAAGGCAGCGGATCATGCCTGGCGGGTGTTCGCCACTGGATTCAGCTTCTTTGTCTTTGGACTGGCGGGGCTGGTTCTGGGGTTGTTGCTCTTCCCCCTGCTGGGAGTACTCGTGCGCCCCCGCGAGACGCGCACGCGGGTGGCGCGCGAAACGATTTCTTGGACATTCCGGCGGTTCGTGGGAATCATGCGCGGTCTCGGGCTCCTCCGGTACGATCTGCTCGAATTTGAACGTCTCGAGCGGAGCGGATTGTTGGTGCTGGCCAACCACCCTTCGCTGATCGACACGGTATTCCTGCTGGGGTTTATTCGAAATAGTACCTGTGTGGTGGACGAGCACCTGTTCGAGAACCGTTTCACAGCGCGCCCGCTGCGCGCCGCCGGATTCATCCGGAACAGCGCCGGCACCGACGTCTTCACACAGTGCATTTCCGCGCTCGATTCCGGACTGAATGTGCTCATTTTCCCTGAAGGCACCCGAACGCGTCTGGATGGGGTCATCCGTCTGCGCCGTGGTGCGGCTAATATTGCTGTGCGTGCCGATCGTGACATCACGCCGGTTATTATTCGATGTACGCCGAGGATGTTGGTGAAGGGCGAAAAATGGTGGCAGGTTCCACCACGGCCGCCCTATTTCTCGCTGAGAGTCGGCGACGATATCGCGGCGCAGTCATTTTGCCACGAGGAGGACGCGCCGGCCCTCGCCGTCCGCCGGCTAACGACATATCTGGAACAGTATTTCACCTCGGAGAGCGTCGCGCATGCCGTCCCTTGAGACCGAAGTCAAGCAACTGATCATCGACTCGCTCCAATTGGAGGACATGACGCCAGAGGGAATCGACACCGATGCGCCGCTGTTCGTGGAAGGGCTGGGGCTTGACTCGATCGACGCCCTCGAACTCGGCATGGCAATTCGCAAGAAGTACGACATCCAGCTCTCCGGTGAACCAGAAGAGTCCCGCAAGCACTTTGCGTCGGTCCGTGCACTCACGGCGCTCATCGCCGGCCAAACCACGTCGCCCGCATCGCCATGACTCAGGAGCAGATCTTCCAGCTGATCACCGACGGGCTCACGAGCACCTTCCAGCTCGACCCAGCGCGCATCACGCTTGATGCGACGTTGTACGACGACCTCGATATCGACAGCATCGACGCGGTAGATCTGGCCGCTAAACTGCAGCATACCACCGGCACGCGGCTTTCGCCTGAGGTCTTCAAGTCGGTTCGCACGGTGGGCGATCTCGTATCAGCACTCGATGGTCTGCTGAACAGCGCCCATAGCGCCCATAGCGCCCACAGCGCCCCGTCGGCCTGACGGCGACGTCGTGCCTGCGCGGCTGCCGTTTGCACGCATGGCCCAGTCCGTCCACGCGCTTGCGCCGGTGGCGCGCCGCGGGCGTGATGTCATCGTGGAACAGCAGTTCCGGCAACGCGTGCGCGGCTGGCAGCACTGCTTGCGCGCAAGCTCGTCGACGACCATTGCGCTCTTCGAACCGGATGGGGTGGAGTTTGCGGCAGCGCTGATCGGCGGGTGGTACGCGGGGAAAACTGTCTATCTGCCCGGCGACGTTCAGCCGGCAACCTGTCGTGCACTCCAGCAGATAGGCGTGTCCTTCGTCGGGGAGTTTCCGGAGGAGTGGGCCGCCACGCGCTCGTGTCCGGACGGTGATCATGCGTTGCCATTTGCGGCGCTCGATGGAAACGCCGCTCAGGTGGTGATTTACACCTCGGGTTCCACCGGTGCACCGCAGGCGCTCCACAAACGTGCGGCGCAACTGTTGGCCGAAGTGCGCACGCTCGAGCAGCAGTTCGGGGCCCGTGTCGACGGAAGCGAAGTCCTCGCGACGGTTTCGCATCAGCACATCTACGGTCTACTGTTCAAGATCCTGTGGCCGCTGGTGACCGGACGGCCGTTTGTGTCAGTGAGTGTGCCGTTCCCCGAGCAGGTCGTCGCGTACTTACGCGACCGTCGCACCACGGTGATCTCCGGTCCGGCGCATCTCAAGCGACTGCCGGCATCACTGGACTGGGACGGTGCACACGCCGGACTGGCCGCGTTGTTTTCTTCCGGGGGTCCGATCTCGCTCGACACGGTGGTGTCGGTGAGCACGCTGCTTCATCAGGCACCAATCGAGGTGTACGGAAGCTCGGAGACGGGCGGCATTGCGTGGCGCCAACGGACGGCTGGTCAGGAGCAACCCTGGACACCGCTCCCAGACGTTCGCGTGCGGGACGACGACGGCCGCCTGAGTGTCTGTTCGCCCCACTTGGCGGACGCATCGTGGTACACGGTAGCAGATGCAGTCACTTTTGAGGATGCACAACGATTCACGTTGTGCGGCCGCGTGGATCGAATCGTGAAAATCGAAGGCACGCGGATTTCGCTCGAAGGAATCGAGCAGGCGCTGCTGCGCTCCGGGCTGGTAGATGAAGCGCGTGTGGTGGTGCTCGACACGGGACGCGACGCGTTGGGCGCGGCCGTGGTTCCAAATGCTGCGGGGTGGCACGTGATACGCGAGCACGGCGTCAATACGCTGCGCGCCCAACTCACTGACGCGGTATCACAGGGCACCGAACGCATGGCGCACCCACGCCGCTGGCGATGGCTAGATGCGATGCCAGTGAATGCGGTTGGCAAAACAACCGTCGCCGCCATCGCACGCCTGTTCGCGCCCTGGACCATGACCGAGCCCGCGCTGCACCTGCTTGAACTCACCCCCGACCGGGCGCGCTACGAAGTCTATGTCAGCCCGCACTTGCTGGTGTTCGACGGCCACTTTGACAAACTGCCCGTACTCCCGGGCGTGGCGCAGGTAGATTGGGCCATTACCATCGGGCGTCGGTGCTTTGGCATTGTCGATGAATTCCAGCGGCTCGAAGCGGTGAAGTTTCATCGGCTCTACCAGCCGGGCGCGCTCCTCTCGCTTGAGCTGGAATGGCGTCACGAGCGCGCCGTGCTGACGTTCAAGTTCACCTCGGGCGCAGGATTGCATTCGAGCGGGCGCGTCTTCTTTGCACCTTGAGCAATGTTTCGCCCGGTGGTCGTCATCCCCGTCTTCAATCACGAACGCCACGTGCCGACACTCGTGGACGTCCTGCGCAGCATGTCACTGCCGTGCATCGTGGTCGACGATGGCAGTGCGCCATCGTGCGCGGCAACACTCGATCGAGTCGCGGCCAGGCATCCGGCTGATGTCAGGCTTGTGCGGCATCCGGAGAATCAGGGCAAGGGTGGCGCGGTGCTGAGTGGCATCGCCGCGGCACAGGCGGCAGGCTTCACACACGTGATGCAGATCGATGCCGACGGGCAGCATACGGTGGAAGATGTGCCGCGGTTGATCGCATTGGCCGCGGCGCACCCCGACGCGCTGGTCACCGGCCAGCCGCAGTTCGACGACTCGGTGCCGCGCGTGCGCTTGTACCTGCGCTATCTGACACACGTCATGGTCAGCGTAAACACGCTCACCTTTTCGTTGCGCGACGCGATGTGCGGATTCCGTGTCTATCCAGTCGCGGCCATGATGGCGTTAATGCGCCGTGTTCATCTGGGACGCCGCATGGACTTTGACATCGAAGTACTGGTGCGTCTCGATTGGGCGCGCGTGCCGATTGTCCTCATGCCCACACGCGTGCGGTATCCACTGGACGGCGTGTCGCATTTTCGACTCGTCGCCGACAATGCGCGCATCACCAGCATGCACACGCGCCTGTTCTTCGGCATGCTGCCGCGCGCGCCGCGATTGTTGCGACAGCGCAATCGCACCATTCGCGGGGCCGCTTGATGGCCCGGCATTGGGCGCAGATCGGCGAGGTCACCGTGGCCTCCGGCATCAAGTTGCTATTCGTCATCCATCGCCTCTTCGGGCGCTGGCCATTCCGGCTGATCGTCTATCCGACGGTGCTGTGCTATCTCATCCGCCATCCGTTCGCCCACCGGTCGTCCCGCATGTACCTCACGCGCGTCTACCGGAGCATGTCGCCTACGGCCGGTGACGCGACACTCTGGCAGTCGGTCCGGCACTTTGCGACTTTTGCTGAGAGCATTCTCGACAAGCTCCGCATCTGGTCGGGTGACCTGCGCACCGAAGAGGTCACCTTTCACGACTACGAGGTCATTCGCCGCCAGGTCGACGCGGGCCGCGGCGGCGTGATCTTCGTCACCCACCTCGGTAACGTGGACGTGTGCCGGGCGCTCACCACGCGGAAGAACGGCGCGCGGCTGACCGTACTCGTACACACGAAACATGCGCAGTCCTTCAACAGTCTGCTGGCCGAGTTGAATCCGGCGAGCGCGCTGAATGTGTTGCAGGTTACCGAGGTGTCGGCCGACACCGTGATCCAGCTTCGGGAAAAGGTGGACCGCGGCGAGTTCATCGTGATTGCGTGCGACCGGATTCCGGTTTCAGAGAATCCGCGCGTGGCAGAGGCGGACTTCCTTGGAGCCCCTGCGGGGTTCCCGGTGGGTCCGTACGTACTGGCCAGTCTGTTACAGTGCCCTAGTTATTTGCTCTTCTGCATCTCTGAAGCGGGGCGGTATCACATGTACTTTGAGCGTTTCCACGAACGGATCGTGCTGCCGCGCGCCTCGCGCGAGGCCGCCCTGCGATCGTGTGCCGCGGATTTTTCCACGCGGCTGGCATACTTCTGCCGCCGCGCGCCCCTGCAGTGGTTCAACTTCTACGACTTCTGGGCCCTGCCTAACATGGAACGTGCCGATGCATCACGTTGAGACTTCTGCTGTTCGACGCGTCACCTTCGGTGAGGGGTGGTGCACGATCCAGGATGTCGTGGATCTGGCGCATCGTCGCGCGGTGGCGGTGCTCTCCACCGATCCAGCGGTTTGTGCGCGGCTGCAGCGCGGCGCCGATTTCGTCGATCGGCTGCTTGCCGAAGACGGGGTGATCTACGGGGTCACGACGGGCTACGGGGACTCGTGCACCGTCGTCGTGCCGCCTGATCTCGTCGATGAGCTCCCAGAGCGACTCTTCACGTACCACGGCTGCGGGCTCGGCGAGTTCCTCACCCCCGAACAGACACGAGCCGTCATGGTCACGCGACTCTGTTCGCTGGCCAAAGGTTTTTCCGGGGTGAGTCTCCGCTTGCTTGAGCAGCTCGCCGCGCTGCTGCAGCACGATATCCTGCCACTGATCCCCGCTGAGGGTTCGGTTGGTGCCAGCGGTGACCTGACGCCACTGTCGTATGTCGCCGCGGTGTTGTGTGGTCAGCGGGACGTGCTCTATGCGGGTATGCCGATGTTGGCGGCGGACGCGCTGGCGCAGGCCGGGCTCACACCGCTTCGGCTGCGCCCCAAAGAAGGGTTAGCGCTCATGAATGGCACGTCAGTCATGACCGCACTGGCCTGTATCGCCTTCGATCGCGCGAGCTACGTGAGCGCGCTCGCGACGCGTATCACCGCGCTCGCCTCGTTGTCGCTGGACGGAAATCCGAAGCACTTCGATCACGCCCTGTTTGTCGTCAAGCCGCACGCGGGCCAGCAGCGCGTGGCCGCGCGCATTTTCGCCGACCTCGCCGCGACGCCGCCTGAGCGCAACGAACACCGGCTGCAGGATCGATATTCCATCCGCTGTGCGCCGCACGTGATTGGCGTTGTAGAGGACGCGTTGCCCTTTCTCTTCGAGACGATCGAAAACGAAGTGAACAGCGCCAACGACAATCCCATCATCGATCCGGACGCGGAGTTGGTGCTGCACGGCGGCCATTTCTACGGCGGACACATCGCCTTTGCAATGGATTCGCTCAAGAACCTGATCGCCAATGTCGCCGACCTATTAGACCGTCAGTTCGCGCTGCTGGTCGATACCCGCTACAGCAACGGTCTCCCCTCCAACTTGTCCGGCGCAACCGGCCCCCGCACCGCCATCAATCACGGTCTCAAAGCGCTCCAGATCGCGTCGTCGGCGTGGACGGCAGAAGCGCTCAAACTGACCATGCCTGCCTCGGTCTTTTCGCGTTCGACCGAGTGCCACAATCAGGATAAAGTGAGCATGGGGACGATCGCCTCGCGCGACTGCCTGCGGGTGCTCGACCTCACCGACCAGGTGCTGGCGGCGATGCTGATTGCGGTGCGCCAGGGTATCACGTTGCGCGGCGCACACGGCGCCCTGCACCTGACCGCACCGGTTCGTGATTTCATGGCCTTGCTGGACGCACAGATCCCGTTCATCGGCGAAGATCGTGCGCTCGATCGCGATCTACGCGGTCTGGTGGCGTCAATCCGCGTACGAACCTGGCCCCTCTATGACTGAACCGCTGGTGACGCCCGCGCGCGCGTGGTCGGCCGAAGTCGAACTCAAAATCCAGTTTTACGATCTCGATCCGATGCGGGTGGTCTGGCACGGCAACTACGCACGCTACTTTGAACAGGCACGCTGCGCGCTGCTCGACCAGATCGGCTACAACTATCCCGAAATGAAAGCCTCCGGATATGCGTGGCCAGTGATCGATATGCACGTACGCTATTTGCAGCCGGCAACGTTTGGGCAGGATGTGATCGTGCGCGCCGAGATCGTGGAGTGGGAGCACCGCCTGCGCATGCAGTATCTCATTCGCGATGCCAACACCAGACTGCGGCTCACCAAAGGGTCCACGGTACAGGTGGCCGTCAGCCTTGAATCGAAACTGATGTGCCTCCAGTCCCCGTCGATTCTCTTGGCGAAGCTCGGCGTGCCGGAGCCTATGTGAATCGACGCACTCGGGCCTGGCAGCTGGCGTTGTGTGCCGCGTTGCCGATAGCGCTGCCGATAGCACTGCCGATGGCCGCGCGCACGGCCGGTGCACAAGCACACCGTGCGGACGACACGCGAAATGATGCGGCGCTCACACGCATTCAGGCTACTGTGGCACGCCCCGATGCCATGTGCGGCGATTTCGATCAACAGAAATCACTGGTGGGGCTCAAGCGTCCGGTACAGTCGTCCGGTCGCTTCTGCGTGCTCAAGGAGCGCGGCGTGTTGTGGAATACGCTCAAGCCATTCACGTCCACCCTGCGCCTCTCGCGCGCCGAAATCGTCGAATCGCAGGGTGCACGCGTGACGTCTCGCCTCACGGCCAGCGACGAACCAACGGTCGCGGTCATCAGCGATCTGTTGTTCTCGGTGCTTGGGGGCGATTTCGGCCGGCTGCGCAGCAGCTTCAGCATTGAGGCCAGCATGGAGGCCAGCTTGGAGGCCAGCATGGAGGCGTCCACGTGGCGTGCGAAGTTGACGCCCCGCGATGCGGGACTGAAGCGAGTGATCGGAACGATCGAGTTAGGCGGCGGCGAGTTTGTCCGGCAGCTCATCATCACCGAGGCCTCCGGCGACCGCACGATTATCGCGTTCACCGGATTTGCTGCTGGCCTGTCGGCGTTGCGCCCCGAGGAACTCCGCGCCTTCGGCACCTTTCGGAAGTGATGGCTCCACGATGAAACGATGGTTTCGTCCACTCGCGTGGGTGTGGCTGCTGCTGATCCTCGTGGCGCTCGCTGCGAACGCGAAGTGGTGGCTGGTGGAGCGGCGCGGACTGGAAACGGACTTCCTGGCGCTGTTGCCGGCGCGCGAAGGCGATGCCGTGGTCGGTCACGCGTTCGAACATGTTACCGAGGCGGCGCAGCAAAATGTACTCGTGCTCGTGGGTGCACCTGCGTGGGCGGACGCCCGCGTGGCCGCTGATGCCTACGCCGCCGTGCTTGCGGGGCACGCAGACAAAATCCGCACCACCTCGCTTTCCGCGCTTATCTCTGACAGTGCACTCGCACCGTGGTGGACGAACCGGCACGCCCTGCTGACCGACGAGGACCGCGTGCAGTTGTCCACCGCCCCGCCCGATGCGTGGGCACAACGCGCCCTGCAGGATCTCCTGAGTCCGATCGGAACAGGGCGCGTGGGAGCGTGGCAGGACGATCCCTTCGGTCTCTTCCGACGATGGTTGCGTGCACGCGCGGCCGATTCGCCCGTTCGGCCGGTGGACGGCATGTTACGCGTTGACGATGGCGACATGCACTACGTGGTGCTGTCGATGCGATTGACGGCGGAAGCATTTGCCCTCTCGACGCAGCGGGTCATTGAACCACTATTGGCAAACGCCAAAAGTGCCGCACTCGCGAAAGGGCCCACGGTCCGCGTGCTGTCGGCGGGCATGCTCTTCCCAGCGGCGGCCGCGGCCGCGCAAGCCAATCGGGAGTTCAATATAATCGGCTGGGGATCGATTCTCGGGATTGTGCTGATCACATGGATCACCTTTCGGTCGCTGCGGCCGATCGGACTGGTGTTGCTCTCACTTGGTGTTGGCACACTCGCGGCGCTCGCCGTGACCGCATGGTTTTACCCGCAGGTGCACCTCATCACGTTGGTCTTTGGCGCGAGCCTTATCGGTGTCGCCGAAGACTACGGCATGCACTACCTATGCATTCACGATCGCCATCGTCGCGGCGGCATGGAAGCCATGCGCGACTCGTTGCCGGGACTGTCGCTGGCGCTCCTCACGACGGTGGTGTCATTCTTCGGCCTGGGACTCAGTCCGTTTCCAGGACTGCAGCAGATGGCCGTGTTCTCTGCGGTCGGTCTGTCAGCGGCGTGGCTTACCGTCGTCCTCTGGTTTCCGTTTCTCGACGGACCACAGGTGGGCTCGGCACGCGTGGTCACATGGTTCAATGCCGTGCGCTTACGTTGGCAGCGGTTGATTACGGGACGGGCAGGATGGCCAATGGCCATCGTTGCTCTGGCGGCAATCGTGGTCGGACTGCTGCGACTGGCTCCCAATGATGACATCCGACTTCTCCAGAATCTCCCGGCCGAGTTGCTTCGTGAACAGGTCGATGTGGCGCGAATTCTGCACCAGCCGTTCGAGGCGCAGTTTTTCGTGGTGCGCGGCGCGACCGAGGGAGAAGTGCTTGAGCGCGAAGAAGCGTTGCGCATGCGACTCGATTCGCTCACTACCGCGGGCGTGATCGCCGGATACCAAGCGGTCTCTTCGTGGGTGCCGTCTCCGCGCGCGCAGCGGCGCGACGCCGAGTTGATCAATGCCCGACTGCTGACGGCTGATGGTCCACTCGACCGACTTCGTTTGGCGTTGGGTGAAGACGATGCATGGGCCACCCGCGTGCGCACCCAAGCCGACCGTACGTCGGACCCATCAGGGGTCGCGCCCACAACGGCAGCACCTGCTCGGCGTGTGCCACTCACTATCTCCTCATGGCTCGCAAGTCCGATCTCCGAGCCAATGCGGCCACTCTGGCTCGGACGACAGGGTTCAGAATTGGTAAGCGTCGTGACGCTCAAGAACGTCACCGACTCGAGTAGCAACGCCCTTATACAGGCAGCGCATGATCTGCCAGGTGTTGCCTGGGCCGATCAGATTGTCAGTATTTCGCTGGTATTGGGACGATATCGAGAGCGCATGTCGTGGGTCTTACTCGCCAGCTACGCGGTGATCTGGCTCCTGTTTTTGCCGAGGTACGGTCGGTTGGCGTGGCGCGTGCTGGCGCCGAGTGTCGCGGCGAGTCTGGCGTCACTGGCGGTGGTCGGTTTGCTTGGCCAACCGCTTCAATTGTTCCATATCCTCGCGCTCTATCTCGTGTTCGGTATCGGCGTCGACTTCGCCATTTTTTTGAGCGAGCGCACCGAGACCGAGGGAAAGGATGTCTGGTTTGCGGTTGGCCTCGCCGCCACCAGCACCGTTTTGTCCCTCGGTCTGCTTGCATTGAGCCAGACACCGGTGCTGCGTGCGTTCGGTCTCGTGCTGCTGGTGGGGGTCGTCGTCTCAATGGTGGTCGCCCCGCTCTTCTGCTCGCTGGAACGCTCACACGCGGGAACCGTCACGCCGCTGCAATAGCATTGGCCGTCATGCGCGGCCCACGCGCGCGGTGCCGGCGCCACGCGCCGCCGCGAGCATAGCGCTCTTCATGTGACCATCGTATATCTCGCTCTAGGCCGACATGCGGCCTCGTTGGGATTTGCCAAGAGACTTCAGAGATGCACACTTCTTTCGCGGATGTCGTGATCATCGGCGCCGGACCGTCCGGTTCAGTTGCCGCGTCGTTACTGGTCCGCAAAGGATGGTCGGTGGAAGTGGTGGAGCGCGCGCAATTCCCGCGCTTCTCCATCGGCGAGAGTCTTTTGCCGCAGTCGATGGTTTTTCTCGAAGAAGCCGGTCTGCTTGAGGACGTTGAAGCCATCGGGTTTCAGTTCAAGGATGGCGCCGCGTTTCACAAGCAGGGCATCGACACGGCCATCAACTTTCCCGACAAGAGCACGCCCGGACCGGCCACCACCTTTCAGGTGCGCCGCGATCTGTTCGATGACACGCTGGCCAAGGGCGCCAGTAAGTACGGCGCGCACGTGGTGTTCGGCGAGGAAGTCATCGCGTTCGAAAGCAGTGACACGGGTGCCGCGGTGACCGTGCGCAACGAACAGGGTGCGATGCGGCGCATCGAGGCGCGGTTTGCACTCGATGCGAGTGGCTTTGGACGCACACTCAGCCGGTTGCTCGACCTGGAGGAGCCGTCGGAGTTTCCGGCGCGGCGCTCCGTGTTTTGTCACGTACGTGACCACATCACCGAGCCCACGTTCGATCGCAACAAGATCCTGATCTCCGTCAATCCCCACAATCCGGAAATCTGGTACTGGCTCATCCCGCTGCACGACGGCCTGTCGTCGGTCGGCGCGGTCGGCGCACAGGATGTGATTGAAGGCGCCGGCGACACCGATCACAACCGGCTATGGTCACTCATCGGTGAGGTCGACTACCTCGCGAAGGTTCTCGAGAAGGCAGAGATCGTGCGGCCGGTTGGCACGATCGTCGGCTACGCGTGCAGCGTGAAGCGCCTGATCGGTCCGAGCTACGCACTGCTCGGGAACGCTGCCGAGTTTCTCGACCCGGTCTTCTCGTCCGGTGTCACGATCGCACTTAAGTCGGCGAGTCTCGCAACCGCGTTGATCGACCGACAGCTACGCGGCGAGCGCGTCGACTGGACGTCAGAGTTTGTCGAACCGCTGTATGTGGGGATCGAAACGTTCCGCGCGTGCGTGGAGGCATGGTACTCGGGGCGTTTGCAGCGCATCATTTTCAATCGCCCCGACGAGATGACCGACGCGCAGCGCATGGTCACCGCCGTACTGGCCGGGTATGCGTGGGACCAGAATAACGCGATCGTACGCGCACCCACGCGTATGCTGCGGCTGCTCGATGAGCTCACGACGTCACGGGGACCAGCTGACCTTCGCGCTGGCCACGCAGCACCAGCGCCAGCAGCGGTGATGTCATAACGGTGGTGACCAGCGCCATCACCACCATGATGGTGAACATCGTCTTCGAGAGTACCCCCAGCTCGAGTCCGACATTGAGCACCACCAATTCCATTAAGCCGCGCGTGTTCATGAGAATGCCCACGCCGATCGCGTCACGCCACGCCATGCCGACGACGCGCGCGGCGATCGTGGCACCGCCAAATTTGCCCACGATCGCGGCAGCCAGCACCAGAGCGCACATCCCCCACAACGCCGGACTCCACAATAATCCCATGTCGGTGCGCAGCCCCGAGAATGTGAAGTAGACCGGCAGAAACACCGTCGACACGACCGCTTCCATGCGTTCGGCAAGCTCATGCGCAAGTCCAGACTGGCGTGGCATAATCGCACCGGCCAAGAACGCGCCGAAAACCGCGTGGACGCCGATGCGCTCGGTGACCAAAGCGCACGCGAGCGCAAACAGAATCGCGAGTCCGACGAACTCCGCGCCAACGACATCTGCACGCGCCTCAGGGTCATTTGTGGCGGCCGTCGTCGCCAAGCGTCGAGCATCCAAGTACACCAAGAGCCGTCGTCCGACGATCACGAGGATGGCAGCAAAGAGTCCAACACTCGCGAGGGCTACCACAAACGAACGCAGACCATCGCCGCGTCGCGCGACCGCGACGACACCGGCCAACATACACCAGGCAGTGACGTCGTCCACCGCCGCGCTGGCGAGGGCCACGGCACCGATGCGCGTGCCCATCAGTTGACGTTCAGCAAGAATGCGCGCCAGCACCGGGAATGCGGTCACGCTCATCGCGGCGCCCATGAATAGCGCGAATGGCAGCAGCGGAATCACGTGGCCATTAGCGTCCTGACCCGCAAACGCGGGGTAGAACCGTGCGGCCAGCACGGTGCCTAGCATGAACGGCACGACGATGCTGGCATGACTCACCAGCACCGCCGCGTGCGCACGTTGCCGCAATGCCGCCAGATCCAATCGCAGTCCAACAACAAACATGAAGAGCAAAACGCCTAACTGCGAAATGGTCGCCAGCGGCGCGAGTCCTTCAGCGGGGAACACCGAACCCGACAGTTGTGGTGCCAATGCGCCGAACAATGATGGACCCAGTGCGATGCCAGCCGCCATCTCCCCAATCACGCGCGGCTGTCCAAGGACGCGAGCCAGCCGCCCGGAACACCAGGCGGCGAGTAGGATAACGAGCAGTTGTTCGAGCAGCAGCGGAATATCGAGCACGGATCAGCGCGGAGAAATGAATCCACGGCACACCCAGACACGCGGCGGACATGCCATACTGCGCGCAGAATATATCAGTCGACACTCGATTCGTCTCGCCGCACACCTGGCGGTCAACGGACTCTGCCGGCTATGCAGCACTCGTTGGTCTTGACGAACGAACTGGCGTACGATTGCTTCGAGTGATAGCAGCCGCACATCGCGGTGAACACTCTCACCACGCCGGAGTGAACATGAAAAATCTGGTACGCGCGCTAACCGTCGCCGCCGCGGTCGCTGTAGCGCCGAGCATAGTGTTGGCGCAGAAGAACCAGTTTGAGGTTGGCAGCAAGGTGCTCAGTGTGGGGCTCTTGTTGGGAGGCACAAGCTACACCTACGGATCGGGTGGCATCGGAGTAGGCGCCGGACTCGAGGTTGGTGTCGGTGAGATCGCCAAGCAGGTGCGTCTGGGCGTCGGCGGTTTTCTCGGCTATCAGCACGACAGTGACGGCCTGTTCGGCAACAACTTCAGCGTGTCTTCGATTTTGGTTGCCGGCTTCGTAAACGGTCACTACCAGCTTAGGCAGGTACCGAAGCTCGATCTTTATGCCGGCCCGGTACTTGGCATATCGCGCCAGAGCGTCAACTACGACAATAAATGCGAGATCTCGATTAAGTACGACTGCAACAACTCGTCGAGCGATCCGGCCGTCGGCGTGCAGACGGGCGCTCGCTATGAGTTCACGCCCGGCGTGCTTGGGTCGATACAGCTCAGCGTCGGCACGCGTCTCCCGTTGGCGAACGCTGGCATCGCATTCAAGTTCTAGTCGGCGCTTCCTCAATACCATCAACGGGGTCGGCGTTCAATCCGCCGACCCCGCGTCGTATTTGCTGCGTGCTCCAGAAGGCGTCGCCGACGGTAATTCGCACGGTTGGTAACACTCGCCCAATACTGCGAACTTGCACGCGACTTCTGGTCAGGACCCGCCTCCAGAGAGTTTTCCTCAATATCCAGGACCGGATACATGACGCGCCGCTTTGCTGCACTTGCCGCGACGATGCTAGCATTGGCCTTGTCGGCGACGCTTGTTGTTTCGGCGTCCGCACAGTCGGGGCCCGTACGGTTGGGAGTCTTGGGCGGTGTGAACTTCGCGACGCTGCGTAGCGACCTTGACGGACTGTACGCGCCCCGCAATCGAACCGGTTTCGTTGGTGGTGTCCAACTGATAGCCCCACTCGGCGGCATGGTCAGCCTCGAAGTAGACGGTCTGTACGCGATGAAGGGCGCGAAGCTGGGCGGGTCGTCAGTAAATGTGACGGGCAATTTCAACTACATCGAATTTCCCGCGCTGTTGCGCCTCGATCTGGCGAAAGCGTCGCCCATCTCACCGTATGTCGTGGCAGGACCGACTCTTGCCGTTCGCGTTGGATGCTCGTTCAGCGTGAAAGTGTTCCTGTCGATCTCATCCGATTGTGATCGAGTGGATAACTATCTCGATGCCAAGCTCACCAAGACCTTTGACGCGGGCGTCGTTGTCGGTGGCGGCCTCGATTTCGCGATCGGTACGAACACCGTCTCCTTCGGCGCGCGCTACACGTACGGCCTAGTCGACCTCGCCGACGTCGGGTCGATTCGTAATCGTGCCATCTCACTGCTGGCCGGCGTGTCGATGCCATTCGGCAGATAGACTGGAGTCTTGCCCCAGGGGGGGCGTCCGTGGACGCGGCGGACCATCTCGTTGAGCAAGGCGAGGAACTCTCGATGGCGATGGTGCGGCATGCCGACCTGAATGCTCCTTCCCGTCGCGCCATCAAGAGCCGCAAACGACGTGGTCGCGCCATGCCGATACCGTTGTGCGTTATGGCACCCGCGCGGCCCCTGGTACTCGGCAGCCTCAGGATGCGTCCGATTCGGCAATGACGTGGACCACTCGATAACACCACGCGATCGCACCATACGATAGCACCACGCGTCGTACGACGAATGCTATTTCTGCATCACGACGCTAGAAGGCGTAGCCGATGGTGAGACGCATCGTCGGCATCACGCGGGGGATATTCCGGAACTTCGATTCGCTGCCGAGATAGCGCTTGGCGCCGCCCCCAACGGTGATTGCTGTGTTCCTGCTCGGTCCGAGCAGCCACTGATAGCCGGCCTCGATGGCGAAACTTCCCGTCGTAAACGTTGGCCTCGATCCGCACGCTGAGGAAACCCCTAGGTCGATCACGCAGTCGTTCTGATTGGTATCGTCAATCCGCGCGATCCCGAGGGCGGCGGCGATATTGAAGCCGCGGAGCGCCGTTTCACTCGGGTACAGGCGCAGCTTCGCGTCCACGTTCGTGTACTTCGTGTCGCTGGGATTGATGTGCGATCCGGCGATTGCCAGCGACAGCGTTGGCGTCACCCGATGCTCATACTCACCGGCGAAATACCCAAAGAGCGGCAGAAACGGATTGACCGAGAGGATATGCGAAGGGCCGTCGCCTCGCGCCGTGAGGCGCGTGGTCTGCTGGGCGAGGGACTGTGCACCCGCGGTCAGCGTCGGCACGCAGAGCGCTGTGAGTAGAATCGTACGAAGCATGGAGGATTGGTTCGTGACCTGCGTTCAGTCGAGCCACGTGGTCTCAGACAGCGCCACGGCGCGCTACGACAGCTGAAGGATAGCCTGCGCCGCGCTGCGACCGCCGCGCGCTGCCCCCTCGAGTGAACTTGAGTGCAGCACTTCACTGGCACGCCACAGTCCATGCATCCCGCAGCCGATAGTCGGACGTCGGTCGCGCCACCCGGGC
This sequence comes from Gemmatimonadaceae bacterium, assembly GCA_031366985.1. GTDB lineage: Bacteria > Gemmatimonadota > Gemmatimonadetes > Gemmatimonadales > Gemmatimonadaceae > Gemmatimonas. Next base: position 143,810 of record JANLPE010000032.1, read on the forward strand.
GGCTGGGCGAATTGCGCATATGGTACTCGCCAGATGGCCAATCGGTTCAACCCACCAGGTGCGGTACTTTGGTCCCCGCCGGTCCCTGCGGCCCGCGCCATCTGCGCGATCTCCGTACGCGCCGCGCGATCCAGCGACTCGTCGTCGAGCCTCGCGGCCACTCCGACCGCCGTCGCCGCGAGGAGCGCGGTGCCGGGCGGCGCATATTCTGGCGCGACGTCCGTGAGTGTGACCGCGTGACTAATCACCGCGTTGGCATTTGCATTCAGCCAGAGCGCTTTGCCGGGCAGCGGTGAGCGCGCCGTGTGATAGTAAATCGTACTGCACCCATGTTCGCCCGTGGGCACATTGAGCTCTACCCCGGCCGTTTTCGCGAGCGCGGCAGCGGCGGGCGCATCGGTCGCAAGGACGACGTGCGACGCTTCGAAGCGACTGGCATCGCTGAGCCGAACGCCAGCGATCCGATTGTCGCGCACCTCGAGCTGCGTCACTCCCACGCCAACTCGGATCGCACCAGCCGGGAGCTGCGCGGCGAGTTGCGCCGTGATGGCACCCATGCCGCGCGCCGGAATCGCGGTCGCACCGTCGGCCAGCATCTTGAAGGTGAAGAGGAGAATCGATGCACTCGTCGAGAGCGAACGATCCAGTAAAATGCCGCCGTAGAAGGGCGCGAAGAATCCGTCGATCACGGCGGAACCGAACCCACGCGCGGTCAGAAAGTCGCGAGTGGAGACGCGATCGAATCGCGCCGCGAAGCACTCGTCGATCGTGAGCTGCTGCGCGAATCGCCGCAGTGCCAACAGGCGTAGTTTATCGCCGATGGACAGCGAACGCGCGACGATGGTGTCGAGCAGCAACGACGGGTCGCGCCACGCATCGCCGATCAGTGACGCGCGACCATCGCGCACAATGTGCGCCGCGGGCTGGAATTCACGGAGTGCGAGCGCCGGCTGATCCAGATATTCGCCAAGCGTTGGATACGCCGTGAACAGCACCTGGAAGCCATGATCGACCACCATGTGTTGCATGAGGGTCGAGCGGACGCGACCCCCGACGACCTCTTCGCGTTCGAGCACGACGACGGCGCGTCCCGCACGATGTAACTCGATCGCGCAAATCAGTCCAGCGATACCGGCGCCGATCACAACGACGGCGCCGGGTGATGCGGGCGAAAGTGCAGTTGATGACATGCTTGAATACTGTCACCTGTCGCACGCGACGACCACGGTCAGAACCGGACGCCGAATGTCACGGGGATGTAGGACGTGCTGCGACCGTCATTGAAGACGTTCACGTACTTGCCTTCGAGAAACGTCGACATACCAGCAAGCTTGAACTCGAGGCCGGCACCGCCCTGCACGCCGAACTTGTTCACCGAACTCGAGACGTCGAGTGTGCCAACCTTCGCCGTGCTGCCGAAACGGTACAGTCCTGCGCCGCCAACGAGATACGGACGTATGCCGGCGTTGTCGTCGCTGAACGGAAACAGCACGTTAGCGATAACGCCGAGGCTGTTGAACGTGGACGTAGTGCCGGTTCCGTTCCAGCGATCGTATGTCACATCGCCGCGGAACATGAAGGCCTTCACCGCTTGCGGACGCAGATACAGGTGCCCCGCGACACTGTACCCGACGTCCGCGACGTCCTTCAGATTGCCGACTGGCAGCGACGCGCCACCGCTGACGCCGACAGAAACGGCCTGCCCTTGCGCGAATACGACGCCCGGAAGCGTTAGCATCGCCGCGAGCGATGCACCAACTAAGGAGAGTTTCATGCCTTCAAGCTAGACCGCACCGTGGGTTAGCGATCTTGCTCCTGAGAGCGAAATCGAGTGCATACCTCTGCGGCCCTACATGTGAATACCAAACGTGATCGGCGCAAAGGTCGTGCTGCTGCCGGACGAAAAGACGTTCACGAACCGCGCTTCGAGGAACGTCGAGAAGCCGCTCAGTCCGAACTCGATGCCGCCACCGGCCTGCGCGCCGACGTAGGAGTTCTCGCTGATAATGCCACTCAAGTTGCCCGCGTACGTCCGAGTCAGCTTGTACATCCCGCCACCCGCGAGCGCGTACGGACGCATCGACGATCTCGCATCACCACCCGTCCAGATCGCGCTGGCCGCGAACGACAGGGCGGACGTCGTCGCTTCGGCCGCGGTGCCTTTTTTCTTATTGTTCCATTTGTCGTAGCTGATGTCGCCACGATAGCTCAACTGCTTCGAGCGTCTCGGATTGAAAAATAGGTATCCGGTCACCTCGTAACCGATTGACGACTGCGTGCCGAGATCACCCAACGGCAGCGCCATGCCACCGCTGATGCCGAGCGTGACGGGCTTCGCGCGCTGCGCCCGCGCGGCGTGCGGCACCAGTACGCAAACCGCGAGGGCGGCCAATTGCATGACGCGGTTCATGAGCTTCATCACCGGGAAGAGGACGACTGGCAACGCTATTCCGGAATCGGTTGGACCTGTGTCACGAAGTACTCGGTGTCACCGAAGCACGAGGAGGGCACTTTGATGTGCTGCTCGTAGTGGATCGTGACGCGCTTGCCGCTGAGGCCTTCGATGACCTTCGCGAGGGAATCGCTGCGGACGGTGAACGAGAAGCTGTCCGACCGGAAGCCCTTCGCGATGTCGGTATAGAGCACGCCTTCCCACGTTTTGCAGACGAATCCCTTATAGGACATCTTTTGCACGTAGCCGGCGCGCTGTCCGCTGGAGTAGCTCCAGGAGAGCGTGATCAAGGTCCAGAGCGCGAACACCGTGATCGGGAGTCCGAGGATCGCGACGACGGTGAGCTTGCCCCAGTGCCGCCGCTTGAATGAGTGCTTCGGGGGGGAGGCTGCGGACGCCGCGGCCGGAGCCTCGGGACCGCCGTGGTTCGATTCATCGGTCGATTCAGATGGGGTGTCAGCCATGGCCGGAAGTTGGGCGCTCGTGCTCGGCCGCGCTACCTTACCTGCGTCTATAGCCCAAGGGTCTTTTCGTGTCGTTTACCGCTCGTCGTCCTTCTGTCACTACATGGGTTCGCGGTGTCCCCGTCGGCGCGGGACACCCGGTTGTGGTGCAGTCTATGACCAATACCGATACCGCGGATGCCGCGGGAACGGCCGATCAGGTCGCCGCGCTGTTCGAGGCGGGATCGCAGAAAGTCCGCATTACGGTCAACAACGACGGGGCGGCGACGGCGGTCCCGGAGGTCCGTCAGCGCCTGATGGATCGTGGACTCGATGTTCCGCTGATTGGTGATTTCCACTACAACGGCCATCTGTTGCTGGCGAAGTATCCCGCGTGCGCGGCGGCGCTGGACAAATACCGGATCAATCCCGGCAACGTTGGCTCGAAGCATCGCGATGCGAACTTCACGACGATCGTGCAGGTCGCGATCGACCACGACAAGCCAGTGCGCATCGGCGTGAACTGGGGCTCACTCGATCAGGATCTGCTCACCCAGATGATGGACGCCAATGCGGCGTCGAGCACGCCGCGCGATGCGAAAGACGTGTACATGGACGCGATGCTCGAAAGCGCGTTGCGTTCGGCGGCGCTGGCCGAAGAAGTCGGACTGGGCCACGACAAGATCATCGTCAGCGCGAAAATCTCCGTCGTGCCCGATCTCGTCGAATGCTATCGTCGTCTCGCACAGCGTTGCGACTATCCTTTGCATCTCGGGCTCACCGAGGCGGGCATGGGCAACAAGGGGGTCGTGGCCTCGAGCGCCGCGCTGGCGATTCTGCTCAGCGAAGGGATCGGCGACACGATTCGGGTGTCACTGACGCCCAAGCCACATGGTGATCGGCGGGAAGAAGTGTTCGTTGCGCAGCAGATTCTGCAGTCGCTCGGGCTGCGTTCGTTTGCGCCGCAGGTCACGGCCTGTCCGGGGTGTGGCCGCACGACCAGTACCTTCTTCCAGCACATGGCGGAAGACATTCAAGGCTATCTGCGTGAGCAGATGCCGATGTGGCGCGAGTCACGCCCGGGTGTCGTCGAGATGAAGGTCGCCGTGATGGGGTGCGTTGTGAACGGACCGGGCGAGTCGAAGCATGCGAACATCGGCATTTCGCTGCCCGGCACGTTTGAAGAGCCGAAGGCGCCGGTGTATGTGGACGGCAGACTCTTCACGACGCTCAAAGGGGAACGGATCGTTGAGGAGTTTTTGGTGATTTTGGGGAATTATGTGGAGACAAACTACACGCCGAGATAACTGCGATATCGGATGATTTAGCGGCGGGTGATCCAACAAGATGGGCGCGGAGCGTGCTGCCGAAACGCCAGTCTGCAGCGAGCATCGTTCTGCCCGCGACTCGTAGATGTTGCGGTGAAACCACCTTTCGCGCAACGGAAGGGTGACGGTCGGCGCCCAGATCGGGCGTTTGCTCGACGCTCCTCGGTCCCGGAGCGCGAGTGCTCGACGCGGCGGCGGCGCGGCGCGTGGCGTCTACAAACCCCTTCCTCGCGCGAGGCCCACGCCGCATGCTCGACCGCCCCCGATTGGATTTCCTTCCAGATCGACTCACTGCCGCGTCCAGAGTTTCGATCCGACCGATTCGGCCGGAGTTTCCGCGTTAGTGAGTGACGGCACCTGTTCCAGTCCACACTCGCCCGCTGGACGATGCCGCGACTCTACTGGCGGTTTATCCGTATGTCTCGACGCGCGCCGCCTCTGTTTGGCCTGACCAAGACGATCCCGCCCTCCAATCTCGTTTGTCTCGCCGCGTTCGCACTCGCGACTGCGCTCGCGCCGACGCCGGTCACGGCGCAAACGCCCACGGCATCAGCGGTCGCGGACTCCTTGCCCAAAAAGCGCGCCTGTTTTCGCGGTCGACCACTTCCGGTCTGTGATCACTACTGGTTGACCGAGTTCGGCGTTGCCGCAACGATCATGAACGAAGATGGGTATCAACGCGGTCCCCATTTCACTTGGGAACTCGGCGGGATGAAGAACGTCTCCGAGAAGAACGCGTTCGGCGCTGCGGTGTTTGCCGAGGCGGGACCCAGTAACGGACTTGGCCTGCGGCCGCGCTACAGGCGCTGGCTTGGCGGCGGCCGCAGTGTGGAGTTCGCACCCGGCGTCAGGTTGCTCTCAGAGGAATCAGGGAAATCATTCAGCGGTCACGTCGCGTTGAACTTCTCGGACTACGCCGCGGTGTCGCTGCATGTGGTCAGTATTCGCCACTAGGCGTTTTTCCCAGGCGGCCAGCGCGGTTCCTATCTCGTCTCCAACAGTACGCAAACCGCGGTGCGCGCGGACGGCTGGTATGGCAACGTGATGCAGACCATGGCCAAGACCGATCTGATGATCTGTCGGTCTGGCAAACGACCTAGCAGCGGGTGAGTTCGTCGGCGGCGGCGGCGAGTTCGTCGACGATCGGCGCGGTGAATCCGATGTCGCGCAATCGTTCGGCGACGCGCGCGTACCAGCGCACGGTCCCGTCGCGACCGGCGGAGAAGCGTCCCCAGACGGTTTCGGGGAACGACGTGCGACGCAGATCGGAGAGAATTGAATTGGCATTGTGCACTTTGTCGGCGGCACAGACCCAGAGCGATTCTTCGCTCGCCAACGCGAGGCGATCGAGAAAATCGTCCTTGCGATCATCGTTCGAGAGTTCAACGCCGTCGTCGTCGATGCGACGTTCAGTCACGGCGAGTAGTGTCGTCAGGACACTCGCCCCGAATTTCCGGGAGATCCGCTCTTCCATCATGTCGCTCGTCCAACCCTGTCGCACGCCGTCCTCGACAACGTCGTGCAGAATGCCTGCGACGACGGTCTCTTCGTTGCATCCGTAGCGCGTCAGAATGACCGCGACGTTCGCCGGATGCGTGAGGTAGGGCAGCCGGGTGCCTTTGCGCACCTGCTGGTCATGGTGCTTCGCGGAGAACGCGAACGCGTGGTTGATACGGTCGGAATAACCGATCATGACCGAATTCTGCATCAGAGGGGTTCAGACGGGAGTGGGAACATACGTCGCCCCAGCGAACCAAGCCACCAGCGCTTCGAGTCCGTCCCGGTCTGCATCGCCGAACCCATCGGGTTCGTCGGAGTCGATATCGAGGACGGCGATCAGTGCGCCGGCGGCGTTGAACACCGGTACCACGATTTCACTGCGCGATCGCGGATCACAGGTGATGTGTCCGGGAAATTCGTGGACATCGCGGACGACAATCGTCCGTCGTTCCGCGGCGGCGGTACCGCACACCCCGCGTCCAAAGGTGATATCGAGACAACCCAACGAACCCTGATACGGCCCAACACGCAGCAAGGCGCTGGGCTCGACCACGCGATAGAAGCCGGTCCAGAGATGACCGAAGGCGTGATGTAACAACGCGCTCGTCGTCGCCATGGCCGCGATCGGATCGTCCGATCCCTCAAGCAGCAATCGCTGCATGTCGAGCAACTGCGCGTAGGCCGCCGCGCGCGGTTCTCGGCGGAGGTCCGGGATACCGGGTTCCATCAGCACTCCAGAGGTAATCGAGGTCGCGACTATTGCAGGGGGCCGATCAACAGAATCAGCCGGAGATCAAGCAAGAAGAGCGCCAACCCCTGAAGCATGATCCCCACGCCGGCACCGATCCCGGCGGGACGCGGTCCGAGTCTCCAACACGTCGCCGCAAGGGTGACGCCGACCAACACGTACCCGATGTCGAGGCCGATGTTCAGCCAGAGAAAGCTGACGAGTTCCTGCGCGCCGGCATAGTTGCGGAGCGCGAGTCCACGCCAGCCCCACGCGCATATGGCGAGATCGATCGCGCCCCATGCTGCCGTCTGCATCGCAAAGTGCTGCAGGAGCGGCGCGGCACGCCGTCGCCACGCCAGCCACGCGAGCAGCAGGGTGCCGACCAACACGCTGCCGCCGCCCCACAGCGCGAGTCGCTCGAGGTGCCCACGCTCGAGGGCGAGAAGTGTGTCAGCCCACATAGCGCGGAGACTAGCGGCGTGTCAGGCGGGCCGCGAGGTCTTGCCCACGACCGGTATCGGTGGAACCGCACGCTGCCAGAGCACGACCGCGCGCACACGCTGCTGCCGACTGCGCGCTCGGCCCGTGGCACGCCGCAGCCAGACCAGTGACGTCACGCCTTGTCGCGTACAGATAATCACATCGCGTGCGTCGGATATCGCGACGTCGTCGGTATCCGACAACATCAACTGCAGATCGTATCGATCGGCGACGTCGGGGAATACCGACGCGACGTCAAACGGCAGGAGGTCGATATGTGCATCGCGATCGAGCATGATGACCCGCACGTTTTCTTCGGCGATGGTGCTCCGCGCGGCCGGTGCGACCAGTCCGTTCAGGACGGAGCGGTCCCGTCCGGTCTCCACGATCAGCGGCATGCGCGATTCGCGCGCAGCGACCGCGGCGATACCCAGCGCGACCGCCGCACCAATCATCGGCTCGTCTGCGAGCACCTCGGCGCGCGCGACGACGTCACCGACACCAGTGAGCGCGAGGTGCAGGAGCACAAAGACGTCGCTCTCCCGATCGATGATTGCCGGGATACCGGGCCGATCGCGGCCGACGACGCGCGCAACATCGGGAGTGGCGACTGATGTCGCGTATAAGAACACCGGCGCCGCCGTCACCTGTTCAATCTCGGCGGCGTCACCCACCGTGGGGCAACGGAGTTCCCGAACGAACATCACGGCGAAGCCGCAGGCGAGACCCACCACAAGCGCGGAAAGCACAATGGCAGCAGGCGGCATCACCATGGTGAGCGTGCGCTCGAGCGTCACGCGGGCGCTATCGCGGGCGACGGCTTGCAGGCGCACGAACACCAGCGACGATTCCTCGCGCACCCGCTGCGTATTCAGCACGCGCACGAGCGAGTCAAGCGCCTCGCGGCGCACACTGTCCATCGTGGCGGCGGTTGCCCGTGTGGCCGCGTTCGCGGCGCTCGCGAAGACGGCGTGTGCCAAGTGTTGTTCGGCCACCGAGACGAGACGTTGTCCGATCGCCGTCAGGCGTGCAGTCAGGGCCGCATAGCGCGCACCGGGGCCGCCGAGCGCCGCGTGTGCATCACGTTCGCGATCGATCGCATCGATACTATCGCGCAACGCACGAACCTTCGCGTCGTCGCGCAGCATCGGTGCGTCCGTGAGTGTACGATAGCGATCGACGAGACGGGCGCTTTTCACACGCGAGAGGCGCGCCGCCAAGTCCAGCGCGGACGTGTCGGCCGCAATGGCTGACGTAATGGCTGACGCAATGGCGGTCGGAGTCGACGGCACGGCGAACACGCCGGATGTATCGACGACGGGTCGACTCGAATCGGCGGTTGACGCGACACTGTCGCGCTGGCGTTCCTGTTGCGCAAGACGGAGCTGCTTTCGCACTGCCTCCAGTCGCTGCATGAACGGGAGTGAATCCGGAACGTCGGGCAGCGCCGCAATACGCACGCGAACCTGCCGGTCGAGCGTTCGGGGCACCAGCACGAGCGTGATCCCCGTCGCGAGAACGGCGACCGTTGCCACGAGCAGGACACCGACGCGTCGACGCGCCGCGTTGCGAGCTCGCGCGGCTATCCAGGTGCTGCGTGCGCCGCGTATCACGGGCGGGTCACGCGGGGTATCGTGCGATCTTCGTCATGCGATCTACATCATAAACGTACATGGCCATCCACGAACGAAACGCGGGGACCGGCGCCTGGCGCCAGCCCCCGCACATTCGACCAGCGTGATCCCGCCTACTGAACCGTGACCTTGCCCTTCATGTTCATCGCGAGGTGCGGCGTGCAGTTGAACTCGTACACGCCCGGCACGACGCCACCGAACGACACCGTGTAGGACTCACCGGCGGTCAACAGCATCTTGCCAGAGAGATCGCCCATCGGTTCCGGCATGTTCGCCTGAAGCTGCTGCTTGGACGCTTCCGGCACCGCGCTGAACATGACATTGTGCGGGCCGCCGCCGACCATCGTGAACTTGATGCCGTCTCCGACCTTGATCGTGAGCTCGGCCGGATCGAAGCGATAGCCCGTGCCATCGCCGATCATCTTCACTTCATGAGTGGTGCCAGTGATCGGCGCCATCGCGCCCGCGGCCGGAGCCGCGGCCGGAGCCGGAGCCGCTAATGCCGGCGCCGCCGCCGAATCCGTCTTCGCCTTATCACCACCGCCGCACGCGCTGAGCACGATCGCCGCGCTCGTCATCACTGCAACACCGAGAAACCGCATGTCGAGAGGCCTCCAGAGCCTGTTCGAAAATTGTGTAGCTGTATCACAGGCGCAGACGGCCTGTGCCCGCAGGGCCCTGCAGGTCTTGTGAACTTATTCACAAGCCTATCTGATCGCAATTGGCCCCGCTTGACGAGCCTTCCGTTCATCGCTACGCTCCTGTCATGCGCTCGACTGTCCTCCGCCACCATCATGCCCATCATCGCCACGACCATTCGGGTCGGGGGGTTCTGTGCATGTCGGAGCGCGCCGGCTAACGCGCTGTCGAACACCACTGAATGTTCCTCAGGCCCGTCCCGTTGGACGGGCCTTTTTTGTTGGCCCTTGACCGGGTCTGGCTCCACCGTTCGTTTCATCAGAAAGCTAACTTTATGTTACGTATAGCATTACCAAACAAAGGCCGCCTCAGCGAAGACACCCGCGACCTGTTCAACGACGCCGGTCTCGAGGTCCGCTCCTCCGGTGAACGGGCCCTGACCGCGTCGCTGGGCGGTGAATTCGAGGCGATTTTCGTCCGGGCGCAGGACATTCCGGAGTTCGTCGCGGACGGCGCGGCCGACGCCGGCGTCACGGGTTGGGATCTAGTGCAGGAGTCCGAGCGCCCGCTGATCTCGCACCTAGATCTTGGGTTCGGAAAGTGCCGGCTGGTCGTGGCGGCCAAGGACGACGCGCGGGTCAACTCGGTGGACGATATCGGCACCGCCGACAGACCTTCGCGGGTGGCCACCGTCTTCCCGCGTATCACCAAGCGGTTTTTCGCCGAACGCGGCCGCAATGTCGAAGTCGTGCCGGTGTCCGGTGCCGCGGAAATCGCGCCGCACCTCGGGATCGCTGACGTCGTCGTCGATTTGACATCGACGGGATCGACGCTGCGCGTGAACGGCCTGAAAGAGATCGAGACGGTCATGCTGTCGAGTGCACATCTGATCACCGCCATCAATGGCCCTCGCGATGGGGACCCGGAACGCGCGCGAGAATTTGCTGAACTGGTGACGGCGCTCGGCTCAGTGATTCGCGCACGCGGTCAGCGGTATCTGATGGCCAACGTGCCGCGCGTCGCGCTCGCCGACGTGCGCGCGGTGTTGCCCGGGCTGAATGGCCCGACGATCATCGAGATCGCGGATCATGGCCAGTTCGTCGCAGTGCATGCCGTGGTGCGAGCCGACACGATCTATCGCACGATCGCGCAGCTTCGCGCGCTGGGCGCGGAGGGGATTCTTGTGACGCGCATCGAGCGGCTGGTTCCGTGAGTAGGGAGACCGGAGTCGGGAGTCGGGAGTCGGGGCCGAGTCGGGAGACTACGGAGACGGTCGTGCTGCGCGCGAGGGGTGACTTCGATGCGCTGGATGCGGTGACGCGGGGGGTGATCATGGATCGGGCGTCGACGCAGGATCCCTCGGTGCGTGCGCGAACAGCCCGGATTATCGATCGCGTACGTGCGGAGGGTGATGGCGCGTTGCGCGCCTTCGCAGGCGAGTTCGATGGGGTCGCGTTGTCGTCGATCGAAGTGCCGCGTTCGGCGTGGATGGCTGCGCTCGAGGCGTTGGCGCCCGCTTTGCGACAGTCGCTCGAGCGCGCGGCGCGCAATATCGCGGCAGTGCACACGGCTTTTCTTCCGGTCGAGACGCGGGTGTCCCCCGAACCGGGGATCACGGTCTGTCGCCGACCGGACGCCTTGGCACGCGTCGGGGTATACGCGCCGGGCGGTCGCGCGGCGTATCCGAGTTCGTTGCTGATGGGTGCGATTCCGGCGCGCGTCGCTGGCGTCGGTGAGGTCGTCGTCTGTTCACCGCCGGGTCCTGACGGGATGCCCTCGGCCGTGGTGCTCGCCGCCGCCGAGCTGGCGAAGGTGGATCGTGTCTTCGCCGTGGGTGGCGCTGGTGCGATCGCCGCGATGGCGTTCGGCACCGACACAATTCCGCGGGTCGATCGCATCGTCGGTCCCGGCAACGCCTACGTCGCCGAAGCCAAGCTGCAGCTGGTGTCCCACGTGACGATCGATGCGCCGGCGGGTCCGAGTGAGCTGCTCGTGCTTGCTGACGACAGCGCCGATCCGGCGGCGGTGGCACGCGAACTGTTGGCGCAGGCCGAACATGATCCTGATGCCGCGGTGATCGCGATTGTGTGCGGACCGCTTGACGCTGGGCTGGCATCGTCCATTGAGGCAGCATTATCGGTGCTGGTGGAGCGTGCGCCTCGTGCGGCGATTGTGCGCGCATCGCTCGCGGCACGGGGTGCGATCGTCACCGTTCGCTCACTGGCGCGTGGCATTGTGCTCGCGAACGAATGGGCGGCGGAGCATTTACTGCTCGTCGTGCGTGAAGACGTATGCAGCGCGACGCTCGCGGCGCTTCGTAGCGCGGGTACGGTGTTCGTCGGCGCAAGCAGTTCCGTCGCGTTCGGTGATTACATGACGGGTGCGAACCATGTGTTGCCGACCGCGGGGGCGGCGCGATGCTATTCCGGGCTCTCGACGCTCGACTTTGTGCGGTGGACGACGTGGCAGGAAGTCACACCCGCTGCGGCGGCATCGCTGGCAGCGGATGTCGGATGCTTCGCCGATGCCGAAGGGTTACCGGCGCACGCCGCCGCCGCACGTGCCTGGGCATCGCACGAGTTCGCGTCACGGGAGATCGCGTCATGACCGAGCGACTCGCCGTCGCGCGCGCGGCTTACGACGCCGTGCCGTTGTATGATCCGAAGCGTGCACCGGTCGACCTGGACCTGACCGACAACACGAATCTCTGGGGCCTGCCGCCGTACGCTGAGCGCGCCCTGCGCGAGGCACCGACCTCGGCGATCACGCGATATCCGACGCTGTACGCGGCCGAGCTCAAAGTTGCGCTGGCCGAGTTCGTCGGTGTATCGTCGGACATGATCGTGACGGGTTCGGGCTCGGACGATATCCTCGACTCCGCGATGCGTGCGTTCGGCGAACCGGGCGACTTGGTGGTCAGTCCGAATCCATCGTTCGCGATGATTCCGATCTTCGCGCAGATGAACGCGCTGGCATATCAGGGCGTCGCCGAGCTTCGCGCCATGGACGCGACGGCCATGCCGCAGCCGGACATTGAGTCGATGCTCGCGTCGCGCGCGAAGATCATCTATCTGTGTTCGCCGAACAATCCAACGGGTGCGTTGACGGCACGCAGTCTGATCGAGCGCGTCGTGCGCGAAGCGGCGGGGGTGGTATTCATCGATGAGGCGTATGCGGAGTTCGCCGGTGTCTCGTCGGTCGATCTCGTCGCGCAGTCGAATCGCGTGCTGGTAATTCGCACATTGTCGAAAGCGTTCGGTCTCGCGGGTCTACGCGTGGGGTACGCCATCGGTCAGCCAGCGTTGGTGAACGAAGTCGAGAAGTCGCGTGGCCCGTACAAGTTGAACGCGATCGCCGAGCGCGTGGCGTTGGCCGCGCTGCGGCACGACCGTGTCTGGGTGGACGAACACGTACAGCTCGCCGTGACGTTGCGCGAGCAGCTCGCCGCGTCGTTGCGCGAACTCGGACTCGCGCCGATGCCATCCGCAGCGAACTTTCTCTGTGTGCCGATGGCGAACGTGGTGCGGGTCGGTCAGGCGCTGCGTGATCGCGGTGTCGCGGCGCGGCCCTTCCCCGGACTTCCGCATGTGGGCGATGCGCTGCGCGTGAGCATCGGGCCGTGGTCGTATATGGAGCGATTCCTCAATGCACTGGTCCCGGCGATGCGCGCGGGCAACGCATGACAGATCTCATGACGGAGCTCATGACGGATCTGCTTAGGGTCACCGTGTTCGATTATGGCGCTGGCAATCTGCACTCGCTCGTGAAGGCGCTGAAGACGTCGCGGACCACGGTGCGCGTCGAGACAGATCCCGCCCGTGCGATCGATGCGACGGATGCGCTGATCCTGCCTGGTGTCGGCGCGTTTTCGCCGGCGGCAGAGCGTCTGGCGCCGGGGCGCGACCGTGTGCGCGATGCGCTGTTGCGCGGACTCCCGTGTCTGGGCATCTGTCTGGGCATGCAGCTGTTCTTCGATGGGAGCGACGAGGGCCCGGGTGAGGGACTGGGCGTATTTTCAGGACGGGTGACCCCGCTCCGTGCGGCGCGGGTGCCGCAGATTGGATGGAACCAGCTTGAGGCGGTGTCCGATGTCGTTCTGGCGGCTGCGCAGTTGGAGGTCGCCTACTACGCGAACAGTTTCGTCTGTCGGCCGGAGGCGATTGACCACGAATGCGTGGTGGCGTGGAGTGAGCACGAGGGCGATCGGTATCCGGCGGCGGTGCGTCGCGGCATGCTGTTCGGTACACAGTTTCATCCAGAGAAGTCATCCGCGGCCGGTGTACGCTTCGTGCACGGCTTTCTTGAGATCGCCGCGGCCGCTCGCGACCGCCGTTTGTCACTTGGGGAGATGCAATGATCGTGGTTCCTGCGGTGGATCTGCGCGACGGGCACTGCGTGCAGTTGGTTGGTGGTGACTACGCCGACGAGCGCGTGCGACTGGACGATCCGCGCGGCGTCGCGCGCGAGTGGGCGCGGATCGGGTTCTCGCGCCTGCACGTCGTCGATCTCGATGCGGCGACCGGTCGTGGCCACAACAACGACGTCATTCGCGAAATTCTGCGCGATGCCGCCGTGCCGGTGCAGGTCGGTGGCGGCATCCGACAGGAGTCGCAGATCGATCGCCTGATCGACGATGGCGCGTCGTGGGTTGTGGTCGGGACGCGGGCAGTCGAGGACGAAGATTGGCGCGTCGAAATGGCCGCGCGATTTCCCGGACGCCTGATCGTCGCGGCCGACGTGCGGGAGCGGCGGGTCGTCACGCGCGGATGGTCGGAGACGTCGTCGATCGACGTCATCGACTTTGTGGAGTCGCTCCGTGCACTGCCCCTCGCCGGCATTCTCGTGACGGCCGTCCACAAAGAGGGTTTGATGGACGGCACCGATCTGCCACTGATGGAGGACGTTGCCGACGCGAGCGAGTGCCCAGTCTTCGCCTCTGGGGGCGTGACGACCACCGATGACATTCGCGCGCTTGACCATCGCGGCCTGACGGGCGCAGTGTTGGGCATGGCTTTGTATACGGGCGCGCTCGATGCGCGCCGCACCGCTGAGGAGTATGGCGTATGACGGTCGTGACGCGCACATCAAGGGAAACCCAGATTCGTTTGTCGATCACCGCGGGGAGCGGTGTCGCCATTGTGAGCACGGGCGAACCGTTTCTCGACCATATGCTGGTGACCTTTGCGCGATATGCGGGTGTCGATCTCGACGTGCAGGCTAAGGGCGATCTGAAGCACCATCTGATTGAAGATGTGGCGATCGTGCTGGGACAGGCGGTCGCGTCGTTCGCTCCGGCAGGTTGTGCGCGATACGGCGATCGCACGATCCCGATGGATGACGCACTGGTGCAGGTCGTGCTCGACATCGGCGGACGGCCGTACTACCGCGGTCCGCTGCCGTCCCCGCTGTACGATCACTTTCTGCGCTCGTTCGCCGACAACGCGCGCACGACGCTGCATGTGCGCGTGCTACGCGGACGCGACCGACACCACATCGTCGAGGCGGCGATCAAGGCATTGGGGATAGCACTGCGCGATGCGTTGACTGAGACGGGGACCGTTTTCAGTACGAAGGGCTCGGTGCACACAGACATCACGGAGTCATAGGCGCATGCTGACGCGTCGCGTGATTGTCTGTCTCGATGTGAAGGGCGCCCGCGTGGTCAAGGGCGTGCAGTTCGAGGGGTTGCGCGACGTCGGCGATCCAGTCACACTCTCGACACGCTACGAGCTCGAAGGCGCGGACGAGATCACCTTTCTCGATATTTCGGCGAGCGCCGAGGAACGTGCGACATTGCTCGACGTCGCACGGCGGACGGCCGAGCGGTTGTTCATTCCGCTGACCATCGGTGGCGGCGTGCGCACCGCCGATGACGTCGCGCGCGCGCTGCGCGCTGGCGCCGACAAGGTGTCGCTCAATTCGGCGGCGGTCACGCGTCCCGAGGTGCTCACCGAGGCGGCAGCGCGATTCGGAGCGCAGTGCGTCGTGGCGAGTATCGATGCCAAGCGCCATGCTGACGGCTCGTATCGCGTGTGGGTGAAAGGCGGTCGTGAAGAAACGCCCTTAGATGCGATCGCGTGGGCACAAGAGTGTGTCGCGCGCGGCGCCGGCGAAATCCTGCTGACGTCGATCAATCAAGATGGCGCGCGCTCGGGCTACGACATCGCGTTGACGCGCGCCGTCGCCGACGCGGTGCATGTGCCGGTGATCGCCAGCGGGGGGGCCGGCGTCGCGTCACACCTTGTCGACGCGATCGAACAGGGCCATGCGGACGCGGTACTCGTGGCCGGTATTCTACACGATGGCGTTACGACCGTTCGCGCGCTCAAGTCGAGCATGGCGGCAGCTGGCCTTCCGGTCCGTATGGTCGAAATCATTGAGGAGGCAGCGTGAGCGGATTGGCGAGTACTTCGCTGCTGCTGCAGGCCGCGGCCGACGTCGCCCAGATCGCGGCGCGCACGGCAATGCAGTGGTACGGAACCGGTGTCGACGTGGAGATCAAGGGTGATGGATCGCCCGTGACGATCGCCGATCGCGAGGCCGAGCGCGTCGCGCGCGAATGGATCGCGCTGCACTTCCCCGACGATGGCGTGCAGGGCGAGGAGTTTGGCGTTTATCGCCCAGAGGCGAGGCGCCAGTGGATTCTCGACCCCATCGACGGCACGAAGGCGTTCGTGCGTGGAGTGCCGCTGTGGGGCACGTTGATCGCCTGCTGCGAGGGCGATACGGTGCTCGCCGGTGCGGCCTGTTATCCGGCCGTCAATGAACTGGTCGCCGCGGCCGCCGGTGAAGGCTGCTGGTGGAACGGGGTACGCACATACGTGTCGGGTATCAACACCCTGTCGCGCGCGACGGCACTGGTCACCGATGATTGCTTTCCGGACCGTCCGATTCGCGGCGAGCGTTGGCGCGCACTGGCGTCGCAGGCGGCCGTCGTGCGCACGTGGGGCGATTGCTACGGGTATCTGTTGGTCGCGACAGGCCGTGCCGAGATCATGGTTGATGACATCGTGAATCCGTGGGATGCGGCCGCAATATTTCCACTGATCACGGAGGCCGGCGGTCGCTTCACGGCATGGGACGGCACCGTGACGGCGTTCGGCGGCGACATCATCGCGACGAACGCCGGCGTGGCCGGCGCGACCCGGGCCGTGTTGTACGACGAACGACGGAACGTGACACCATGACGATCACACTCGACCTCGACGCGGTCGATTTCGCAAAGGGCAACGGCTTGGTGACTGTCGTCGCGCAGGATGCGGACACGGGCGTCGTCCTGATGGTGGCGCACGCGGATCGCGACGCGTTGACGCGAGCGATGACCACGTGCGAGATGCACTACACCTCGCGCACGCGAGGGCTTTGGCACAAAGGTGGCACCAGCGGCAACGTGCAACGCGTCGTGTCGCTGACTGCAGACTGTGATCGCGATGCGATCCTAGCACGCGTCCGGCCGGCGGGCCCGGCCTGTCACGAGGGCACGACCTCCTGTTTCCGTAACGAGGCACTCGGCGCGGACGCGCTGGGTGTGCTGGATCGTACCATTGCCGCGCGTGCGTCATCGCCCGATGCCGACGCGGACAGTTACACGGCCATTTTACTGCGGGATCGGAACCTGCGGCTGAAGAAGTTGGGTGAAGAGGCGGTCGAGCTGACGATGGCCTGTGTCGATGGGGACCGTGCGCGCGCGGCCGACGAGGGGGCTGACGTGATCTATCATACGTTGGTGGCACTTCGCGCGGCGGGTGTCAGCCTCGACGACGTGCGCCACGTGCTGGCCCAGCGCGTCGGCGCACCGCGGCGTTAATTCAGAGCGCGTGCGGCATTATTACCGATAGTTCGCACGAACGTTTCGCACCACCTCCCCACTGGAGTCTGCATGACCGTTCCGTCGCCACGCTCGCGTCTTGTTCGTCGTCTCGCTCAGCACGCGTTGCTTCCGTTGCTGCTTTGTTCGCTCGCCGTTCCTGTCGCGACGTTGCTGGCACAGGACGAGGTCGTCGATGCCGCTGCGGTCGCGAAGATCCGGGATGAGGCGTTCAACCGCTCGCAGGTCATGACGGTGATGTCCTACCTGACGGACGTGCACGGACCGCGCTTGACCGGTTCTCCAATCGCGCGACGTGCGGCAGACTATACGATCTCGCAACTGAAAGGTTGGGGATTGAGCAACCCGCATCTCGAGAATTTTCCGTTCGGGCGCGGCTGGACGAACGACAAGTACTACGCGCAGGTAACGGCACCGGTCGCGTTCGCCGTGATCGGCTACCCACAGGCGTGGACGCCGGGCACGAACGGCCTGCTGAAGGGCGACGTCATTTACGTGCGCATCGACAGCGAAGCAGATTTCGCGAAGTACAAGGGCCAGTTGGCAGGCAAGGTCGTCATGTTCGCACCGATGCGCGCCGTCGATCCACATTATGCGCCGCTGGCGACACGCCGCAGCGACGATGATCTCGCCAAGATGGCCGCCGCGCCGATGCCAACCCCGAATGCCGTCGGTCCGCGCCAGTCGGGGCCGCGCACTGCCGCCGACAGCGCCGCTCAGCGCCAACTGCAGATGCAGCAGGCGGTGGCCGTGCGCCGATTGTCGTTCATAGCCGACGAGAAGGTCGGCGCGATCCTTGAACCGGGTCGTGGTGACGATGGCACCGTCTTCACGCCGAATGGTGCGTCGCGTGATCCGCTCAATCCGGCCAAGACGCCAGTGATCACGGTCGCGATCGAACACTACGGCCGCATACTGCGCACGCTCGAGAAGAACATTCCGGTGTCGATGGAGCTCGAGATCACGAACACGTTCTACGACGCGGACCTGACCTCCTTCAACATCATCGCCGAAATCCCGGGCACCGATCCCAAGTTGAAGGACGAAGTCGTCATGCTCGGCGCACATTTCGATTCGTGGCACGCCGGCACGGGCGCGACCGACAATGCCGCCGGTTCCGCCGCGATGATGGAAGCGGTGCGCATTCTTAAAGCCACGGGACTCAAGCCGAAGCGCACGATCCGCATTGCGCTCTGGACCGGCGAGGAGCAGGGAATCATCGGCTCCCGCGCGTTCATCAAGGATCACTTCGGGACGCGTGATTCGCTCAAAGCGGATGCGTCGAAGCTGTCGGTGTACTTCAATCTGGATAATGGCACTGGCGCGATTCGCGGCGTCTACGAACAGGGCAACGCGGCCTCGGCGCCGATCTTCACCGCGTGGATGAAACCGTTCGAGGATAAGGGTGTGAAGACGGTCACGCTATCGAACACGGGTGGTACAGACCACTTGTCATTCGATGCGATCGGATTACCCGGCTTCCAGTTCATTCAGGACGAGATCGAATACGGTACGCGCACGCATCACTCGAACATGGATACCTACGAGCGGGTGCAGGCCGATGACATGAAGCTCAACGCCGCGGTGATCGCGAGCTTTGTGTATCACGCGGCGAATCGACCGGGGTTGTTTCCACGCAAGCCACCGGCGACACCGCGGGGATAGGAGGCGTCAGCCCGCGCACATGATTTGCGTCCCACTCCATGCTTCGCCGAGCGCAAGCGTGATCGGATGCTGGATGCGCGCGGCTTCGGCACAGAGCATCCGCTGCTCTTCACCCGGAGTGAAATCGGCGCGGGAGCTCGTGCCCTCGACGCCCGGATTCCATATGACCGCTTCGGGAAAGCCTCGCTTCCCGATATGCAGCACCCGCTCGGCGTCACGTATTGTGAGTAGATCTGGCGCGTCGTAGTAGATGCGATCGACCGGCCCGGTGATTGCGAGCGAGGGATCCGGCTCCCCGAATCGAGCACCCTCGCGTAACGCGTCACGATAGTAGAGGCCCTGAAGCCCATCAATGTGCGTCGTGAATGCGTCACGCACGGCGAAATACGGATGAAAGGCGGCCGTGAATGTGAACGGCGCGTCATCCGTGTTGACCACCGTCATCGAGACGGAGAGCGTCGCGCCATGCACGTCGACCGTGAGCGTGAGGTCGAACCGATGCGGCCATAGCGCACGCGTCGCTGCGTCATCGGTCAGCCGTAGCGTTGCGCGCGCTGAGGATTCGTTCGATGAATCCACGACGGTCCAGCGACGGTTTCGCGCAAACCCATGCTGCTTGAGCGCACCGAACGGGCCGAACTGCGGAAAGATCACCGGGATGCCGCCGCGAATCGCGTTGCCGGGGCCGTAGGTCGAACGCGCGCTCACGAACAGCCGGTCCTCGGTCTGTCCGGCCGGCGTCCATGAGACGACGTGCCCACCGTCGAGCGCGATCCCGGCGCATGCGCCATCGGATGACGTCAGCATCAGTGATGGAAATTCAGCAGGGATCATTCGCGGGGTTTCATCACATGGCCATGATCGGTCGCGCTCGCCGTCCTCGGCACCAGCATGTAAGATAAGACCGATGACCATACCTCCGCTCGCCGCCGACCTCGATGGCCGCTTGAAGGACCGCTACCGCATCGAGCGACTGCTGGGTCGCGGCGGCATGGGCGCCGTGTACCTAGCGCGCGATCTGCAACTTGATCGTCTGGTCGCAATCAAGGAATTGCCGTCGGAGTTCGCCGACGATGGCATGTTGCGCGAACGTTTCCTGCGCGAAGTACGCATGGCGGCGAGCTTCTCGCATCCGAACATCGTGCCGGTGTACGCGGTCGAAGACAGCGACCGTTCGCTGGCGTTTGTGATGGGGTTTGTCGAGGGAGAGAGTCTCGGGGAGCGCGTGCGGCGTGTCGGGCCGCTGTCGACGCGAGAGACGATCCGCCTGTTGCTCGACGTGACGTATGCGCTCGCGTACGCGCACGGACGCGGCGTGGTGCATCGCGACATCAAGCCCGACAACATCATGATCGAACGCGCCACCGGCCGCGCCTTGCTGATGGACTTTGGTGTCGCGCGCACGATCAGCTCGGCCCCGTCGCCGGTGGCGGGGATGACGCGCATCGGTGAAGTCGTCGGGACGCCGGAGTACATGAGCCCCGAGCAGGCGACCGGCGAGGATGTCGACGGTCGCAGTGATCTCTATTCGCTGGGACTCGTGGCGTACTTCGCCGTGACCGGCGTGGTGGCGTTTGGCGGGGACAGCGCCGCGCGAATTCTCGCTCGACAGCTCTCGGAGACGCTACCGCCAGTCGCGTCGACCCGTGCTGATCTGCCGACGGCGATTGCCGACGCGATTGATCGATGTATCGCAAAAGAGCCGGGCGCGCGTTACACGGATGCGGCCGCGTTGATCGAAGCGCTCGACGCGGCACAGACGGCGGCGCCAGAAATTCCACTCGCCATCCGACTGTTCGCGAATGAGCTGAGCATGTTGTTTCTGGTGTTCCTCTTCGTGTTCATCATGAGCACGATGGGCGCGGCGATCCTGCTTCGTGCGACAACCAGTCTCGATGCGCTCTTGCCGGTGCTGGTGTTGCTTGCCGTGCTCACGGGCCGAGTACTGCAGTCGCGCGCTGAAGTCGCACGTATTCGCGGCGATGGCTTCACCGGCGCGGATATCTATCGCGGGCTCAGCGCCGTCCTCGCCGAACGCGAAGCGCGGCGACAGCAACTGCACGCGAATCCAGGGGTGGTCGCGCAACGACGTCGCACGGTACGCGCCGGCGTCCGTTTGCTGCTCGGCGCCGTCGCGCTCGTGGTCGGTGGCATCAGCACGCGCACACGCGTCGACGGTCAGTACGTCACACCGCTCATCGGCGCCGTGCTCGTGTTCTCCGGCATGATTTCTTTTGGGCTTGGCATGGTGCTGCTGGCCCGCAGTCCGCTCGCTGCGCCGGCGGATGAGCGCTTCATGCGACGTGTGTGGATGGGACCCATCGGGAAACTCATCTTTGGCATTTCCGCCGACGCGGTGACCTCGACGCCAGCGCGCACCAAGTCACCGTCGGCCACGGCGATGGCACCGCGGATCCTCCCCGCAAACGTCGACGCGCGCCTCGAATCACTCGAGGCGCGCGTCAGACAACTGGAACAGCGATAGCGTTCGCTTACAGCTCCCAACCTTTGCGATACTGCCGCGTGAGGAACTGATTCGCGTCCGGTGCATTGGTGATCTGCATGTTCGGACCGTCGTACAGGATCTTCTTGCCTTGGCCCGCACGCAACGCAGCGATTCCGAGCAACATCGTTTCCGTGAGGGGTGCCGCCTGCGAGAACGGCGAACTGGCGGTCGCTTCTCCCTTCGCCGCCGCGACCCAGTTCATCTCGTGCGTCGTGGTCACGCGCGGCAGCGTCACCGGCAGCCGCTCTGCCTTCTTCGCGACTTCTTCTGGATAAATGCGCGGCTTATTGCCGTATGTCTCGTAGAACATGATGCCCTTTTCTCCGATAAACACGCCGCCGCCGCCATCGCTGCCGGGGTTCGCCATCGGCTCCTCGTCAGGGAGCATCGCCGGACGCGGCGGCATCAATCCACCATCGTACCAGAACAGCTTGACCGGACCACGCTTGCCGACGGCCGGGTAGTCGTACTGCACCGTCGTCGCCATTGGATACGTCGCCGGATTCTTCTCGCCGCCGCCCCACGGGCTGGATGAGGCGGTCACGCTCGTCGGCCACGTCAGGCCGAGCGACGTGTAGGGCTGATCGATCAGGTGCGCGCCCATGTCACCGATGGCGCCGACGCCGAAGTCGAGCCACCCGCGCCACGCGAACGGATGATAGGCGGGATGATACGCAACTTCCGGTGCTGCACCGACGAAGAGATCCCAGTTCATGCCCGGCGGCGGCGTCATGTCCTGCGTCGACATCAGCGAGCGCACGGCGTTGTCGACCGTGCCCATGTTCCACTGCGGACGCGGGTTCGGCGGATTCGTCGGCGCCGGTGCGTTGGCGGCGCGTGGGCGCGGAATACCCTGCGCCCAATAGCGCACGGGGCGATCGGTCCACACGTGTACTTCGTGAATCTTGCCGAGAACGCCTGACTGAATGATTTCAGTGAGACGGTGCGACCCTTCGCCCGAGTGACCTTGGTTACCCATTTGGGTTGCGAGCTTCGGATTGTTCGCCGCGGCCTTGGCCAGCAGGCGCGTTTCATACACCGAATATGCGAGCGGCTTCTGCACGTACACATGCTTGTTCAGCTGCATCGCGGCGAGCGCGATGGTCGCATGCATGTGATCGGGCGTCGCAATCATCACCGCGTCAATGTCTTTCTGCTGCTCCAGCATCTTGCGGAAGTCGTCATACTTGGCGGCCTTGGTGTACGCTTCGCCAAGCTGCACGTTCTGCGGCGTCGGATCGCCCTTCGCCGGCTTGATGCGGCCGCTTAGCGACCGCTCGACGTAGGCGAAGTCCACGTCGCAGATGGCCACGATATTTTCGCTGAGCACCTGCGAGAAGTTGCTCATGCCCATGCCGCCAATACCGACCATGGCGATGTTGAGCTTCGTGCTGGGGGCGCGGTAGCCGGGGCCACCGAGGACAACACGCGGGACGATCATGGCGCCCATAGCAAGCGTGGCCGAACTGGCGACGAAGTCGCGGCGCGAGAACGATTTGGACATGTGATCGCGGAAGGAAGGAGGAAGATTTCCCGTACTCTATAGCGTGCCGTGCGGTGTCGCTAGAAGCGCATGAGGCGGGCGGGCGTCACGCGCGCCGGATCGCCGACGTAGGCCCAGCGGATTTTGGTCATGTAGGTGCTGGCGGCACGCCGAATATCCGCCGGCGTCACGGCGCGGAGCTCCTCGACGAACTTCGCCGCACGCCGGAAGTCGCCCTGATACAACTCGGCCCGCGCCAGCATGTTCGCCTGATCCGCGTTTGTTTCGTTGTCGAGGAAGTACGTGACGATGAACTGCTGTACGAGCCGTTCGAGACCGTCCTCGGTGATTTCTCCCTCGCGCATCTGCCGGATCTGCTCGATCATGATGCCTAACACCTCGTCCGGTGAGGTGGTCGTGACATAGAGACCACCCAGCGACAGCGCGCGTTCGACGAACGGCGCGTTCACGGAATACGTCAGGTTGCGCTTCGACCGCACTTCCGAGAACAGTCGCCCCGACAGCACGGCGCAGGCGAGACGCAGTGCCGCGTAATCCTTGGAGTTCGCCGCGGGTCCGTGGAAGTACCCCTGCAGATAATTCGTCGGCAGGGCGCGCTTTTCGAGGACGTAGGCGCCCGGCTGGTCCGCCTGCGGCGACGGCAGCGACCACACGTAGGAACCGCGCGGCAGTCGGCCGATGGACCGCACGACCAGTTTCTCGACACGTGCCCGTGAGACGTTGCCGACGACCACGAGCACCATGCGCGACCTCACCAACTGTTCCGTCCGATAGGCTTTCAGGTCGCCGGCGGAAAGTTTGGTCAGCGTTTCTTCCGTGCCGACCGGCTCGAGCGCGTACGGATGTCCCGACCACGTGACACTGTCGGCGAGAAATGCGAGCACGGCGTCTGGGCTATCCTTGCGCTGCCGTACACCCGTCACGAACTGCTCCCGCACGAGTTCGAGTTCGGCCGGATCGAGCGTCGGCGCGAGGAGCCGATCGGCCAGCATCGCCCATGTCGAATCGAAGTTCGTCACGGTGGAGCGCAATCCGATCGCGGTCCAGTCCATCCCCGGACTCACGCCGACCGCGCTGCCAAGCGCCGCCATCTTGGCGCGTAGCACATCGCGCGGATACTTCGCAGTACCATGCTCCGTCGCTTCGAGCAGGAAATTCTCGATGCCCTGCGTCTTGGGCGTGAGTTGGCGCACGCCGCCGAGCAGATACAGATTTGCCGCCACGACATTGTTGGCCGTGACGCGTCGCAGGATCACCGGGATGCCCGCGACGACGAAGCGCGTCGTGAGTGAATCGCCGACGATCCCGACGTCGACGGGATCAGGGGCCGCGTTCGCCGTGGTCGCTTTCGCCGGCGCCGCTTTGGCCGCTGGCTTCGTGGGCGCAGCTTTCTTGGTCGCCGCCTGCGCGAACGCCTCGATCGGCGGCATCGTGCCACATACAGCGGCCAGCGCGAGCGCGCGCAACAGCGTCTGCAGCAACGACTGCCTCATGCGGCCGGTCACGGGCGCACCGTCGGACGCGTCGACGGCGTCAGCAATTCCTGCTCGGTGAGGCCGATCGCTTTACGCATCTCCGGCGAAATCAGGATGCTGGTCAACCGTGGTTTTCCTTTGACGTACGTCGTGGTATAGCGCATGAGATCCGTGATGCGTTGCTGTGCCATCTGGTCCGTGTAGCCCATGAAGTATTCCAGATTCGCCACGCTCCACCAGAAACCGATCGTGTGCGCAATCTCCGAGGCTTTCTCAATGCCGAACGCGCTGGATGTCATGCGCTGTGCCTTCACCGCTTCGAGCTCCCGCACGGTCACGTAGGTCGGATCGGTGAAGCGCGCGATCTCGCGTTCCAGTGCGGCCATCGCCGGGCGCAACTTATCCGGCGTGGTCTGACCACTCACGGAGATCGGGCCGGTCTGATTCAGCGTGTAGTAATTCACCCCGATCGTTTGCCACAATCCTGTATCGACGAGGTTTTTCTGAAACGTCGACCCCGGCGTGTTCAGCGCATCACTGAAGACGTCCGCGGCGTAGGTCGAGGCGGGATCCTTGCCGACGCTTGGCCCCTGCCACTGGATGAGCACCGCGATCGCGTTGATCGGCTGTTCAACAATGAGCGCCTTGTTGCCATCAAGCGGCGGTATTGGCGGAATCGGATCGGTCACGAACGGATCGGCGCCGCGCGGCCAGTCTTCGTAATACTTCTCGGCCATCGCGAACACGCGCTCGGGATTGACATCGCCCGTGACGATGAGCGTCGCGTTGTTGGGCACGTAGTACTTGTGCTGGATGTACCGCATCTGCTCGGGCGTCACTTTTGCAATCACGTTGCGATCACCGATCGTGTTCTTTCGGCTGAACTGTCCGGGATAGAGCAACGCCGTCGACTTCTGCGTGAAAGTGAAACCGGGTTCGGCTTCGTTGCGATCGTACTCGCCGAGTACGACTTCCTTCTCACGCTTCAGTTCATCCTCGCGAAAGAGCGGATTGCGCAGTGCGCTGGCGAGAAACTTGAGACCGCCGTCAATCGAGTCGGCAGGTAGCGTGAGATAGTAGTTCACGACCTCTTCGCGCGTACTGCCGTTGAACACGGCACCCAGCTCCGCCGCGCGATCGGTGAACATGTCCGGTTCGGGCAGATCCTTGTTCGCCTTGAAGAACATGTGCTCGTACATGTGCGCGAGCCCGGCGTACTCCGGCGACTGCGTGAAGGCGCCGTTGCGCACATCGATCTCAAGCGTGGCGATCGGCACGCCGTGATTCTCGACGACGATCACCTCCATGCCATTCGCCAGCACTTTGCGACGCAGGACCTTGTCGAGTTCGGCGCGCGACTGGGCGTGCGCGATCGAGGCACGAAACGACAGGCCAGCCGCCAGCACACAGGCGACAGGCCGCAGCGTCGCCCGGAGACGACCTGACGACAGCAACGGGATCACGCCGCGGCGCAGGCGAGCGATGACCTGGGAGAACGCTGGCATTCGTGCATGGAGTGAGGGGATGGTTCGCTGCGCGAACCATAAACCGCTGGCTCGGTACACCGCTGCGCGCCGCGGGGATCCTGCAGGATATAGGAAGGATCGCACCCGCGTCCGCGTTCTCGCCAGCGAAAAGCCGTCGGGCGTCCTATTTTTCGCGTATGACAAAACTGCTGCGCGTCCTCGTGCTGTTCGTCCTGGTCGTCCTTGGTGCTGCCGTGGGCTTCGGGGCGTGGAGGAACCCGGAACGCGCGACGCTCGACGCCACCGCGCGGTCCGCGGCGCCCGGCAAATTCGTCGCGTCGGCACAGGGGATGACGCATTACGAGATCGCCGGGCCCGACACCGGACGCGTGGTCGTCCTCGTGCATGGGTTCTCGGTACCGTCCTACATTTGGGACTCGACCTTCACGGCGCTTGGAGCCGCTGGCTATCGCGTCGTTCGGTACGACGTCTTCGGCCGTGGTTGGTCCGATCGTCCGGACGGCGCCTACGACGGCCCGATGTTCGACCGCCAGCTGGATGCGTTGCTCGATTCACTGCACATCACGCAGCCAATTGACCTGATGGGACTGTCCTTCGGCGGCTACATCACGGCGCATTATGTCGCCGGCCATGCGAAGCGCATTCGCAGTTGGACACTGGTGGATCCGGCCACCAAGGAACGTGCGATGCCGGCATTTCTGGGCTGGCCGGTCGTCGGCTCTTGGATCTGGCAGACGACGCAGGTGCCGGGGATGGCCGACGGTCAGGCGTCGGACTTTCTGCATCCCGAGCACTTTCCGACATGGGCCGATCAGTACCGCGTGCAGATGCGCTACAAGGGATTCGGACGGGCACTGTTGCGATCGGCCTTCACGATGTCACGCACGAATTTCGACTCGCTTTATGCGGCGGCTGGCCGGACGGGCGTGCCGACCCTCCTCGTTTGGGGTAAACAGGATCAGACCGTCCCGATCGCGCTCTCTGACGTGGAACGGCGTAACATTCCGCAGGTCGATTTCTTTCCGGTCGATTCATCGGGGCATCTGCCGCACATGGAGCAGACCACGCTCGTCAATGCCAAGCTGCTATCGTTTCTTGCGGCGCATTCATTGGTTTCGCCCATCGCTCCGTCGACGGTTCCCTGACTCCCTCTCTCTTCGCGTGAGGATCCCATGCGTCGTTTCTCGATAATCGGCCTCGTGCTGGCCGCGATCATGTTGGTACTGCCGCACACCGCGCACGCGCAGAACAAGCAGCGCGGCGATCGCTTCAAGATCACGAAAGACGAGTTAGCAGAAGCGCCGACGAGCGTGAACACGGCGTACGATGCGATCCGGGCGATGCGGCCTCAGTGGTTCAATCCGCCGATGGGGCGGAACGCATCGTCGAACGTGGAAGGCATCGGCGGCGGCGCGAAGGAGATCATCGTCTATATCGACGATCTCCGGCAGCCGTCGCTCGAATCGCTCACCACGGTGAAAGCCTCGCAGATCGTCGAGCTCAAGTTCCTCGAGCAAAACCGCGCCATTCAGATGCGCGGCCCCGGACACGAGCTTGGCGCGATTGAAGTGACGACCGTGACTAAGCGAAAGTAGCGCGCGGTGATTTTCTTTCCGTGATGACGCCTGACCGACTCGCCGACTCGCTGTCGACTCTGCTCGACCCATCACGCCTCCATGTGCGCGAACCTCTCGCGCCGTACACGACCTTTCGCATCGGTGGTCCGGCGGACGTGCTGTATGAAGCCACGACGGCCGACGATCTCGCGGCGGCCGTCGTCGCCGCCCGCGCACTTGACGTTCCGTGGTTCGTACTCGGACTTGGCGCCAACATTCTTGTCGGTGATCGTGGTGTACGCGGCCTGGTCATCCGGAATCGCGCCACAGCGCATCGCATCGATGCCGCCGGCATGCTCTGGTCCGAGAGTGGCGCGATCGTGCAGGATCTGGTGCTCGAGACTGTGCGACATGGCTGGTCTGGTCTTGAGCACTACGTGGGCATTCCCAGCACCGTCGGCGGTGCACTCTGGCAGAATCTGCACTTTCTGTCGCCGGCGCCCGGACGCGCGCGGACGATGTTCATCGCCGAGCCGTTTCGATCCTGCGAAATCCTGAGCGAGGAGAACGAACGACGCGAGGTCGGCGCTGACTTCATCAACTTCGGCTACGATGATTCCGTCTTTCATCATCGTCGCGACGTCGTGTTGTCCGCACAGTTCCAACTCGAACGCGCCGATCCTGCCGATCTGCACCGGATTCTTCAAGAGAATCTTGCCTGGCGTGGATCGCGTCATCCGTGGCTTGCGATCCATCCGAGTGCGGGCTCGGTCTTCAAGAAGATCGAAGGCGTCGGAGCCGGCCGACTGATCGATCAGTGCGGACTCAAGGGCTTCCGGATCGGTGATGCGCAGATCTCACACATTCATGCGAACATTCTGGTCAATCTCGGCCACGCGACGGCCGCGGATATACGCGCGCTGATCGCGCATGCGCAGCGCACCGTCGAGGAAACATTCGGGCACCGGTTGGAGCCAGAGATCGGGTTTGTCGGGGAGTTCTAGGCGATCGTCTGCCTCGAACCCCCCGCGAACAGCGTCGTTTATCTGGTCAACGCGGTGAGTGCATCCTCAAGCTTCTTGATCCGTTGCGGATCTTTCCCGTCGACGGATTCCGTATGAAACGCCCCGGCCAGCTTCGTCAGCGCGTCACGCCTCGCGGCGCCTGACAGCCCCTCGGCCGATGCGAGATTCTTGCGCACGTCGACCACGCGACGCGCACTCAGTCCCTTCGATCGCTCCAGCTGATCGACGTACGCACGCGCCAAGGCAAAGCTCGGCGGCCACACGTACTTCGGCTGTCCCTGCGTATTGAGATACTCGAGCTGCACGGTCTTCGCGGCGTCGATTTCATTCTGCGACACGGTGGACGACGGGACCAGGTCGAAAATGTCGAGACCGCGTGAGATTTCTGAGCTCACGATCACGCCATTGTACCAGTACACCGACCACGTGCCGCCACTGCCCATGCGCGTCGAGTCGACCGGTCCACGATCGAAGAAGGCGATTTCGATCGGCTTCTTGATGTCGGTAAAATCGAAGACCGATACGCCGCCCTGATACCACGACTGCACCATGATATCGCGGCCCGGAATCGGAATCATCGAGCCGTTGTGCGCCACGCAGTTCTCGAACTGCGTCTGCGGGGCCGGCATCTTGTAGTAGCTCTGGAACACCATTTTGCCGTTCTCGATCGTGAAGAGCGCGTCAGCGCCCCACTCCTTCGGATCGGTCGCGCGGCACTTCGGTCCGCCACCGCCGCCCCACTCGTCCGAAAACAGGATCTTCGTGCCGTCGTTGTTGAACGTGGCCGAATGCCAGTAAGAGAAATTGGAGTCGGAGACCGCGGCGATGCGCTTCGGATTGGCGGGGTCCCTGATGTCGAGTAACAGTCCGTAGCCTTCGCATGCGCCACCGGCGAGACCGATCGCCGGATACACCGTGATGTCATGACACTGCGTTGGGCCCGGGCGCGGTCCGCTGCCAGCGGGGCCAGCGATGCCGAACATTTTCTCGACGATCCCCTGCAACGACGTGCGCAGCGCGGCGCTGTCGGCCTTCGTCGGGGCACCGGTGCCGCTCCGTGCCTTCACGACGCTATCAAGCAGCGGCTTCGTGAAGCGTGACGACATGATCATCGTCTCGCCTTCGATGTCGACGATGTATTCGCCGCGCGCCTTCGCCTCGGCGACGGCTTTCTTGTCGTCCGGCGCGTCGCCATGACGCAGCGGCTCGGTGAGGTTGTTGAAGATGCGCGGCGAGCTGACAATCGCGGCGGCGCCCGGGTTCTTCACGGGCACTTTAATAACTTCGATGCGAAACAGTGCGCTGTTCGGATCCTTGTCCGGCGCCGCACTTACGCATCCCGGCATCTCTTCAAACGGACGAACGCCTGCAGAACCGGAGATGTAGATGTAGACATTGTCGGGATCCTTCGGATCGACCAGCACCGTGTGCGTGTGCGAACCGCGGCACGTCTGCACGTTGCCAACATTCTTCGGCTTGGTGATATCCGTGATGTCGAAGATGCGCACCCCGCGCAGTCGATCCTTGCTGACCGCCGTCGGCACGCCCTGTGCGCCGCAATCGATGCGCCCCGTCGTGCCTTCACCGGAGACGAAGAGCAGGTTCTTGTAGACCGATACATCGCTCTGCGACGCGGGGCAGAAGTACGCGGTCGCCAGCGCCGGCTTCATGGGATTGGTGATGTCCCAGATCTGCCATCCATTGTAGCTGCCCTGAATGACGTACTTGCCGAGGAACGCGAGATCGGAGTTCGTCGAGCCGAGAAATTTCTCCGACGGCCGCGTTTCCGACAGGACGCGCATGTTCCAACTCGCTTCCTGCGCGTTCATGAGGCCGGCCTTCAATCCGACGCGCGGATCAGGCGACGGAGCACCGTTGCGCATTCCGCCGGTCGATGCGCGCGCACATGCGGACAGGGGCAGCGCTAGCGCGCTCAGCACGAGCGTGAGGGAACGACGTGTCATTGTGAGGGTCTCGCGAGTTGGAGGGCAAACGACCGCGACTTCACGCCACCGCCAATGCGGAGTTAGTGCGCTATGATACATGCAGCCGACCGGCTGGGCTTCAGGGATTCGCCGACGCGTGCGTGCGGATTGTCGCCCGATTTGGATCGAACACTCCTCCAATGTCCACAAGGCCCGTATGACCGTCCCGCGACGCGACCTGTGGAGCGAGAACGCTCCGGACCGTTGGTATCAAGCGCTGGCTCGATACCCCGATGTCGTCGCGCTGCAGGGCGTCGCGAGGCTGCCGGCGCTCGATGACTGGTATCGCGACGAGCTGCCCGCCACGCTCGCCTCGCGGTCTCCACAGCGCCTTGTGCTCGAGGAGCTGATTCAACTCACGGAATGGAAGATGGCCCGCGGCGTCTGGCGAGCGCCCAATCTCGTGCTCGTTCGCGGGAACCAGTCGGAACAGGTCATCTCGACGAGCATCGAATCGTTCGGTCTCGTACCGCACCCGACGAAACCGATTGCCAAGCTGGCGACGCTCGCTGGCGTCGGACCGGCGACGGCTTCCGCCGTGGTCTCCGCGCTCCATCCGGCGATGTATCCGTTCTTCGACGAACTGGTTGCCGCGCAGGTCCCGTCGCTTGGGAAGGTCGCCTGGACCGTGGGCTACTACGCCCAGTACGCCTCGGCGCTCCGGGAGCGAGCGCAGCAGCTTGGCGGGGAGTGGACGCCGACGATGGTCGAGCGGGCGCTCTGGGCGCATATCGGGGGGAAGATTGGCGTGGTCGGCTGAGGCCGCGTGAAGTCGTTCAGGGCATTCGCGTCGACACGAAGTCCCACGCTCTCGCGCTCCCGAAGTGCATCGCGGTGACACGCCCCTTCGCGTCTCGCGTAAACCACGCCGAGCCGCCGCTCATGGTGAAGGCGTCGCGGTAGGTGGCCGTGAGGGTGTCCACGACGCCGACGCGCGGGCTCAGCGTCAGCGTCGAGCCTGAGGTCGCGACGGCGACTGTGAACGTCACGCCGATTTCCTCGCTGCGATAGCGGCCGGCCAGCGCGGTCAGTTCAGCCACTGTCGGCGTCCACGCGCGATCGGCCATGAACGTGTACGTGACCGTATCGCCGTCTGCGGTCGGCTGATGCATCGCTGACGGTGCCCCCGGAGTCGCCGTCGTGAAGCGCACGCGGGCCGTGCCCATCGCGTACGTGCCATCACGCAAGGGAATGAGCGCCGCGCCGCCGACTCGCTGCAGCTGGCCCTTCGCCGTATCCAACTGCACCGACGTGTTCGTACGCGTGTCGCGATAGTAGCCGCGCAACTTCGCCATCATCGCCGCGTCGACTTTCACCGAATCAAGCGGCGGCGCTTTCGGCAACGCTGGCGTCATGCCGTCGACGATCGCATGCGTATACGCCGTGGCATTGGCGCCAGCGGCATTGCACATCACGGCGATGCTGAGATTGTCCTGCTCCGGATAGCGCGCGAGAAACGTGCTGTAGCCGGCGGTGGAGCCGGAGTGCGAAATCTCGCGCGTGCCGCGATACGACGACACGACGAGGCCCAGCGCGTACTGAATCGGCCGACCGCTCGTGAGGGTCATCTGTCGGGTCATCGAGTCGACGACGTTGGCGCCGAGGGTCTTGTTCGTCAGCGCGTCGTTCCAGATAAGCCAATCGCCGACGGTCGTGAGCAGTCCACCGGCGGCGATGACGTTGTCGCCAGGCATGTCGATGTGCCACTCGTTCGCGCGTCGCGAATACGCCTGCGCCAGTCCGGGAACGATCCGGGTGAAGTCGTCACGCCACCGCGTATGCGTCATGCCCAGCGGCGTGAAGATCCGCTGCGTCGTGAATTGCGTGTAGGGCATGCCACTCACACGTTCGATGATGGTGCGCAGCATCAGGAAGCCGGAGTTGGTGTAGGAGTAAAAATCACCGACCGGATAGTTGATCGCCTTCTGCCGAGTCACGATGTCAAACGCATCGCGTTGCGTGTGCACGCGCGTGCCGCGCGGCCAGCCTTGCCATTCGACGAGATTGCTCCACTCGCGCAGCCCACTCGTGTGGGTCAGCAGATGGCGAATCGTGATCGGTCGGCCGTAGGTCGGCAGCTCGGGGATGACGGTGCGCGCATCGTCATCAAGACGCAGCTTGCCATCACTGACGAGCAACATGATGGCGGTCGCGGTGAACTGTTTCGCGACGGAGCCCGATTCCAGAATCGTCGACGGCGTGATCGGTCGCTCTCCGGCGATATCGGCCAGGCCGTAGCCGCGCGTGAGCAGAACCGTGCCGCCGCGCGAAATGCCGACCGCGCAGCCCGGGCCATGGGTGGTGTTCCACGGCGCGAAGGCGTTATCAGCGATGGCGATCAGGTCAGTCGACTGGGCCTGCGCGACGGGCGCGGCGGCGAGGCTGAGCACGAGGCCGGCGACACGAAGGGCATGGTGAGTACGCATGCGCGCGAACGTACGCAACGGGGCGCGTTGTGGCCAGATGCCGAGTGCGCTATCGTTGGTCTCGTCCCTCTCCTCTCGAGGCCTCGATTGCGACGATTGTTGGCGTGTGCCGCCTGGTGGATCGCGTTTCCGCATGCGGCGATGGCGCAGCTGCCAGCCACATGGCCAGCCTTCACGCGACAGCTGCGCGCGTACGCTGACAGTGACGGCATCGTCGGGGCGAGTGCACTCGTCATGCGTGACGGCCGCATCACCGCGCACCTTGAAACCGGAGAGCAGGATCGCGCGGCCCATGTGCCGGTGAACGAACAGACGATCTATCACTGGGCATCGATCACGAAAACGCTGACGGCGATCTCGATCATGCAGCTGCGCGATCGCGGCAAGCTGTCGCTCGATGACAAGATCGTACGATGGGTGCCGGAACTTCGACAGATCCATGATCCGTTCGGCATGATGGACAGTATCACGATCCGCATGCTGCTCTCGCATTCGGCCGGCTTTCGCAATGGCACGTGGCCATACGCGCAGGGGTTGCCGTGGGAGCCGTTCGAGCCGACGACGTGGAATCAACTCGTCGCGATGATGCCGTATCAGTCGCTGCTGTACACACCGGGCACGAAGTACAGCTACTCGAACCCGGCGTTCGTCTATCTCGCGCGCATCATCGAGCAGGTCAGCGGCGACCCGTGGGATGCCTATGTGCAGAAGAATATCTTCGCACCGCTGGGTATGCAGCACAGCTATTTCCGTCGCACGCCGTACTATCTCGCTGCGCAGCGCTCGCACAATTACACGATTGTGCGCGACAGCGTGACGCGCACCGTGAAAACGGTCGATAACGGCGCAGACTTCGATCCTGGCATCACGTCACCGAACGGCGCGTGGAACGCACCGCTCGGCGATCTGGCGCTCTACATCGCGTTCCTGACCAACACAGTGCCACCCAACGGATCTCGCGCGAATTACGACGTGGTCCTGTCGCGAATGTCGCTCGCGGAGATGTGGACGCCGGTCGTGCCGATGACGGAGGGCTACGAGGCGTTCCCCGATCAGTCGATGGGACTCTCGTTCTTCATCCGCGGTACGGGCGCACAACGGATCATCGGGCACACCGGATTTCAGGCGGGATTTCGTTCGTATGTCTACTTCAATCCGACGACGAGTGCGGCCGTGATTGTCGTCTTCAACACCACGAACGAATCGACGCCGGCGGACGCCGCGTACAACCGGCTGCACGCGGCGGCGCAGGGCTTGATTCGGTAGTGACGACCGTCCGGCGCAATCGCGCGCTGACCAACGCCGTCGCCGCGTCAGCCCAGCCGAGTTTCGCCCGTCACCATCGGCAGCAGCGCGGCATGCAGCACGTCATGCACTGGCGTCGACACGCCATTGCGGTGCGCGAGACGGATGACCGCGCCAGTCTGTGCGTCGTACTCGTTCACGCGCCCCGCGATGATATCGCGTTGCAGTGATGTCGTGCTCTCCGCCGGCAACGCATCGTAGCGCTGCCAGACGCGCGCGACGCTCTCGGTGGTCAGCGGAACGCCGAGCGCGACGGCGATCGCGCGCACTTCGTGCAGACAGGAGTCCATGAGCGCGCGGGTTTCGGGGATACGGCGAATGACACCGATTGGCACGCGCGTTGCGGTGCCGACGAGACCGAACGGCTCGATAAACAGAAACTTCTCCCAGAGTGCGACTTCCATGCGCTCCGGCGTCGACACCGCGATTCCGGCGGCGGTGATCGCGGCGGTGATCGCGCTCAGCTGTGCGAGCGCGGGCGCGTCGGCCGGCGTGCGCGCGCGCACTCCGATCTCCATCATCGGCGACACGGCGAAATGCCGGATGCGGCCAGGCGACGTGGCCTCGACGATCACGCGACAGACGCCCTCGAGCACGTACTGATCACCCAGCGCGCTGGCCAGCTGAGCGCTCGCCTCGACGCCATTCTGGACCGGCATCACGGCAGTGCGAGGACCGAGCAGCGGACGCAGCGACGGCGCGATCGCCTCGATCTGCGTGGCCTTCACCGAAACGATCACGAGATCGACCGGACCGATCGTCGACGGGTCATCGGTCACCGGAACCGTTGGCAGATGGATGTTGCCGTCGATGCTTTCGACGTTCAGTCCGTCATGCTGAAGGACGGTCAGGGTCTGACCGCGGGCGATGAAGGTGACGTCGTGACCGGCTTGGATCAGGCGGGCTCCGAAGAGTCCGCCGATCGCTCCGACTCCGACAACGGCGATCTTGAGGGGGGACACGGCAGGGGTGGGCGTTGTCATGCCGAAAGCTCGTCAGCAATGACGCAGGAGGGTAGGGAGAACGCGGGTGTTCTCTGCTCCCTGTAGCCCTTCAGGACCCCCGGCCGCCTGTACGCTCTGGCTGGTCGTTTTGGTTCGAGCCGCACAGTCTTGCCAGCGCGTACAGGTAGCAGGGGGTCCTGATGGGAATCAGGGAGCAGAGCGCTCGCGGCGGAATGCGTCGGGCTGCGATGGGATGGAGACGGCGATTGCGCACTCGGCTGGTATCCCTCACCAAGGCAAAATCCCGTTAATCCCGCGAACATCGCGGAGGGGGCCGGGCAGCAATCACCGGCACAGTTTGCGCGATTCGTCTCGATTGCGATCGCTTCGGCGTTTGAACTGGAAAGTCACCTCGTGCTGGCGCAGCGGCTGCGGCCCGCGCTGCCCGATGCCAACGCGGTGATCAGCGAGGTACCACAGATCCGGAAGAGGATGCACGCGTTTCGGGCGCATCAACTAAATAAGGTGCTCAATCAACACGAGACGCGAAGCGCAGAGTAAACTCTGCTTTCTGTATCGCTTCTGTACCCCCTGCTCCCTGTACTCTCGGACGAGACCGTCCGGCTGGAGTCGAACATCCTCGCCCGAGAGTACAGGAGGCAGGGGGTCCTGAAGGAAATCAGGGGGCAGGGCCGATTCCTCTGGAGTTCTTACTCGTCGCCGGATGGCAGCTGAGGGACCCCGCTCTTCCCGCCAGCCCGCAGCAATCCGCTGTTCGTATACAGCATCAGCTTCTCGCGGGTATCCATGATATCCAGATTGCGCATTGTCAGCTGTCCGATCCGATCCAGCGGCGTGAAGAACGCTTCGCCGCGCTCCATCGTCAGGCGCTCTGGCTTGTACGTCAGGTTCGCGCTCGTCGTATCGAGAATTGAGTAATCATTGCCGCGCCGCAGCTCGACGGTGACTTCTCCCGTGATCGCACGCGCGACCCAGCGCTGCGCGGAATCACGCAGCATCAGCGACTGCGAGTCGAGCCACCGGCCCTGGTACAACAGCCGGCCAAGCTTGCGACCATTCGCGCGGTACGTCTCGATCGTGTCTTCGTTGTGAATGCCCGTCACGAGGCGCTCGTACGCGATGTAGAGCAGCGCGAGTCCCGGCGCTTCATAAATGCCTCGACTCTTCGCTTCGATGATGCGGTTCTCGATCTGGTCTGACATGCCAAGTCCATGACGGCCACCGATGGCGTTCGCGTCCGTGAACAGCGCCAGTGCGCTTTCGTAGCGCTTGCCATTGAGCGCGACCGGCATGCCTTCTTCGAAACGCACCGAGACCGTTTCGCGCGGCACGTCCACATCATCGCGCCATGACGCGACGCCCATGATCGGCTGCACGATCATGATGCCTTTGTTCAGGAACTCCAGATCTTTCGCCTCGTGCGTCGCACCGAGGATGTTCGAGTCGGTGCTATAGGCTTTTTCGACCGACATCTTGTAGTCGAAGCCCTTGCTGATCAGATACTCCGACATCTCCGTGCGTCCACCGAGTTCGTCGATGAACTGCTGATCGAGCCACGGCTTGTAGACGCGCAGATCGGGATTCGTGAGCAGACCATAGCGATAGAACCGCTCGATGTCGTTGCCTTTAAACGTGCTGCCGTCGCCCCAGATGTTGACGTCGTCATCACGCATCGCGGCGACGAGCATCGTGCCTGTGACCGCGCGACCCAACGGCGTCGTGTTGAAGTACGTCTGCCCGGCGGTACTGATGTGGAAGGCGCCGCACTGCAACGCGGCGAGTCCTTCGGCGACCAGTTGCGCGCGACACTCGATCAGCCGCGCCTTTTCGGCGCCGTAGGCCATCGCCTTGCGCGGGATCTCGTCGTAGTCCGTTTCGTCGGGCTGGCCGAGGTTCGCGGTGTAGGCGTAAGGGACCGCGCCCTTCTCGCGCATCCAGTGGAGCGCGGCGCTAGTGTCCAAACCGCCGGAGAAGGCGATGCCGACTTTTTCGCCGACGGGAAGGTTTTGGAGGATGTTGGGCATGGTCCAAAATAGTCGGAGCCCGAGGGGCTGCGCACCCGGTTCACGCGGCACCTCGGTCGCGACAGGATATCGGCGACGCACAGGTAGTCAGTTACGGCGGGCTTCTTTACCACAAGGGTCGCAGGGGTCACAGGGGGTGCGGCATTCGGCGCCTCTGATTCGATCTGCTGGTCGTTTTTGATTCTTTCCATGAACAGCTGCCACAATCTGTCCGAATGCCGCACCCCCTGTGCCCTCCGCGACCTCCGTGGTGAAAACCGTTGGTAAACCCAGAATTCGCGATCTCTCCGCACGCGGCGCACACCGCCAGCAGGCGTTACAATTCGGGCACTATGCATCAGTACCACCAACTGCTTCGCCTCGTCCTCGACGAAGGCAAATTCAAGCCCGACCGCACCGGCACCGGGACCTACGCCGTCTTCGGCGCGCAGGCGCGCTACCGGCTAAGTGACGGCTTTCCGATGGTGACGACGAAGAAGCTGCATCTCAAGTCGATCATTTACGAACTGCTCTGGTTCTTGCGCGGCGATACGAACATCACGTATCTGACCGACCACGGCGTCCGCATCTGGAACGAGTGGGCCGACGCGGACGGCAATTTGGGTCGCGTGTATGGCGCGCAGTGGTGCGACTGGCGAACAGCCGATGGCCGCTCGATCAATCAGATCGATCAGGTCATCGAGCAGATCCGCATCCGCCCCGACAGCCGTCGGCACATCGTCAACGCATGGAATCCCGGTGAAGTCGAAGGGATGGCGTTGCCACCGTGTCACGCGCTCTTTCAGTTCTTCGTGCAGGATGGTGAACTGAGCTGCCAGCTGTATCAGCGCAGCGCCGATCTCTTCCTCGGCGTGCCATTCAACATCGCGTCATACGCGCTGCTGACGATGATGGTCGCGCAGGTGACCGGACTCAAGCCGGGCACGTTCGTGCACACGTTCGGTGATCTGCATCTGTACCGCAATCATCTCGAGCAGGCGCGGTTGCAGTTGACGCGCGAGCCGCGCGCCCTGCCGCGTATGGAGATCAATCCGAACGTCACGAACATCCACACTTTCACGTTCGAAGATTTCACACTCGTCGGCTACGATCCGCATCCGGCAATCGCCGCGCCGATCGCGGTGTGAACACAGCGGTGAAACGATTCAAGGCGATCGCCGCCATGGCGGAAAATCGCGTCATCGGTCGTGGCGCCGAGATCCCGTGGCATCTCCCGGACGATTTCAAGTGGTTCAGGAAGACAACGGTCGGCCACATCGTCGTGATGGGCCGAACGACGTTCGCGTCGATCGGCCGCCCACTGCCGAATCGCGAAACCATCATCGTCAGTCGCACGGGATACCGCTATCCGGGAGTGCGCACGGTCTCGTCGCTGGATGAGATCGATGTCAACGCCGACGAGCGTGATGTCTTCATCGCCGGCGGCGCGCAGCTATATGCGGCCACGCTCGCCGACTGTTCGGACCTCTATCTCACGCACGTCAAGCGCGTCGTGGACGGTGACATCTTTTTCCCGCCGTTCGAAACGCTATATGACGCTGGCGACGTAGTGAGCGACACGCCGGAGTTCCGCATCATGCACTATCGACGTCGGTCAGCGTCATGAAGCGCCTTCCGACGAGCCGCTCCATGACGCGACGCCGCACAACGCGGGCGTTCATCTCAGTGCTGATTGTTGCCGTTGGGTGTCGCGCCGAACAACCAGCGCCGAAAGCGCCGGCCACGACGACTGCGCCGCCCGCCACTGCGCAGACTCCGGGGCCGTCGACACCACCGATGAAGAGCCCCGACTCCTATGCCGTTCGTGTCGAGACCAGCAAAGGCGGCTTCACGATCGCGGTCACGCGCTCGCTCGCGCCACTCGGCGCCGACCGGTTTTATGAGTTGGTCAAGATTGGCTACTTTACGGACGTGCGATTCTTTCGCGTGATGCCAGGCTTCGTCGCGCAGTTCGGATTGCATGGCGATCCGGCGGTTAACGCGCTGTGGACTGACGCGGTGCTGCCCGACGAACCGATGCGCGTTGGCAATACGCGCGGAACCGTCGCGTTCACCACGTCGGGCCCGAAGACGCGCTCGAATCAGCTGTTCGTCAATACCGCCGACAATCGCGCGAAGCTCGATGGACAGAAGCGGTTCGCGCCGATCGGCACGGTCACCGACGGGATGGACGTCCTCGACAAACTGAACAGCGAGTACGGCGAAGAACCCAATCAGTCGCGCATCGGATACAAGGGGAACGAGTACCTGACGAAGTGGTTCCCTGCGCTCGACTACATCAAGTCGGCAACGCTGGTGACGAATCGCTGAGTTGCGGCAATAGTTGCTGCATCGCCACGTGAAACTCGGGCTGATCCATCGCGTTGAGGGACTGGTTCGCCATCACGAGCGCGAGCCGACGTCGCGCCTCGACATGCTGCAGTTGCAACTCGCCGCGACGGAGCTCGCCTAGCGCCTCACCGAAGCTCGGCAACGATTCACGCGGGATCGCATCGACGTCGCCGAATCCGTCCGGCCCGCGCGAGATCTGCAAGAAGATGAGCGTGTAGGCGCACCACGAGACTTGCTCCATGAGCAGCAGCTTCGCGGCTTCATGCGCCGTCGGCGCATGCTCAAAGTACGCAGTGAGAAATGTGGCGGTGCGGGCGTCATCGAGCCCGAACCAGTGTATGAGTCCGGCGAGATCATACATCGGGTCGCCCATGGCGGCGCTGTCCCAGTCGACGAGCCACATCCGCTCGCCATCAGTGAGCACGTTGCCGGGATTGAGATCATTGTGACACGGCACCGAGATGACGTGGCGCGCGAGCGCGCGCTTGACGGCGTCATACCGAGGCAGTAGCGCCTCGACCAGACGTGGCAGCGCGGTTCCGCCGGCGGTCAGTTCTGCGACGGCGTCGTCGATGTACTGAAAGGCATCCCGATTCGCTGGGAACGCGGGGCCACGATGCAGCGTGCGGATCAACGCGCCGAGTTGTGCCGCGTCACGCGCAACCGGTATCGCTGGCGGCGTCACATAGGCGCAGATACTGACACCCCGCTGCGCATCGGCGTACACGACCGACGGTGCCACGCCAATCTCCGCGGCAATCTGCATGCAGGTGAACTGACGCGGCGGATGATTGAACGCGTTCTGCTGCTGAATGAGACGCAGCACAAACGGCTGCTGATCGACCACGATCTTGGCAACGAGCGATCCGGACATACCGCCATGCATCGGTTCAACGAATTGCAGGCTCCCGCCGGGAAAGGCAGAGGCGATCGCCTGCGCCGCCACATCGCGGGCGGCCTCTGGCACGATTGCGTTCAGTGCTTGTATGACGGCGTCGGTCATTTTCTGTGTGTCGGTGTCAGGGGGTCGCGTGATCATCAGAGCGGCGCGGGACGGCGCCGGTCGCGCAGCTGTTCGACCTGCGCCCTCAACACGCGTTTGCTGTGCTGCGGATTCGCCACGGACGGATCCGGTACCCATTCCAGTTCCCCGCGCTCGATCGCGCGGGTGATGCGCATACGGTTGGCCTGCGAGTTCTCGCCGAACGCGAGCGCGGCTGCGTTGCTGATCGTCAGCAGTTCGTCAGCGGAGACCCACCAACGTGCCCGCGAGACGAGCGTGCCCAGCGTGGTCGACCAGAAGTCATCGGTGAGCGTCGCGTGCCCCGCGAGAGCCGTGGTATGCAGCAGCTGTATCACGCGCTCAAGTGCGAGATCCGCCCGACGCACGTTCGAGTCGGTGCGATCGAACACGCCGTTGGCCACGCCAATCAGGCGCAACAGATCTCGTCGCAACGGTGGGTCCGTCGCGCTATCGGCGACCCCGTCAACAAGGCCTGCGGCGCGTCCCAGCGCACGGGCGAGCGCGTCATGACGGTCGGTGAAAACGGCCACGATGGCGTCAGCATCGGCGGAGCTGAAGAGAGGCATGGCGATAACTACCGTTACTCACGTTAGTTGTCAATACCCCTCGCCATCAGGCGACGCGTCGCAAGCGCGAAGGCCCGCGGTCACCATGCGTGCGCGCTACTTCGGAAAGATCACCGGGAACACCGCATTCGTCGTGAACATGCAGCGATCGTTGTGGCCGCACTCGGATACGATCATGATGTTGTGCTTGGCGCCCATCGTGTCGTTCATATACTTCGCAAACGCTTCGCCACGCGCACGTCGCGTCGGACCCTGTGCCATCGCCGGCGCTGACGAATCGAAGCCCCCGAGCGGCAGTACGTCCACTTGGCCAAGCAGATAGGTGGTCGGGCGCTCGACCAACTGCCTGCGCAGCTGCTCGGCATTCATGCCGGCGGCGTAGCCGGCGAGACTGTCGAGTCCTGCCGGCCAGCGATTGTACGTGGGGGCTTTCGTCGCGTCGAACGGGCCATACGAGAAGTTGCTGTGCACTTTCTCGCCGTCGGCGCCAAGCGACTCCTTGTAGGCGTCCGTCGAATCGCCATCTCCCGTCGCGAGCGGCCGCACATCGGTCGGCCACGCATAGCTGGATGGATTCGCGATGACGTAGCTGATTTTCACGCCCTTCGTGTCGTGTACTTTGTTCACCATCGCATAACGCGTCACGACCTGACCGCCGGCCGAGTGTCCAGCGATCACGATCTGGGCGAGCTTCGGAAAGATTTTTTTGTCGGCCAGTTTGCGTACCATCTCATCGACAAAGTCGAACGAATTGATGGTGAGATTCGACGTCGAGAAACCGCCGGCGCGCCAGCTGACGTTGCCGTTCGGCCACACGACCTCGTCGGCAGCAGGCTTGTCCGGCGAGGCAATCAGGCGCGGCGAGAGGATGATCGTGTTCTCGAGTGCTCCGGCGAGGAATCCGGCGGCGGTTGCCGTCTCGAAGTAGTGATCCGCGTTGCGACCGGCACCGTGAATCATGATGAGCGCGCGCGTAATCGTCGTGTTCGGCGTGGTCAGCGCATGCGTCGAGTAGACCATCGAG
Source organism: Gemmatimonadaceae bacterium (assembly GCA_031366985.1). GTDB lineage: Bacteria > Gemmatimonadota > Gemmatimonadetes > Gemmatimonadales > Gemmatimonadaceae > Gemmatimonas. The sequence goes on from JANLPE010000032.1 coordinate 185,712, forward strand.
CGCGCGGGGCCAGTGCCATACGTGATCCACCGCTCGCACGAGGTGGTGGGGGCGGTGCATGGGTGCGCAGCCACTTGGGCGGACGTTACGGTGGTGACCAGCGATGACGACAGGATCGCGAAAAGTGCAGAGCTGACGAAAATGCGCATGAGATCGGATGTGGCGGGTACGAAGTGATAAGCGACCGCAGCTCACATGAGCTACGGCATGCGACGTTCAAGGACGTTCGAGCTCCAGGCGGTACGCGTGATCTCGAACACAGCGTTCTCCACGCCACGCACTGTCTGCAGTCCGACAGATACACCGCCGATCCGCTCGATTGCCTGCTGCGAGCGGATGTTGTTCCGACCGATGACGAACAGCACGCGGTCTACATACTGGAACGCGTGATCCAGCATCAACTGCTTCATCTCTCGATTGTACTTGCCGCCCCAGTACGAGCGGGCGAGAAAACTCCAGCCAATTTCGAGTTCGCGGCGTTCGGCGTCATAGCCGTTGAACCGGGAGGATCCGATGATCATCCCATTCGCGCGATCGATCGCCACGAGCGCGCTCTGTGATTCCAACGCAACGCGGAAGAATTCGCGGAACACCTCCTCCTTGTAGCGATCGTAGTTCGGGTGCTGCTCCCAGATCAATGGGTCTGACGCCACCGCAAAGAGCGCGTCCCAATCATCCGCCCGAAGTGGGCGGAGATCGAGACGCGTTCCAGGCAGTGTCGGTTGAAGATCGATCGTCAAATCGTGTTCGCTGGTGAAATGCCGACTAGCGCTCGTTGAGCCAGATGTCTTCGAGCACTTTGAACGTCTGGGTGGCAACATCCTTGCCGCCGACATTCAAGGATACACGATAGGTGCCCGGTGTCGCGATACGGCCGTTGCCGATGCACTGGTTGCCGCCGCCACCGCCGCCGCCGCCACCGCCGCCACCTGCACCGCGACCACCTACCGGGACCGGCGGTGCGTTACTGCACAGGTTCCACTGCCAACGATTGAGACCAACGCCGCCCGCCACGTTCACGGAGCGGAATTCCTGACTGGTAATCGCGTCGGCGATGATGATCTTCGCATCGGCCGCCGCGCTCTTGAGATAGTACGAGATCGCGGCGCCTCGCGGCGCGTTCTCGCCGGCCCACCATTTGTCACCGGGAATCGCCGTACCGAGCCGACGATCGGACTTGTACGCGATGGCGTCGCGCGTCGGCAGCAGTGCGGCCGCCTTGTCCAGCACGTCCGGCGTCAGCTTTTGTAGTGCAGACACGTCATCCATGATCCAAACACTGCGCGAATGCGTCGAGAGAACAAGATCGTTCTCACGCGGATGCACGACGACTTCATCGACGCGTCCGACGGGCAAGTTCGGCATAAAACGATGCCACGCCTTGCCGTCATCAAGCGAGACATAGAAACCCAGTTCCGTCGGCGCGTAGAGCAAGTTCTTGTTGACCGGATCCTGACGGATCGCGTTCACGTTGCCGAGCGACGGCAGGTTGCCCGACACGGAGGTCCACGTCTTGCCGTAGTCGGTTGTTTTGAAGATGTACGGCTTGAGGTCATCGTGACGATGTCCATCGAGCGCGACGTAGGCGGTCGCAACGTCATACCATGACGCTTCGAGGCCCGAGACGTAGTACTCGTGATTCACACCGGGGATGTTCTGTCCGACTTCTTCCCACGTGTAACCACCATCCGTGCTGACCTGCACGTTGCCATCATCCGTACCCGCCCAGAGCACACCGGGCATCTTCGGTGACTCGGCCATCTCGGTCATCGTGCCGAATTCGTTCGCGACGTACCCATCGTTCTTCGACAAGATGCACGGCGTACCCTGCAGACGCTGGCAGTTCGGCAGTGCATACGAGACACCCATGATCGAGCGCTTGGTGAGATCGATGCCCTTGCCGAGTTCTTTGGTGGTCGTGTAGCTGTCACCACGGTCGCGTGAGATGAAGAGCGAGCGGCCACCGACGTAGATCATGCGTGGATTGAACGGCGACATCACGATCGGCGAATTCCAGTTGAACTGGACCGTCGCTCCCGCGATTGGATTGAGGATGTTGGCGCGCCCGCCCTGCCCAAACGCCGGCGGTTGATCAGCACTGGCTTCGGCGCCCGCCGCAGCGGCGCCAGCACCACCGCCACCGCCGCCACCACCAGCGCCACCACCTCGTCCGCCGCCGAGTGACGGTTTCACGCTCTTCGCGTCGCCGGTGCTCAGGTCGTAGCGTTGCATGCCGTTGTTCTGCGACTCGGTGTAGAACACGTTGAAGTCGGTCGGATCGATGACGTTCTGGAAGCCGTCACCGCCCCCAACTCGCTGCCACAGCCATTGACGCAGCCCGCCACCGGCGAGATCGCTGCGCACTGCGCTTGGTCCACACCACGACCCGTTGTCCTGCAGGCCTGTGCAGACGTAGTAGGGATGGCGCATATCGACCGACGAGTGGTACGAGAGGCCCGCCGCCCACAGACGCATCGCCTCCCATTTGTCGCCGCCGTCATAGGTGACATCCAGCGCACCGTCATTGCCGTACATCACGTGCTTGCTGTTCGACGGATCGATCCAGATCGCATGATTGTCGACGTGGCCCATGTTATTGAGACCATTCCACGTCTTGCCACCATCGATCGATTTCGTCGGTCCGACGCCACCGGTGTAGACGATATCCGGGTTGTTCGGATCGACGCGAATCTGACTGAAGTACATCGGACGCTGGTTCTCGTTCGACATGAACGTCCACGACGCGCCCTTGTCTGTCGAACGCCAGACGCCCGAGCCCTGCGGATCGGGCGGAAGTGCGGCGACGCCACGCCCTGCTCCACCGCCGCCGCCTGCACCAGCACCGGCGGCTCCGCCTGCCTGTCCACCGCGACCGCCTCGGCCTGCGGCGTCGGGGGCCGGCGCTGCGGCGGGCTCCCTATCTGCCGCGACCTCGATCTGCGCGTACATCACGTTTGGTTGCGTGCGACAGATGTCGAGTGCGACGCGCCCCATCGTGCCGCGTGGCAGTCCCTTCGACGTCATCTTCTTCCACGACGTGCCACCGTCGGTGCTGGTATAGATGCCGCTGCCTTTGCCGCCGCCGACAAAGCCCCAAGCCGTGCGATGCCGCTGATACATCGCGGCCCAGAGGTTGTTCGGATTGCTTGGATCGATGACGATCTCGGTCGCCGAGGTGTACTCGTCGACATACAGCGTCTTCGTCCACGACTTGCCACCGTCGGTCGTCATAAAGACGCCGCGCTCGGCGTTCGGGCCGTACAAATGCCCGCCGACGGCCATCCACACCGTGTTCGGATTCGTCGGATGCACGATCAATCGGCCGAGCGTCTGTACGTCCTTGAAGCCGATGTTCGTGAATGTTTTGCCGGCGTCGGTGCTCTTGTAGAGTCCATCGCCGTACGACGTGGTCTGGCGGTTGTTCGCCTCGCCGGTCGCGACGTACACCACGTTCGGATCGGAGGGCGCGAGTGCGATATCAGCGATGGACCCAGCACCGTAGTTGTCGAAGATCGACTCGAATGTGGTGCCGTTGTTGACGGTCTTGACGACGCCGCCGACGGCAAAGCCGATGTAGTACGTGGTCGGATGTTTTTCATCGACCGCGATGTCGTCGATTCGGCCGCCCTGTCCGACCGGCCCGATGGAGCGCCACCGGAAATCGCGCAGCAGCGCGTTGTCGGGCTGGTTGAGAACACGGGCTGGTGCCGGGGGCGCCGGCTGTGCGAACGAGAGAGCCGGCAGCGCACACATAGCAGCGGCGAGCGCGCGCGCGATTCGAGCGGTAGGATACATGGTGCGTCCTCGACATCGGAGACGCCATCTGAGAGGCCGGGCGCGCGATGTCAGTGGAAGTGAGGTGCCGTGACGTGGAGGGTCGGCACCTCCAAGCTTCCGGCGCTTGGGTCGGTTCCGCAAGATCCGACGACTAACGCGGTGCGCTACGGGACAATCGGTCGCGGTGCAAAGAAGCTGTCTGTCCGCCAGGTTGGCCGCGTCGCACGATTGGCGATGCGCAACGCGAGATCGGCGTACATCGCGTTGTAGGTCGCTGCGGTCTCGAAATTCACCGGCTGGGTGATGTCGTCCGACATTTTGTGGTAGTGATCGCGCACCCAGTTGGTCCAGGTCGTCGCGTCCGGCGTTCCTGGTTTGTAGCCCACCTTAAATGCGAGTGATGGCGTGCCGCGGCGAATGAAGCTGTATTGGTCGCTCCGCACGAACCGATTCTCCTGCGGCTCCGGATCGGGCAGCAACTCGAGTCCACGCGTGCGCAGCACCGCATCGACGTCGTCGGCGAGATCCGACTCGTCCGATCCGTAGGCAAAGATGCCGCGCAGCGGAATGAGCGGCAGGAACATGTCGGTGTTGAGGTCAGCCACGATGGCGCCGCTCTTGAGCGAGGGATGCGCGGCGAAGTAGAGCGAGCCGAGCAAGCCTTTTTCTTCGGCCGTCACGGCGACGAATGCGAGGGTGCGCTTGTTGCCGCCACGTTTCGCGGCGAGACGCGCGGTCTCGATCAGCGTCGCGACGCCGGACGCGTTGTCCATCGCGCCATTGAAGATGCTATCGCCGGTGAACACGGGACCTTTGAACGTGCCGACGTGATCCGAGTGCGCCGAAAACACGACCACTTCATTGCGGAGCGTAGGGTCCGTACCTGGAATAATTCCGACGACGTTCGGCGACGTGAGTTCACGTCGGATCGTCGGGATGGTCGCGCGCAGTGCGACCGTGAGCGCAGCGGTCGGCAGCTTCTCGCCGCGTTTTGCCTGCGCGACAAGGCTGTCCCACACCAGTCCAGTGCCGGCGAACAGTCGGGCGGCGAGCGCCGGATTCATCGCAGCGCCGATACGTTGACCGCGATTGTCGTCGAGTGAGGTATCGGCGAGCGCCACCGTGCCGCCGGCCGTCGTCGCGCCTTCGTTCCACACGCCGCCCGCGCCGATCGCGATGATCCCCACCGCGCCCGCCTGCTGCATCGACGCCCATCGTGAACGCGTACCATGCGCCTGCATAGTGGCGGAGAGTCCCGAAGGCACGCCGTTCATGTGCAGCACAATCCTGCCGCGCAGATCGAGTCCTTTCAACTCGTCGATTCCCGCCTGCGGCAGCGACAGACCGTACCCGACGAAGACGATCGGAGCTTCGACATCGCCGGTCGCGAGGCGCGCGGTGAGACGCAGATCGCGTCCGAGGGCAAGTGGGGACCACGCGTCGCCCTCGCGCAATTCCAGCGCCACGTGTGACGCATCGATGCGCACGTCGACGAACCCTATGCGCTGAAACCAGCCGTCGGTACCAGCGGGCTTGAGTCCCGCCGCCTTGAACTGCGCCGCGATGTAGCGCGTGGCACTCTCATGTCCCGGGCTGCCGGTATCGCGTCCCTTGAGCGAGTCATCCGACAGCACCTTCACATGAGTCCACCATGCGGACGCCGCGCCGGGTGACGAATTGACGGGAGGCAGCAGTTGCTCCGCGATTTTCTCAGCGATGCGTTTCGCATCTGCCGACGCGTCGTTGGTCAGTACGATGATGGTCGCATGTTTATCAGAAAAACGCACGAACGCGTTGCGTTTGCCGTCGGTGGTGCCGAACGCACTCAATCGTGTCGTCCCGCGAAACGTGTCCGCGGTCCACGCCTTCGTGTAGTCGATCGTGACGGGTGCGGCGGTTGGATCGGTCGACGTCACGCTCACATACGAGCGCGGATTCTCGAGGCCGAGCGAGAGCCGATACAGTTCGTCGACATTCGACACCACGTCGCCTTCCAGAGTCGCCATCGTCTTGTGCATGCCGATCGGTGTCGACAACCGTTGCGCAACACAACGCTGGAACGGCGTCTGTGCCGGCGCCGGCGCACCACCACGACCACGCCCGGCTGCCGCTGGCGTGGCAACACTGTCAGGATTCGCATCGCCACCACGGCCGCGGCCCGCCGGCTCAGGCACCTGCGCGCAGATAGACTCAAACACGCGCGTGATGTCGCCGGTCGAGAACTGCGGCACCGTCGTCGTCGGCATGTACTTGGCCTGCGGCGGAATGCCGAATGACTGGTCGATCAACACGTGGCCGTTCATCGCGACAAGCACCGTCGCACCACCGGCCGCGGCATCGTTGTACTTCGCGAACAGCGACGACACGAACGCGGCGGTGACGGGAGACGTCGCGCTCACGCGCTTCATCACGTGACGCGTCGCGAGATTGTACGTGTCGCCGGGATAGAGCGTGAGTAGCGGCTTGCCGGCGTCTGGCGCGTCCTTGCCGTTATACACGAACGCCTTGTTGCGACCAATGATCGTTGCGGTGTCGCCGCGCACGACCCACGCCGTGCCTTCGTCTTCGGAGATCGCGAGTAGCGTCGGATAGCGCGGGATGATAGAGTCGGCGAGATCGGCGAGTCGCTCGCGCGCGACGACGTGTTGATCGATACCAACGCCGCGCAGATACGCGAAGCCTTTCTGGTATCCGGGGTAATCCATGATGAGGTTGTTGTTCGACGGCGCACCACGCACGAGAAAGTCACCGAGGATCGACGCGCCAGCGGATGACCCGCCAACGACGCCGCCACGCGCGAGTACATCGTTAAACGCGGCTTCACTCTTCGTGCCAGCGTACGCGTCGACGAGATGAAACTGACGCCCACCTTCGAACCAGACGCCGCCGGCCTTCTTCAATACGGCGACGAAGGAATCCGCGTCGGCGACCGTACGATCCTTCGTGAAGTACGTGTAGACGTTCTTTGCGCCGTACTGGTTCCAACCGCGCGTGCTGGGGCCGTCCCGTGGATACTTGTCCGCGCCACCCGCGTTCGGCACCGTCACGATCAGCGCGTCCGGTCCGCCAGCCGCGTTAATAAACGCCTGATAAATCTCTGGACCCATCGCGCCACCGCCAACGACGATGACGGTGCCTTTCGCGGGGCCGACCTTCGGCGCCGCGGCGCGCGAGCTGGATTGAGCGAGCAGTGCCGTCGGCAGCGCGACGACACTGAGGAGCAGGGTGCGGATCAAGACCATCGGACGCTCGGTCACAGGGTAAGAAGCGCAAATATATAGATCGCTCCTCGGGCTGGCAGTCAACACGCTGCTTATGGCCGGATCACCGGCGCCGGTTCCTTCGGCAGCTGCTTCACGAGATACGGTACACCGTCCGTCATCCAACTCGGCGCCGGCGTGCCTTTCAGGAAGTGATCGAAATACTGGAAATAGCGCGTCGTGAGATCCTTCCGGTTCGCCAAGCCGCGCAACCCGTGCCCTTCTCCAGGATAGGCGAGCATCGTCGCTTTTTTGTTGTTGTATCGCAGCGCGTTATAGAAATTCATCCCTTCGCTGAACGAGACCGTCGGGTCGGCAGTGCCATGCATGATGAGAAACGGCGCCGTCGCTTCGGGCACGTGCGTCAGCGCGGATTCAAAGTGATAGATGTCGGGACGCTCCCACGGCGAGAAACCCCAACGTCCCTGTCCATACAGGTAATAGTCGTTGCCGTTCTGACCGCTGCCGCCGCCGACCTGATACGACCAGCCCCAGCTCTGACTGAAATCGGTGAACAGATCGGTCACGCCGGCACCCATGCCGACGGCCGCAAACATGCGCGAACGTGTGCCGATGAACGCCGCGCCCTCGCCACCGTAGCTGTGACCATGCACGCCGACCTTTTTCGGGTCGGCGTAACCCAGCTCGATCACCTTCTTCGTGGCCGCTTCGACCGCATCAAGCATGTCGCTATGCGAAGAACCGGTGTGAAACTGCACGTCGGCGACCATCGTGACATAGCCGCGACTCACCGCTTCGATCGGCATCGATCCCATCCCCGTCAGAAACGATGGCGCGGTGTAGCGGTTGAGCGTCTGCGAATTCTTTTCGTAAAAATTGACGAGCAGCGGGCGTTTCTCACCAGACTGGTAGTCCTCCGGCAACGCAAGAATGCCCTGCAGCTTGTCACCGCGACGCGTCACGTAGTCAAACAACACGCGACGTCCCCAGCGATATTCGGCCTGTTGCGGATTCGCGTCCGAGATCTTCTTGCGATCGGTGAAATCGGCGCCCGACACGACGAGATCGGGAAATTCCGTGAACGTCTGACGGGTAAACAGAAATTGCTCGGCACTGGCGGCGCGCTGCGGTGCACTGAACGACGCGTCATCGAAGACCAGCGATGTCAGCGTTCCATTGGCCAGACGCGTGAAACCGGCCTTCTTGGTGTACTCACCGTATGCGTTCAGCGTGAGCGGCTTGGCAAGATCAATCTCGCGCAGCACGCGTGCCCCGCGACGTTGCGAAGAGTCGACCGGCGTTGTGCGCAAGTAGCGATAGACGATCTTGTCGCGACTGCCGGCACCGTTGGTAAGGTTGCGCGCGGCGCCCAAGCCGTCGAGCGGCAACAGCCACAGGTCAAACCGATGTTCGACGATCACGCTGGTTCCATCGCTGGTGTATCCCGCGACACCGTACGGTGGATGCGGCCCCGGATGATCGTATTCAATATCCGAGAAGTTCGTCGCGGTCGTTCCGCCGAGCATCCGTGTTGCGCCTGTTGCAAGATCATACGCCTGCCACTTGCTGTCCTTCCAGTACAGGAAGCTCTGTCCGTCGGGCGAGATGCCGCTCACGTGCTGACCGGTGAGCTGTCCCTTGAACATCAGCGTGCGTCCACCCGTCGTCGTGTTCACGCGATAGAAGTCCGCCGCCGGACGCTTGTAGTCGGAGACATACGCCCGCACGTCACGACCGACCGCCCAGATGCCGTTGTTCGGCAGCTCCAGTTCGCGCATGGTCGAGTCGGCGAGCGAGATGAATTTCTGCGCCGCGACATCGAAGCCGTTGCGGAACGTGCGATTGCGATCCTGTTCGAGCTGGATCATCTGCTGCGACTGAATGCGTTCGTCTTGCGACCGCCAGACGTCGACATCCGGCACGGAGTCGGTGCTGCGTCGACGCGCGGTGTCGGGCAACGCTATCTGCGCGATCATGCCGAAGTACACGCGCGCGCCATCGTCGCTCCAGGCGAGCGGCGCGCGATCGCTGATGAGGAATCCTTTCGGCATCGCGCTAGCGGTCGCCGGCTGGAGAATCGCCGGCGCGCGTGTAGTAGACGTCAGCGTGACGTTGACATCGCGGAACACGAGGAGCGCGTTGTCGCGTTCGCGCATCTTTTCGACATCGCGTCCTTTGAGTACAGCCAGCGCGTTCTCGCGATCGTGCCACGTGAGGCGACTGTAGCGCAGCGAGTCGTTGTCGAGCACCGTCGTGCGCCCGCTGGCGAGTTCGACGACAAAGAGTCCGTTGCCGTCGCGCACGGTCGCATCGACGGTGTAGCCGAAGAGGTCACCATGGCGATTGAATGACGCGTCGCCGACGCTACCGAGGAACTGGGCACGGCCCGTCGCGAGTTCAACGAGCAGTGCGTCGGCGCCGCGGGTGGCGGCAGCATTGGCCGCGTTCGTAACGCCGGGCGCGCCCGGAGGGCCACCGGGCGCTCCGCCGGGTACCGCATTGCCTGCCGTCGGTGCATTCGCGGCACGACGACGCAGCATCAGGTGTGATGACGTCGGCGAGAATACCGCGCTCTGCATATCGAGCCACTGCTGCACTTTGCCGGTCGCGAGTTCGCGCAGCTCCCAGCGACGCGGTGGCGGCGGGGTCGGCGGGCCGCCGGCACGACCGTTGGCGGGCGTCGGCGTGGCCGGGAGCGGAGTTGGCGGTGTCGTCATCGCGCTGTCACCACCGGCGCCGCGCCCGCCGCGAGGGGGCGCGATCGGCTCGACCTGATAGGCGATCCACATCGCGTCTGGAGAAAACACCGGCTGCACGCCGAAGGGAATCTCCGTCTCCTGATTCGAGGTCAGGTTGCGAATGTGCAGCACCGGCTTCGCATCATTCGGCAGCGTGTTACTGAAGCGGAGTCCATACGCGACCCACTTGCCGTCGGCGGAGATCACCGCGTTGTCGATCGAACGCCAGCGGGTGTAGTCGTCGACGGACAGTACCTTCCTGGGCGCGGTCGATTGAGCATGCGCCGGGAGCGCGGCGCAGAGCGCGACCAGTGCTATGGAACGGAGGAGCGACGTGCGGGCCATGTGGGGTTGGCTGGTGAGTTTTTTGATGGAGCGCCGATGGGAAAGGCGATCGGGTCGGACGCTGTTTGGAACGCGGCCGGTATCCACCGCGACTGCTCCAGCATATGATACGACTTGCCCCCCTGCGTTGTTGCCCCGAGCATAGATCACGTCGGATGCGTCGCGCGTGCCTGACACTTCACTGCGTGCCCCCGATATGCCTACGCTTCGCACCCTCGCGATCGCCGCGCTCGCAACGGCGACACTCGGCACTGTCCGTCCGCGCGCGGTTCACGGTCAAGCGCTCACCAGCATCACGTCGCTATACGTGTCGTACAGCTCGCGCAAAGTGTCGGCCAAGCCAACGGGCGCGCTCAAGGCGCAGCTCGACTCGGTCGATCGCGCGTTACAGGTTGCGAGTCGACTTGGTCAGACCAGTCAGGTGCGACGCCTGTTGGCCAAGGGGACTTTGTTGCTCGCCGGACGGACGTGGACAGACACCAGTGATTTCAACGCTTCGCTGCTGCTGCGGACCGAGACGAGCCTTGCCGACACGCAGTCGCCATTGGTCATTCGCCTAGAACAGCTGTATGCGCCGTCGCTCGAACTGACGCGCGCCGTGAACGCTCGGGCCTCACTGATGACGCGCGCGCTTGGGAGCGCACCGAATGCCCCGATGACGCTCGTGAAATCGCTCGGCAGCTACATCGGCATAAGCCGAGATTTGCGTGAAGCGCCATTCGTGATGGAGTACGACCTGCGCGACGTGCCGGATGGTCGATATCTCGTTGCGGTCGAGGTTATGGATTCGACGCGCCTGCTCGCCACCGCATCGCTCAACATCGCGGTTCGCAAAGGACTGACGGAAACAATTCGGACGCTGGAGAGCGCGGCAGTACGCGCGCCTGCCACCCTGCGCGCGGAGCTGCTGTTCCCGGTCGATCGTATGCGCAAGGTCAACCGCGGCGAACTCGAGATCCGCTCGTGGGACGTCTCGCGCGACTTCACCGCGGCAGACTCGGTGCTGAGCGCCGTCGCAAAAAAGCGGGATCCATACGCTGGCCGCACCGGTGATATGAAGCGCCACTACATGCTCGACTCGGCGCGCGAAGTGATGCCCTATCATCTCTACGTGCCCAGGTCGTACTCCGCGAAATCACCGATGCCGTTGATCGTGGCACTGCACGGTCTTGGCCAGACGGAAGATTCGTTCTTCGACGCGTACGGGCAGTCACTGCCGAAACTCGCCGAAGCGCGCGGCTACATCGTGCTCGCACCACTTGGCTTTCGGGTGGATGGCGGTTACGGCTGGGGCGTGGCGACGCCGCCGGTCGATCCGACCGCGAAGCGCAGCGCCGCCTTGAGCGAACTCGATGTCATGGAGTCGTTGGCGCAGGTGCGTGCGATGTACAACATCGACGCCAACCGCATTTATCTCATGGGTCACTCGCTGGGCGCGATCGGTACCTGGAAGATGGCGGCGAAATTTCCAACGGTGTGGGCCGCGCTGGGACTGTTTTCCGGCCAGGGCGCTCCGATGTCGATGCCGCTCATGAAGCAGTTGCCACAGTTTGTCGTGCATGGCGACAACGATCCTACCGTGGACGTGCGCGGCTCGCGCACGATGGTCGACGCGATGAAGGCCGCCGGGGTCGATTATACGTATATCGAGGTCCCCGGCGGCAATCATACAAACGTCGTCGAGCCGAACTTTGAGGCGATGTTCAGGTTTTTCGATACGCGACGGCGCGTGACGCCGTAGCACACGCCAACAGATTTAATTGGCCGGGCGTAGATTCTGGAGAGTCGACTGATCCATCGTGCCCTCCAGATTTTCGCCATGCGATTGTGTACCCGTCGGGTTGCTTCGACAATTGTCCGCGCGCTTCTCTTGAACATTGCCGTTGTCGGCGCCGCCACGGCTCAGCCCAGAAGCGGGTCCACGGCCGCGACGCGGTTGCGCCTCGATGCCGCCGTCGCAGATTCGTTTGCGCTCGCGGCCCGGGCGCGCAAGCTGCCCGTCATGCAGGCGATGCGCGTGAACGCCGCGCCGGTCATCGACGGCAAGCTCGACGAAGCGATCTGGAAAGATGCCCTTCCCATCACCGACTTCGTACAGCGAGAACTGAACGAGGGCGTACCCGCCTCCGAGCGCACCGAAGTGCGTATCGCCACCGATGGCGAGTACCTCTACATCGGCGCGCGCATGTTCGATCGCGCGCCACAGTTGATCATTCCCGGCGAGAAGATTCGTGACGGCCAGCTATCGAACAGCGATCACATTGCCCTCATCTTCGACACGTACCACGATCATCAGAACGGCTTCGTCTTCGGGACGACGCCGGCCGGGATCGAGTACGACGGGCAGGTGATTCGCGAGGGCGAAGGTGGTGGTGCCAATATTGCCGGTCAGACTCGACAAGTTGGCGGCGCACTTGGCGGATTCAACCTCAACTGGGACGGCAGCTGGTCGGTGGCGACCACGATCGATTCGCTGGGATGGACGGCCGAGTTTCGTATTCCATTTTCAACCCTGCGGTTTCAATCGGCGGGCGGTGCGCAGACATGGGGACTGAACGTCACGCGTAACATCCGTCGCAAGAACGAAGAGGTGTACTGGGCATTCATTCCGCGACAGTTCAGTCTGTATCGGCTCTCGCTGGCCGGCACACTCACGAACCTTGAGGTGCCGTCGCGGCGCATTCAGACGATCACGCCGTACATACTGACCTCGGCGCAGCACCGGTACGCGAAACCACCCACGTTAACACGCTATCCCACTGAGGTCGGCGGCGAGATCAAGTACGGCGTAACGCCAGCCCTCACGCTGGACCTTACATACAACACTGACTTCGCGCAGGTCGAGGTGGATGACCAGCGAGTGAACCTGACGCGTTTCCCCATTTTCTTTCCGGAAAAGCGTCCGTTCTTCCTCGAGAACGCCGGAGTGTTCTCGGCGGGGACGCCACAGGCCGTCGATTTATTTTTCACACGGCGCATTGGCATTGGTGCCGACGGCAGCCAACAGCCAATTCTCGGCGGCGGGCGATTATCTGGACGCGTGGGCAGCACGACGCTCGGGCTGCTGGAAATGGTGACGGACGCTCCGACCGCGACGGCATCAGGCCAGTCGTACACCGTCGGCCGCGTCACGCGCGAACTGTCGGCACGGTCACGTATCGGTGCGATGCTGGTGCAGCGCATGAGCACCAACGCTGGTGCCGACTACAATCGCACCTATGCCGTCGACAGTCGCCTCGGCTTCGGTCAGCGCTGGACGAGCGACTGGTGGGCTGCGAAGACCGAAACCCCAGGGCGCTCCGGCGACGATCTGTCATACAGCGGCCGCGTCGCGTACCAGACCAACGTTTGGAACCACAACGCGCGCATCACACAGGTCGGTGCCAATTTCAACCCGGAGGTTGGCTTCATGAGCCGACCCGGCGGTTACCGCGCCTACGACATGACGCTCATGCGCCTCGTGCGCCGTCCTGAGTGGTCGTGGTTCAAACAGTGGAATCCGCACATCGGCTACCGAGGCTTCACCGGGCTGTCGGATGGGTTCTACCAGACGGGCTACGTCCATGTTGATCTGACCGAGATCGAGCTGGCCAATGGAGCCAGGTTCGGCCCGGAATACAATTTCTCTCACGAGGGGCTGCAGGCGCCGTTCACGATTGCACCGAACGTCGTGATTCCCGTGGGCTCGTATGATTGGGGCACCCTCGGTTTCGACTACAACAGCGATCCCAGCGAAAACGTGTCAGTCGTTGGTCGCTTCGATGTTGGCGAGTTTTGGAGCGGGCGCCGAAACGGCGGCAGTGGCACGGTGACGGTGCGCCGCGGCGCGACGCTCTCTGGATCATTCACGGCCGACTACAACGCTGTCCGTCTGCCACAGGGACACTTCGTCAGCTCGCTGCAGGCGGTGCGACTCAACTATTTCTTCACACCGCGCATCTTCGTGCAAACGCTCACGCAGTTCAATAATCAACAGCAAGTGTGGGGTTCGAACATCCGCTTCGGCTGGTTGAACACCGCCGGCACCGGCTTGTTTGTGGTGTTCAACGATAGTCGACAGGCCAGCGGATTCTTCGATCTCGGCGCACCACAGCAGAAGTCACTATTCGTGAAATTCACACGTCAGTTTGGCACTGGCGGCTGACGAGTACGTGGCGATTCCGACTTGGCACGTCGCCCTGATGCCGCACCGCAGCCCGGCATCCTGAACGCGCCGATCGTTGTCGAGTAACCCGACGCACCCTGTTTCACGTAATCTCCGACGTACCAAATCGTGCAGTCGTCGCGCGGATCGACGGCCGTCTGCGTGTAGTCTTCCCACCGCTGCGCGCCCGCGCGTGCCGGATCGCTTTCAGCCCTTTCGCCGTTCACGAGGATCGTTTCCTTGAGCGTGAGCGCGCCGCGCGGATCGTTCGCGAGACGTCCGGCGAATCGCTGCCCGGGAAATTCCGTCGCGCCGCCGAACGAGTAACCAATCCCTAGATTTCCCAGCTTGTCCATCGCCGGACTCGGCAGCCATCGATAGTTGCCGTTGGGCGCGTACGTGCCCTGCTGAAAGAGCGTGAGCGCGCGATTGGCTCCCACGCGAAACTCATACCACCGCACGCCACCGCCGCCTGACGACGTGTTGATCGAGTGCGTCGCCACGATCGACTCGCGACCGTGCACGTTCCGATAGACGACGCGCGCCATCAACTTGTCGCCCTGCGAATCGAGTTTGCGCACGCTGCCCGGCTGCGGCACGCATGCGGTCAGCTGTCCGTCGCACAGATAGCGATACGGTGCGACCTCCGTAGGAGCGAGCTGGGCGACGCGTGTCTTCGCAGGATCGTTCCAGTCGACATGAAACGACCACGCGTGAATGACATGATCCTCGTACAGTGAATCGAGCTGTCGTCCGCCCGCCGCAAGCATGATGTTCGGAGCGCCGTGCGGCGGCAGCGCAGTGCCATCGAGATCGGCGTTGTTGAGGAAATTGCTATTCTCGATAATCACGCATTGTTCGGTCGAGGACTCACCACGCAGCATCTTGTCGCGATCGACCACGCAGGCGTGCTTGCGCGTTGCGACGGTGGTCGAGATACGATCGTCGCTCGAGCTTGTGGGGACGTAATATCCGTCGGGCCACACCGCCGGGCGCGGGTAGTCGGGAAAGTCAGCGCGCAGAAATTCGTAACGATAGTACGAGCCGAGCGGATCCGCGGTCGTACTTACGGCGTAGCACATCGAGTACGGGCCCGCTGCTTCGGGCGGGGTTTGCCCGGCGGCACGAGGCGTGTTCGCGGTGATCGGTGCGCGCAACGCAGTGTCCGGCGACGGCGGTGGTGGCTGAAAGAGCATCGCTGCGCCGTTCGGTTGACCGGCGACGCCGATCACGCTGCGCTCCGCCGGTGCGCCAGCGCGCATTGCCTGCGGCTGATCGGCACGCGCGGGCCCGCGCGAGAAGAGCGGCATCACGATCAGCCAGCGATTCGCCAGTTGGTCGTATCGGACCACGACGTCGCCGCTCGATCGCGCTTCGCAATTGCCGGAGAACCCGCGAAAGACGTTCTTCGCGCTGACCGGTCCGTATAACACGCGACCCGTCGTATCGTACGTGGCTCCCTTGCGCGTGAAGATCGCCATGCCGAGTCCATTGACGACTTGCATGATGTGATCGGGTCCGACGGCGAGACTGTTGTCTGACGGATTGCGCGTGCGGCCCGTGCCCTGCGGACCGGTGAAATTGGCGCCCAGTCCGTCGAATGACTCGACGAGCCGTGCGGCGGGGCGCGGTCCTGATATCGTCTGCTCGATGCGCGTTTGCGCTCGCGACAGCGCGGGAGCCGCCGCCAGCAGGAAGATCGTCAGCGCAACGAACTGAGCGCGCGAGTGCGTGTGTATGCGCTCAGTATCCACGAAGTGTCTTCTTGATCCGCTGCCAGAACCCGAACGGTGTCGCGCGATTCTCCGTCGGCGCCGTCCATCCCAGTCGATAGACGGTATCGCAGTCGTCGAAGTACCACGAACCGTACCCGTTGGCCTGCGTCCACTCAGTGATCTCGCGCAGAAACGGATTCACGTAGCGCTTGCCGTGAGTCTCCACGCAAATCACCTGCGGTCGACTCTGCAGATGTCGCAGCACGTACCATTCGCCGCCCTCGACGTCCACCGACAGCACGTCGATGCTCGTGTCGTCGATCGTGTCGAAGGTCACCGCCGGCACCGTGAAGACGTCACGCTCAGAGGGTTTGTATCCGTCGTTCACCAGTGCCGGAGATGACGGGACGTTGCTGCCGAACGTCGATGCGCCGGTACGATAGAACGTCAGCGTGCTGGCTTCGTCGGCGACGGCAACCGGCAGAATGTGTACATTCGGCATCGCATCAAACCGCGCGTGCAGTACCGTCACAACAGCCGGATCACATTCCACCAGCGTCGTACGCGTGCCGTCCTGAATCCACCCGAGGACGTTGGACGTGTCGGGAAGGAAGACGCCGACTTCGCACGCATGAGAAACCGCCAGACCGGCCGCCCGCACGTTAGTGTACAGGGCGCTGTTCACGAAGGGCTACCTGACGAATTCATCGGTGCCTTCCAAGCTTGTCGCCTCAACGCGGCCAGAGCCAGCCAAACGCGCCCGCCGTAAGCGACGCATAAATCAACCCATCGACGGTTGCCTTGATCGTCGTGCTCCACGCTCGGCGATACCAGATGGACATCTGCCAGATGGCCAAGGTATAGCCGACGAATGCCGTCGCGCCGACAAACCGGAACACCTGCAGATACGACGTGCCGTGCGGATTGCCACGTCCGGCCACATACGCCGAGAAGATGCCCACCACGACGGCATACACGAACCACATGCTGAGATTGCGACTCATCGATGTCATGCCGTTCGGCATCACGGTCACCACCATCACCGGACCGGCGTTCAGCTTGGCGAGGAATTCAGACGAGCGCAGCACCTGCATGCTGCCGGCCCGCGGCACTATGTAGTCGCCCGGCGGAATCGCCAGTGGCCGCAGCGCATCCATGACTTCGCGTTCGTGCGGCATCTGCGGATAGTCGTTCTTGTGCCATGGCGACGCCATGTGAATCGCGGAACTGACAAGAAAGACCAGAACAGCCGACAGCAGGATCGGCATCCAGAGCTCAATCAAGCCGGTCATCGCACACCTCTTGCAGGATGGGACGCGTTCGCCAGATGGAGATAGTGCGGGTCACGTGCTTGACCTGTCAACCCACGCGACCAGTCGCGTGGCGAGAGACGCGAGTTATGCGGCGTATGGTGAGGGCGCGTTCGCGTGACGGCGGTATGGACGGTAGACTCTACCGCGCCGTTCGCGGCTCACATTCCGGAAGGCGCCAGGACCCGAAGAGGCATGTCATGACCATTCACCACCGAACGTTCGTCGCCCGCTCGGCATCGCATACGGCTGCGCGAATTTGCACTCTTGCGCTCAGCGCGTTCGGACTCGGTTCGACGTCGCTCATCGCACAAACGGCGCCGCCGAGCGCCGGCGCAACCGCCATTCCGCTCCCGGAACATCCCCGCCCGGACTTTGAGCGCGCCGAGTGGCAGAATCTGAACGGCCGATGGCGCTTTGCCTTCGACGCGAAGAATGTTGGGGAACGCGCCGGATGGCCGACCGCCACACTCCCGGGCCATCGCGACATTCTCGTCCCATTCTCGTGGGGCTCGACGCTCTCGGGCGTCGCCGACAGCGCGGACATCGGGTGGTACGCACGCGAAATCACCATCCCGGCGTCGTGGAAGACTCGCCGCGTCTTCATCGTGTTCGGTGCATCGGACTGGCGCACTTCAGCGTGGCTCGACGGTAAGAAGCTCGGCGACCATCAGGGCGGGTACACTCCGTTTTCCTTCGAGCTGACCGCACTCCGGCGCGTCGGCCGCGTTCAGCGTCTTACCGTTCGCGTCGACGACTCACCGCATCCGTTCAAGCTGGAAGGCAAGCAGGGCTACGGCAAAGCACGCGGCATGTGGCAAACCGTGTACCTCGAAGCGCGCGGCAGCGATCCGCTGGAGGCCGTGCATTTCACACCGCGCGCCGATCTCGCTGGCGTCGGTGTCGACGTGCGACTGCGCGAACCCGCGCCAGTTGCAATGACCGTGCGCCTCGCCTTCACCAATCGGCCCGGTCAGTCAGACGCTGTCGCGCAGATCGTTAAGGGCGAAACCACCGTGAGCTTTGCCGTGCCGTTGCCGTCGGCGCACCAATGGTCGCTCGACGATCCGTTTCTGCACGAGGTCACCGTGCGCATCGGCAGTGCGGGCGCGACTGACGATGTCGTCAAGACGTACTTCGGCATGCGGACCGTGTCGGTGGTGAATCTGCCCGGAACGGAGCATCCGTACGTCGCGATCAATGGCACGCCAGTGTATCTGCAGCTCGCGCTCGATCAGGCATACCATCCCGACGGCTTTTACACATTCCCGACCGACAGCGTGCTGCGCAATGAGCTGCTGCTCGCGCGCCGCATCGGATTGAACGGCCTGCGCGAACACATCAAGATCGAATCGCCGCGTAAACTGTACTGGGCCGACAAGTTTGGGCTTTTGATTATGGCCGACGTGCCCAATTGGTGGGGGCCGCCAGACTCGGCGGCGTTCCGCGAACATGAGTTCGCGATGCGCGGCATGCTCGATCGCGACTACAATCACCCTTCCGTCTTCTCGTACGTGATGTTCAACGAGACGTGGGGACTGAATTCGAAGGCGGGCACGCGCGAGCGTTACCTGCCCGAGACGCAGCGCAAGGTCGCGAGCGTGTACCGCCTCGCGAAGTCTCTCGATGCCACGCGTCTCATCGAAGACAACTCGATCTGCTGCGGCGCCGGACACACCGAAACGGATCTCAACAGCTGGCACGAATACCTTCCCGGCTGGAGTTGGTCCAGTTATGTGAAGCGAGTGAGCGACAGCACATTCATCGGCTCGCCCTTTCACTTTCAGCCGGGTTACAGCCAGGGCCGTCAGCCGATGCTCAACTCCGAGTTCGGCAACGTCTGGGGCTACACCGGCAGCACCGGCGACGTGGATTGGAGCTGGGACTATCGTCGCGCGATCGATGCCTTCCGTCGCACGCCGAAGATGGCGGGATGGCTGTACACCGAGCATCACGACGTCATCAACGAGTGGAACGGGTACGTGCGATTCGATCGTACTGAGAAGGAGACCGGCTTCGGCGATCTCGTTTCCGGCATGACGCTGCGTGATTTGCATGCGCCACTCTACATCGCAGTCGGGGACTCGCTGCTGAGTCACGCCGTCGCGACCGGTGCGCGCGTCGACGTGCCGTTGTATGCGTCGTTCTTGAGCAACAGCACGGCGTACGGCGATTCACTGACGCTGCGCGCAGAGCTCACCGGCACAAATACTTTCGGAGAGCACCGCACCTACGGCAACTACACGATGCGTGTGCCATATCGTCCGTGGCTGTCGACGCCGCTCGCGCCGCTCAGCGTGACGATGCCGAACGAGACGAGCGTGGCGGTATTGGCCGTGCGACTCGAGGACGCCAGCGGCAACGTGCTGCACCACAACTTCACGACGTTCATCGTGGGCACCGACGCCGCGACACGCGGAACACTTATCGACGGCACGCACGTCGTGGCGGCACGCGTGGGTGCCACCGACACGCGCCAGTCGCACTGGTCGCAGAAACAGTGGACCGTACTCGGCGACCACAAGCTCAGCGCGACCGGCAGCGGCTACGTCGAGTATCGCATCGCGTGGCCCGCGGGGTTGAACGTCCGCGATGTGGCGCAGGCGACGTTCCTCATCGAAGCGTCGTCCAAACGCTTGAACGGCAAGGACCGCGACTCGACGGCGCAGGGTAACGGCGACTACATGCGCGGCGGCGGATTGCACGATCGCAGCGGCAACCGGAACAGCTATCCGATGACGAGTGCGTTTCCATTCCCGAGCGAGGTCACCGTTCGCGCGAACGGCCATGTCATCGGCCAACGCGACCTCGCGGATGATCCCGCTGACTCGCGCGGGATCCTCAGCTGGAACGCACAACCAGACGACCGCACATTGCACGAGGCGGGATCGTACGGAGAGTTGCTAACAGTCCCGCTCAGCGCGGCTGCGATCGCGGACGCCGCGCGCACAGGCGAGATCACCATCCGGCTCGACGTCAGCGACGCGCTACCCGGCGGACTCGCAATTTACGGTGCGCGATTCGGGCGATATCCGATCGACCCGACGGTGCTGTTCGTGCTGCGCAACTAGCGTAGCGCGCGAAGCGCTCTGCCAGTCTACGATTTTGAGCTCACCGGTGCCTTGTGATCCTCGGCCCGACCGTCCGACGGCAGAATCCCGGCATCGTTGAACATCAGTCCCACGGCATCCGGAATCAGCGCAGGCCACATAACTAGGCCCAACGGAT
Source organism: Gemmatimonadaceae bacterium (assembly GCA_031366985.1). Lineage (GTDB taxonomy): Bacteria > Gemmatimonadota > Gemmatimonadetes > Gemmatimonadales > Gemmatimonadaceae > Gemmatimonas. Next base: position 206,190 of record JANLPE010000032.1, read on the forward strand.
GCACGAGCGCGTGCGGCACGCGCCCGGTCCCGCGGTAGTGACGACGCGCCCACAGCTCGTATACGAATGACAGCGCACCGCCACCCACCACGAAGACCGCCCACGTCGCAGCGACTTCGCGCCAAGGCAGGTCCACCAACATCCAGACACCGATGGCGTAGCTGAGCACCAATCCCACCACAAGCATGCCGCGCCGCAGCGCGGCGTTCAGCGCGACACATGCCGTCGTCCAGAGCGTGATGCCGAACAGCACCATCGCCCACATGATGTTGATGAAGAAGATGGTCATGGGTGCTCCGGTGAAAAGATTGAGGCGTCAACAGAGAGCCGCTGGCACGCCGGCCAAACGTCGAGCTATAACAGGAATTCAAGCCCCGCCGTTCGCAGCAAGCGCGCGTAGCGCCGGTCAGACGCCAGACCGCGACGATCAAACGGCAGATCAGTCAGCACGCGAATCAGTCGCCCCGGTCGTATATAGTACCCGCGCTCTACCCAATCCATCGCGCGCGTGTAGTCACCCAGTTCGCCGCACGTGATTATGATGCGATCGGAGAGTTGACGACTGGTCTGCCGGTCCTTGAATGGATCTTCCTGCGTCGCGAGTGACGGCAACGCCTGCAGTTCCGCGTGTAAGTCTGCCTCGCGCGCGACGTCCCAGCCATCGCGATCGAAGTTCGTCGTCAGCGCATCCAAGCGATCGAACAAACGGTGCGTGCCGAGCAGTGTGCGGCGCGACGCGTAGGCATCGTCGATGCGCCCCGAACGATGACGCGCCATCTCGAGTCGCTCCATCGCCTGGTCATCCCGCGGGATGATGCGCAGCGCAGCCTGCAGCGGCGCGATCGCTTCGACGTATCGCCCCATCGACATCAGCACGTCGGCGAGGCCCACTTGAATGTGCGGCGCCTCGTGGTCCATGGCGGCCGCGCGTCCCATGAACGACAGCGATTCTTCGATTCGTCCGGCCATCTTCAAGCCACGCCGCATAGTGCCGCAAACCCGTCGCGTCCTGACCGGGCAGTGTCGCGCCTTTGTGGAGATAACGCTCTGCATCGACGAAATCGTCCTGCCAGTACAGCAAACTGACGCCGATGCCCGCCTGCAGCTTCGCGACGGAATCGTCAATCGCAACAGCGGCCAGCCGGACCCGCTGCGCCTCCGCGAACGACGATGCTTCATCGCGAAAGCCGCGAAAGCCCTGCACATGAACGATGTTGGCCAGTATCGCCATGCCGAGCGCCGACTGCGGCGCCAGCGTCTTCTCGGCATGCACCTGCGCGAGAGCCAGCACATCCTTCATCTGCTCGCCACCTTGCACGCCTCGATTGAAGAGGCGACGCGCTTCCGCGATCGCATGCGCCGCCGGAGACTCGAGGTCTTTCGGGGCGACGGCGGGCGGTCGTTGAACGGTTGACGAATCTTCGGCCGCCGCGCTCGGCGGCGCGCTGATGCGCGTGAGCTCGTCGGCGATGCGAGTCACCTCCCCGATGAATGCAGCGGCCGAGGGTGGTCGCTGGTTCGGATCTTTGGCGAGCGTGCGCTCCAGCAGGTCAATCAGCGCGTCGGGCGCGAGTGGTAACGCCGTTCGGAGCTGCGGCGGTGTCGCGAGAGGCTGCGCCAACACGCTCATCGCGTTCGCCCCGCGGAATGGCGGTGCGCCACTGATCGTCTCGACCAGCAGACAGCCCAACGAATAGAGATCCGCACGTGCGTCCAGCAGCGGATCGGCCATGGCCTGTCCGGGGCTCATGTAGGCGACCGTGCCGATCGCCATGCCGTCAGCGGTGAGTGCTGATGTTGCGGACTCCACCGTGATCGAACGGGCAATGCCGAAATCGGCCACGAGTGCCCGGCCATTCACGCAGAACACATTTTCCGGTTTGATATCCCGATGCACGATGCCCATGGCATGCGCATAGGCGAGCGCTTCGGCGATATTTGCGGCGAGACGCAGGGCCAGTGGGAGCGGCAGCGGACCCTCATCGGCGAGCTTTGTACGGAGCGTGTCGCCTTCTATGCGGGGCATCACGTAGTACAGTCGCTCGGCGTACCATCCACTGTCGAACAGCGGCACGATACCGGGGTGCACCAGCCGCGCCGTCAGTCGGATCTCGCGCTCAAAGCGGGCAGTATCGACCAGCGACGTCGTCGAGGTGCCGAGCCGTTTGAGTGCGACGGCGCGATCGAGTACGAGGTCCTGCGCTTCGTTTACGACGGCTGAACCACCGCGCCCGTGCACGCGATGCACGACGAACCGGTCAGCAACGTGCGTGCCGACGGGAACGTCATCGAAGGCGGTCGCAGGCGCGCGCGGCTGGTCGGGCACGAGAGTCCGATGGTGAGACGATGGATTGCGCGGGTAGCGGATCCCGGTACCGGTGAATCTCGGCGGCACGAATGGGAATCGCCAGACGACGTACCCAACCGTCGTCAGTCCGTTCGCGACGCGATGAAGAAAGCGAACCGTACACTTGACAGCGCAGCAGATGTTCTCAATACTAAACCATATGGTTTACTTACAAACCTCACCTCTCGACGCCACCTTCGGCGCGCTCGCCGACCCGACCCGGCGCGCCATCCTGATCCGACTATCGAAAGGCGAGCGCTCGATCGGCGAGCTGGCCGAGCAGTTCGACATGTCGCTGCCGGGCGTCTCCAAGCACGTGCATGTGCTCGAACGCGCGGGGCTCACGCGAGTGCGGCGCGAGGGACGCGTCCGACGATGCATCCTCGTCGGCGCCCCGCTGCGCGACGCGGAAGCCTGGATCGCGAAGTACCGTGCGTTTTGGGAGCAGCAACTCGATCAGTTCGCGGCCTTTCTCGCCGCCACATCCGAAGAGGAGTCCACATGGCCAGCGACCAAACCGCCGACGTCACCGACCTCGTCGTCATCCGCCGAACGGTCCCCGCGACCGTCACCCGCGCGTTCGACGCGTGGACCGACCCGGCGTCGATAGCGCGGTGGGCGGCACCGGGCACGAGCGTCATCACCCATGCCGCAGTGGATCTTCGCGTCGGCGGCCGCTTCGAGCAGCACATGCGCGCCGCCAACGGATTTGAACGGCGCGTTGCCGGTACCTACCTCGAGATCTCAGCGCCGCATCGCCTCGTCTACACATGGCGGTGGGAACTACCGCCCGAGGACGTCGAATCGCGCGTGACGGTCGAGTTTCGCGACCTCGGGAGCGCGACCGAGGTCATCGTGACACACGCGTTGCTCGGCGATGACACCTCGCGCGTCAATCACGCCAAAGGTTGGAACGGATGTCTCGACCGATATGTCGAGCTATTCGCCGCCGCCGTCTGATTGTCACACCATCCGCTTCACTCATGCATCACTCACGCATTTTCCAACCCCGAGAGGCTCCCGTGAACACCACCGAAATCGCCAACGAACTCATCGCGCTCTGCAACGCCGGCGAAAACATGAAAGCGATCGATACGCTTTATGCGTCCGACGCCGCCAGTATCGAACCGAACGAACCGATGAAGGAAGTCCACGGCATCGAAGCCATTAAAGGCAAGAGCGCGTGGTGGATGGAGAACCACGAGGTGCATTCGCGCGCCTCACGGGGACCGTGGGTCAGTGGCGATGAGTTTGCCGTCGAATTCACGTACGACATCACGTTCAAGCCGACCGGCAAGCGCACAATGATGAACGAGATCGCGATGTACACGGTCCGCGATGGCAAGATCGCGCAGGATAAATTCTACTACGCGGCCTGATTCGCATCGCTGGAGCACGTCGTGAGGTGAACGGCCTGGCGATTGCGATCATCGTCGTCGCCCGGTCACTCGCACCACCGCCGACCGCGCGCCATACTCAACCATCCACGGTTGATAGTCCCGGTCCGAATTCGCTCATGCGCATCACACTCCGTCGGTTCACGCTGTTCGCAATCGCACACGCACTGCTCGTCGCGACCGCCGGACACGCGCAACGCGTCGACGTCCAGTACGCGGCCGGGTTGAAGGGCCCTCGCTCCGGTCGCGTCTTCGTGGTCCTTTCGCGCATTGCCGATCGGGAACCGCGACTCGTCGCCGGCAGCTATGGCGCCACCGCGCCGTTCTTCGGTGCTGGCGTCAACAACTGGAAGCCTGGCGAAAACGCCGTCATCACCGCCGACACGCTCGGCGATCCCGTTGCGACGCTCCGTCAGCTGCCGGCTGGTGAATACACGGTGCAGGCCGTGCTCAACGTCTACACGCAGGTCACGCGTGCCGACGGCCATACGCTCTGGGCGCACTGGGATCAGTGGGAAGGACAGCACTGGAACGTCTCGCCCGGCCTGGTGCGTGAGCCAACGAAAGTGCAATGGGATCCGAAGTCGACGACACCGCTACGCGTCACGATCACGTGGCAACATCCGACGCCGTGGTACGACGACTCGTACGCCGTGAATTCGGTGAACACGGGCCCGTATCAGGACGTGCTGCTGAACGAACTCGTGCCGGAACTCGAGAAGCGCTACCGTCTCAATCCCGAAGCGAATTCCCGCTTTCTCACAGGAGGCTCGACGGGCGGTTGGGAGTCTCTGGCGCTACAGATCCAGCGTCCGGATTTCTTCGGCGGTGCGCGGTGTCTCTATCCCGATCCCGTCGACGTCCGTCGCAATCAGCTCGTCGACAACTACGCTGACACGAACGCGTTCACGCCAAATAGCGACACGTCGCCGGTGCCCGAGCGGTACATGATGCAGACCGAGGAAGGGCAGCCGCAGGTGACCGTCCGCCAGATGAGCCAACGCGAAGCCGTACTCGGCACAAAGGCGCGCAGTGGGCAACAGTTCGATGCCTTCGACGTGAGGTACGGACCCGTCGGCCAAGACGGCTATCCGCGACGACTCTGGGATCGACGTACCGGGACGATCGGACCGTCAATGACCGGCAAGCTGCACACGTACGTCGGCGACATGGACCATCACCACCTGCAGCTCGCCGTGCATCTCATGGAAGAAGACGTGGCGAAGCTGGACGGACCGACGCCGAACTTCACCTTCGAGTACGGGCGACCGAAGAAGCCGCACGGCTGGCAACCGATGACGAACGCCGAACTCGTAAAGATGATGGAGAAGTACCGTCAGGATCGCGTCGTCCGGCCATGAAGCGCGCCGTCACGCGAAACGTCATACGGATCGGTATCAGCTACCCGGTGCAGTCCGGTCAGCTGCGGCTGCGCACAGAAGCCGATTGGGACGCAGACATTCTTCCCGTCGAGGTGCGCGCACACACGTCGTGGTTCGTGGTGCCGTTCACGCAGCCGACGCTCGCCATCAAGCCCGTGATCCGTGACGGCGACGAGGTCGCGTGGTCAAAAGGCCCGAACTACGTGATCAATCAACACGAGTCCGATCCGGAAATCTGGCCGTATTTCTACTCGGCCGAGCGCGGCCACGTCTCGGATATCATGCGCGTCACGTATGAAAACGCCACGCACGCGGTGCGCATCTACTATCCGCCAGGGTACGACGAAAATACGCTGCGCACCTTTCCGGTGCTGTACATGCAGGACGGCCAGAACCTTTTCTTTCCGGAAGAAGCATTCGCTGGGCACGAGTGGCAGGTTGATGAAACGATGGACCGACTGGACCAGATGAACGCCATTCGCAAAACGATCGTCGTTGGCATCGCGCCCGACGATCGGATGCGCGACTACACGAAGCCTGGCTACGCGGCGTACGGTCGCTTTCTGGTACAAAAGCTCAAGCCGTTGATCGACTCGACGATGCGTGTGTTGCACGGTCCGCACAACACGGTGATCATGGGCTCATCGCTCGGCGGCGTCGCCGCACTGTATCTCGCGTGGCAGTATCCCGACGTGTTCGGTCGGTGCGCCTGCCTCTCGAGCACCTTCGGCGTAATGGATGATCTGTTTGATCGCATCCACACGGAACCGAAGCGCGACATCATCATCTACCTCGACAGCGGCTGGCCGCGCGACAACTTCGACGCGACGAACGCAATGCGCGACCTGCTGATTAACCGCGGATATCGACTCGGTGACGATCTGCTGCAGTTCAGCTTTCCCGAAGACTCGCACCACGAAGGCTCATGGGGTGGCCGCATCCACATTCCATTTCAGTTCTTCTTCGGACGATCGTGGTTGGCGCAGCGGGCCGCAGCGCAGTAGCGGTCGCGGCGCCACGCACTTGGCGACATAAGAAATCGCTCGCGGAACACCACATTGAATCGGCGCAGGCTCTGAAATCCGCTCACGTAGGCGATCTGCGTGACTGACGTGCCGGTGCCGGAAAGCAGCTCTATCGCCGTCAGCAACCGTTTCTCCGTCGCGAGATCGAGGGGTGACGCGCCTATTTCACGATCGAGCGCGCGACGCAAATGCCGTTCACTCATGCCCAGATCGACGGCAAGCGCCTTGACCGATCGACCGTTAAGCGCGCCCGCCGCGATCTGCGCAGCAGCCGTACGCGCCAGACGCGGCACAACGGCCAACGGCGTCTGAGCGAACGCCAATTCCGGTCGACACCGTCGACAGGCGCGATATCCGGATTGCTCGGCGTCTGCGCGTGCGCGAAAAAACCGTCGATTCTCGCGCCGCGCGAGCCGCGACGGACACGTCGGCCGGCAGAAGATCCGTGTCGACGTAATGCCGACAAAGAAGACACCGTCATATGACGCATCTCGCATATCGACGGCGTGATGCCAGATGGCGATTGGGATTGACGTCACGGCGCAGTCACTTTCTTCGATACCAGTCGGGTGCCCATCAGTAACCGTGCTTTGGCGCGAGTGAATACATACGGCAATGTCGGCAGCGTGTACATCTGCAGCGCCGACGTCATCAATTGGTCGGCCTTCGCACGGTCGCCCTTGCCTTGATACGCCAGCGCCATCGCGTACAGCACTGCCGGATTCTGTCGATCCGCGCGCGCGAAATCAACAAGACTCTGGTCGTATTGCTGCATCTCGAGCGCGAGCAGCCCGTTCAGCTCGTGCGCCTGACGTACCCGATCGCCATTGCGCCCCGCCGCCACCGCCTGTGTCATCGGGACCGCATCAACCTGCGCCATCGCCACGTTGTGCCGCGCCAGCGCGACGCGCGCCATGTTGTAGTGCGTGACGAGATCACCGTCCTGTTTCTGAACCGCGGACAGCGACGACGCAGCCACGAGATCACGGGCGTGCTGATAGCGTGCTTGGGCCGAGTCCACGCGTCCCGCGTCAAGCAGGATATCCCCGATGGCCATCACGTCGGTCGACATACTCACGGTATCGCCGATCGTACGCGCGACGTCGTACCCGCGTTCCATCGCGTGCAACGCGTCTTTTGTCGCGCCGTGGTCGACATGAATCAGCGCAAGCGTCAGCAGTGCCGCGCGCCGTTCGTGGTCGTCGCGTGCGACATGGAAATAGCGTTCCGCCTCCGCGATCGCTGCAGGATATCGCCCCGCAAACATTTCATTCGCGGCGATGCCGACGAATGAACCACTGAAGTGCGGATCGATGGCAAGCGCCTTCCGATACTGCACAATGGATTCGTCGAAACGGCCCAGTTTCATCAGCAATTCAGCGTACGAGTCATACGGATTCGGATCACTCGGTACGAGCGCGATGTACTGTTGAAATGCCTGCTCGGCGGCGGCCATGTCGCCCATCGGTCGATAGGCATAGCCCAGGGAGTTGTACGCAAGCGAGTACTGTGGATTGATCGCAATCGCCTGACGGTACTGTTCAACGGCCCGGTCGTACGCCTGCTGCGCAGAGTACGCATTGCCAAGCACCCAATGTGCACGTTCGTCGCGCGGGTAACGCGTCACCAGCGATTCGGCGTACACTCGCACGGTGACTGGATCGGCCTCGTTGCGTGCGCGCATCGCGAAAATCAGCAATCGCTCGCCCATCGACACACCGTTCGAGAGCGCGAGCGCCTTGTCCAGATGTTCGCGCACCTGTTTCGCGGTCGGTGCCGTCGAGGCCAGACCGTACTCGCCCATGGCGAATGTTGAATCACGGGCGACCGCCTGCGCGAACCGCGCGTAGCCTTCGTGCGGCTGCAGGGCCTCGTTGCGCGCGCGACCCTGCAGGAAGAGCGCCACCGCCGAATCCGAACGTGACGTGATCGGGATCGTCCCGTCACTTGGCCGCACGCGCGACGGCGAAGCGGGACTGCAGCCGCTGACCGCGACGATCAGGCAACACGTACGTGGAATATTTCGCATGAAGGCTCCGTAAGCAGGGTAAGCCCGCATGGTAGGGCCGACGGCCTGCGTGCGCGCGCCGGATTCGGACGTGCAATCCGGTTACGGCGCGGCGGTATGACCCAACCGTCTTTCGAAATCGTCACCGCGCCCCGAGATTCTTGTCAGGATTGTTCACGGTGGGAGCGAACCACTCGACAGCGTTCGCGCAAGAAGCGATATGCAATCTGCGGTATTCCCATTGCCATCACCGTATCATGGTTGTCCATGGCTCTCCCACCTCCAGCGCGCAGGGTGACTGACGTGATGAACGAGCATCCACATGCCCCCGACAACGACCGCGTATCAGATGATCATGCGGCGCTTTTCGACGGTCCCACCGGCGTCGATCGTCGCGGATTTCTGTCGCAGCTGGCAGGTACCGCGCTCTTCGCTGCGGGCGCCGTGCCCGCGCTTGACGCGTTCCCGACGCCGGCGATCACTCCTGGCTCGGTCTTCTATCCGAACGCGACGGACTCAGACGCCGTCATGTTTGCCAAGGCCCGCCAGCACTTCCTGATTCCCAAGGGCGTCGCGTACTGCAATACCGGAACGCTGGGCGCCTGTCCGCGCGAGGTGGTGGATGCGCTCGTGAATGGTACTCGCCTGCTCGAGACCAACCTCGCCGCCTGGCCCTATGCACAGGCCGACGGCGAACCCCTCACGGGATATCAGCCGTCGATGGCCCTACGCGAGGCGGTTGGCGCATTCCTCAATGCCCGCGCCGATGAAGTCGCAATCACGCAGAACGCCACGATCAGCATGAACTTCCTGGCCAATGGGCTGGATCTGGTACCGGGCGACGAAGTGGTGAGCACCGATCAAGAGCACGGCGGCTGCATCTCCCCGTGGCGTCTCAAGGCCAAACGCTACGGCATCGTCGTCAAGGAGTTGTCACTCGACAGCGCAACGAATGCCGGACCCGATGGCGTCATCAAAGTATTCGCGGATGCGATGACACCACGCACGAAAGCCGTAATGTTCAGTCAAGTGGTGTCGGGGTTTGGCACGCGACTGCCGGCGCGCGAACTGTGCGCGATGATTCGCGATCGCGGAGCGCTCGCGCTCGTCGACGGTGCGCAAGCGGTTGGACAGATGCGCGTAGATGTCAAAGACATGGGCTGCGACGCGTATGTGGCGAGTCCGCACAAGTGGATGATGGCGCCAAAGGGCACCGGATTGCTCTTCATCCGACGCGACATTCAACCGCGATTCTGGACGACGCTCGCCAGTTCGCACTGGGACGACTATGAACACGGGTCATTCCGTTTCATGCAGTACGGCACCGGGGCGGTACCCCTGCATGATGGACTGACCGCGGCACTCCAGTTCCTGAATCGGATCGGAGTCGAACGGATTGAACGATGGGATACTCGCCTCACCACGCGCTTGCGCGAGGGACTCGCGAAGATTCCGTCGGCACACGTGACGTCGCCGTTGCATCCAGAGCTCGCGTCAGCCATCACCACGTTCCGTGTTGATGGGCTCACCGCAAAGGCGTTGCAGGAGGCGCTTTGGGCGCGTCGCGTGCGTGTTCGTCCCCAAGCCGACGTGCGCGGAGTACGGTTGTCAGCGCACATGTATATGAGCGAGACCGACGTCGACACGGTGCTCGACGTCGTGGCCGGATTGCGGCCCAAGCGGGGGTGACCGAGGGATCGCGAGTTTTTGTCGCGGGGCTTACACCGCATGAGTCCGTGGTATCAGCAAATGCACGCGCCTCCGCGTGTGGCTGTAAACCACTCCAACCGACATCGTGCGGTGGCGCACGCTTTCAATCAACGGCCAAGTGTGGCCGATCACCGAACGCCTGCACTACACGGAAGGCGAACAGGTGCACTGGCGCGTCATCAATGTGAGCGGTGAGTACCATCCGATGCACCTGCACGGATTCTATTTTACCGTCAAGGCACGCGGCGATACGCAGGCCGACACCGTTACGCGTGCGCCGCGCGCACTGCAGGTCACCGAAGGCATGCGCGAACTGTCCGCGATGCAGCTCACGTGGACGGCGGCACGCGCCGGTAACTGGCTGTTTCATTGCCACATCGTCGTGCATACACAGGGCAGTCCACCTGACTCAGCCACCGCGGCCGAAGCCGAGCAGATGAGCGGCATGGCGATGAACGATGGCATGGCTGGATTGATCATGGGCATCACGGTCACGCCGCGTGTCGCAGTCGCCAAACGCCCACCGGCCAACGCGCGCCGCCTAGATCTGTGGACTGGCGCGCGTCAGAAAATGTTTGGCGATTCCCCTGCCTACGGATTCGTCCTGCAACGTGGTGCGACCGCACCCCCGTCTGATTCCACCACATTGCCGAGTAGTCCACTCGTGCTCACGCGCGGTGAGCCCACCATGATTGTTGTACACAATCGCTTGCCCGTCGCGCTCTCATTGCACTGGCACGGCATTGAACTCGAGAGCTATTACGACGGCGTTGGCAATTGGAGTGGTGCCAAGGGCAATATTCGCGCGCCGATCGCCGCCGGTGACTCGCTGCGCGTGTACATCAACGCGCCACGTGCCGGCACCTTCATGTACCACGTTCATGGGGAAGCCGGCGCCGAGTTGCAGCAGGATCTATACGGCGCATTGATCGTGCTGGAGAAGGGACAGACATTTAGCAGCACGACTGATCGGCTGTTCATGCTTGCCTCGCGGGGCGCGAAGCAAGACGTCGAAGCCGCCATCAATGGCCGCGGCCTCGCACCGGCGGAGCGGTTCGACGCGGGCAAGCGCTATCGATTGCACCTCATGCACATCAGCACCAACGACGTCAAAACCATTCTCGTGCTGAAGGACGGCAAGCCGGTGCAATGGCGTCCGCTTGCGCACGATGGCGCGGCACTGCCTGTCAGCATGCAACGGCTGGTCGAAGCCAAGGTGCGCATGGACGTTGGCCAGACGCTCGACATGGACTGGACGCCGACGGAGACGGGTGTGTACGTGCTGGAGGTTCACACGGATTACCTGACGTTCCCGGGCCCGCCCATGCAGCGCGTGGCGTTTGCCGTGGAGCCCGCGTCGGACAACGATTTGCGCATCGCTGCGACCGGCACAACGCGTCCGCTGGCCGAGATCGTTGGCGCGTCACTCGACAAATTCATGGGCGCGTACGGCGATGCGTCCGCAGAGTTTGTCAGCGTCTGGACGCAGGGCACCGGGCTGGCCATCACACGCACGATCGCAGGTGTGGAGACAACACCGGTCACGCTCATTCCGCTCGCCGACGGCACCTTTGTGCCAGGCACCATCGAGAATGGATTCGCTAAGGAGGCGACGCCGCTCGTGCACTATCGCCTGGACGGTACTACGGTCGTGCGCGATGCCAACGATGTACCGCGCACGGGCGCTGGTCCGCTCTCCCGCATCAAAAACTTCACGCTCGACAGCGGCGCGTTGAAGCTACGCTTTCCCGGCTCGCCACCACTCAAATGTTTTGCGCTCTCACGCAGTCGCTTCTGGTTTGACGGCGGCGGCTCGCCGGTGCTGGTAGAGTTTGTGGAAAGAGACGGGAAAATCGTGACGCTAATCGCCGCGGGTGGCGCGTTCAAAGCTGCGCGGTTACCGAACCAGTAGACGGACCGTCGCCAACGCGCGCGATGGAGTGCAACCGCTCGCCTACTTCCCGATCATCACGACCGTAAACGAGCCCGGAATGGCCGGCGCCTGTCCACCGCGACCACCGGCCGGCACCGGCGGCGCCGCACCGCGCTCCACACTCATCACGTAGATGCGACCCGTCTTCGTGTCGAGGGTCAGCGTGCGCGCGCCGTTCATCGTCTGAAGATTCTGCTCGACTTCAAACGTGGTCGGGCTCACTTCCTTGATCACGGTGAGCGTGCCATTGCCCTGTGAGCTGAACGCTTCCATCGTCTTCGGATTGAACACAGCGCCGTCGGACGCGCCCGCAAGCGGCAACGTCGTAATGATCTTTCCATCGGTGGCGCTCAAAATGACCATCATCGGTACCGGTGCTTGCCCAGGTGACCGTGACTGCGCGCACGCGGCAAAGAGAATTTTGTTTTTCACATCGATCGCGAGTCCGTTGCAACGACCGATGTCACCCAGCGGATAGTGCGCCGTGGTTTTCATCGCTTTCTGATCGACCACCGCCACGCTCCCCGCGGAATCCTGCAGCACGGCGTACAAGATGCCCTTGCCGTCAGACACGGTCTGCTCGGGAATGCCGCCCAAGTCAATCTTGCCCAGCACGCGGCCGTCACGCACGTCGAGTACGATCAGATCCTTCGACGGGTGGCTGCCGATGTACACGCGATTGTCGAACGGATCAAAGTAGATGCCGTCGGAACTGAACTGCGGCTTGGGGGTCGCGTTGCCCTCGTTCGCGCCGATGGTCTTGATCATCTGCATCGACTTCGTGTCGAACATCGAGATGTCGGGATGACTGCTCGCGAACCCGTGACCGGTCTTCGCGTCGGTCACCGCGCCGTTGCCGCCGCCGTTCATGATCTCGCCCAACGGCTTGAGCGTTTCCAGATCGAACACCGTCACCCGGCCCGGCACCGCCTCGCGCGCGGGTGTGCTGTCGGTCGCCGGCAGCGCGCGCACCGCGTTGCGCGTGATGTACAGTCGACGCTCGTCAGAATTCGCGAAGATGTAGTCGGTCCCACCTTCACCGCCGACCTTCGCGCGCATCAACACCTTATACGGTCCATCGGTGCTCGGCGCCTGCGCGGCGCCGGTCGAGGCGATCGTGACGAACAGGACGACAGCGGCAACGGCGGCGCATTTCATCGGAACCTCTAAAAAAAGCGAGAAGGGTCAGGCGAGTCCCGCACAGATATGGGGCGATCGCCGTCATTGGTCAAATGGGAAGCCGCCACGCTGGCGTGACCCGGCCGCGATCGGGTAACGTTCATCGTCACACCGACCAACTCCGACCAGAGAAATCCGATGAAGGCGTTCCACCGTGCTGCCCTGCTGCTGACGTTTGTATCGACCACCACGCAAGCACAGATGAATGCGGGCGAGCAAAAGCCCGAGCCGAAGCTCCCGTTCACCTTGACCCAAGTGGCAGAGTTTAACCTGCCGTGGCGCATCGCCTTCCTCCCTGATGGACGCATGCTCGTTACGGAGAAAGTCGGCCCGGTCTGGCTCGTCACGCAGCAGGGTGAGAAAACCCCGATCGCGAACGTGCCGGCCGTCTTGGCGCAAGGTCAGGGCGGCATGCTCGGCGTGTACATCTCGCCGAACTACGCGACCGATCACAACGTGTACCTCACGTACTCGGAGCCAGGCGATGGCGGGTCGAGCCTCGCGTTGGCGCGTGCCAAGCTCGCCATTGGCGATGGTTCGGCAAGTCTCGAAGGACTGCAAGTGATCTGGCGCGACGGTGCCCGCGGACGTGGTGGTCAGTTCGGCGCGGCCATCGCGTTCTCACCCGACAAGAAGTTCCTGTTTTTATCTGTCGGCGATCGACAGCGCATGACACCGGCGCAGGATCCCAACTCACCACTTGGCAAGATTCTGCGACTCACACTCGACGGCAAACCGGCGCCGGGGAATCCGCAAGCGGGCAAGACTGGCGCGGAGACGCTCGATATCATCAATCCGCCACGCGATACCGAGTTGGCCAAGACGGCGGCAGTGGTCTCCAAGTACACGTTCGTCGGACCCAACCTCACGCCGTCCGAAACGTGGGCTTCTGGTTTTCGCACGCCGTACGGCTTGTCGTTCGCACCCGATGGTCGCTTGTGGGAACTCGAGCACGGACCCAAGGGCGGCGACGAACTGAACCTGATCGAGCCGGGGAAAAATTACGGGTGGCCACTCGTGTCATACGCCACCAATTACAACAACACTCCCATTCCGCATCCCGACACACGCGCGGATCTCACCAAGCCCGTGATCTACTGGACGCCCGTGATCGCGCCGGGAAATCTCGCGTTCTACAACGGCGCGATGTTCCCGCAGTGGAAAGGCTCCGCGTTGATCGGTGGACTCTCCACGCAATCACTCAGCCGCATCACGTTCGACAAAAAGGGTGGCGCGACACCCGCTGAACGTTGGATGGTCGGTCACCAGATTCGCGACGTCGCCGTCGCGTCAGACGGCGCGGTCTGGATAATCGAGAACACGCCACAGGGTGGGCTGTTTCGCGTCACGCCGAAGTAGCGCGCGATCAACAAGGCGTGGTGCGCGTGCCACTAGCGCACCACGACAACACCGGACATCGCGAGCCCGTGAATCGCGCAGTGATACGTGTACGTCCCCGCCGCGAGCGGCATCGTCACCGTGCGACTGCCCGTGCTGAAAATTGGCGTCGACGTGATTTGTCCATTGTCAAACTGCGCGCTGTGCCGCGAGTTATCGAGATTTGTATACGTGATCACCGTGCCGGATTGCACAGCGATCGACGGCGGTCGATACGAGTTCGCCTGAATGCTCACGTTTGCGGTGCCAGCGCTTGGCGTTCCGACCGTCATCGTGACGAATGGATTTGAAAAACGGGCTGCCGTCAGAAAGGTGGAGTCTGTGAGTGACCCGAGAAACGCCACCAACGATGATTTCTGCACAGTGGTCAGGCGCAGTCGACGCGGCGAGCCATCGCTCGCGCGCAATCGCGCGTCCAGCGACGATGACGCCTGCACGCCGTCGTCGTAGAAGTCGATGACCTGCTCGAGCGACGAAAAACGTCCGTCGTGCATGAAGCGTGGCCGCACACTCACGTTGCGCAACGACGGCACTTTGAACGCACCGTTGCCGGCTCCAATGTCAACCGACGATGCATCGAGTCCAGTGTTATGCGTCGAGTCCATGACCTGCGCCACCGTCGTGTGACATGATGCGCAGCCCGTCGAACGAAAAAGCAGCTCGCCTTGCTGTTCGGCCGGCGTCAGCGTATTCGCGAAGTTCGCGACACCGTTCGCGGCGAACGCACGGTCGTAGCGCGATCCGCCAGAGACCATCGAGCGCACGTACTGCGCGAGCGCGGCAGACACACGATCGCTGCTGATTGTCGGGCTGCCAAACGCCGCCGCAAACATCGACGCATAGTAGGGCGTGAGCGACAACTTGAGGAGCAGATTGTCGAGTGTCATGCCCATCTCGCCACTATTCTGGATCGGCCCCAACACCTGCACTTCCAATGTCGCAGCGCGTTCATCCCAGAAGAATCGACCACGTTTGTAGAATCGCGCATTGACCAGACTCGGCGAGTGGCGCGTAGTCAACGCGCCGTTGAAGCCGAGGCTCAGCGCGGGGCTATCTCCGAACGCAACCGCTTGATGGTGACAGGAACCGCACGAGGTCCCGTCGTTCGCCGAGAGCCGTGTGTCGAAGAAGAGCACACGACCCAGCGTGGCGCCCGCGTCGGTAATCGGATTCGACACGGGCGTGTTGTCCATCGCCGCCACCGAACTGCCGTTGATGACCGCCATGAAGTGCGCGGGCAACGGCACCTCCACGTCTGCATACTGCAACTGCGTCGCCGGCAGCTGCGGCGTGGCGAGTCCACTGGCGAAGGCGACCAAGGTAAAGCGATCAGACGCAGTTCGTCCGAGTATGTCGGTCGCGGTGATCGTCGCGCTCACAACGCCGGTGTTCGTGGGTGTGCCGCGAATCGCACCACCCGACGTGGTGAGGCCATTGACAGCCCCCGTGAGGACGACAGCATACGTCAGTCCGCCGCCCGCCGGATCAGAGAAGACGGCGCCTGCGCGCGTCGCGTCGATGCTGGCCGCGGTGCCGACCGTCATCGCCGCGGCGACGTTCGGCGTCGTCACCGCTGGCGGCGCCGGATTCGACAACGTCGACGTGGTGGCATCATGAGTGCACGCGGCCAATACAGCTCCGCAGAGTGCAGTCGCAAACGTTCGAAGTCGCCGGTGCATGAGCGGGTTATGGCACGTGTTCGAGGACTGCTGCGCAATTTCGTGAGCGATTTGTTCAAGCAGGGACACGCGAACGACGTAGCCCCCCAGCCCGACCCGGGACACGCCGCCGCCGAATGATCCACTCCGCCACGATGATGTTGATCACCCAGCCCGCACCCATCATCACTGCCCGCGGTCCGTCACCGGGCTTGCCACCGACGAACACGAACCACGGCAGATGCGTCAGCGCCTGCGTTCCCGCACCGAGGCCGAGCGCATACGCGCGCATCATCCACGCACCGTGTGACACGAAATTCCGGCGCGTGATCTCGTACAGGCCAACGCCGATCGAGACAATCATGGCCGATCCCACGAACCAGCGCTCAACGTACAGAATCTGACCGTCGCCTGCGGGCCAAGGATAGAACTGCGTCATCCATAACCCTGACGTCGCCACCAGCAGACCGCACAGAACCAGAGCCCGACCAGCAGCGCGGTGCCACCCGCGCCGCTGCTTCCGAAAGCGTGGTGAGAACTGGAACGCACCCAGCACGCTGTAAATGATCACCGTGACAATGTGGATCACCACCGGCACTGGCGTCGTGAAGAACCGCGCATTCTCTGGCGTGATGGTCGCGTCGCCAGCCAACTGAACGAGTCGTGCGGTCCCCGCGAGTGCGGGCACCAGACTCAGCGCAATGAGTGCAGCGGGAATGCGCAAGTCTGACGTGGTCCAGAACGACTTCGTCGTATTCATGCTTAGTGCAGGTTGATGCGCAGCGCGGCCATGATCACGACGTCGTTCCGTGTGACGGACTTGCCGGTGCCGATGAGCGGCTTGTAGCCCGATGCGTAGTCCCGTGCTTCGAGGCGCACGCCGACGCGATTCAGGATGCCGAACTCACCACCGACGCTGCCGTAGCCGGCGAGGTTGTGCTTCGCATCAACATCTAGGCTGCGGTAGTTGTAGCTCCGGACACCGGCGCCGAGTCCAACGATCGGGCTGAACGCGACCATATGGCCGGTGAACCAGTGCGCGGGGCGGGCTTCAATACCGAGGTCCGACGTGAACACGTCGAGCTTTTGTTTGTCGATCGTCGTGAGGTCTCGGCTTCGCGCCCACGCGAACGCGCCGGTGACGGCGAGCATCGGATTCAGCGACCACGACATCTGGACGCCGCTCAGCTGTCCGTCCTTAATGAAATTGCGCTGGTTCCCCGTGGCCACGAGTTCGCCGCTCGTGAACCGGATCTCGAACGGGCCTTTCTGTGCGGGGGTGGACGTTTGGGCCGTCAAGGGGCCGGTGAAGGCGACGAGCATGCCGAAGGTACTGATTGCGGTGGAGACGGTGCGTGTGATAGACATGGTGTATTCCTGGAGAAGAGTCTGAACTGCGGAGGGGCGAGTCGAGGCGAGTCCCTATCGGCTCGGCGTTCCATGTATTAGTGTACTACATACACAGTACGTGTGTATGATATACACAGTTTCAGATCTGTCAACAGTCTTTTTTGGACGGCGTAATATGGCGGCACGAAAAAGAGCGAATTCACGGCCACGGGTGGCAAGGGCGAAGAAGGACCTCACGCACGACGACATTCTGCTGGCGTCGACGCGGATCGATCCCGAACTTCGGCGCCGGAGCGAGCTGCTCTGGGATGATCGCATACAGGCGACCCGAGGCCCCAAGGCGGGCGTCACGCCCGATGACGTCGTACGAGCCGCCGTCGCGATCGCCGACGCTGATGGCCTCTCCGCCGTGACGATGAGCGCCGTGTCGGCCAAGCTTGGCTTCACGACGATGGCGGTCTATCGCTACTTCCCCAGCAAGGAAGCGCTCTACGACGCGATCGTGGACGCGGGCTTGGGACACCCACCGCGCTTTGCGGAACCACGCGCAGATTGGCGCGCCGAAGTGACGCAAGTGGCACTGGCCAAGCGCGCCATGTTGTGCGCGCGGCCGTGGCTCGCGGAGTTGCCGTTCGTGGCCGCGCCGCACGGACCGAACTGGCTCAGGTGGTTGGAGGCGCAAACCGACTCGCTGTCGCGCACCGGACTGAGCGCGGCTGACGTGGGCCAGATGCTCAGCATCGTCGACGGCTACACGCGCGGCGCGTCGGACACCGCGATCTCACTCGCGCGGGTGCGCGCGCGGGGGGGTTCGGTGGAGGAGTGGGCCGCAGCCGTCGGCGCTGATCTGGGGCGCGCGATTGGTGACCCGCGATTCCCCGCGTTCGCCACGCTACTCACGACGCCGACAGAGGGGCCGTCACGCACGCTCGACGAGTCGTTCGACTTCGGACTGCAGCGCGTGTTGGATGGGGTCGCGATGTACATCAACGCGTCGCGGTGAACCGTCGGCGCGCGATGACGTAGTCCCCGAGCAGCACGATCGAATCCGGCAGCGGCGCACTGACACGGTTGGCCATGCCCGCGTTCAGCAGCCCTACGCACGCGTGGCGATGGACTTCACGCGCGGCAGGCCAGAGAAGTCGGCATCCATCGTCCAGACGATCGCGTTGATGCTTCGCGGTGGCGTAGACGATACCAGCGGCCAGGGGGCGCTTGTGCGCCACATCCTCAATCGCCGCGGCGAACTGCGACGCGCGCGGACCCGCAGAGAAATACTCCAGCCACGCTGAGGAATCAATGAAGAATCAATGAGGTTCACACCCGATCCGTGTCACGGGTGACGGTGGTTTCGATGCCCTTCAGAAAGCCTCGCATTTTGCGCATGCGTTGCACAGGAATGAACTCCACGCGATTCTGGTATTGCAACAGCTGCACTTTCTGGCCAGCCTCAAGGCCCAGCGCCTCACGAATCTCGCGCGGAATCACGACCTAGAACTTGGGTGACACGGTGACGACCGCCATGTAAACCTCATCGATAGATGTATCGTGCAACGATGTGTTGATCGATTAGTTTCGACAAGTGAGCCGCTGGCATGCCTGTCGCGGGCGTTCTGCTACGACGGGAGCACGCGAAAGCAAGTCACCCCCCCGCACGTTCCACACGTACGCGACGGTCACGACCCATGCACCTTCGTCAGCCGGGCGATCGTCCGTGCATCGGCAATGCCACTCACATTACCGGAGCTTTCGCGAAGATTCTGGTCGCACTGAAATTCCTCCAGCGCTGACTTGAATGGCTCATCCTCGCGCGGATCGATCGCACCCGCGCGATAGCCAAGATTGTTCAGTCGCGCGATCTGTCAGATTCTTCTTCGGCTGGATCGAGATTTCCAATGCGCACGTCGAAGGTCACAGCTCGCACGAGCAAGCGTCCCTCGGCGGCGGTCGGCTCAATGTCGCGCTCGATGAATCCATCCGCATCCGATATGAGTTCGACGGGCGAGCCGCCGATGTCAAAGGCGCACGGCGCGTCAGCGAACGCGTCGTCGAAGTAGTCGGTAAGCGCCATGCGCACGGTGAGTTTGCGCGTGGTCACCTGAAACGTGTGCACGGTGGTGGCGGCAGCGCTCAGCGACTTTTCCGCCGTGTCCGGAATGGCCAGCACTTCACCCGGGTGCAGCACATGCGGGTTGTCGCGCAACTCGCGAAGCTCGGCATTCGCCGCGTCATTCCAAATCAGGCGCCAGTCGAAGTAGCCGTAGCGATGCGCGATCAGGCCGATGTGATCGCCCTGCGTCACCGTGTGCTGCGTCATGCCGGCACCCATTCGCGCGCGCCGATTTCGGGAAAACACACCGTGCATTCTCCCGGGGCAATGCCGTTGACGCGCGCAACGCCGTATCGGTCGAGCACCCCAAACACTCTTCGGCCGTCGGGGAGCGTCACGCGATACCGCCGTCCGCCAACGGGCTTGCTGTCCTGATCCACCAGCCGGATCTCGATCCAGGTAGTGATGCACGGCGCGACGACGGCCTTGCCCGGCGCGGCGTCAGCCAACTGTTGCATCTTTTCGGTACGAATATTCAGCATGCGTTCACCGGCTGGCCTGCGGCGTTTCCCGATCAATGATGTCATGCAGCAAGGGACCCAGCGTCATGAGCAGGTTCTCGCCGGCGATACTATGCGGCGCATTGAGCGCTACCAGCACGTACCGCAGATTCTTGCCGCGCGCATTGAGGTTGAGCTGCACCGAATCGAACAGCTGACCGTCCGCAATGCCGATCTTGGCAATTGCGGCGTCACTCGAGATGGGAATTCGTTTTTTCGTGATGCCATTGGAGAGCCAACTTCCGTAACCACCGAAGTTGGCCCCAAGCGCCATCAAGTCATTGCGCATACGGCCGCATCCTGCCTTGTCGACGAGCCTGTCGTGGGCGATGAGCGTATGCAGGGCCGCGACCGACGCGGCTGTACCTCCCTGCTTGAAATCCCCACCGACGGGCGGCGGACCCCAGATGGTGCCACCATAGCTGCCGCAGCCCCACTGCCCGCCGCCGGGGCCGCGGCCGGGGCTGTACAAGCCGCTCCGCCAGAGCGCCGAGTTGGCAAACAGAAAGCCGATGCGCGTCGCGCAAAAGTGCGCGGCATTGTTGTCCGAGTGCGGGATCATCTGGAACATCTGTGCGAAGAACGAGGGCTTGATCGTGACGGCGGCACCGCGTGCTACCGGTGCCACGTCGAACATCTCCTCGAGCGTGGGGCCGCCCTGATTGAACGCGGCTCCACTCTTGTCCTTCACGATCAGCGGCATCTTCTTGCCATCGCGAAGGATCAGCGAGCCGGTCCGTTCAAGCAGCGGCCTAGCGGCGTGCAGGTTGACGCGCGGCGCGTGCAACGCATCGATCTGTGACCGCGACGACGATTCACGTGTCACCGCGAAAACATCCTCCGCCGACTTCACAGCCTCGAGGAACGCGTGCATCTCGAGATCGAGTCGGCACTGGAAGATGGCGTACATGATGCTAAGCTTGCCCGCGCTGCCGAGTGTCCCCTGTTCAAGTTCGCGAAAGCCTGCGAACTCCGGCGCATTGACGTCGCGCGTGAGATTCACGATGCCAATCTTGAGCCGCGCGAACTGCGGGTTCTTGGCCAGTAGATCGTCGAGGCGCGCTTGCAGGCTAGCCGTGCGCGTTACACCCGTTGCGGTGAGAAAGCCAGGATTGTTGCCGAAGTCCGTGAGCGGTGTGGCATCGCCCGGCGTCGTACCTCCCCCTGAAAGTGCTGCAGGTGCGCAAAGTGCTTGAGGGGCGGCAGAGATTGCACGCTGCCGGGAACCTGCCCGGTACCGATCGCTCCCGGCTTGGTCACGCGCGCCTCATGAGCCGTGTACCTGTTGCAGCCAGTCGCGCGGCGCGGCGTCCAACAGTCCACTGGTCGCGAGTTGTTGTTCGGACTGAAAGCGTCTGAGCGCTTCGGCCAGATCGAACTGGCTCGGCTCGTCCACGTCGACGTCCACGACCGCGAACCCGATGTTACGAAGGCGCCCCTTGGCGCCCGACGCACCTTGGTCCGTTGTGGTCACCAGCAGCGGATTCAGCCTGCCGACATCCAGATCGCGCTTCAACTGCTGTGCCTGCAACGTGGCCGTGTGCGCGTCGAGTGGGACTTCGAGACCCGGTCGCTTGGGCACCTCCGGTATTTGCACAATATCGCCGGGGTGCAGCACATGCGGATTAAGACGCAATGCACGCAACGCCGTGTTGCTGGCGTGATCGGAGATCGTGCGCCAATTGGGAAATCCGTTCTGCTGGGCGATCGTGTAGAGCGTGTCGCCCGCTACGACCGTGTGCGCGGAGGCCATGAGTGGATTCGTGCCGTTGGTGGAATTGCGCGTTCAGTTGCTAAACCTTCGCCTTTCCTCGGGCCACCACGCTCCCATCGAGCGCGGGCTTGTCGCTCCCTTCATCGCGAGCCGTGGCTGTGGGGTCCGGTGTTTCAGTGGGCAACTTCGCTTTCGGTGGCGCGAGTGGCGTCGTGAATGGTGACGGGTTTGCGGGGTCAGCCGTTGACGCCGCCACCGGACTGCCGTCTCGTTCGCTCACCAAGGGTTCGGCAAAGTGCGCAGCGGAGGCGAAGCCCACCTCCACTTTTCCCTCGGGAATGCGATTGAAGCGCGCGATACCGTTGGCGTCCGATGTGGCCGGCACCAACAGTCCGTCCGCTCGGCGGAGGACCATTCGCTCGCCGACGAGCAGCACACCGCGTTCATCGTGCACCTCGACTTCCACGCTCCACTGCCACGCTCCACTGCCACGCTCCCGACAATACGCGCCTCGCACGCGTGCGTTGCACGTGCTGTTGTCGACGCAATGATCAGCCCGACAATCACGACACGTTTGTCGACTACAATCGATTCCGCCGCCTGAGTTTACTCGCTCATCGGAGATTTGCCACGGTGCTGTGCCGACGAGTTGTCCCTCCCGCTTGGTTCGGAGCACACCATGGACCGCTCGCACACGAGTCTGGTGGTGATGCGGCGTCAGCGCCCGTTCGGCTTGCCAGTGCCCCGAACAGCGGCGACGTTCCTTGCAGGGAGTTGCTCCCTCGAGGTCTACCGGTTCATGAGAGGCACCCGTGCGACGTCATCAGCACAACGCTCACGCCTCGGCGCGTCACGCGTCGGCGCCGCGCCACTCACCGGCTCAGCGACTCTATGAGATCGCCGCGCTCGTGCTCGGGGCGGCTCCAATCAGTTTCGGTGTGTTTCGTGCGTGGCACACGGACGCCACCGACTATCGGATGTTCTGGATGGCCGCGGCGGCGTCACTCTTTGCGGGGGGCACGCTGCTCTCTGCCATTGGACGCCGTCGCTCGCAGCACGCGGTGAAGGTGCAGGCGATCGTGATCTTCATCGTGTCCACGTTGCTCGCCGCCGCCGCCGCGTACCTGTTTGGCGCTACCGCGTGGATCGGGATCTGGGCTGTGGCAGTGGTCTTCGGTGGCTGCCTGTCGGCGGCGAGCCTACTGATTGAGGTCGCTCGTCCGGCGAAGCATTGAACCTGACGCGCAACATGCAGCATCTTCGTCTGCGAGCGCTCCGACGTGTCGCGAGCATCGCGGTACTATTGCCCGCATGGGTCGGCGCGCAGTCTGACGTCGCCACCGTGCGACCATTGCGCACGCCGCCCACCGAGAAGTTCGCGGTCAACAACGGCAATCGTGATTGGGGACCATCAACGATTGCCGGGAACCTCATCGTGGCCGGCGGACCATCGGGTGGTGCCGGCTTGCATGCGGTCGACCTGACTACGGGAAAGCTCAAGTGGTCGTATCATCCCGCCGACATCAACGGTTCGGTGTCGACACCGCCCGCGATCGTGCACGATCTCGCGATTGCGCCGTACGGTGCCGCGAATCCGGGCGCGGTGATTGCCGTGTCGCTCACGACGGGCAAGGCCGTGTGGCGCGCGCTCGATCCGGCGACCAATACGACGGTGGTCGCCGCGAACAACATGGTGTTCGTGCAAACGAAGGATCAGAATTTCGTCGCACTCGATGCCGCGACGGGCAAGGATGTGTGGCGACGCGCATTCTCTAAGCGACGGTTCTGCACCGCGCGTCCAGCCGCGCATGACGGCGTCGTCTACATCTCGCTCGGCGTTGATGCCGTCGCCGGCGATGCGTCGCGACCGGATGGATTCGACCTGTTGGCACTCGACGCGACGACCGGACAGGAACGTTGGCGGTATCGCGCGGCCGCGGAGTACGGTTCGGCAGGCGTGTGCCTCACCGCGCCGGTCGTTACCGCGTCGACTATTTACGGCTGGGCGGAGGGCCGACTGTACGCGGTGGACCGCGCGTCGGGTCGCGAACGGTGGAAGCCGATGGAAACGCGCGCGATGGTGGACGGTCGGATGCGGCTGGTCGAAGTGACTGGCCTCATGGACGCGGGCGCCGTGCTGGTGGGCATGATGCCATCGGCACTCGTGGCGTACGACAAGTCGTCGGGCAAAACAGCGTGGGAGTTACCGGGCACGTTCAGTGTGTCGTCACCATCGCTCGCCGTGGCCGGCTCCGTGTTGTACTTCCAAGGCAGCCCACAGACCAAACCCGCCACGGCATCGCGCGGGACGCTCTACGCGCTCGACCTCGATACGCGCGCCGTGCTCTGGTCATTCTCGCGCGTGACGGCCGAGAAGAACTGGTCGTTCGGCGCGGTGACGCCGGTGAACGACGGACTCTGGGTGGACTCGTACAAGGCGCTGGTGAAGCTGCAGCCGTAGACGAATGCCGTTACGCACGATGTGCGCGATCGGCCTCCCACTCGATGAAAGGGCCGTCGAAGTCGCGCAGGAATGCACGGTCGTGGCTCACGAGCAGCACGGTGCCCGCGTACTCATCTTGTATCTACCGGTTCGTTGATGTTGCAGTAGTGCTGATCAGGGCGCCGGCTCGATACCGTCTTGGTGGACAACACCGTGCGTTAGCCGGAGCGGCGTGCCACGGCACCGTGCCGTACAGCTGTCCCGATTCAAGGTCGTTCAGGAATTCACTGACCGGGAGTGCTTCGATGCCGTCTTCGGTGCGGAATGGACGTTCGCCGAGGAATACGAGTACACGTCGACGCAGCCCTTTCAGCGCAGCGATCGCCCTGAGGCCCTTGAAGTCGCGAGACGTCAACGAATCCTTGGCCTTGACGTCGATCGCCAGAAAGTCGTTGCTCCGTTCAATGAGAAAATCAACCTCCGAGCCACCCGTCGCCCAGTAGTACAACCCGTCCCAGCGCAAGCCCAAACCGCTACCCGGTTCGCCATACGCCTTGAGCAGGAGGGCAATCCATCCTTCGAACAACGCACCGCACCCTGATGCGGTCGGCACATGGAATTCGCGCCGTACCGCGCGGACGACGCCGGAGTCGATCTAATACAGTTTGGGATGCTTTCGCTCTTTCACGCGCAACTTTCCGTCGTACGCCGGTAGTTGCCAGGTGAGATACGTATCCTCGAGAATCTCGAGGTAGCCGGCGACGGTTGTTCGCGCCACACGGGCATCGCGCGCCAGACCCGCGATGTTGAGCGTTTGCGCGTGGAACAATGCCGCGATCGGCAGAAAGCGGGCGAAGCCCGGAAGATTGCGCACGAGCGCTTCAGCCTGAATCTCTTCTTTCAGGTACAACTGTACATACGCTTCGAGGCTATCGGTCCTGTTTGCTGCGCGCCAAGTCACGGGCAGGCTTCCGAAGCGCAAGAGCTCCATCACGTCAAAGTCTGCGCCGAGTTCGGCGGGGAGGAAGGGATACATCACCCGACGGAGCGCACGCCCGGCGAGAAGGTTAGTGCCGGCTTGTTTCAGCTTTCGAGAGCTGGACCCCAGCAAGACGAATCGAAGACCTTTGGCTTCGATGAACCGATGCACCTCGTTGAGCAGCGCGGGCAGGCGTTGGACTTCGTCCAACACCACCGCATGCCGAAGAGAAAGAAGCTCTGTTCGGGGGATCGGAGGAGTCTTTCGTACTATTTTATTGATACCATGACGTCATATTTACCTGAAATATGACGGCACGTCGATCAGAATTCCGTTACGCACGACGTGCACGATCGGCCTCCCACTCAATGAACGGGCCGTCGAAGTCGACCAGGCGTGACCCGTTGAACCACCACACGCGCGTGGCGACCTCGCGCAGGAATGCACGGTCGTGGCTCACCAGCAGCACGGTGCCCTCGTATTCGTCCAGCGCGTCCTCGAGCACTTCGATGTTCTCGACGTCGAGATGATTCGTCGGCTCGTCGAGCACCAACAGATTGGCGTTCGACAGCGTGATGAGTGCCAGCGCCACGCGCGCACGCTCACCACCACTGAGTGTATGGATCTCGCGGAACACCTCATCACCGGTGAAACCGAACGCGCCCAGATGGTTCTGCACCTGACCACGATTCCAGAGCGGCCGCTGCGCGTTGATCGCGTCCGACAGCGACAGGCGAAGCGGCAGGTCGGCCAAGTCTTGCCGGAAATACGCGGGCGTGATTGAGCTGCCGACTTTCGACTCGCCGCTCGCCGGCGCGCGATCACCAAGCACGGTGGCAATGAATGACGATTTCCCCGCGCCGTTGGGGCCGACGAGCGCGACAAAATCGTTGCGTCGCAATACCGCCGTGAACTCCTCCACGAGCACGCGACCGGGTACCTCCACACGCAGCGCGTTGATCGCCACCACTTGATCGCCGCCGCGTTCCGCGACCTTGAACTCGAGCGACATCGCCGCCGGATCACCCGGCGGAGGTGCTAAGCGCGGCAAGCGTTCCAATCGCTTGCGCTTGCCCTTTGCCTGGAACGAGTTCACACCCGCGATGTTGCGCATGATGTAATCCTGTTCCTTCTTCACATACGCACGCTGCTTTTCGAGCTCGCGTTCTCGTGTAAGACGGCGCTCGGCGCGCTGCGGCACGAACTGGCTGTAGTTCCCCTTGTACGACTCGCTGGTTTTCGCTTCCACGTGCAAGATGTTCGTGCAGATCGCGTCAAGAAATGCGCGATCGTGCGACACCACAATCACTGTTTCGTCGGCCTCCGTGAGCCACTCCTGCAGCCACGACGTGGTGTCGAGGTCGAGGTGATTGGTGGGCTCGTCGAGCAGTAAGAGATCGGCCGGCGCGATGAGTTGCGCTGCTAATCCGACACGTCCACGCTCGCCGCCCGACAGGGACGACACCAGACGTGATTTCGACTCCTCAGCGTCGAAGCCGAGCCCTTGGAGCACCGCGTCGACACGCGCATGATAGACGTAGCCACCGAGATCAGCGAAGCGCTCCTGGTCGTGCCCAAACCGCTCGAGCATCTCGTCCGAGACTTTGTCGCCCAGTTCCCCCAGCGCCATCGCTTGCTCGGCGATGCGCTGTTCGAGCGCCATCACCTCACGCCACGCCGCCGCACCGGCCTGCCAGACGGTGGTCGCGCCTTCGAACGCCCGATGCTGATCGAGCAGGGCATGCCGAAGTCCCGGCTTGCGCGCGACGCTCCCCGTCGTGGGATGGAGGTCGCCGGTGATGACGCTGAAGATCGATGTCTTGCCGGCGCCATTACGTCCGATGATTCCCCACCGCTCGCCGTCGGCCACGGTGAACGTGATGTTCTTGAGGAGTTCGGTCGCTCCGAAGGAGATCCCGATGTTGGAGCAGGAGAGGAGAGTCACGCGGGAATTGAGGAGGCGGCAGGGATGCGTCGAAGCAAAAAGCTAAACGCTTCGCGGGCGAAGCCGGAATCAATATCCGTCACTCATCTGCTTGTGCATGAACGGCCAACGGACGGCTGCACAAGAGCGCGAGCAAGGCCGCATGCGTCACCGTGTCCGACGCGCCGCCGCGAGGCCAAGCGCGCCGACGATCAGAATCGCCGCGATAGCAAACGTCGTTCGCATGCCCACACCGACAGCGTCGGGACGTGCCGTCGTGATGTCGGTCGTCGCCGATGCGAACGCGAACACGGCGCCCAGCACCGATGCGCCGGTGACGAGTCCCACGTTACGCGACAAACTGAGCAATCCGGAAATGACGCCCCGCTGCTCCGAGCGAGCGCCCGTCATGATCACGGTGTTATTGGCCGCCTGGAACATCGCGTAACTGGCCGTCATGAGCACGAGCGGAGCGAGGTAGCCGAACACGCCGAACCGCGCCGGCATGATCGCCACAACAGAGGCGCCGGACGCTATGCCAATGAGCCCCGCGATGGTCGTGCGTTGCGCGCCCACGCGATCAACAATGCGACCGGCTGGCACGCCAGTCAGTGCGGACACCAGCGGTCCCGCCGACAGCGCGATCCCAACGAGTGCCGTTCCGAGCCCGAGCGTTTGTGAGAGATAGAACGGCCCGACCACGAGCGTGGCCATCATCACCGTCGATACCATGGCGCTCATGACGAGGCTGGCGCTCAGGACCGGATCGCGGAACGTCGCAAGGCGGATTAGCGGCGTCGCCACTCGCGATTCGACGAGCACGAAACAGGTGGCGCCGAACGCGGCGGCCCCGAGTAGGAGGGCGTTGACCGCTCCGAGATGGCCTCGGCCGATCGTCATCGCGAGAGCGTACGCCGCCAGCGTCATCGCGAGCACCATCGTGCCCGGCGTGTCGAAACTCGCCCACGTCGTCCTCGCCTCGCGACGGTCGACGGGCAGGAAGCGACTCGCAAGAATCAGATTCAGAACGCCAAGCGGCACGTTGACGAGGAAGATTGTTCGCCATCCGAATCCGGCGATCAGGATTCCGCCGAGCGACGGTCCGAGTGTTGTGCCAACGGCGGACATGGTACCGAGAAGACCCATGGCACTGCCGGTTCTCGACTTCGGTACCGTCTCTCCGACGAAGGCCATCGTGAGCGCCATCATGATGGCCGCGCCGAGACCCTGCGCTGCGCGGGCAGCAATGAGAAACCAGAGCGCGGGCGCAACGCCGCACAAAAGCGACGCGACGGTGAAGAGGCCGATGCCGGCCAGCAGAAGCCGACGGCGGCCGACGATATCACCGAGTCGACCGACGCTGACGATCAGCGTGGTGATGGCGAGGAGATACGCCAAGACAATCCACTGGACCTCCTGGAACGACGCGGTGAACGCGCGCGCCAACGTCGGCAAGCCGGCATTCGCGATGCTGGTGTCGAGCGACGGCATCAACATCGAGAGCGACAGACTGACGAGTGCCCACCGTAATGGTGGTACGAACTCGGTGGTGCTCAACGCAGCGCGCGCTCGTCCCGCAGTCAATGGCTCCAACGTGAACGCTCGTTTCCAGTGGAATGTGGGCCGATCCGCGTGTTCGATGGCCGGCGACGCGGCGCTATCAGCGCGGCATCAGCGCGGCATCAGCGCGTTCTGCGAAACGTGCGTCCGGCTTGACATGGCGCCAAGCGCACTCCGTGCAGCTCATACGTGCGTGTAACGCCATGTATTATCAAACCGTGCTATGTTCGATGCATGCCGACACCCGACTTGAACCTGCTGGTCACGCTTGATGTACTACTCGAGGAACAGAGCGTGGCGCGCGCGGCGCAGCGACTGCGCCTCAGCCCCTCGGCGATGAGCCGAGCGTTGGCGCGCTTGCGCGAGACCACGGGTGATCCGCTGATGGTCAGGGCCGGGCGCGGTCTCGTGCCCACGCCCCGCGCCCTCGAGCTTCGTGCGCGCGTCGCGCAACTCGTACAGGACGGACACGCGGTCTTGCGCCCTGCCGAGAAACTCGATCTCAAGAAACTCGTCCGAACGTTCACGTTGCGAACCAGCGATGGCTTCGTGGAGAACTTCGGACCAAGCCTCGTAGCGCGGGTGAGCAAGGAAGCGCCCGGCGTTCGGTTGCGATTCCTGCAGAAGCCCAACAAGGACAGTGCGCCACTTCGCGACGGAACCGTTGACCTCGAGACCGGCGTCGTCGAGAAGTCGACGAGTCCGGAGTTGCGTATGCGAGCGTTGTTCCGCGACCGCTACATCGGCGCCGTGCGCAAGGGACACCCACTGAGCCGAGGCAAAGTCACACTCGCTCGCTATGCGGCGGCCCGACACGTGGGTGTCGCGCGTCGCGGGGTCGATGCGGACCCCGTTGATGAGGCCCTCCGTCGGTTCGGCGCGGAGCGGCAGATCGTCACGATCGTTGGTGGTTTTTCGACGGCACTTGCCATGTCGCGAGCCTCGGCGCTGATCGCCAGCGTCCCCGAGCGCCACAGCGGAAACCTTCGCGCCGGCATGCACAGTTTTCCGCTTCCATTTCCGATGCCGGAGATCACGGTGTCATTGATCTGGCATCCGCGGTTGCATGCCGATCTCGCGCATCGATGGCTGCGCGGCTGTGTGCACGACGAATGCCGTAGCGGGTCAGGTAGTGCTATTGTGAGTTCTCTATAAGCTGTCGCACTTTTTCTCTAAATTCTGTCGCAGGCTGAGCCGTGATGGCGTCAGTGATCGACCAGATCCGCGCCCACCTCCGGGCCCGCCCTGCGCCGGCGGCCCACGCCGGCGCGCGGAGCCCCTCATCGACGCGGGCCCGCGCGAACCGGGGCACGGCACGCGCCCCGCGCCCGTCGGCCGACACCACGACCTCCGCGTAAGGACGGCCCCCCCCGACGCCCGCGACCACGCGGGGACGTTGGCGTGCGCGGCGGTCCCACCGCAGCGGCCCCGCGGTCCCCGTCGGCCTCCGCCGGCCGCGGGTCCCCCGCCCGGACCGCCGGCCGAACCGCCCGCGAGGCACACCGGCGCGGTGGCGGTCGCGCCGAAGCCCGCGCCCCGGTGCGCACAAGGCAGCGGACCGGGGCCGCTACTCCACCCACCCCGATTGAATTTCCTATCGCGATCGCGTCATCGAAACAGCAACAGTACGGCGCCGTTACTTCGTCGCCGCCGCCAATCGCCGAATCTCCCCCGCCATCGTCTTCACACGCGCAGCATCCTTCGCGCCCGCGACATCGGCATCAACCTTCCCCGCCAGCGCGTTCAGCGCCGTCTTCCGCGCCGCGCCCGTCGCCTTCTCGGCCGCTGTCAACGCAGCATCGATCGCCGTCGTACGCGCGGCATCGAGTCCCTTGCCACGCACCAACTGATCGAGATAGCTCCGCACCACCGGGAACGCTGCCGGCCACACCATCTTCGGCTGGCTTTGCGGATTGTAGTCCACGAACTGCACCAGCTTGGCCGCCGCGATTTCGTTCGCCGACAAATTCGCCGTCGGCGTCAGCTCGAGAATGTCCATGCCGCGCGCCATCTCGGATGAATAAATGTGGCCGTTCCAATAGTACGCGCCCCACGATCCACCGATCGTGCCGCGCGCGGGCGACGTTGGCGTCGCACCACGCGGGCCGGCGTCGATGAGCGGCGGCGCATCGACTGGACCACGATCGAAGAAGCCGATTTCAACGGGCTTGTCGGAATCCGTGAAGTCGATGATATCGATGCCGCCCTGATACCACCCTTGCACCATCACATCACGACCCGGCACCGGAATCAGGCCGCCGTTGTGCGACACGCAGTTTTCCTGCGCGCTCTGCGCCGTCGGAATCTTGAAGTACGCATGCTGCTTCATCTTGCCATTCTCGATGGTGAGCGTCGTGTTACCGCCCATCTCCATCATGTTGCCGACCTGGCAGTTCGGCGACGTGCCGCCGCCCCACTCGTCGGTGAATACGACTTTCTTGCCATCGTTGCTGAACACCGCCGTGTGCCAGAGCGAGAAGTTCGTATCCGCGGCCGCATCCAGACGCACCGGCTTTTCCGGATTCGAAATGTCGACGAGCAAACCGTAACTGCCGCACGCGCCCGCGAGCAAATGCATCGCCGGATACACGGTCACGTCATGGCAATTGCGCGGACCCGTCTGCACCGGCAGCGGCGGTGGTGGTGCCGCCGCTGCGCTCGAGTCACCACGGCCGCCTCGGCCCGGACGATTCATCGCCGCCGTGCTGCGCGGCGCTGGCGTCAAGCCGGTGAAGATGCGAGCACCCGTCACCACTTCCGCCTTCGCCGGGTTCTTGAGCGGCACCTTGATCACGTCAAGCCGGAACATCGAGTTCGCGTCGTCCGCCGGATCCGTGCCATTGTTGCATCCCGCGAGCTCCGTGTTCGGACGCGCCCCCTGGCTGCCGGACACATACAGATACACCACACCCTTATCCGTCGGACTCGGCACCAGCGTATGCGTGTGCGAGCCTTTGCACGTCTGCACGTTCTTGATCAGCTTGGGCGCCTTCGGATCCGACACGTCGAAGATGCGCACGCCAGCCATGTGATCCTTCGGATCCTGCACGCCGCCCTTGCCGCAGTCATTGCGATTGCCACCACCTTCCGCCGAGATGAAGAGCAAGTTGCCGAGGATCGTCGGATCACCCTGCGACGTGATGCACGACATCACCGACATCTTCACCGGCTTCGCCGGATTGCTGATGTCCCAGATGGTGAAGCCGGCAAAGTTGCCCTGATAGACATACTTGCCGCCGAACGCCATATCGGAATTGACGAACGTCAGTCCGCGCGCCGTGTCGAACTCCGCCGCCTTCTGCGTGAACGACACCTGCTTCATCCCTTCAATCGCGATGCCGGCATCGAGCACGCCGGACTTGAGCCCGTTGCGCGGGTCTTTGCCCGTCGGGTACGTCTGCGCCTGCAGCGCCGACGCGACGGTGAGTGTCAGCGCGACAGCAAAGCCTGCAACCAACGCGCCCATCCTGCGAACATGTCCCATCAGCATCAACTCCGGTGAGGGTCGGACTCCAGAGTACTTCACGGTTTGATAGGTGCTTGGTCCAGCATCCGATTCATCGTGCCAATCTCCGCCGTTTGCACCGTCGTCACATCATTCGCGAACACCGACACATCGACATCCTGCGCCGCGCCCGGTGACGCATTGAGGTCAACGACCATTTTGAGCGCACCTTCGTGATGCTGAATCATGAACGTCAAAAACAACTGATCGAATTCGGCCGCCTTCGCCGCCGTCAGCTGCTTCACCTGCGCATCGCTCAGCATCCCCGCCATCATCACATAATGATACGATGACGTGTCTGGCGCGGTCTGGCCATTTGCCCGCAGCCACTCCTGCATCAGCCTGATCTCGGACATCTGCGACTGATCGATCTTGTTCGCGAACTTGAGCAGCCGCGGATTGGCGCCATGCGACGCCGCGAGACGTGACATGAAGATCGCCTGCGCGTGGTGCGCGATCATGCCTTGCATGAAGTGCACGTCGGCCACGGTGTAGAGCGCGCCCTTGGGGATCGTGACCGGCGTGTCCATGCCTTTCATGTCCATGCCGGCCATCCCCTTCATGTCACCCGACATCGCATGGGTCGAATCTGACGATGCCGCAACGGCGTTGGCCGAGTCGGATTTCGCGGCGGCGGAACGACCGGCGCAGCCTCCGAGAAGTAACGGGCCCAGTAGGAATAAGAGTGACGTTGCCCGGAGGCTTGGGTGGTTCATTATTTGGCTCACGCGAAGGTCGCTGCACACGCATCGTGTGCAGGGAATGAACCCGTACGCTACCGCCCGTCAAGGCTCCGCGCCACAGGACGCGACCCCGCGTCGCGCAGTACCAGGCGCGCGAGCACGGTCCCCAGCAGTACTCCACACAGATCCCATTGCAGGTCTTCCGAGGTGTCGAGCAGACTCCAAATGCGATGACCGCCGAAATAGCGATCGTCCCAGAGCTCGAGCACCTCGTAGAACGCTGAAAGACTGAACATTGAGGTGGCGGCAAATGACGCCACCAATGCAAATGGCGCACGAACATTCGCCGCTTCGAACAGGCGCTGCGCGACCCAGATAGTCATCGGCATGATG
Organism: Gemmatimonadaceae bacterium; assembly: GCA_031366985.1. Classification (GTDB taxonomy): domain Bacteria; phylum Gemmatimonadota; class Gemmatimonadetes; order Gemmatimonadales; family Gemmatimonadaceae; genus Gemmatimonas. Next base: position 239,388 of record JANLPE010000032.1, read on the forward strand.
AGCGCCTGTACGATGAGGTGCGCAAACTCGTCGTAGCGGATCGGCTTCACGTCCGGTCGATACAGATGAAAATAATTGCCCAATGCGTCAACCTGGAGCGCAACGAACACCATGAGCAGCAGTGGAAACGGGATGTGCAACCCAAACTGCTTTCGAATCAGCACATACCCGCCGGCCAAAAACAGCGTCACCACGACGCTGTTAAGCCCGACGGACAGATACGGCGTGTTGATCAGGAATACCACAAGACCGACCACCATCAGCAGCAGCACGGGCAACACCCTTCGATTGGACCACGGGGTCACGACATCCGCCCTGTTGATGGTGGAAGGTTGCGCAGCAGCGCGTGGTCGCGCGACTTACATCGCCGGCGCCATCAAATCCCGCAGCGCCTTCTTGAGCAGATCGACCTTCGTACCATCGCAGCCGCGCGCCGACTCAACATCGCTCGTCAACTTCGTCAGCGCCGTGTTGCGCGCCGACCCGGTCGCTTTCTCCGCCGCGGCGATCTCCGACCGGAACTCGCCGATCTTCGACGACGACACGCACCCCTTCCGCTCGAGCTGATCGGTGTACGACTTCGCCAGCGCGAAGCTCGGTGGCCAGACGATCTTCGGCTGCCCCTGCGCGTTCAAGTAGTCCCACTTCACCGTCTTCGCCGCATCGATCTCATTCTGCGACACAAACTGGCTCGGCGTCAGCTCGGTCACATCCATGCCACGCGCGATCTCCGAACTCACGATGCTGCCGTTGTACCAGTACACCGACCACGAGCCGCCCATCACCATGCGCGTGCTGTCGACCGGCCCACGATCGAACGACGCGATTTCAAAGGGCTTGTCGGCATCGGTGAAGTCGAACACCGAAATGCCGCCCTGATACCACGCCTGCACCATGACATCACGACCCGGAATCGGAATCAGCGAGCCGTTGTGCGCCACGCAGTTTTCGTTCGACGTCTGATACGACGGCAGCTTGTAGTAACTGTGGAACTTGAGCCTGCGATTCTCGATCGTGAAGATGGCATCGGCACCCCATTCGGGCTTGTCGAGCGCACGACACTTGGGCGCGCCACCACCGCCCCACTCATCGCTGAACAACAGCTTCGTGCCGTCGTTGTTAAACGTCGCCGAGTGCCAGTACGCGAAGTTCGAATCGGCCGCCGCATCGAGACGAATCGGATTCACCGGGTTGCTGATGTCGAGCAGCAGGCCGTGACCCTCACACGCGCCGCCAGCGAGACCGAGCGACGGGTACACTGTGATGTCGTGACACTGCGACGACTCGCTGATTGCCGTACTGGCGGGTGCTCCCATGCCCTGCGCGGCGATCATCTGCTTGATCATCGCGTCAACCACCGGACGCGCCGCGGCGGTGTCCGCCGCATTCGGCGTCGTCGCGCCACGGGCCTTCATGATCTTGTCGATAGCGGGCGCCACCATCTGCGCCGGCAACACCACTTCCTCGTTCATTGCCGGGATGAACACCGTAAACGCACCCTTGGCCTTCGCGGCGTTGAGTTCCGCTTTGTCTGCCGCTGAGGCGCCGTGCGACTTGGTACTGCCGAGTCCAACGAAGATGTTGGAGCGGTTCACCACGGCCGCCTTCGACGGATCCTTGAGCGGCACCTTGATGATTTCGATGCGCAGGCGCGATGAGTTGGCATCAGACGCCACGGCGTTCGAGCAGCCTTCCAATTCACCGACGGGACGAATGGCCGACGAGCCAGACACGTAGAGGTAGACGTTGTCCTTGTCCTTCGGATCTTCGAGCACCGTATGCGTATGCGAGCCACGGCAGGTCTGCACGTTCGCGACAAGCTTCGGATTTTTGATGTCCGTGATATCGAAGACGCGCACGCCACGAATGCGGTCCTTGCTGACCGCCGCCGGCACGCCACCTGGCTTACAGTCCAAGCGTCCGTTGTTCGCTTCGGCCGACATAAACATCAGATTTTTGTAGACAGACACGTCGTTCTGTGAGGCTGGGCATTCGAAGGCGACGACCAGCGTCGGCTTGGCGGGATTGCTGATATCCCATACGACGGGTCCGTTGTAGTTGCCCTGAATGACGTAGTGTCCCGTGAACGCGAGATCAGCGTTCATCTCGCCAAGAAACCCTTTCGGCGACCGCGCCTCGGCGATCACCTTCATGTTCGACAGCGCCGTGCCGGCGTCGAACAGACCGGCCTTGAGGTTGTTGCGCGGATCAGCGGCGGGATTGGGTGCCGTGTTCGGCTTCTGTTTCGGTGCGCAGGCGGCCAGCGCGAGCAACACGCCGGCGGTGCGCAGGGCAGACGTCAGGTTCATGTGATGGAGTAGTAGGGGTCAGGCGTGCAAGAGGGGGCGACCGTCGTACGGAATGTCCCTCCGGGGGGATTCACAAGTCAATCGCCCGGCCGGCGAAACGCTGTCGGTCGGGCGATTGAGTCCGTCTCTCCCTACTCGGCCGTTTCTCCCAACCCCCTACTCCTGTCTCAACTACTCAGAGCGGTACAAACGCCGGCACCACCGTCGTCGTCCCGGTCTCTTTTTTGCTGCGCGTGATCCCCGGCACCCGCGCGGCTTTCAACGCAGCGTTCACCTTCGGCAGCTCGCTGGCGATGATCTTCTCCATGCGCGCAATCTGCACATCGAGCTTGGGCGCGAGTACCGCCCACACGTCGTACGCCTGCTTCGACGGACGACGTTCACCACCCATCACGAAGCCCATCAAGCCGCCGATCTGATCGTTCAGTCGGATTGGGAAGTTGAGCGGGTCCTGTCCGCTCTGATTCTTGGTCTGATAGATCGAGTCTTCCACCGCGCTCAGCGAATCGGCGAACGTCTTCACCAACGGACCGAAGGCCATGTTCGCCGTCATCTTGGTGGCGCGATCCTTGAGGTCGGTTTTGAGATTGCGAATCTCGATCACACCCTGATTCGCCTGCGTCACCTTGTCGCGTACTTGCAGCGCGAAACGCGTCTGTTCGAGCAGATCCGCGTCCGTCGCCTTGCTGCGCGGATCGGGCTTCACGATGTAGTCGTACGAAATTGGCGCGTTGGTGCCAGCCGTCATCTTCACACGATAGGTACCGGGCGCCATCGACGGCGCGCCACCACGTCCAGCCCAATTGATCATGCCATTAAACGTGACCGCCGCTTCATGACGCATGCTCCAGGTGTAGCGGTTGATCCCCTTCTTGTTGCCCGGCGTCTGTGCGACCGGCGCGCCGAAACCAAATCCACCACCACCCGCGCCCGCTGTCGGCGGCGTGGGATTGGTGTCCGTGCTGGCGACCGTCGTGAGCAGCTTGCCGGCTTTATCAAAGAACTCAAATTTCACGACCATCGAGTCGGCTGGCAGACGATAGACAAACGTCGGCGACGCCTGTCCGTTGAGGCGCAGGACCGGCACTGGCTTGTACAGGAACGCGACACTCGCGGCCTTCTCTTGCTCAGGCGCCCATCGCAACGGCGTGAGATTCTCCATCACCCAGAATGCGCGGCCGTGCGTCGAGATGGCCAAGTCATCGTCACGCAGCATCATGTCGCTCACCGGGACCGGCGGCAGATTCTTCTGCAAGCTCGTCCAGCTGGTGCCCGCGTCGTACGACAACCAGACACCACGCTCCGTCGCCGCGTACAGCATGCCGGGACGATGCAGATCCTCACGAATCGCGCGCGTGAATTGGTCCGCCGGAATGCCGCTGGTGATCTTGCTCCACGTCACACCGTAATCCGTCGTCTTGTACAGATAGGGCGTGAAGTCATCCATCTGATAGCGATTGCCCGCAGCGAACGCAGTGCCCGCAGCGTGTTGACCCGCGTCGATGATCGACCACCGCATCCACTCCGGCAGACCCTTGGGCGTCACGTTTTTCCATGTCAGCCCGTTATCGCGCGACACGTGAATGAGGCCGTCGTCTGAACCCGTCCACAGAATGCCCTTCGTGATCTTGGATTCCGCAATCGTGAACACCGTGCCGTAGTACTCGACACTGGTTTGATCCTTCGTGATCGGACCCCCCGAGGCGCCCAACGTGCGCGGGTCGTTGCGCGTCAGGTCGCGCGAGATCGGTGTCCACGTATCTCCGCCGTTGGTGCTGCGAAAGACGACGTTCGAACCGACGTAAATCGTGTTCGCGTCATGCGGCGAGTGCACGATCGGATACGTCCACTGAAAGCGATACTTCGAATCCTTCGCGTCGTGGCCCATCGGATTGAGCGGCCACGGATCGAGCGACTCGCGCTTGCCCGTGCGACGATTCAAGCGATCAAGGCTGCCGCCGTAGTTCGCGCCATACATGATGTCTGGATCCAGCGGGTTCGATGAGATGTAGCCCGACTCACCGCCGGCGACGCCGTAGAACTCCGAGTAGCCACCAGTCGCCGCGGGAGCCGGCGGACCACCGGCGCCCGGAAAGCCGCCGCCACCGCGTCCGAACTGTGCGGCCGCAACACGAACCGGCCCACATGAAGAACCGGCATCCTGCTTTGCGCCACAGACGTGGTAGGGGAACTGACTCGTCAGATGCACGTGGTAGTACTGACCCGTCGCGGCCGCAACACGAGTGCTCGTCGTGCCACCGTCCTTCGTCACGATCACGCCGTTGTCGTGCGCCACCGCAAGGCGTTTCGGATCCGTCGGATCAATCCACATGTCGTGGTTATCGCCACCGCCAAACCCACGACCGAACGTCTTACCGCCGTCCTTCGACATCATCGGGCTGACCTGCGGCGCATAGACGATGTTGGTGTCCTTCGGGTCCGCATAAAGCTTGCTGTAGTACCAGGCGCGTTGACGCAGATTGCGATCACCCGACGTAAACGTCCACGTCGCGCCCGCGTCATCACTGCGATACACACCGCCGTTCGGCTCATGCTCCACGATCGCCCACAGGCGGCTCGGCTTCGCTGGCGACACGGTAATGCCGATGGCACCGAGTGGTCCTGACTGCGGCAGTCCGGGATTGCGCGTGATGTTCGTCCACGTATCGCCACCATCGGTGGTCTTGAAGATCGCGCTGCCCATGCCGCCACTGACCAGCATCCACGGCGTGCGACCGGCCTGCCAGAACGTCGCATAGATGATCTTTGGATTCGACGGATCCATGATCATGTCCGCGACGCCGGTCGAATCGTTGCGGAAGAGAATGTTCTTCCACGACTTGCCGCCGTCGGTCGTGCGATAGATGCCGCGTTCCTTATTCGGTCCGAAGACGTGACCGAATCCGCCCACATATACGACGTCCGGATTATCCGGATTGATGCGGATGCGCGAGATGTACTGCGTTTCCTTGAGGCCCATGTACTGCCACGTCTTGCCCGCGTCGCTCGTCTTCCAGACACCGTCGCCGTGCGAGACGTTGCCACGAATCGGTGTTTCGCCTCCGCCGGCCCAGACAACATCGGGATTGGACTGCTGCACCGCGACCGCGCCGATGGTGCCGCCGAAGTACGCGTCCGTGACGGGGAACGCGGTCTTACCGCCGTCGGTGGACTTGAAGACACCACCGCCAGTGGTGCCCATGTAGTACTCGTCGGCGCGCGCGGTTGAGCCCGCGACAGTCACCATTCGGCCCGCTTGATTGGGGCCGATGTTACGCCACGACACGCCAAAAGACGTGTCAGCTGCCGCAGCACCGCCGCCGCCGTTGCGACCACCTCGGCCCTGGGCAGTAAGTACTGCAGGCAGCGTGAGCGCGAACATCGCGCCCAAACCGACAAATGAACGACTTATGCCACGTGTCATCGACGCGAACCGGGGGTAGGGGGAGCGAACACGTCGCGACCACCGACCACCGTGCGCTGCACGTGTGTCTGCAGTAACTGCGCTGGGGGCAGCACGAAGATATCCTGCGACAATACCACAAAATCGGCGAGCTTGCCAACGCTGAGCGTGCCGGTCTCGCGCTCCATGAACGCCGCGTATGCTGCGTCGCGCGTGAAGTGTCGAACGGCGGCTTCGACGGTGATGCGATGCTGCGGATACCAGCCGCCTTTCGGCGTACCATCTGGCATCTGTCGCGTCACCGCGGTGTAGATGCCCGCTAGCACGTCCATCGGAAAGACAGGATAGTCGCTGCCGAACGCCTGCATCGCGCCGGCATCATCGAACAGCTTGAACGCGTTCGAATGCGACGCGCGGGCGGGTCCGAGCAATGGCGCGTAGTTCTGCAGCGTCGTCACGTCAGGCGACGCGAAGATCGCCTGCGTTGATGCGATCACACCGAGCTGCTTGAAGCGCGGCAAATCGGCGAGCGACGGCACTTCGATGTGTTCGATGCGATGCCGCTTTCCTGTCGTGTGATTGATGCGCGCCGCTTCGGCGTACGCATCGAGCGCCATGCGCACCGCCTTATCACCGATCGCATGCAACTCGACTTGCAAACCGGCCGAGTCATAGCGCACGACGCCGCGATTGAGCACCTCCGCCTTCCAGAACGGCAGTCCAGTGTCGGGCGTGCCGACGTACGGTTCGAGCATCGCGGCCGTCTTCGCGTCCACGGTACCGTCAAGCATGCCCTTCGCGATGCCGTAGCGCAGCGTCATCCCTTTGTGCGCGTCGCGCACGGCAAGATAGTTGCGCAGCTGTTCACTCGTGGCATCGGGATGAAATGGTATCGACACGTAGAAGCGCGTGCGCAGCGAACCGTTGGCGTTCGCCAGTTCGAGCGCGTCGTACACTGCCCCCTTCGGTTCTCGCGACGACGCTTCCTGCAGCATGGTGATGCCGAGTGCGCTTGCGCGCTTGGTTTCTTCATCAAGGCGACGCACGATATCCGCCGCCGTCGGCGCGGGGATCATCTTCGACACCAGCGACGACGCACCCTCTTTCAGCAACCCCGTCGGCGTACCATCGGCATCACGTTCGATACGTCCTTGCACGGGGTCACGCACATTCGCCGTGACTTCGCCCATCCGCAACGCCGTCGAATTCACCAGCGCTTGATGCCCGTCGCGATCGGTCAGATACACCGGCCGATCCGGGAACGCCGCATCAAGATATTTCTTGTGCGGCGTGTTCTTCGCAAAATCCGACGGCGTCCACCCACGGCCCACAACCCACGCATCTTTCGGCAGCGTCTTCGCCCACGCCGTAAGCCGCTTCACGATCTCAGTCGCCGAGCCCGCGTCGGTGAGATCCGCCCGCGATTGGGTCGGCAGATGCCAATGCGCGTCGATGAACCCCGGCACCACGCGCCGACCACCAAGATCGACCACGCGCGTATTCGCGCCCTTCATCTTCGCGATGTCCGCGTCCGCCCCGATCGCTATCAACCGATCCCCCCGCACCGCCAAAGCCTGCGCCGACGGATGCGAAGAGTCACCCGTCCAGATCTTCGCATGCACATAGATGACGTCCGCCGCCTGCGCGCCAGCCGCGGTCGACCAGCAGCACAATGCCCCAACCGTTCCCACGAGTGAAGTCAGTCTCATGCCCAACGCTGCCGCCCCTGCGCCCATCAGGCAAGTCTCCCTACGCACCATGGTCAAACCATCCCACCGCACGCTATCGTCCCTATCTCCCTACTCATCAGTTTCTCCCGACTCAAATACTCCCTACTCCCTACTCATCCGTGTTGACAGTCCAAGTCTTCATCCACGTCCTCCCCGAACACGTCGACGCCTTTCTCGCCGCCACACTCGACAACGCGCGCAATAGCGTGCAGGAACCGGGCGTCGCGCGCTTCGATGTGTGGCAGCAATCAGACGATCCGACGCGCTTCTCGCTCATCGAGATTTATCGTGATGCCGACGCGCCGGCCGCGCACAAGGCGACCGAGCATTACGCGCGCTGGCGCGATGCGGTGGCGCCGATGATGGCCGTGCCGAGAACAAACACGAAATGGACGGCGCATGAGTAGGGGAGTAGGGAGTACTCGAGTCGGGAGAAACGGACGAGTTGTGAGACTGGTTGCGCTGCTGGTGCTTGGTGGGGCACACGAGGCATGGGCGCAGGGGAGACGGGAGACGAGACCAGCGACGAGACAGAAGACTACGGCGACGTCGTTCGAGGTTACTGAGGCCTCCGTCACTGACGTGCAGTCGGCGATGGCGTCGGGTCGCGTCACCTCGGTGCAACTCGTCGAGCTGTATCTCGCGCGCATCGCGGCGTACGAGCACGCGGGGCCGGAGCTTAACGCGCTCATTCGCCTCAATCCGAATGCGCGACGTGATGCGGCACGACTCGATGCCGAACGCAAGGCGGGCAACGTGCGCGGTCCGTTGCACGGCGTGCCGATCATCATCAAGGACAACTATGATACCGGCGACATGCCGACGAGCGCGGGTTCACTCGCACTCGCCAACAGCCAGCCGGCGCAGGACGGCGTCGTCGTGAAGAAGCTGCGCGATGCGGGCGCGATCGTCTTGGCAAAGTCCAATTTGCATGAACTGGCCGCGGGCATCACGAGCATCAGCTCACTCGGCGGCCAGACACGCAATCCCTACGATCCGACGCGCTGTCCTGGTGGCTCGAGTGGCGGCACGGGGGCGGCAATCGCGGCCAGCTTCGCGACCGTGGGGTGGGGTTCGGATACCTGTGGCTCTATTCGCATTCCGTCGGCGTTCGGCAGCCTGTTTGGACTGCGTCCAACGATCGGCATGGTCAGTCGCAGTGGCATCGTACCGCTGTCGCACACGCAGGATATCGGCGGTCCCCTTGCGCGCACGATGACGGATCTCGCCATCGCGCTCGATATCAGCGTCGGCTACGATGCCACGGATTCCGTCACGCGAGTGCTGCAGGGGAAGCCGCTGCCGCAGTTCACGGCGGCGCTCAACAAGGACGCGTTACGTGGCGCGCGCATCGGTGTGCTCAAGCCGTTGTGGGTCGACACCGACGCCGAGATTGCCGACTCGCTGCGTGCGGCGATAGCGGTCATGAAGGCGCGCGGTGCCACGATCATCGACGTGCCGATGCCCGAGTACGACACGCTCGTCGCGAACACGAGCGTGCTGAACATGGAAACGAAGTTCGATCTCGCGAATTACCTGAGCACGGTGCCCAACGCACCCGTACACTCGCTGAAGGAAATCATCGACAAGGGGCTGTTCGACAAAGCGCTCGAGGCGCGATTCCGGTCGGTCGACACGATGCCAAGTCTCGACAGTGACGCGCGCAAGCGCACACTCGGTCGTCAGGCCGCGCTGCGTGCCCGTGTGCAGTTCGTCATAGACAGTCTGCAGCTCGATGCACTCGCCTATCCGACAATGCGACAGAAGCCCGTCATGCTTGGCGCCGAGCCGCAGCTTGGCAGCACCTGTCAGCTTGGTGCTCAGTCCGGGTTGCCGTCGATCGCCATGCCGGCGGGCTTCATGGCCGAAGGCTTGCCCGTATCCATCGAGCTGCTCGGCAAAGCGTTCACCGACGTGCGATTGGTATCGCTCGCGTATGCGTTCGAGCAGGCCGGCGCACGCCGACTGCCACCGTCGACAACACCAGCGTTGATCGCGGGCAAGGCGCCGGTCGGTGTGCCGATCACGATCAAAGCGATTTCACCGCGCGCCACGGCACTCGTGCAACTGACCTACGACGCGCCGCACAGCACGCTGCACTGGACGGCGTCGACCAGCGGCGTCTCACCCGACAGCGTACGCGCCGTCGTACTCCGTCGTGTGAACGCCGCCACCGGCGGCACACTCTACTCGCCCATCAACACATCGCGCGTCGTCGCTCGGCTGCTCGGGCCCGGCATGCGCGCCGGCAGCGGCACGCTTACACTCAGCGGCTTAGAACGTCGCGCGCTGCTTGATGGACGCCTGACCGTCGCCGTTGTCGATGATGCCGCGACGGCCGAGGCGACGGTGCCGGGGCGTAAGTGATGGTGGCGTGTCGGTCTGTTCGCGCTACTTGAGATTCGCCCGTTCGAGCAGCGCCGTCTTGCCGTCGGTATTCAGCAGATACACGACGCCACCGGGCCCGAAACCCGCGAGCACTTTATTTTTCGGGAAGATCACGCGCTCAACAAGTGCACCGTCGCGATTGACCACATCGTAACGCAGGCCGTCGGTTCCACCACCCGATGCGGTGCGCGGCACAATCCAGAGCCGATTCTCGAGGTCGGACTTGACCGATCCCGGTGAGATCGGTGGCTCGTAGTCGGCAATCTCCTTGAGCGGCACGAAGTCGAATGCCAGCACGAGTTTTTTCGGTCCGTTCGGCGTCGGAATCGTCGGCAGGCTCACGCCTTGCGCCTTCATCTGCTTGTCGAGCTCCGGACGGATGGAATCCATCTTGAACTGCTTCTGTTCGTCGGTGAGCCGCTTCCAGTCGAACGGCATTTTTGGCGCCGAGCGCCTGGTACCATCAGCATCGACGAAATCCACGTGGTAATCCTGCGCGCGCACAATGGCGACCGTCCCGTCAGTGAGCATCACCCACTCATCGCCGGTGTCGAGTGGATTGAGCGTTATGCGCAGCGCGAGGTTGCCCGCTTTGTCCGGCCCCATCGACATCTTGCTCGTCGGATTAAGCGCCTTGATCGTCGCCAGGGTATCGACTTTGCGTGTGTCAAAGTCGGCGCGCACGATCGGCGACGAATCCGGCTGCTGCGGCATGTTGAAGCTCGGCATGCCCATCGACGCGGCGTTGGGATCGGCCGGTTTTGGCGCGTTGATGATCACGCCGCGATACACCAGTCGCCCCTTCGAGTCCATTGCGGGCGTACCAAACTGACCGCCGATCGCGAGAAACATCGCATCACGTGGGCGCGGCAATGCCATCACGTGCGCGACTTTTCCCTTCGCGTCCAACACGAGCAGTGACGTCGAGGCGACATCAACGTACAGTGTCGAATCGCCCATGTACGGAATGAGCTGCGCCGAGGGGAACGACACCGGCATCGCGCCGCCGACCGCGTTACTGCCGGAGTCCATCACGATCGTGGACGTCTTGAGTGTCGCATCGAACAGGCGCACGCGCTGCCGCGCGATGTCATTGACGAGCACCGTGCCATCCGACAGTGCACGGACGACTACGCGAGGGCCGAGCGTGTCCGTCGACACGGCGGTCACGGCGCCGAGCGAACGCACGGGAATCTTTGCCGAAGCAGCCGACGGCTGTGCGACGGCCGTGGTAGCGGCGATGATACTGATCGCGACACTCGCGAGGCCGACTCGCGCATGCCGCAACGTGAATTGGTTTGTCATATCACCAGTATACGGATCCAGGGGGCCGAAAGTTCGGCCCCCCGTGTCGTGACTTACTGCGTCGCGCGACCGCCGCCCAAAATGCTGGTGCGCTCGAGCACGAAGCCGCTCGCACGATCGCCGCTCATCAGGTACACAATGCCGCCCTTGCCAAAGCCGGCGATCGAGCGCCCCTGCGGCACGCGCACGCGCTGGAATAGTTCGCCACCCTTGTTGATCACGTCGTATACCAGTTCGCCGCCCTGCGACTGCGCGGACGTCGTCGGCAGGATCCAGAGATTGCCGTCGAAATCGGGCTTTGCCGCACCGTTTCTGATCGCCGGGTAGTAGTCCGCGATCTCCTTCAACGGAACGAACTCGATCTTCGGTGCCCCGATGTTCATTTGCATCGGCGGACCGCCGGCCGGCATCGCCTCGCCACCGCCAACTGTGGTGCCACCACCACCACCGCCACCACCGCTCGCCGACGTCACGACCATCACGCGCGGTTCACCACCGCCGCCGCCCGGTGGGCCACCAGCGCCACCGCCGATCGTGAACTGACCGGGCGTCGCGTTCGCCGACGAGGCCCTCATGGCCGACTCCGTGAAGGTACGCGCCGAGTCGATCAATTTCTGCTTGTCGTCGTCCGTGAGGCGCTTCCAGTCGAACGGAAGCTTCGTTCCGCGCGCCAGAGTACCCGCAGGCGCCGTCACCTCGACGTGATAATCCTGGCCACGCACAAAGGCGAGCGATCCATCCGAAAGCACTGCCCAGTCGTCCACCACCTGCAACGGATTGATGGTCATGGTCATCGCCATCTTCCCGTCGGCGCTCTGCTGCATGTTCATGCGTGTGCCGCTCGAGATCTTGACGCGACCGACGGTATCGACCATGCGCGAATCGAAATCGGCGCGCAGAATCGGTGCGGAATCGGGTGGTTGAATCGGCGCGGGCCGCTCGCCCGGATTGAGCGAACGATTCTGCGTCACCATCTGCGCGCCGCGATACAGCAACCGGCCGCGATCATCGACATACGCCGCACTGCTACCCATGAAGCGTAGATCGCCGGGTTTCGGCGCCGACATCACGCGCGAGACCTGGCCTTTCGGATCGATCACAAGCAACGATGTCGATGCCACATCAACGAACAGCGACGAATCGCCCAGATACGCGATAAGCGGCGTCGCACGAGGACCGTAGCTATTGGACGTGCCGGCCGTCGAATCGATGACGACCGTCACTTTCGCGAGCGACGCATCCAGCATCAACACTCGGCGACGACCCGCGTCGTTCACCAGCACCGAGCCGTTCGGCAACTGCCGCAAGCCAAGAATTGCACCGAACGTAGCAGTGCTCTTGGCCGCCGACGGTGCCAACGCCATTACCGGAACCTTCGCCTGCGCTAACGCAATGCTCGAGAGCGCGGTACTGGCGCCCAGTGCCAGCAGCGCACGCGAGCAGATCGGAGTGGATCGCTTCATCGGAACCTCAGGAAGAGCAACAGGAACGGTGGGATCGATCGATCGTTTACACGCACCCAACAACAACAAACAGCTACCAAGCTGTTGATGTAACCGCGTCTTTTCCGCGGCTGCTCATCCGCGTTCATCCGCGGCAACGCAGTTCGCTAAACCCGCCGTCCGTTCCCCAAATCCAACGGGCGCACAAGATCTGTCACCGACACCCTCGAAAAGGTTGTCGCTACGCCCGACTATCGGAACATGAACGGACTGATATCACCGGCGCTCGAGCTGCGCAGGAACTTGAGCACGCGCGTGTCGAGATAGTTCGTGATCTGCGACGGCAGTTTCCGACGCTGCGACGAGGTCAGCAGCTTCTTCACGTGCGGCACGATCGTAAGGAGCCGATCCACCGTCGCCTCGCGCGCATGCACGTAGCGGTCGTACGCTTCATCGCGATTGTACTTGTCCGGCACCGCCTCGAGGTACCTCGCGACCGGCGTCCACACCGAGTCGGCGAACTGCGTGAACCGGCGGCTCATCGACGCCAAGCTGTCGGCCTGCTTGCGATTGAGGCCCAACGAGTCCTGCTGCGTCAGAATCAGCGCCATCGGATTCGGAATCGAGCTCGATCCCAGCGCCTTGAGATTCGGCGCCGTCTGCTTCGTGCCCGGACGACCGCGACCGATATCCAGGCGTTGCGTGAGCAGCTGCCGTTCACGCGGCGCGCCGATATCAAAGCCGAAGCTCAGGCTCGCATACGCTGGCGTGCGACTGACCGACTGCTGCGGCAACGTCGAACCGAAACGCTGATTCACTTCATACTTGAAGCGGTTGGCCGTCGGATCAAAGCCGCGCACAAAGAGCAGACTCTGATCGGGCGGAATCTCCTGACCCCACCCCTTCGCGTTCTTCGTTCCGTTCACCAGCAGGTCGGCGATGCCGAGCGGGTTCGTGAATGACAGGTTGATCGTCAGACGCTTCGGAAGGCCCAGCTTCTGCGGATTGAAGTTGATGTTCAGGTTGGTCGTCGTCACCCACGGCGCCTGACAGCTGCCGCGCGACGCGAGCACACTCAACTGCTTGCTCAGACATTCCCGCGCTGCCGGGGCGCCATTCGCGAGCAGCGACTGCATGCTCGCCTTGAGTGTCGGATCAGTCACCGCCGCCGGATTGAACACATACGCGCGGTCGTTCAGAAACTGTCCGTCACCATTCACGTCGCCGGCCACGAACGGCGTGAATCGCTGCCCGGACTTCACTCCCACAGCAAAGTTGAAGTACAGCAGATCGAATACCGGCAGGCTGCTCCACGTCAGCTGGAACTGATGACGGCCGCCCGCGAGGTGCGGACCCCATTCCTTCAGGAACGGGTCACCGACCGTGCTGCTGAAACCGTTGTACTGATCGCGCACATCGAGCAGGGAGTACGTGAACTGCCACCGGAGGTATTTATTCGCGGTCACCGGCACGAGCTTGAACACCACGTTCGTCGACGCCGAACGCAGATCGCTGGTTTGCAGCGTCAGGCGCTGGAACGCCGTGTTCTTGCGCGTCGAGGCCGAAGCGATGCTGCCCGTCAGCGGGAAAATCGCCGACGCGGGCGCGAACACTGGACGCCCCCCTTCGTTGTCGAGCGAGAAGCGCGTCGTCGTGTTGAGATTCAGGTCGATAAAGTTGACCTGATTGATGTTCCATGAGTACACCGCCTGCGCACCCAGCACGAACCGATTGTCGAGCACGGGGCTCGACCAGTCGATCGCCGTACGCAGCGACTTCGGCTGCTGGTACGCGCGATCGAATGCCGTCACGCTCGGCGCGCCCGTCGAAAACACCGTCCCCGATGAGCCGTCAGCACACGTCGTCGGCAAGGCGCCGAGATTGGTGAGATAGTCGCTCCAGAGCGGCGTCGGCGCCGCGTCTCCGACGCACGCGAGTGAACGCGTCGAGTTGGCCAGACCGGTGTTGACGACGGCGCCATTGATCAGCGTCGCCGGCCCGACGTTCTGAAAGACACCGGCACCCGCATGAATGACCGCAAGCGGAGGACGGGCGGCACCCGGCACGAACGCCACCTGCGGTGCAGTGCCGTACGTCCATTGCAATCCGATACGCGGGCTGACGTAGAGATTGTTCGGTACGACGTCGTTGTCGACGCCGAACGCGCTGCGGATCGCCGGATTACTCTGCGGCTTATACAGAAAACGATTCCCATCGACACGCACGCCGTATTGCAACTGCACGCGCGCCGTCGGACGCCACGCGTCGCCGAGCGAGACACCACCCGAGATCTGATCCGTCGCGCCCTTGATGCCGTTTAGCGTGCGCACGTAGCTCGACGGACGACCTGCTTCGAGATCGGCCAGCGAATTGAACGTATACGAGCCAAGCAGGTTCGTGTTGGCGTCGTTCGTATTGTGTTCGCGCGACAAGTTCGAGGTCAGCTTGATCGCATGCTTGCTGTCCTCACTGTACCACGACAGCGTGTTGCTCAACTGCACGGCCTGCGACGTCTGCGCGAACGGTGATTGACTGCCGCCGAAGGACAGCGACCGAATGGAACTCGTTCCGTCGTGCAGGATCGAGTTGACGCGCACCGTGCCAGACGGAAACTGCAGAAACGGCGTGCTCGCCACGCGCTGCGCCGACAGGCCGAGCGTCGACTGCGAGAGCACGCCGAACCAGAAGTAATTTGCGTGCGTCAGCGACGCGCTGCCGAACGACACCTCATTGTTGTTCGTGCGCGACGGCACCGTTGTCAGGAGGCTGCCACCGCCAAATCCACCGAGCGTCGGCTGCGTATGGCTGTAGAATCCGTTCGTGCCAAGCGTGAAGGAATGTCCCGTGCCGGACGAACTTGGCATCAGATCGACATTCGCCTGCAGGCTGATCTGATCGGTCGCGTTCAGGCTCGGCGCGCGGGCCACCGACACCGGCACGCGCTTGTTGTTCAGAATGCCAAGCAGGCGCGTGACTGAGTCCGCCGACACGCCAGCGGCCGCCAGTCCGACCTCGCTCGCGTTGAGCAACGTCAACGCATCGGAGAAGCGGCGCTGAAACGAGTACGCGCCGTTGTAGAACGCCTGGTCGGTCACGAGTGGGCCACGCGCACTGCCACCGTAGCGAAGCGTCGTCGACTTCTGACCTGTTGAGTCGGCGCTGTCATCCGTCCACTGCAGATCGGGCGCGGTGCCGTAGCCCGTCTGATTGCGGAATGAATAGTTCGAGCCGGGAATCGACGAGATCTGAATCTGCGCGCCGCTGAATCCACCGCGCGAGACGTCCCACGGGAACTGATTGAACGACAGTCGTACCTGCGCATCGGGCGGCAGCGTGTTGATGCCGGAGCCCAACCCGTTGAACGTCGTGTTGTTCTGATCGCCCGACAGGCCCAACGCCGAAAACATGTCGGCGGAGCCATCCATCCCCGGAATCAACTGAATGCCCGGAATCGTCGACGCCATCGCCGCCAGATTGCCCGCCTGGTCGGGCGGTAAGGCCGCATTGGTCGTCAGCGCTTTCTCACCACCGCCAACATCATTGCCGGTCGCATTGCGATTCGTCAGCGCGCGCGCACCGTTGGCCGTCACCGTCACCTGATCGAGTGTCGCAATCGATGACGCCAACCGCGTGTCGGCAAGCATTACCTCTTCGTCGCCAACTTTCTTGATCTCGAATCGCTTTGGCACATAGCCGAGCGCCCCGAATTCAAGCCAGTAGTCGCCTTCGCCATTGACGAAGATGATCGTGAAGTTGCCGCGACGATCCGTGCGGGCACTCTTGGTCACGCTGCCACTGTAGGACGTGGCCTTCACCTGCACGTTCTGCACCGGCTGGCTGTCGGGTCCTGTCACGCGACCGCGAATAATGTCCGACGTGCTCTGCGCGAAGACCGGCCGCGATCCCAAGATCGCCGGCAACGTGACGAGGCAACACAACAACAGGAGGGACCGAATTCTCACAACAACGCTCCAAGGGGCGGTGATTCCAAGCGTCCGACGTGGCGTATTAGTACGTCGCACGACCACAGAGGGTTGCCGCGACGGTGCAATAGATTGTGTCGGCTACCACTGCTGACCGAATGTGACCAACAGCTTCCACGGCGCGGACTGGTCGACCGGTCGTGTCGCGCCAACAAAGGCGCCGCCCGAAAAGAGGCGAATCCCCGCCGTGACCGACGCACGGATACCATCCGTTGGTCGTGACACGGGACCGATCGGGCTCATCGAGCGCGGGTCGAGATGCGACAACCGCAGTATTGCCGCGCGGGCTGCATCGTTTGGCGCTTCGGCCCATCCACTTTGCACACCAACGCTTAAGCCCGGCGCGATCGCGGGTAGCAGCAGTTGACGCCAGCGAATCGGCTGACGCAAAAACGGGCTCGTGTACTGCAGCGACCCGCGAAGACTCGCCGCGCGCGTACCCGCGAACTCCTTGTCGCGATAGCCGGGCAAATTCTGCTGCTCGCCCAGCTCGAACAGCTGCTGCGCCGGTGGACGGGAACCAAGTACCGTACCGATATCGCCGCGCGCGATCGCCACGAACGGTCCGAAAGGCTGGCGACCGACCACGCGCGCCTCGACGCGCTGAAAGTTGAGCGTGCCATCGCCGCGTTCATAAAACAGACGCGCACTCACACCAGGCTTCACGAACTCAGCGCTGATATCCGGATGCCACTCGAGCAGCATCGTCGAACGCACGTAGCCGCCATCGTCGACGCCGCGATTGGGTCGATAGTCTGTGCCGCCAAATGGGCTGCGCAGATAGGTCGCCGGTCGATAACGATCGTCGGCGTATCCGAGTTCTGCTCGCAACAGCACGTTCCGTTTGCCGAACTGCTGCACGGCGCTCACGGTGGTGAGACGTCGATCCACATAGTCATATGGGTCCTGCGACGCGAAGAGCGCACCCATCGTGCTGCCTGAATCGAACGGCTGACGGAAATCATTCGTGTTGTCGAGCGAGCGACCCGCGCGCAACCCAAGCGTTAACGGACCGCGCGTCTGCTCGACCGACAGGCGGCCGCGTGCGGTCTGTTCTTTCCACGCCCACCCGGCATTGGCGCGCACCACGACACCGGACGCAAGATCCCGCAGCGACCACTTCACGCCGAAGCCCGTGTATGCCCCTTCGACGCGATTGAAATGGAAGATGTCGGCCGCGCGCGTCGCGACCCAATCCAGACGCGGCGCGCCGAACGGCCGCCAACGATCGGGGGCGACATCCATGAAATCGTCTGCGTGCATCCCCTCGGACAATCGGCCGACCGACGTCGTCCAGGCGCCAAAACGATTGATCGAGTCGTTGGACGCGAACGACAACTTGCGCCGCCAGTGAATCGAGTCCGCGTCGGATGCGGCGATCGAAGTGGCGCTGAGTACCGTGTCGTTTACCATCGTCTCGCTGAACTTCGACACGATTCGCACGACCACGCGCCCTTCGCCCAGGATCGGCAGCGTCGCCTGCAACTCGATGCGCTGTTTCGCCGGTAGCCAGTAGTTGCCCAGCTGTTCGCCGTTCTCGTATTCCACGAAAGCCACCGCTTCACCAATGTTCACGCCGCGGCGTGCCGGTCCACCGACGCGCACGAACGTGCCGCGCATGCGCACGAGCGTGCCGCGCCAGGCATCAAGGTCGAGATCCCCTTCGAACAGCAGCGTCATCAATGCCTGATCGCGACGCGGCGTGACGCGCACATGCGCGATGGGAATCGTGCGGTCTCCCGCACGGATCGTGACGATCGTGTCGCCACCGCTGTAGCGATAGTACTTCTCGCGATCGGCCGAGAGTGGGTGCACAGCCGGCAAGGTGTCGGCGCCGTCGCCGCGCATCGCGTTGCGCGCCTGCGACCGCGAATTCTGCGAACGAACGCGCAGTCGATTGCCGTACAGCGCCGGGGTCAGCCATCCGGTGCGGAAGACCGACAGCATGGAAAAATTCGGCCCGGACTGCTGCGCCCGATAGCCGATCACATGCTGGTCATACTCGCCGCTACGTGTCCAGCGCAACGTGCTCGCAACCTGCTCGACCGCGGCGATCGCCTCCGTCCCTTCTTCGCGACGCAGCAACACGGAGATCTCCGTCTCGACGTGCGACTTGTACGCCATAAGATCACGCGGCAACACATTGCGCCGGCTCGCGTCGGCCAGCAACTCGGCCAACGCGCGAAGCGGCGACGCATTTTTCGGCGTCGCCGTCTGCGGAAGCGTGTCCTGTGCCGAAAGCATACCCGGAATCACCAACAACATTGCACCCAGCATTGCACCCAGCATTGCACCCAGCAGGACACGCTTCAACGCTTACCCCTTGCCGATCGTCTGTTTCTGTTCTGCCGCGACGCCCCATTCGTGCATCGCTTCGTCCAACGACTCGCGCGCCGTATCCAACTGCTGCCCGAGCTTCTGCGCTTTGGACACACCGTCGGGCGTGTCATAGAGCGTCGAGTCCTCGAGGCTCCTCGTCAGCGCCGCGATCTTTTCCTCCAACGTGTTCACCCGCAGCTCTGCATCGGCCAGCGCCTTCTCGGCCTGACGCGTCGCCTTCCGTACGTCGCCATCGGACATCGGTTTCTGGTTGCCCGACTTCTGCCCCCCAGACTTCTTGCTGTCCGGCGTTTTGCCCTCGTGCTTTTGGGCGGATTTCTGCGCCGCGTTGCTCGCCTTCTGCGCCGCTGCCCGTGCGGCCGATGCCTTCTCCGACGCCGCCACCGATAGCGCGCGCGCATCACGTTCGGCCTTCGCCTTGTTGTCCGCGCGCACCGCTTCCCACTCGAGGAACGACCCATCGAAGGCCAAGAGCTGCTGATCGCGCAGCTCCCACACCTGCGTCGCGAGACCGCGCAATACGGCGCGATCGTGGCTCACGATCAGCACGCTGCCTTCGTACTCCTCGATCGCATCTTCGATGGCTTCAATGCTTTCGACGTCCAAATGGTTCGTCGGTTCGTCGAGAATCAGCATGTTCGCCGTCGAGAGCGTCAGCAGGGCGAGCGCCACACGCGCGCGCTCACCGCCGGACAGTGTGCCGACGGTGCGCTGCACTTCATCGCCAGAGAATCCAAAACGCCCCAGATGCCCCTGTACCATGCGCCGTTCCCAGAGCGGACGCTGCGTCGCGATCGCTTCATAGATCGACATCTCCAACGGCAAGTGCGCCAGATCCTGCCGGTAGTACGCGACCGTCGTCGAGGGCCCGACTTTCACTTCGCCCCGAAGCGGCGGATGCTCACCCAGCAGCGTCTTGATCAGCGTGCTCTTGCCGGAACCGTTCGGACCGAGCAGCGCGATAACTTCATTGCGCTCGAGTACCACGGTGACATCCTTCAGGAGCTCGCGTACCTCATTGTGCGTCTGCACCGCGACGGTCACCTTCGACGCCTCGACGACGCGATCGCCGCTGCGATTACCCGCTGACAGACGCAGCGCCATCACGGCGTCCGATCCGATCGGCGCCGACAGACGCGGCATGCGCGCCAGCAGCTTGCGGCGACCCTTCGCCTGTCGCGTGTTCTGCCCCGCGAGATTGCGCGCGATGTAATCGCTCTCGGACGCGATCTTCCGCTGCTGTTGTTCGAACTGCCGTTGCAGCGTCAGTCGACGTTCTTCACGCTGCGTGATGAACGACTGGTAGCCACCGGTATACGTGAACGCAGAGCCACCCTCGAAGTGCATGACGTGATCGGCGAACGCATCGAGAAAGGCACGATCGTGGCTGATGCAGAGCACCGCGCGATCAATGTCCTTGAGGTGATTCTCCAGCCACGCCGTCGTATCGAGATCGAGGTGGTTGGTCGGTTCGTCGAGAATCATCAGGTCGGCCGGCGTCGCCAGCTGACGCGCCAGCGCGACGCGCCCGCGTTCACCGCCACTTAGTGTGCCGATGCGCGTGTTGCGCGCGGCCTCGGGGTCGAAGCCGACCCCCATCAGCACGCTGTCGACCTTCGCCGCCATCTGATAGCCGCCCTCACGCTCGAAACGCTCGAGATCGCGGCCATACTTCTGCATCGCCTCTTCGCCGTGATCATGCTCGAGATTCGCCGCTTGTGCCGCGAGCGAGTGCTCCAGCTGGCGCAGCGCACCGAATGCATCGGCGACAATCTCCCACAGCGTCTGATCTTCCGGAAAACGCCGATGCTGATCCATCAACGCGACACGCATACCGGGCGTGCGTGCGACCGATCCCTTGGTGGGCATCAGGTCGCCCGTGAGCATCCGCACGAGCGTCGTCTTGCCGGTTCCGTTGCGTCCCACCACGGCCCAACGATCCATCTCGCCGATCGTGAGTGAGACATCACGGAAGATCTCGGTGGCGCCGAATTCGACCATCGCGTTGCCGATCGAAATCAGCGTCATGCAACCTTCATGAGAAATCGCTCACACGTACGGTGAAGTAGAAAGAGCCATCCAGGCGCGCCGTACCTGCTCGGCGGCGCTTCGAATGGAGGCCGCGTCCGACGCCGATAGACGTCGAACGCGCGTACGCAGCTGCAATGCTCGCAGCGCGTCACGCCAAGCCAGACCCAGATCCCCGAGACGCGGCAGCAGCATCACGAATGGGATCGCCCACCACGCGGACATTGCCACCGCGCGAAAGCCCAGCGCGAAAAATCCGCCGAGGATCAGGTACCCAAGGAAGATAAGGTGCAAGCCCGGCAGAATCGCCTTCGCGACGAGTTCGCTGCGATCGGCGGCCAGACGGCGTGCGACCCACTGCACTAGGGCGAACAGCGGCGCATGCAAGGCGAGACCGATCGCGGCCGGAACCGCAGCCCCTACCACGAACGCCATCGGCGGCCAGTGGGCCTGAGGGCTCTCCTCTTCGAGCCCGCCGGCGGCCGCATCGAGCACGCGCGCAATGTCGCGAGCCGAGGTGGGCAGCCCTCCAACGCGTTCGACGATGCGCGCCACCCCGTCAGCCAGCACCGTCCATTCCGCCGCAGAATCAGGCGACGGATGCGACCGATCGCTGCCGTCCACCAGCCGCGCACACCTCGGCTGCACCCGGACCGCCGTTTCTAGCAGTGGCTCGCTGGCCGTGGCCATGACCGCGGCGATCACCGCCGTCAGCCGGTCGCGCGCATCGGCCAACGCCCAGCTATGGCTGTTCCTGGTGACGGCGACAAGTTCCTCGTGCAACCGCTTCGACAGGGCGACCGGGGTCGGTTCTTCGGCCTCACGCGCCCAGCGCGCAAGCGAAAATGGCGCCCCGACCTGCACGATGACGTCACTTCGCAGGGTCCTCGGCGCTTCATACTGCATGCCAAACGCCACAAGCTTTACATCGTTGACGCCGTCAGTATCGAGACTCCTAAGCGCCATTTTGCCGACACCAGCATGCATTGTACCGACTCGACTCGAGTCAATCACGCCCCCTTCTGGGAAGACGCCGACCAGATCGCCCGCGCCGAACGCCTCGACCACGGCATTGTACGCCGACCGGTTTACTGTCGAGACGTCGACGCCGAGCGCCTTCATTTTACGAACATCACGGATTCTGGTGACGGGGATGACGCCGAGTCCGCGATAGGTAGTTGCCGCCAGCGGCAGCACCGTCGCCGAGATCGTCGCGACGTACCGGACCTGGCGGGTGGTCGTGAAGAAGCCGGCCAGCACATCGGGCAGGTCGTTGGGATGATTGCCGAACAGCAGCACGGGTCCCTTCGCCGGAATCTGCTGGGTCCCGACGAACCGGATCTCGCGATAGCACCATCGAAGAGCCCGCCGGCTGATCCAGCGAATGAGAATAGGGATCGGTTCAGATGTCGACATCATGGGCGAAAGAAAGCCTCGACCTCCCGGTCGCGCGACCGGTCAACCGACTTAGACAGCCGAGCAGTACGTCATACGCGTTGCCGAGCTACGTCATGCGACGTATGTCTGCTCAGACTTAGGAGCGCGATTCTCTGGTCAGGAACGACATGCCCGTCTGTCGACGATAAACTGATCAATCCAAGGAAATCACATGCCACGCCGTTCGCTCTGCTCCGTGCTGCTCGCCGTGGCCGTGCTTCCGGCGTCCATCTCCACCGCAGTCGGCGCGCAGCCGGTCGATTCGACAACCCCTCACCGCCGCATTCAACCGTTGCCGGCACTGGGATCCGCCCCCGAAACGGGGCTTCAGTTCGGTGCGACGGTACTCGCCGTCTACGAGCCGGCTCTCGTCTCCCGGACACGACCCACGTCACTCCTTGCCTCCGCACTGCGATCGACGAAGCAGCAGACGCGCGTCAGCATCGAGGGTGAGCACTGGACGATTGGCAACGCTCGGAAGGTCGCGGCTTCGGCCGCTTGGCAGGAATTTCCGCTTCCCTTTTACGGCATCGGCGACCGCACACCCGAATCGGCCAAGGAAACGTTCACTCCCAAAGGCACTGAGCTGAATGCGTCGCTGCAGCAACGTGTGCGTGAAGGCTGGTATGCCACGGGCAGTGTGCGCTACTTGGATCAGTCTATTGTCGCCGATACCATCGGCGTCTTGCGGCAGCGCACACTGCTTGGGTCGACTGGCGGACGCATGACCGAATGGTCGGCGGGGCTTCAAGCGGACACCCGTGACAACCTCTTCGCGCCGCGCAGTGGGCACTGGGTGCAAATAAGCCATGCGCGTGCCATTAAAGGCGTTCTCTCAGACTTTCAATACGGGCGCACGCGCCTCGATGCGCGCGCGTATCGTGCGCTGCGCGGCGAGCACGTGGTCGCCACGCAGGTGCAAGTGATCGGCATTGATGGCGCGGCACCGTTCGATCAGCTCGCGCTCATCGGAAACAGCGATATCATGCGCGGCTACGCCAAAGGACGCTATCGCGATCGGTGGATGACCGCGGCGCAAGGCGAGTATCGTACACCGATTCGCTATCGTGTCGGCGCGGTCGCGTTCGCCGGTGCGGGTTTCTCCGCCCCCTCACTGGGCGATCTCGGTCAGGCACAACTGTTGCCGACGTACGGCGCCGGACTACGGGTGCAGATCGATCCGCGGCAACGCACGAGCGTGCGCGCGGACTACGGTCGCGGCCGCGATGGCGCATCGGGGCTCTACATCGGATTCAATCAGGCGTTCTGATCGGTCCTCACGACGCGCTTACACTTCCCACTCGCTCTCATTGATGAATCCCGCTGCCAAAGCACATGACGTCGGCCCACGCCTGGTCGGTCGTGATCGCGAACTCGCGCAGCTTGAAGCGCGTCGCGTACAAACGGCGCGCAGCGAAGGCGCGGTGGTACTCTGTCACGGCGATGGTGGCGTCGGCAAGACGCGCCTGATCGCCGAACTCGCTCGTCATGCGCGCGACGCGAACTGGCAGGTCATGATCGGTCGCGCCTATGCACTCGAAGCGGCGATTCCCTATGCGCCGTTCGCCGATGCGTGCGAGCCCGTACTCTCGGCGATGGACGGCAGCGTGCTGCTGCGGCTCACTCGCGGCGATCGGGCGGTGCTCACGGCGCTCGCGCCGTCGATGACGCCGACAACAGGCACCGACAGCCGCATGCACGGCGCGACCGCAGCCGAACAGCACGTGCGTCTGCATGCCGGCGTGTTGCAGCTGCTCGCGCGACTGGCCGAACGGCAGCCCGTGCTGTTAGTGCTCGAGAATCTGCAGTGGGCTGACCCATCATCGGTTGAGCTTTTTCACTTCCTGGCCCGTCAGGTCTCGAACTACCGCCTCCTGCTGGTTGGCACCTGGAACGAGACGGAACGCGAACTCCCCGACGCGTTGCGCACGATGGTGCGCTCGTTGCGCTCACTCGGCGTCGCCACCGATGTCCCGCTGGCCCCGTTGACCGTCGATGCGGTCGGTCAGCTCGTGGCGCAACGCTTCGATGTGGATCCGGCGTCGATCAGCGTTTTCATCGCCGCGCTGCACGACGCGACGCGCGGCAATCCGTTCTTCGTCGAACAGACGCTGGCCGAATTGGTCTCGCGCGACGCGCTGCGAAAGACGGGCGATGTGTGGGTCGGATGGCATCTCGAAGAAGTCGTGCTGCCGCGATCCGTTCGCGACGTCTTGCAGTCGCGCCTCGACCGATTGCCGACGGACGCGCGGCGCATCGCCGAGCTCATCGCCGTAGCCGGCAACGCGACAGATCACGACGTACTGCGTTTGGCCGCCACGAGCGATGCCGACGCGCTCGATCCTGCCGGCCCCGATGAACACTCGCTCCTCTCGGCGCTCGATATCCTGCGCGGACAGAACATCGTGATCGAGCAGTTGCAAGGTGGCGCCGTTGCCTACGATGTCGCGCACCCGATGCTGCGCCAGGCATTGATCGACGCGGTCGGACTCGCGCGCGAACGTGCCATGCATGCGCGTATCGCCACCGCACTCGAAGCGGCATACGGTGATCACGCCGAACGCTATGCAGAACAGATCGCTGCGCACTGGCGTCTCGCTGACCCGAAGGTGAATGCGCGCGACGCCGTGCGGTGGCTGCTACTGGCCGGTCGACAGGCAAGTGCACGTCTCGCGGGTCGCGAAGCCGCGAGCGCACTGCAGGCGGCGCTCGATCGCGCCGATGAATATCCCGATGCGGTCGATACCGATGTCGTACCGGTGTTGCTCGACGAACTGGCGCGCCTGTACCGTCGCCTCGGCGAGTATCAACAGACGATCACCATCTGCACGCGCGCGCACGAACTCGCGCAGGCGCGTGGCGACCAGCATGGCGTCGCGATTGTCGAACGCCGTCTGGGGCTCGGCTACGAGGGACTGGGCAGACTCACAGATGCCGTGCGGCACTTCGATGCCGGCATCGCGATCGCCGAGGCACTCGGCGAAACGATGCTGCTGGCGCGACTGCGACTCGCGAAAGGGGACGCGCTGCAAGCGCTGGGACTGCCCGACGACGCGCGCCGTGAGATCGCAAAGGCCTTGGATCTGGCCGAGCAACGCGGCGATGTCGCGCTACTCGCGCGCGCGCATCGCATGCTGCTGACGCTGCATACTTGGTCGGGCCCTGCCCATCGAGCGTGGGCCCATGCCCGAAGCGCGGTCGAACTCGCCGAACGGTCTGGCCAGAAGAACCTCGCCTGGACTGCGCATTACTGGGTCGCGGCGCTTGGCGGACTCACGGCCAACATCGGATCGTTGCAGCAGCATCTCGAGAAGGCGATCCGCCTCGCCGACGAACTGCATTCCCCGCTGCTGCAATTGCGCACCGCAGAAATCGCCATCGAGTATCGTGCGGGCACTGGGGACTGGGATCGCGCGCTCGTCGAAGGCGAACGCGCCATTTCGACCGCCCGCTCGTTGGACCAGACCACGCTGCTCGCGCGCTTGCTGTACTGGGTCGGCGGCGTGTATCTGCAGCGCGGTGAGACGACCGAAGCCCAGCGCCTCATCGATGAAGCGTGGAAAGTCTCCGGTGCGGATGCGGTCGATGTCACGAAGCCGTTTGAAGTGCACGGCGTGCTGCCGGCGTACATTGCCCGCGTGATGTGGTTGGTGACCATCGGCGAACATGCGCGGGCGCTGACGCTGGGCCGTGACGCACTCGCGATGGCGGACCGCACGGGGTACGTCGCATGGGTGGTCTATCGCTTGATTCCCGCAATGGCTGACGCGGCGCTCGCGGTGGATGATCAGGCGACCTTGGCATCGCTGCGCGCGCGACTCGTCCGCGATGCGGCGTTGCTGTCGCACACCGTCGGTCGCGGATGGGTGCACGTCATTGAAGGCGAACTCGCTCGGCGGCGTGGAGACCTACCGGCGGCGATCGAGGCGTTTCAGCAGGGTATTGCGATCCTCGAAGCCGTCCCGATTCCCTTCGACGCGGCGCGCACGCGGCTGCGGCTTGCGCGGGCCCTGCAGGCGTTCGGCGACACCGAAGAAGCGACCCGTGAAGCGCGCGCTGCGCTCCAACTGCTCGAAACCCTTGGCGCACATCCCGCCATCGAGGAGGCACGCGCCCTGCTGCGCACACTGGGCGCGCGCATGCCGGTCCGCCGCACCGCGCCCGGCTTCGACGGACTCACAGGGCGTGAACTCGAGATCGTTCGCCTGATTGCGCGCCGTCTCACGAACAAGGAAGTCGGCACACAGCTGGCCATTTCGGCACGCACGGTTGGCACGCATCTCGCCAACATTTTCGACAAGGTTGGCGTCCGCGACCGGACAGCACTCGGTGATCTAGCGCGTGAGCAGGGGCTGCATCGTACGTAGCGCCGTCACGCCCCTCGCGGCGCGGGGCTGACCAGCCACCGCACCATCAGCACGTCGTCGTCGTAGACATCATCAAGCTTTCGTGCGCCGACCTTGCGTCCTTCTTCGATAAAGCCGAGTCGCTGATACAGCGCCTGCGCCTTGGTGTTTGACCCGAATACTTCAAGCTCGACCCGCTCGAACGCCTGTCGCTTGGCCCCGCGAAGGACGGCGCGAAGCAGCCTCTCACCGACCCCCTTGCCGCGCGCCTCGGGAAGCAGCCCCATCCCGAGGCGGCCGCAGTGCTCGAACCCGGCGCGGGTGTGCCGGGCGATGTCGCACCATCCGACCACGGCGTCATCGACGTTGAGGGCGACGAGATGGACGCCGCGACCGATATGTGCCGCATCGACGAACGCCTGCGAGGTCGCGACCGGCGGCCCTTCGACGATCCCGAAATAGCGCCGTTCGCGGGCGATTTGGTCGAGGGCGCGGTTATAGCCGAGGACATGGGCGGCCGTTATGGTCGGGACCACTGCGAAGCCGTCGAGTGGAGCCAAGGGGCGGCGCATCGTCGCGAGCGGCACTTCGACCCCAGCGCCGACAGTGATCACGAACTCGTCGGCGATGGTAAAGCCGGCATCCCGATAGAGTGGGACTCCGGGCATCGTGGCGGCCAACTCGAGCGACCGGAATCCGGCCCGATAAGCCTCGCGTGAGCAATGCTCGATAAGCCGCCGGCCGAGCCCCTGCCGTGCCATCGATGGTTCGACGAAGAACGCCCGGATCCGGGCCGCATCAGTGGCCGGATCGAGGAGCGGGTCCGCACCGCGTTTCGTCTGATCGCCGCCGAACAGTGTGCGTCGACGACTCCAACCGCCGCAGGCGACTGGCACCACCGGGTCGGCGTTCCGGTCCTCCACCATATAGTAGGTGCCGTCAGCAATGAGCTGGCTGTCGACGCCGAACACATGGCTCGTGATCGCCTGCGCCTGCTCCGCGGTATAGAACCCTTTGCTCAACGCGATGCCCGATCGGACGATCAGCGAGGCCAGCAACGGCACATCGGGGGCGGTCGCGGCCCGTAGGGTGTAAGGATCTGTTGACATGATGGAAATCAGAAGGAATGGACGGCGGCGCGGCAACGGTATCCAGCCGGCGAAGTCGTGCGCAAGACGGTCACAGCTGGTCCCCCGAGATTACCTTAGTCTTTGCTACCAAAAGCCCTACACATTTCGCAGGTGCGGCGCGTAATCATGTCGAGGCCGCCTTGACGCGTCGTGTGCGCGGCGGCACGTTGGCCGATCTCCCTCCAAAAGGCACGTTCGACTGATGAATCCATACGTCACGTTCCTGCTGTACCTGATCGCAATTGTTGGTTTCGTCGGCGTCGCGCTGACGCTGAACAACCTGCTCGGTCCGAAACCCAAGGCGACGTCCATCAAGCTCGAGCCCTTCGAGTGCGGTGCCGTACCCGTGGACATCGTGAACGTGAAGGCGGTCCCCATCAAGTATTACGCGGTGGCGATCATCTTCATCCTCTTCGATCTCGAAACCATGTTCTTGTTCATCTGGACCCTAGCCGCGAAGCCGCTGACGGGGTTCATGGTGTTCACGTTCTTCCTTTTCATCGGCTTGCTGGTCCTCAGCCTCCTGTACGTCTACAAGGCGCGGATTCTGGAAGCGGTGACGGAGTAACGATGTACGGAAAGCCGCTGCCGATTGTCGATACGAATGCGCCGGGTGCCGCACCTTCGAAACATACGAAGCACGCCACGTTCGAATACATCGCCACACGCAAGGATGAACTGGTCGGATGGGCGCGGAAGTTTTCCATCTTCCCCTACCCGTTTGTGACCGCCTGCTGCGCGATGGAATTCATGGCCGTCAGCGCCTCGGCGTATGACACGGACCGGTTCGGCGCGGCGCTCCCGCGCTTCTCGCCACGACAGGCCGATCTGCTCATGATCGTGGGGACGGTCACGCAGAAGCAGGCGCCGATTCTGCTCAAGGTCTACGAGCAGATGTGCGAGCCGAAGTGGGTGATGGCCTTCGGTGTCTGCGCGAGCACGGGTGGCTTCTATCAGAACTACGCCTCGCTCCCCGGCATCGACCGCATCATTCCGGTCGACATCTATGTCCCGGGCTGCCCACCGCGTCCCGAAATGGTGATCGACGGCATCATGCGATTGCAGGAGAAGATCGCGACGTCGCACCACCCTATCATCAACGACACGTTCTGATCGTGACCACACCGATTCTGGAGTTACTTCAGCAGCAGCTGGTCCCGGCCGGAGACAGTGGTGAGGTGGCCGCGCCCATCCGATCGCTCGGCGTCGCCCACGGCGTGCTCGTGCTCGAACTCGATGCCGCCGCGCTGCTGCCCGTCGTGCAGCGCCTGCGCGATGAGTTTGCCTTCGATTTGTTTCTTGATGTCACCGCCGTCGACTGGCCGGATGTCCCGCTGCGCTTTGAAGTGGTCTACCACTTCTATTCGATGACGCATAAAGTGCGCGTGCGGCTCAAGGTGCGTGTGAGCGAAGGTCATCCGATCGTCGACTCGCTGATCGGCCTCTACGGTTCCGCGCACTACATGGAACGCGAATGCCACGACATGTACGGCATCGAGTTCCGCGGCAATCACGATCTGCGCCCGATTCTCTTGTACGAAGGTTTCGTCGGCCATCCACTGCGCAAGGATTATCCCAAGCAGAAGGAACAGCCGCTCGTTCCGTATCGTCCGCCGCAGGGTGCCCTTGTCCGCTAATCCGAGTGCCGCCAACGGAATTCCGAACACGATCCACTCGGCATTCACGACGCATCAACGCGATGACACCGTCATCGTCAGCATCGGACCGTCGCACCCCGCCACACATGGTACGGTGCAGATCATCGCCGAACTCGATGGCGAAAAAGTGCTGCGCACCGACGTGCACTGCGGATACCTGCATCGCGGATTCGAGAAGGAGTGCGAGGATCACACCTGGCACAACCTGATCCCGTACGTCGATCGCCTGAACTACTGCTCGGCGCTGATCAACGACTTCGCGTATTGCGACACCGTCGAGCAGTTGATGGGGATCACGGTCACGCCGCACACGAAGTACCTGCGTACGCTGCTCTCGGAATATTCCCGCATCTGCGATCACCTCACCTGCGTCGCCGCGAGTCTGATGGAGCTGGGCGCCATGACGGGGTTCCTCTATCTCGTCACGGTGCGCGATTTCATGTATGAGCACCTCGCGCAGCTGACCGGCGCGCGCGTGACGTACTCGTACGGCCGCATCGGCGGGCTTGCGAACGATGTGCCCGATGGTTGGTTCGCCCGCCTGAAGGAAATTCTTGTCGAGTACGAATCGTACATCGGGCGCGTGCACGGTCTGGTCGATCGCAATCGCATCTTCATCGATCGTATGCGCAACGTCGGCGTCATCAGCACGGCCGACGCCCTGCACTGGGGCTACACGGGACCGATTTTGCGCTCGACCGGTTTCGCGTGTGACTTGCGCAAGGATACGCCGTACCTCGCGTACGGCGAACTCGATTTCGATGTCCCTGTCGGTATCAACGGCGACAACTACGATCGCTACTATGTGCGCATGCGCGAGATGGACGAATCGGTCTACATGATTCGCCAGCTGCTCGAACTGATGCCCGACGGACCAATCAATGTGGTCGATCACCGCTGCGTCTTCCCCGAGAAGCATCTGGTGTACACGGAGATCGAATCGCTGATCAATCACTTCAAGCTCGTGATGGAAGGACCGTCGGTGCCTGCGGGCGACATGTATCTCGCGCACGAAGCGCCGAACGGTGAACTCGGCTTCTACAACGTCAGCACCGGCACGGGCACGCCGCACAAAGTACACGTGCGGTCGCCCAGCTTCGTGCACATGGGCGGCGCACACAAGATGCTCGATGGATATCAACTGGCCGATCTCGTGACGACGTTCGGATCGATCAATATGATCGGCGGGGAGTGCGATCGATGAGCGACGCCATGACCGGTCTCGTCCAGCGCCTCATCCCCGAGTTCGAACGGTGGAAGGAGCGCTATCCCGAAGGCTTCGACGGCTCGCTCTCGATCCCCGCGCTGCGACGCATTCAGGAAGAGCGGGGCTACATCGCCGATGAAGATATTGCCGATCTGACGGCATACCTCGGCGTACCGCGCACCCAGATCGACGAGGTCGTCGCTTTTTACACGCAGTTCACGCGCACACCGCTCGGCACACATCACATCCAGGTGTGCCACAACGTCTCCTGCTCGCTGCGCGGCGCAGAGGGTCTGGTGACATATCTCTGCACGCGGCTCGGCATCGACAAGGGCGGAACGACTCCGGATGGACGGTTCACACTGTCGACCGTCGAGTGCCTCGCGTCCTGCGGCACGGCGCCGATGATGATGGTGAACGACGCGTACTACGAGAATCTCACGCCGGCTGCGGTCGACGCACTGCTCATGGAGTGGTCGAAATGAGTCAATGGACCGCCGCAGAGCCGATGCTGTCGGGTACGAAGTTCTTCATGAACTTCCCCGTGACCGAGACTTCACATACGCTGGCTGACTATCGGGCACGGGGCGGATATCAGGCGCTCGAGAAGGCCCTGCGTGAGATGCAGCCCGCGGACGTCACGAAAGAGGTGGCCGCATCAGGCATCCTTGGCCATGGTGGCGCCGCGTTCCCTGCCGGTCGGAAGTGGGGCGTCGTCAAGCTGAACGACGGTGAACCGCATTACGTCTGCATGAATGCAGACGAGGGAGAGCCGGGCACGTTCAAGGATCGGTGGTTGCTCGAGCATGTCCCACACATGTGTGTCGAGGGTCTGATTCTCGGCTCGTATGCGCTGATGGGCCGCCACGCGTTCATCTACATTCGTGGTGAATTCGATCTGTCGTATCGCCGCATGGCCGCCGCGATCGAAGAGGCCTATGCCGCCGGACTGCTGGGCAAGAACATCCTCGGCACCGAGTACTCCTGCGACATCGTGCTCTATCGCGGCGCGGGCTCGTATGTGTGCGGCGAAGCGTCGGCGATGCTTGCGTCGCTGGAAGGCAAGAAAGGCTGGCCGCGCAATCGTCCGCCGCGGCTCACGGTGAGGGGCCTTTATCAGAAGCCTACCGTCGTGAACAATGTGGAAACGCTCGCCAACGTGCCGGTCATCATTCGTGGTGGCGCCGCCGAGTTCAAGAAGGTCGGCACGCCGAAGAGCCCGGGCACGCAGATGATCTCGATCTCCGGACATGTCAATCGGCCGGGCGTCTACGAAGTCGAGTATGGCTACTCGTGGGAGCAGTTCATCTTCGAGGATTGCGGCGGCATTCAGGGGGGCAAGGCGCTCAAGTGCATCATCCCCGGCGGCGTATCGACGAAGATTCTCTCTGCGGATGAGATCAAGGGCGTGACGCTCGATCACATCACCGCCGTGGCCGCAGGGTCGCAACTCGGCTCTGGCGGCATGATGGTAATCGCCGAAGGGACGTGTATCGTGCGCCTCGCGCAGGTGATTCAGCGCTTCTATCACCACGAGTCTTGCGGCCAGTGCACACCGTGCCGTGAAGGCATGGGGTGGATGCAGCGCGTGCTCGATCGCATCGTCGCTGGCGGCGGGCGTCCCGACGATATCGATCGCCTGTATCATATCTCCAACGCGAACGACGGCACGACGATCTGCAGCTTGGGCGATTCCGCCGGCTACGCGATCACCGCGCTCCTCGATCACTATCGCGAAGAATTCGAGTACTTCATCACGAACGGACACTCGATGCTTGGTGGACGGCTGACGATGGAAGATCCGTTTGAAGCGGCGAACACGAACGCGCATGCAACGTTGACGGGAGCGTCCGCATGAGCTTCGAATTCTTCATTGATGGCATGCCGATGCTGGCGGAAGACGGACAGACCGTGATTCAGGCGGCACGCGCGAACGGCATCGAGATCCCGCACTTCTGCTGGCATCCCGAACTGTCGGTGCCTGGCAACTGCCGCATCTGCATGGTCGAGATTGAGCAGGAAAAGGGCGATCCGTGGTTCGACATTGCGTGCAACATGCCAGTCACCGCTGGCATGAACGTGATGCTCAACTCCGAGCTGTCGAAGAAGCTCCGCAAGCAGACGATGCAGTTCATCACGCTCAATCATCCGGTGGATTGCGGCATCTGCAACAAATCGGGCGAGTGCACGCTGCAGGACTATCATTACGAGCACAACGGTGAGAAATCGCTGTCCAGCGATCCGAAGACGCACGCGACGAAGTTTTATCCGTTGTCCGATCGCATTATGCTGGACAACGAGCGGTGCATCATGTGCACGCTCTGTGTCCGCTTCACGCACGAGATCTCGAAATCGCACGCGTTGGCCGCGGTGAACCGGGGCGATCATGCGCTGATCCGTCCGGCGGAAGACGCGGATTTTAACAATGACGTCTATTCCGATAACGTCATCGACCTCTGCCCGGTTGGCGCGCTGCTCTCGCGCGAGTTGCTCGATCATGCGCGCGTCTGGTATCTCAAGTCGACGCCGTCCGTCTGTCCGGGCTGCGAGCGCGGTTGCAGCATCAACATCTGGCACCGTAAGCGCGAGTGGAAGCTGAATGCGCTCGATCCGAATCTGAACACCCGCATCGATCGCGTGACCCCGCTCGAGAATCCCGACGTCAACGGCTTGTGGGTCTGCAACAAGGCGCGTGACCTTGGGCACTTCTTCGAGCGGCCGCGCGCCGAACAGGCGATGCACGCCGGTGCCGCCGTCGATCTGTCGGTCGCGACGGCCACCGCCGCGCACCTGCTCGCGAACGCGAAGGCGCCGGTCGCGCTTGTGTCGAGTTTCGGGTCGAACGAAGAGCTGGCGGCATTCCATGCGGCATTCCATGCGGCGTTCGGCGATCGCCTGCAGGGCTTCGTGAAAGTGGATCATCAGCCGTTGCCGGGCGAGCGCCTCGAAGACGCACTGCTGATCAAGCCGGACAAAAATCCGAATCGCAAAGCGGCGCTGGCGCTGTATCCGGTGCTCCCCGTCGACGCCTCAGCGGCGCTCGCGGGCGCGGATGTCCTGCTCGTCTGGGGCGAAGGCTTTGATGGCGCGCACGTCCCGGTTGGGGTGAAGGTCATTCGCCTCGACAGTTACGTGCATGAGGCGAACGCGCGGGCCGATGTCTTCCTTCCGATCAGCATTCAGACGGAACGCAGCGGTCACTACACAAACTTCGAAGGGACCGTCACGCCGTTCGAGGCGTGCTTTCCGGTGAAGCCGTCGATCGCGCACGCGGAAGCGCTGTTCGCCGCGCTGGTCTCGACGGCGCCGATCGTGGCGACGCACACATGAACGCCAGTGTGATGCCCGACCTGCTGATGGCCGTGCTGTCGATTGTGTATGCGATCGTCGTGCTGCTCATGTTTGGCGGATTCCTGACTTGGGTGGAACGCAAGCAGGGCGCCGTGATGGCCGATCGTGTCGGCGCCAACCGCGCCTACATCCGAATTCCCTTCACCAACATCAAGTTGATCTGGCTGGGCCTGTTTCATGGCATGGCCGATGGCGCAAAGATGTTGCTGAAGGAGAACTGGAAGCCGCAGATGCACGACAAGGTCGGCTACTTCTTGGCGCCGTTCGTCATGTTCACGCCGGTCCTGCTCGTGTTCGCGGTTGTACCGTTTGGCGGCACGATCGATCCGGGTCGTTTGATCCCGGCGCTCGCATCGTGGTTTGGCGGTCGCACGTATCCGTTGCAGATCGCGCAGCTTGATGCGGGCCTGCTCGTGGTATTCGCGTTCAGCGGCCTGACCATCATCGGCGCGATGCTCGCCGGCTGGTCGTCGGAGAACAAGTTCTCGTTGCTCGGTGGACTGCGCGCCGGCTCGCAGATGATTTCGTACGAACTCGTCATGGGCCTGACGCTCATGGGGCTCATCCTCGTGTACGGCACAGTCGATCTCGGTGCGATCGTGCGCCAGCAGTCGGGCACGCTGGGCGGCGTACTGCCGGCATGGGGCGTCTTCTATCAGCCGTTTGCCGCGTTCCTGTTCATGACCGCGGCCATCGCCGAGAACAAGCGCATCCCGTTCGACTTACCAGAAGCGGAGTCGGAGTTGGTGTCGGGCTACTACACGGAATACAGCGCCATGAAGATGGGGCTGTTCATGTTCGCCGAGTTCATTCAGATCGCCATTATCGGCGCGTTGTTCACGACGCTGTTTCTGGGCGGCTACAACTTACCGTTCATGAGCGATGCCGGATTCCTGCTCCCCGGCGGCCATGAGATACCGCTCGCACACGGTCTCGTGATCGCGCTGCAGTTGGTCGGGTTCCTTGCCAAGATACTCATCATGTGCGTGATCCAGATTCAAGTGCGCTGGACGCTGCCGCGTTTCCGGTACGATCAGATGCTTGGGCTCGCGTGGAAGATGCTGTTGCCGCTGTCGCTGGTGAATCTGGTCATCACGGTGCTGGTGATGTGGGCGGTGAAGGGAGGGACGTCATGAGCGCGCCGGATCTGATCAAGCCTATCGAGCCGATGGTACCGCGCGTGCGGCCGGCCCGATACGAGCGAAAAGAGTATTGGAACTCGAACACCCTGACGCTGTGGGAGCGGATGTATCTCCCGGAAGTGTTGCGTGGTCTCGGGATCACCACCGGCGTCTTCCTGCGCAACATGGCGAAGTGGATGACGGGCCGTCGTGGCGCGGTGACGACGTACTACCCGGAAGAAAAGCGCAAGGATTTCGCGCCGAACAATCGCGGCAAGCACATACTCACGCAGCGCCCAGATGGCACGCCGCAATGCATCGCGTGCAACATGTGCGCGACCGTTTGTCCGGCGAAGGTCATCGAAATCGAAGCCGGGTTCGACGCGAACGATCCGGCGCACCCAAAGTTTCCGATCCGGTTCGAAATCGACTACTCGCGTTGTGTCTTCTGCGGTCTGTGCATCGAAGCCTGTCCGGAAGACGCTATTCGCATGCAGGAAGACGTACCCGATCTCGTCAGCGACGATCGCTACAACATGTGGCTCACAATGGACGAGATGCTCACGTGGAAACCGCAGTCGGATGTGGCCAAGCCATATCCCCCGAAGCCGGTTCCCCTCACTGTCAGCGACAGCATCAAACGAGGCCGCGACTCATCGACACACTGATTCTGGTCATTCTGGGCGTGCTCGCCCTCGTCGGCGCGGTGTCGATGCTCGTGTTGCGCGAGCCGATGCGCGTGGCGCTGGCCCTCATAACCACCATGACCGCGCTCGGTGCGATCTACGGATTGCTGGGCGTGCACTTCATCGCGGCGTTCCAGGTGCTCA
Organism: Gemmatimonadaceae bacterium; assembly: GCA_031366985.1. Taxonomy (GTDB): domain Bacteria; phylum Gemmatimonadota; class Gemmatimonadetes; order Gemmatimonadales; family Gemmatimonadaceae; genus Gemmatimonas. The sequence goes on from JANLPE010000032.1 coordinate 275,396, forward strand.
TCTACGTTGGCGCAGTGATGGTGTTCATGGTCTACGTCATCATGCTGCTCGAGGTGCGTGAAGCCCCCGGCAGTCAACGCTACTCACGCTGGCTGGTTCCCGGCGGTACGGTGTTCGCACTCCTCGTCGGTGTCCTTGGCATCAGCATGATGCGCGGCGCGACGACGACGATGCCCGCCGCTGAGCATTCGTTCAGTCTCACCCAGTTCTCGACGGAATTCCTGAGCACGTACTGGCTCGAGTTCGAACTCACCTCCGTATTTCTCGTCGCCGCGATCATCGCGGCGTTGGCCGTGATCAAGGTCAGCCGTCGTTCGCAGAACGTGCCGCGCAAAGTGAACGTCGGGAGCGACGCAAATGGATAAAGTCCATTTGCTGCTCGGGCTCTCCGGCGCGCTCTTCGCACTTGGGCTGCTCGGCGTCATCATCCGCCGTAACGCGCTCGTCATGCTCATGTGCATGGAGCTGATGCTCAACGGCGTGAATCTCAGCCTCGTGACCTTCTCACAGCAGCGCGGCGATGCCGGCGGGGCCGTGATGGTGTTTCTGGTGTTCGTCGTCGCGACGGCCGAAATCGCGCTCGCGATTCCGATCGTACTGATGCTGGTCCGTCACAAGCGCTCGATGGATCTGGATCGCTACAACGATCTGCAGGGCTAGCCGATCATGTCTCATACGCTCGCCCTCATCGTACTGCTCCCGCTCGTCGGATTCGCCCTGAACGGCGTCTTCTCGACCGCGCTGGGCGGACACCGTTTCAAGCATCACGTAGCGACCATCGTCGGCTGCGGATTTCCGCTCGCTGCCTTCGCCCTGACAATCAAATCGTTCTTCGATCTGCAGGCGGACGGCTACGCTGCGATTGTCGAACCGCTCTATCGCTGGGCGACCGTCGGCACGAGCACCTTCGACATCGCCTTCTACTTCGACCGCCTCAGTGCGGTCATGACGCTGATTGTCACCGGTGTGGGATCGGTCATCCACATCTATTCGACCGGCTACATGCATGAAGACAAGAGCTACGGGCGCTTCTTCGCCTATCTCAACCTCTTTCTGTTCTTCATGCTGCTGCTGGTGCTTGGCCGCTCGATGCTCGTCCTCTTCGTCGGCTGGGAAGGCGTCGGGCTCGCGTCGTATCTGCTGATCGGCTTTTGGTTCGACGAGCTCGCCAACGCGGCCGCCGGCAAGAAGGCGTTCATCACGAATCGCATCGGTGACGCCGGCTTCCTGCTCGGCATGTTCCTGCTCTATCGCGCCTTCGGCACGCTGGACATGGACACGATCAACGCGTCCTTCATCGCTGGCGCGGGCGCCTCGACCGTAGTGCCGGCGAGTCTGGTAGCGCTCTTCCTGTTCATCGGCGCGACGGGCAAGTCGGCGCAAATTCCGCTGTATGTGTGGCTGCCGGATGCCATGGCCGGTCCGACGCCGGTTTCCGCGTTGATCCACGCTGCGACGATGGTCACCGCCGGCATCTATCTGATCACGCGCATGTCGGGCATCTACATGCATGCGCCCGACACCTCACAGCTTATCGCGATCATCGGCGTGCTCACGGCGTTCTTCGCGGCGACGATCGCGCTCGTGCAGACCGACATCAAGAAAGTGCTCGCCTACTCCACCGTCTCGCAGTTGGGCTTCATGTTCCTGGCGCTCGGCGTCGGCGCGTACGGCGTGGCGATCTTCCATCTCGTCACGCACGCGTTCTTTAAAGCCTGTCTATTCCTAGGCGCCGGCAGCGTCATTCACGCCCTCGGCGGAGAACAGGACATCCGTAAGATGGGCGGGCTGCGCACGCGCATTCCGATCACTTTCTATACGTTTGCGATTGCGACGGCGGCGATCGCGGGTATCCCGGGACTCGCCGGCTTCTTTTCGAAAGATGAGATCCTCTGGTACGCCTTCGCCAGCAGCAAGGGCGGCGCGCCGTGGTTGTGGGGCATGGCTGCGGTGACTGCGCTGATGACAGCCTTCTACATGTTCCGCCTGCTCTGGCTGACGTTCTTCGGGGCGTCACGCATGAGCCACGAGGTCGAACATCATGTACATGAGTCGCCACGGTCGATGACCGGTGTACTGATGGTTCTTGCCGCACTCTCCGCGGTCGGTGGCTACATCAAGATCCCGCATTTCCTCGAGCCTATCGCACCGCTACCGGCGATCACCGAATCGCTCGAGCACTTCGAGCTGCCGTTGTTGATCGCGTCGGTTGTGCTCGCGTTCGCGGGATTGGGGATCGCCGCATATATGTTCGGCGGACCGGCGTCACGGCCTGAAGGGGTGAAGCAGCGGATGCTGCCGCTCCATCGCTTGCTGTCGAACAAGTACTACATCGACGAACTCTACGAGGCGGTGCTTGGCCGTCCGCTCGTCTGGTTCTCCGAAAATGTCCTGCTCCGTGGCGGCGATCGCCTGGTGCTCGATGGCACGCTAAATGGACTCGGCGCACTCGCACAGCGGACGGCTGGCATGTTCAGCCGCCTGCAAACCGGTAGCCTGCACGTATACGCGCTCTTCGTGATGGTCGGCATCGTCGGCGCCCTGCTCTGGAGCTGGCGTCATGTCTGATGCGGCGATGCTGAATCTCGTGCTGTTCCTGCCGATACTGGGTGCTGTGCTCTTGCAGTTTTTGCCCAACGGCAACGACAAACTGGTTCGCAGCACCACCGTAGGCGTGATGACGGTGCAGTTCGCACTTACTGCCTGGCTGTACGCGCAATTCGATGGCGCGGTACCGGGGCTGCAATTCGCAACGAATCTGTCGTGGATCGCCGACTGGGGTGTCTCGTACGCGATCGGTCTCGACGGTTACAACATCCTCCTCGTGCTGCTCACCGCATTCCTCGGACCGCTCGTCGTCCTTGGCGCATACACGAGCATCGAGAAAGATGTGAAACTGTTCCACGTCATGGTGCTATTGCTGCAGTTCGCCATGATGGGCGCGTTTGTCTCGCAGGATCTCTTCCTGTTCTATCTGTTCTGGGAAGCGATGCTCATCCCGATGTTCCTGATCATCGGCGTCTGGGGCGGCACGCGACGCATCTACGCGACGGTGAAGTTCTTTCTGTACACGGCGTTCGGCAGCATCCTGATGCTCGCTGCCCTCATCTATCTCGTGCAGTCGCTCAAGAGTACGAGCGGTCTCACGTCATTCCTGTTCGCCGACCTGTACAAGGCGCAGCTGCCGCTCTCCGTGCAGATGACGTTGCTGGCCGCGTTTGCCTTGTCGTTCGCGATCAAGGTGCCGATGGTGCCGCTGCACACATGGCTCCCCGACGCGCACGTCGAAGCTCCTACTCCGGGCTCGGTGATCCTGGCCGGCGTGCTGCTCAAGATGGGCACGTATGGTTTCATGAAGCTCGGTTTCCCGCTCTTCCCCGATGCGACGCGCGTCTTTACGCCGTTCCTGATGACACTCGCCGTGATCAGCATCGTGTACGGCGCCTGCCTAGCACTCGTGCAGAGCGACATCAAGAAGATCATCGCGTACTCATCGATCAGTCACTTGGGCTATGTGATGCTCGGTCTGCTGAGCCTCGATCTGATCGGTGTCCAGGGCGCGATCATTCAGATGGTCAGCCACGGACTCGTGGCCGCCGGACTGTTCCTCACGGTGGGCATGATCTACGAACGCTGCCATACGCGTGACCTGAGCGCGTACGGCGGCCTCGCCCGACTGCTACCGGTATACTCAGTCTTCTTCATGATTCTCACGCTGGCCTCGGTGGGATTGCCGACCACCAGCGGTTTCACCGGCGAGTTCATGGTGCTGATGGGCGCCTTCAACGCGGCGTGGCCGATGCATCTGGACGGCAACAACCTGCCGCTCATTCTCTCGATCGTGTCCGTCACGGGCGTCGTGCTCGGCGCGCTCTACATGCTGCGCTTCGCTCTGGGCTTCCTGTTCGGTCCGACCAATGCACCGCATCAGCCGCTGACCGATCTATCGCTTCGCGAAAAGAGCATTCTCGGTATTCTCGTCGTCTCGATCTTCGCGCTCGGCCTCTTCCCAAATAGCGCATTGCACAAAACGGAGCTGGCCGCGAAAGCGTATCAGCAGCTCGTGTCGACATCGCGGGTTCCATAAACGCCATGCCTACTTCTGACGCATTGCTCTCGATGTTGCCCGAGCACCTGCTGCTCGTTGGAATTCTGCTGCTGCTGGTGATCGAGACATTTGCCAAGGGTTCTCGCACCGGCATGTGGGTCGCGCTGTGCCTCATCGGCGCGGCCTCCGCGTCCGCGTTCTGGCTCGCGCAATCCGGATTCAGCGCGTCGCCGTTCACGGGACAGTACGCTGTCACGCCGGCGATCCTGATGGCCAAGGGCGCGCTGCTCGCGCTGGCGCTGCCGGTGTTGCTCATGTCACGCACCGAGTTCTCCGATGGCGAGTTCTCGATGCTGCTCATGTCGTCGCTCTACGGGTTGTGTCTGTTGCCGTCGGCGGACAGCTATCTCGTGATGTTCATTGGCATCGAGCTGTTAGCGATGCCCGTGTATGCGCTGGTCGTGCTCTCGTTCCGTCGCGCCGCCGCCGCAGAGGCCTCGCTCAAATACCTCGTGTTGAGCGGCGCGGCATCGGCGATGTTCCTGATGGGCGTGTCGTTGCTGTATGGCACGACCGGTTCGATGGGCATCGACACCTTCGCACCGGCGATCGCGTCGGGCGACACGATGCAGCGGGCGGCAGTGGTGCTGGTGTTGCTCGCACTGTTCCTGAAAGCCGCGATCGTGCCGTTCCATGCGTGGGCGCCAGACGCGTACGAAGGGGCGAGTGTGCCGGTCACGGCGTACATGGCGACGATCATCAAGGGCGCCGTACTGCTCGCGACCGTGCGCTTGTTCGCCGGCGCCAACGTGTCGGGTCCGGTCGCCGATCTCGTCGCCGTGTTGCCGCTTGCGTCGATCGTGTGGGGCAATCTCGCCGCGATCAAGCAGAACAGCTTCCGCCGCATGATCGCGTATTCGTCCATCGCGCATGCCGGCTATCTGTTCTACGCGGTGCTCGGTGATGCGGCGGGACGCGTGCAGGCGGTCGTGTTCTACGTCGTCGCGTATTCGGTGGTGAACCTGCTCGCCTTCGCGGCGCTGCCGGACAACGATCGCGACGAAGAACGCGACAAGCTCGAGAATCTCAAAGGCTTGTGGCATCGCGATCCGCTGTCGGCGTCGCTCATTGCGATGGCAATGCTGTCGCTCGCCGGCGTACCGCCGTTCCCGGGCTTCGTGGCCAAGTTCCTGATCTTCCGCAACGTCGTCGCGGCCGGCTACACGACGTACGCGGTCGTCGGTCTGATCGGCAGCTACCTCGGCATTTACTTCTACCTGCGCGTGATCATGCTGATGTTCATGAACGCGGGTGAGACCGTGGCTACGGAACGCACGTCGCGTGGCCTGGCGCGCGGCGCGAGTGTGTTATGCCTCGCCGCGATGCTGCTCATGGCGATTCTGCCAGGGTGGGTGATCGGACGGTTTTAGTCGGGCGAGTGGCGCGGTCACTGCATTGGACCGCGGGGGTCGCAGAATGCTCGAACCGTACTACGACAGCCCCTCGATCGTGCCGTCCGGATGCACCTTCATCCCCTCGGCCGCCGGCACTTTGCCAAGCCCCGGCATCGTCATGATGTCACCCGTCTTTGCGACCACGAAACCCGCACCGGCCGATCCGTACACTTCGTTCACCGTGATACGAAATCCCGTCGGCCGTCCCAGTCGCGTCGCATCGTCGGTCAGTGAGTACTGTGTCTTTGCCATGCACACCGGCGTATTGCCAAGTCCTATCGACTCGAGATAGTCAATCGCACGGCCCGCCGCCGGTGTGATGTCTGCGCCATCGGCGCCATACACCTTGCGAACAATCGCATCGATCTTGTCGCGAATCGGCAACGCGCTGTCATAGATCGGCGCGAAGTGCGCCGTGCCGCCCGCCAGCAATTCCAGCACGCCACGCGCGAGCGTCTCGCCGCCCGCGCCGCCACTCGCCCACACGTCGCACAACGCGACCTTCGCGCCGATTCGGTTCGCGTAGTCCTCGACCATTTTGAGTTCGGCCGGCGTATCGCTCAGCCGTCGATTGATCGCCACGATCACCGGCACACCGAACTGCCGTACGTTCAGCACGTGATGCTCGAGGTGCGGCAGACCCTTCTCGAGCGCGACGAGATCTTCAATGTTGAGCGCGTTCTTCGGCGCACCGCCTTGCATCTTGAGCGAACGCACCGTCGCAACAAGCACCGCCGCCTCCGGCGTAAGTCCGCCGACGCGACACTTGATGTCGAAAAACTTCTCGGCGCCGAGATCAGATCCGAATCCCGCCTCCGTCACCACAACGTCGCCGAGTGCGAGCGCCGTCTTCGTGGCGACCAAGCTGTTGCAGCCATGCGCAATGTTGCCGAACGGTCCGCAGTGTACGAGGGCTGGCCCGCCTTCCAACGTCTGCACCAAATTCGGACGCAGCGCGTCTTTGAGCAGCAGCGTCATCGCGCCGGAGGCGTTGAGGTCGCGCGCGCGTACCGGTTGCTTGTTCGCACCGGCCGTGGCGCCGACGATGATGCGGCCGAGACGCTGTTCGAGATTGGCGAGATCCGTCGACAGCGAAAGAATGGCCATCACTTCACTTGCCGGGATGATCACCCAGCGTTCTTCACGTGGAACGCCTTCGCCCGGTCCGCCGAGTCCGATGATCGCGTGACGGAGCGCGCGATCATTCATGTCGATCGTACGTGGCCACGTGATTCGGCGCGGATCGAGGTTCAGCGAATTGCCCTGCTGCAGATGATTGTCCATCATCGCCGACAGCAATGAATGTGCGCTTGAGATGGCGTGAAAATCCCCAGTGAAGTGCAGGTTGATTTCATCCATCGGCAACACCTGACTGTATCCGCCGCCGGCAGCACCGCCCTTCACGCCGAAGACCGGCCCGAGGCTCGGCTCACGAATCGCCAGCACCGCGTTCGTGCCGATGCGCCGCAACGCCTGCGCGAGTCCGACGCTGACCGTGCTTTTGCCTTCGCCGGCTGGCGTCGGATTGATTGCTGTCACCACGACCAACTTGCCCTTCGCCGGGCGCGTCGAGAGTTCGAGCGGCAGTTTCGCCTTGTATTTTCCGTATTGATCGATGTCGTCCGCGCTGAGTCCCAGATCACCGGCGACGGCGGTGATGGGGCGCAGTATGGCGGACTGGGCGATCTCGATATCGGTGGGAACGGCAACTGCAGTCACAAGCGCTCCGAAACGTGGGGAGTGGACATAGGACGATCGCTTCGACCAGAGACGAGCAGAAGGTCCTGCTCCGTATTGATATTGAGAAAACTTCGTCGCAGATCGGTGGCATCCACCGTCACCACGCGACGATCGGCAAGCCAACCGTGCACCGATCGACCGCCGGCGTCCAGATACGCCTGCAACGGTTCGCGCTCCGTGATGCGCAGCAGCGCGAACAGATGCTGCACGCGATCACCATCATGCGGCACACAGATGTCGGCATCGGTTTCTGCCAGCGCATACGCAAGCGTTTCGGCCAGTCGCGCAACCAGCAGGCGATCCAGAAATGGTGCATCGCCGGGGCAGCAAAACACGAACGGCGTTGGTTCGTGAGACGTCACGTGCGAGAGCGCGCTCGACAGGCCACCGAGTGGACCGCAGCCTGGCGTCTCGTCTGCGACGATGCTATCACCCCATCGTGCGTATGACTCTCGATCGCGGTTCGCGCTGATCACGATGCGCGACACCTGCGGCGCGAGCCCAATGCGTACGCGCTCCACGAGTGATCGATCATCCAGCATCCGCAGGGGCTTCTCGACGCCACCCATGCGGCGCGCCTCACCCCCACAGAGGATCACGCCCGTGATGTCGTCCCGCAGCATCGAACCGTCACGCGTCACTCGTGTTCGCCCGGCCGTAACGGTGCGACGGCGCGAAGCACGAGCAGATGCAGCGGCGTGGTCGTCGGCGTCAGTCCATTCGCAATCGCGAGCAGTTCCTTGCGCATCGCGGGGTCCCAGAATTTGAGCAGATGATCGCGCACGCCATCGATCGCGTCGTCGTCCGGATAGGCCGAAAAGAACTGCGCGATCTGGTTAGCCATGCGGACCAAGTCTTCAGCGAGCATCAGGCAACTCCGTTCGCGGTTCGGCAGGAAAGTGCACGACGTCGAGCCCGCCAGAGCAGCACACGAGTGGCAGCGACAGTGCGTCGGACCACTCGAGCGCCATCGTCGTCGGCGCCGAGATGGTCGCCAGCAGCTGCGTATTGGCGACCCGGGCCTTGTACACAAGCTCGTAGCTGCACCGACTGCTCATCACGATGAAACCCGGTGCGTCAAGCGAGTGACGCCGGGCTAACGCGCCAATGAGCTTGTCGAGGGCATTGTGACGGCCAACGTCTTCGCGCACCAAGTCGATGGCGCCCGACGGTCCGCACCACGCGGCAGCGTGGACCGAACGCGTGGCGCGGTTGAGCGGTTGATGATCAGGGAGCGCCGAGAACGCCGATCGAATCGCGTCGTCGGTGATCGCCACACGCGCGTCGCGTGTCGTTCGGTTCACGAAGCGCTCGCGTAGCTGCGCCAATGACTCAAGTCCGCACAGGCCACACGCGGTACTGCTCAAGAGGGATCGCGAACGAATGGCCGTGAGGTCGAGCGACGACTCGGGCGCAACGATGTTGACGGAGACGTCGTGCAAGAACTCCGATATCGTGACCTGCTGGACGGCCGTGGCAACGCGAAGCACGCCTTCCGTCAGTGCGAGACCGACGGCCAGATCTTCCAGGTCCGAGGGGGTCGCCAACATGACCGTCCATGGCGTGTCGTTGAGCGCGATTTCAACCGGTGCCTCGACCGCGATCCCCCACGTGTTCTCCTCGGCGTCATGATCCGACGACGCGCGCATCACCGCCCGCCGCACGTATGGCGCTCGTGCGGATCCTGCGTCGGGCGCGTTCATGACAGCCGCATCAATCAACCGGACGAACTTCAACCGCGGTCACCTTGTACTCCGGACAGTTCGTCGCCCAGTCGGAAAACTCCGTGGTGATCACGTTCGCCGCCGAGTCGGGATGATGGAATGTCGTGTAGCAGACTCCCGGCGGCACGCGCTCGCTCACATGCGCATGCAACGTGATCGATCCTTTGCGGCTTGAAAGCATCACGCCATCGCCCTCGCCGATGCCGCGCACCTCGGCGTCATATGGATGCAACTCCAGTACATCTTCCGCATGCCAAACATCGTTCGCGGTCCGACGCGTCTGGGTACCGACGTTGTACTGCGTCAACGTGCGACCCGTCGTCAGCAGCAGCGGAAACTTGCGCGTTGATTTCTCATCCGTCGGCACATACTGCGTAAGAAGAAAACGCCCCTTCCCGCGCACAAACTTGTCCTCGTGCATGATGCGCGTACCGAGCGGCGTGGCCGCCGTGCACGGCCACTGCACGCTGCCGACGCGATCCAGATGGGCGAACGACACGCCGGCAAACGTCGGCGTCAGAGACGCGATCTCATCCATGATCTCAGCGCCGTTCGCATACGTCATCGGATAGCCCATCGCCGTGGCCAGCTGGCAGACCACTTCCCACTCCTGCAGACCGGACTTGGGCGGCATCACCGGTCGCACACGATTGATGCGACGCTCCGCATTCGTAAAGGTGCCGTCCTTCTCGAGGAACGCCGTGCCCGGCAGAAAGACGTGCGCGAACTTTGACGTCGCGTTCTCGAACAGATCTTGCACAACCACGCACTCCATGGCGCTCAGCGCCTGCGCCACGTGCTGTGTGTTCGGATCAGACTGCGCGAGATCCTCGCCCTGAATGAACATCCCCTTGAAATCGCCGGCAATTGCCGACGCCAACATGTTCGGAATGCGCAGTCCCGGCTCTGGATCGAGCTCGACGTGCCACGAGCGCTGGAACGCCTGCCGAGTGGTGTCGTCGGAGATGTGGCGATAGCCGGGGAGCTCATGAGGAAACGAGCCCATATCGCACGCGCCTTGCACGTTGTTCTGACCGCGCAACGGATTCACACCGCTTCCATCACGTCCCAGCTGTCCGGCCGCCATCGCGAGATTCGCAATGCCGATGACCATCGTGCTGCCCTGACTGTGTTCGGTCACGCCCAGTCCATAGTAGATCGCGGCGTTACCTGCTGTCGCATACAGACGCGCCGCCTTGCGCACGTCGTCAGCCGGCACGCCGCTGAATGCCTCGGATGCCTCGGGCGAATTCTCGGGATGCAGAATGAACTCGCGCCATTGGCCGAACGACACCGGATCGCAGCGTTCCGATACAAACGTCTCATTGACCAAACCTTCCGTCATGATCGCGTGCGCCAGCGCGTTGATCACCGCGACGTTGGTGCCCGGCCTGAGCTGCAGGTGATGTTCGGCTTCAACATGCGCGCTGCGCACTAGGTCGATCCGACGCGGATCAATCACGATTAACTTCGCGCCGGCGCGGAGGCGCCGCTTCATGCGCGAGGCGAACACCGGGTGCGCGTCAGTCGGATTCGCACCGATCACGATGATCACATCCGCGGACTCGACCGACTTGAAATCCTGCGTACCGGCGGACGTACCGAACGTCTGCTTGAGACCGTACCCGGTCGGCGAATGGCAGACGCGCGCGCACGTATCAATGTTGTTGTTGTGGAATGCCGCACGCACCATCTTCTGGACCACGTACACTTCTTCGTTCGTGCAACGCGATGACGAGACACCGCCAATGGCGTCGCGCCCGTGCTTCACCTGCAGTTCCATGAAACGTGACGCCGTATGGGCGATGGCTTCATTCCACGACACCGTGCGCCACGCGTCGGTGATGCGCTCCCGGATCATCGGCGACGTCACGCGGTCGCGATGACTCGCGTAGCCCCACGCAAAGCGCCCCTTCACGCACGAATGGCCTTCGTTCGCCCCGCCGTCGCTGTCTGGCACCATGCGTACGACGTCGTTCCCCTTGAGCTCAGCGTTGAACGAGCAGCCTACGCCGCAGTACGCACAGGTGGTCTTCACGATGCGATCGGGCTGACCAGCGTCGATGACGGTCTTCTCGATCAGCGTTGCCGTCGGGCACGCCTGCACGCAGGCGCCGCAGGACACGCACTCCGACTGCAGGAAGTCTTCGTCCATGCCGGCACTGACCTTCGCCGCGAAACCGCGATCAGTGATGCTCAACGCATACGTACCCTGAATCTCCTCGCACGCCCGGACGCAGCGCGAGCAGACAATGCACTTTGCCGGATCGAATGTGAAGTACGGATTCGACTCATCTTTCTCGACCTGAAGATGATTCGCTCCATCCATGCCATAGCGCACTTCGCGTAACCCAACGGCGCCGGCCATGTCCTGTAGCTCGCAATCGCCATTCGCCGCGCACGTCAGGCAATCGAGCGGATGATCGGAGATGTACAGTTCCATCACGTTGCGCCGCACGCGCGCCACCTGCTCCGTCTGCGTCCGAACCACCATGCCGTTCTCGGCCGGCGGCGTGCACGACGCCGGTAGTCCCTTACGACCATCAATCGCCACGACACATAACCGGCAGGATCCGAACGCCTTCAGCGAATCGGTCTGACAGAGCTTGGCGATGTTGATGTCCGCCGAACGGGCCGCGTGCATGATGGACGTACCGGCGGGGACCTCCACATGCTTCCCGTCGATGGTCAATCGCACGCGTGCCATCATCGCAGTATCCAGCATCCTGTCGATCATACGCCCGCCGCCTGAGCAGATCCTTCCGCATGCGACGTGTGTTTCGCCAGCAGATCCGCCGTGAAATGTTTCATGACGCTACGCACCGGCATCGGCGTGAGTCCGCCGAGCGCGCACAGCGATCCCAGTTCCATCGTTTCGCAAAGATCTTCGAGCAACTGCCAGTTCTTGCGCGAATTCTCGCCGCGGCGAATACGATCAATCACTTCGGCGCCGCGCGTCGAACCGATACGGCACGGCGTGCACTTACCGCACGACTCGTGCGCGCAGAACGCCATCGCGAACTCCGCCTGCTCACCCATATCGACCGTGTCGTCAAACACGACCACGCCGCCATGACCCAGCATCGCGCCGACCGCCGCGAACGTTTCGTAGCCCAGCGGCGTGTCCCATTGCGACGCCGGCAGATACGCGCCCAATGGCCCGCCAACCTGAATCGCTTTCATCGGACGACCGCTGTAGCAGCCGCCACCGAAGCGCTCGACAAGATCCCGTAGCGTGATGCCGAACGCGACCTCGACGAGTCCGCCGCGATTGATGTTCCCGCCCAACTGAAACGGCATCGTCCCTTTCGAGCGTTCCGCGCCAAACTCCGCGTAGGCCGCCGCACCGTGCGCGAGGATGTCAGTCGCCGCCGCGAGCGTGAGCACATTGTTGATCACCGTCGGCTGGCCAAACAATCCCGACAGCGCGGGAAGCGGTGGTTTCGCGCGCACGACGCCACGCTTGCCCTCCAGACTCTCGAGCATCGCGGTCTCTTCGCCGCAGATGTACGCGCCGCCACCGATGCGGAGCGCAATATCGAACCGGTCCGCTGATCCCATCACGCTCTCACCGAGCACGCCGGCCTCGCGCGCGATCTCGAGCGCGCGTGCAAACACACGCTCGGCCCATGGATATTCTGAGCGTAAGTACACGAGTCCGCGCGTGGCACCAGTCGCGAGCGCCGCGATCGTCATCCCTTCGATCAGCTGAAACGGATCGGCCTCGATCAGCAGGCGATCAGCGAACGTCCCTGAGTCGCCTTCGTCCGCGTTGCACACGACGTACTTCGTATTGGACACGGCATCACGCACCGTCTGCCATTTGATGCCGGCGGGGAACGCCGCGCCGCCGCGACCACGCAGTCCAGATGCTTTGATTTCATCGACGATCTGTTGCGAAGTCATCGACAACGCGCGCGCGAGGCCGACCATGCCGCCGTGCGCGCGATAGTCGTCGAGCGATAAGGGGTCGATCACGCCCGCGCGTGCGAACGTCAGTCGCTGCTGATCGCGTAACCACGGATGCGCCGCCACCAGTCCGATCGAAAGCGCGTGCGTCGCATTCGGCAACGCGCTACCCGCAAATAGCGTCGGCACCTGTTCTGCGGTGATATTCGCAAATCCGACGCGACCCGCGTCGCTGTCGATCTCGACGAGCGGCTCGAGAAAGTACGCTCCGCGAGATCCATTGCGGATGACCGTTGCATCGAGCGACAGCGTTCGGACGCGTGCGCCGATCGCGACCGCGACCTCGTCCGCACCCACGGAGCAGGCGCCGGTGTCGTTCGGCACATAGATGCGGATCGTCACGACGCGACCCCTGCGGTCGCTACCGGCAACGCCGCCATGAGCGCGTCGAAGCGCTCGTTCGTTACACCACCGTAGATCCGATCGCCGATGCGGATCGTCGGGCCCAGCGCGCAATTCCCGAAGCAATAGGCCGCTTCCAGATGCACGTGTCCGTCCGGCGTGCTTGCGCCCATGGCGACGCCGAGATGCTGCTCGGCGTGCCTCGCCAGCAAACGGCAGCCCACCGCCTGGCAGGCTTCCGCCATGCACAGTTGCACGACGTGCTCACCCACCGGTGCTTCGCGCAGGTCGCCATAGAACGTCACGACGCCGTACACCTCGGCGCGCGACACGTTGAAGGCCTGGGCGATCATGCGCATCGCACCCGGTGAGACACATCCAAGACGCGCCTGCACCTGCCGCAGTACGGGCAGCAGCTGTTCGGCGTCAGACGGCGAGCCGGCAAGCAGCTCGGCGACAGCGCCGACCTCACGGTCTTGGTCGGCGTTCAACATCGCGTTACCGGTACCGCTCCATCAGTTTGTCCAGCGCCGCCTTGCCCGGACACAACTTTTCGAAGGGCACATCGACGAGCGGTGTCGGTACGGTCCGCATCATGTCGTGCATATCGCGTCCGTTCTCGTCGACGAACAACAGTCCCGTCGCGATCTCACGACGCGACTGACAGTCGCGCACATGCGCGTACGCCGACTCACGATTGGTGGGATCATAATCGGCGGCCGTCGATCGGAGCCGCACGGTCGCACCGTCGTGCATCGTCACAACACGCACATCTTCCTGCGACTCCGGTACCGTGATCTCGCGCTGCAATGGCACGAAGTCTGTATGCACTGCTTCGACTTCATGCTCGCGCGTGAATGCGTAGCTCTTGGTCGAACCCTCGTGGTCGTTGAACGATACGCACGGTGAGATCACATCGACAAGTGCGAGGCCTTTGTGCGCGAGTCCGGCCTTGAGGATCGGTACCAACTGCGTCTTGTCGCCGGAGAACGAGCGCGCGACGAACGTGGCGCCGAGCGTCAGCGCCAGCAGCACCGGATCGATCGGCGCCTGTTCGTTCGACTCACCCTTTTTCGAGGTCGAACCGATGTCCGCCGACGCGGAAAACTGCCCTTTCGTCAGCCCGTATACGCCGTTGTTCTCGATCACGTACAGCATGTTCACGTTGCGACGGATCGCGTGCGAGAGCTGGCCGAGACCGATCGACAACGAATCGCCGTCGCCGGAAATGCCGATGTATGTCAGGTCGCGATTCGCGGCAGCCGCTCCGGACGTCACCGACGGCATGCGGCCGTGCACCGAGTTGAATCCGTGTGACTGCTTCATGAAGTACGCCGTCGTCTTCGACGAGCACCCGATGCCGCTCATCTTGCCGACGCGATGCGGTTCGAGCTCCAGCTCCCACGCCGACTGCACGATGGCGGCCGTGACGGAGTCATGCCCACAACCGGCGCACAACGTGGACATGGCGCCTTCGTAGTCGCGCTGCGTGAGTCCGCGGCCATTGATGCGCGAACCGGGATGGCGAACCGGTGGTTTGGCGATCGAGGTCATGCGGGCACTCCGGCCAGATGGGCAGACACGGCATCCACCACCACCTTCGCGGTGAGCGGCATGCCGCCGTAATCGAGAATGGACGTCAACGAATCCGGCGCAACCGAAAGCTCGATCGTGATCAGCGACTTGAGCTGCGCATCGCGGTTTTGTTCGATCACGAACACGCGCTCGTGCGAATTGATGAAGTCGAGGACTTCCTGACCGAACGGGAACCCCCTGATGCGCATCACGTCAACCGCAATCCCCTGCGCACTCAATTTGTCAGCCGCTTCACGCACGGCCGCGTCACAACCACCGATGGTCACGAGCCCGATGTCTGCGCCGTCCTGCAGCACGAACGCAGGCTTGGGCATCACCGTCGCGGCGTGCTTGAACTTCCGCGTAAGCCGATCGACGACTTCCTGATAGGCATCAGAATCTTCCGTGTACGCCGCATGCTTATCATGTCCCGAGCCGCGCACGAAGTACGCCCCCTTGCCGCCCACGCCGGGCAGCGTGCGCGCCGCGATGCCGTCGCCGTCCACGTCGAGATAGCGCGAGAACTTCTGCACCTGCTCGAGCGCCGCCGCATCGAGCACCTTGCCACGATCGGGACGATAGGAGTCATCCCACTCGAAGCGCTTGACCATCCAGTCGTTCATGCCAATGTCGAGATCCGACGCGACAAACACCGGTGTCTGAAAGCGTTCGGCCAGATCGAACGACGTCACCGCCATCTCGAAGGCTTCGCGCGGATTCGCCGGGAAGAGCACGAGATGCTTCGTATCGCCATGCGAGGCGTACGCGAGCGACATGAGATCGGCCTGCTGCGTGCGTGTAGGCATGCCTGTAGCCGGTCCGCAGCGTTGCACATCGAAGAAGACCGCTGGAACGTCGGTGTAATACGCGAGCCCGATGAACTCCTGCATCAGCGAGATGCCCGGACCGGACGTATTCGTGAAGGACCGCGCTCCAGCCCACCCTGCGCCAATGACGATGCCAGCCGCCGCAATCTCATCCTCGGCCTGCAGGATCGCATAGTTATGCAGTCCCGTGTCCTTGTCGACACGGAATTTCTCACAAAAGCTCTTGAAGGCTTCCATCAACGCCGTCGCCGGCGTGATCGGATACCACGCGCCGACGGTGGCACCGGCGTAGACGGCGCCGAGCGCGCATGCGGTGTTGCCGTCCATCAGAATCGAATCGCTCGTCGCATCCATCTTCTCGAGATGGAACGGCAGTGGGCAGGTGAAGTTGGCCTTGGCGTATTCGAAGCCGAGGGTGATCGCCTTACGGTTCGATTCTATCAGCTTGGGCTTCTTGCCGAACTTCTCGGTCAGCATTCCATCGACGATATCCATGTCGATGTTCAGCAGCGCGGCCAGCGAGCCGACGTACACGATGTTGCGCAGCAGCGTGCGATCACGATCACCCTGGAACGTCTCGACGCACAGACCACCGAACGGGATGCCGAGAATCGTGATCCCTTCGCGCACGAGATCCGGGTCGAGCGGCCACGTCGAGTCGTACACGAGGTAACCGCCCGGACGTACGGTCGCAACATCCTTCGCATACGTCGAAGGATTCAGTGCGACGACCATGTCGACTTCTGACGGACGCGCCGTGTAGCCGTCCTTGCTGACACGGATTTCATACCACGTCGGCAAACCCTGGATGTTCGACGGAAAAATGTTCTTGCCCGTCACCGGGATGCCCATGCGGAAGATGGCTTGCATCAGCAAGCCGTTGGCCGAGGCTGAGCCCGTGCCGTTGACCGTGCCCATCTTGAACGCGAAATCGTTCACGCCACTCATATCGTCGCCTGACCGGCGTAGCTACCCGCATACGCCTGCTTGAGGTCGAATGTGCGCATGTCCCACGCGGCGGTCGGACACCGTTCCGCGCACAAGCCACAGTGCAAACACACATCTTCGTCTTTCACCATCACGCGACTCGTCTGCGGCAGCGCGTTCGAGACGTAAATCTCCTGCGACACATTCTGCGCCGGCGCCGACAGCCGCAGCCGCAGTTCGTCGATCGGGCTGCTGTTGGTGGTGATGGTCAGACAGTTGGTCGGACACACGTCGACACACGCATCGCACTCGATGCACAGCGGCGCCGTGAAGTGCGTCTGGATGTCGCAGTTGAGGCAGCGCGCGACCTCGTGCGCCGTCTGTTCCGCCGTGAAACCCAGTTCCACTTCGATATCGATGTCGCTGAAGCGCTTGACCAGTTCTTCATGCTGCATCTTGGCGCGCTTCGACGGGTCGTAGTCGTTCGCGTACGCCCAGCTGTGCATACCCACCTTCGCACTCACGAGCGTCATGCCGACCGGCGGACGCTCGTCAACCGAGCGGCCGTGACAATGCGCGTCGATGGAAATCGCCGCCTGGTGTCCATGCGCGACGGCCCAGATGATGTTCTCCGGTCCCCACGCCGCATCGCCACCGAAGAAAACCGTGGGGTTGCTGCTCTGATGCGTCGTCTTGCTGACGACCGGCATGCCCTTCGTGTCGAAGGCGATGCCCGCGTCGGCTTCGATCCACGGAAATGCGTTGTCCTGGCCGATCGCCAAGATCACCGAGTCGCATGGGAAGATGACGGTCTCGAGCACGCTGCTTGACTGTTTGCCATTCGCATCTTCGTACCACTGCAACCGTTCGAACTCCATACCGACGAGGACACCGTTCTCGACGACAAGACGCTTCGGCGCGTGGTTCTCGATGATGTCGATCTGCTCTTCTTCCGCGTCTTCCAGTTCCCACGGCGACGCCTTGAAGTGCTTGCGGCCTCGGCGCGCGATGACCTTCACGTCCGTCGCACCAACGCGCTTCGCCGTGCGGCAGCAATCCATCGCGGTGTTGCCGACACCGATGATGATCACGCGCGGTTCGATCTTCTCAAGGTGCCCGAAGTGCACGTTGGCAAGCCACTCGATGCCGATATGCACTTTGTCACCGGCTTCTGCGCGGCCGGGCAGATCCAGCTCCTTACCCTTCGGCGCACCACTACCGACGAAGACGGCATCGTACCCTTCCGCGAGCAGCGCCTTCATGCTGTCGACGGGGGTGCCGTACTTCATGGTGGCACCCATGTCGATGATGTAGCCGCACTCCTCGTTCAACACTTTCTCTGGCAGTCGGAACGACGGAATATTCACGCGCATCAACCCGCCAGGCTGTGCGTTCTTCTCGTAGATCGTGACGTCGTAGCCGAGTGGTAGCAGATCGTTCGCGACCGTCAGGGCGGACGGTCCGGCACCAACCAGCGCGACGCGCTTGCCGTTCTTCGTCGAGGGCGCCTTGGGCAGTCGGTCGGTGATATCGCCACGGAGGTCGGCGGCGACCCGCTTGAGGCGACAAATCGCGACGGGCTTTTCCTCGACGCGGACGCGCCGGCAGGCGGGCTCGCAGGGACGATCGCAGGTGCGACCAAGAATGCCGGGGAAGACGTTCGATTCACGGTTCAGGAGATACGAGTCATCGTATCGCCCCTGCGCGATCAATCGCAGATAGCCGGGAACGTTAGTGTGGGCCGGGCACGCCCACTGGCAATCCACGACCTTGTGGTAGTATCGCGGATCGGAGACATCTGTCGCTGCCATGGTACCGGAATTCTCCAGGTTGTTTGGAGCCTAGCATGCTGCCGCGCTCAGGAGGCGGCAAGGCGGAAAATCGATCGATTTTCGACTGACGGAGGGCGCTATTTCGGGGCCGATTTGAGGGCAGCGGCGATCCCCTGTTCGACGAAGGGCGCCATGACCAGATATCCCGCATCGTTCGGGTGCACACCATCGGTTGCCAGCTCCTTCTTCATCCCCTGCCGCTCGTCGGCCAGCGCACCATGAAAATCGACGTAGACCGCACCGTGCTCGGCCGCATATTTCCGCATCCACCTGTTCAGGGCAATGATTTTCGGTGCCGGCTCGAGCCCCGGCTTCCAGGGGTAGTCGAAAACGGGAAGCACCGAACACATGACGACCCGGATGCCGTTCGCCTTCGCCAGCTCGGCCATCGAGGCGAGGTTGTCCTCGATCATTTCGATGGTGGACGGCCCCGTATTGCCCGCGATGTCGTTCGTTCCCGCCAGAATAACGACCACGCGCGGCGTGAGCGCGATCACATCCTGCCGGAAACGGACGAGCAGCTGCGGCGTCGTCTGCCCACTGATGCCTCGGCCGATATACGGCTTCCCCGGAAACATCGCTGGAAAGCGCGGCGCCCAGCTCTCCGTGATCGAGTTCCCCATGAACACCACCCGCTGCTCGCCCACCGCAGCGGGCACGAGGTCGGCGTTGGCCTTGCGATAGCGCTCGAGATTCGGCCAGTCGGCATTCTGCGCGGTTAACGGCGCATCGGCGCCGCTCACGGTGAGCAGCAGCGCAACAGCAGCGACAGTCGACGGGAGTCTGCGCATACGGGCACGGGGGATTGGAGCGCGTGGCGGGGGGGCTCGGTGGCAGCGTAACGTACCGCATATCCTTGCCTCTGGAACACTACATGTCTGTGCAACCCGTTGGAACGGCGCGACGGCGTGCATTTCGCGCCGTGTGCATGGTCGCGATGAGTACGTTCGGTGCGACCACCGCGACCGCCGCGCCGGCAAAAACCGCGAATGCGGCTATCATCCGGGAATTCTCACGCGTCTTTCCCACCGATCCCTTCAACGATCCGAACCCGATTCCGAACGTCGGACGCATTTACCCGTATTTCCGCTTCGACGGGTTCGCCAAGCGCGCCGAACAGAAGTCCTGGAAAGTCGTCGAACTGGAGAACGACTACAGCAAGGTGATGATCCTGCCAGAGATCGGCGGGAAGATCTGGAACGCGTTCGAGAAACGCACCGGCAAGTCATTCATCTACTTCATCAGTCCGTGAAGTTTCGCGATATCGCGACGCCGGTGGACTACACCGTGCGCACGACCGCCGACGGCAGCGTGACCTGTGTCATCGGCGCGCTCGATCTGCCCACGCGCACGCCGCGGCGTTTCGAAGTTCGACAGGGCCAAGATGACGCCGCGTTCCGCACGACGTCGATGTGGTACAACGCCTCACCACGCGGGCGAGCATGGGCCGTGACCGCTCGACGGCGCGAGCCGCGATCTCTCGTGGTACGACAACAACCACTTCGGCGGCTACAAGTCGTATCACGTGTTCGGACAGGCCACCAACTTTGTTGGCGCTTACTGGCATGATGACGACTACGGTATGGTGCGCTATGCGCCGCGCGACAAGAAGGCCGGCAAGCAGATCTGGATCTGGGGACTCGCGCGGCAGGGAATGATCTGGGAGGATCTGCTCACCGACGTCGACGGACAGTGCACCGAGGAGTGAAAGAATGCCGCCGTGCATCAGAATCCGGATCACCACGCACCTGGGAAAGAGGTAGTCTATGGTAACACGCCAAAATACCGTTTCGCACCCGCCATGACCGTGACGCACCCGCTTCAGCTTTCTGCCGCCGACATGCGCGCCCTCGGCACCCGCGCCCTCGAGATGGTCATCCGCCATTTCGAGCACAACCGCAATGACCCGACGGCGAAATCGCTGACGCGCGATGAGACGGAAGCGCTCTTGCGCACCCCGCTCCCCGAGACCGGCACGCCCGTCGACGAACTGCTCGACGTCCTCGCCCGCGACGTCTTCCCGAACGCGTTCAAAGCGGATCATCCACGCTTCTACGCGTTCGTGCCAAGCCCCACGAACTTCGTCAGCGTCATCGGTGACTTTCTGACGAGCGGACACAACGTCTTCGCTGGACACTGGCTCGCCGGATCAGCCGCCGCGCAGATCGAACTGAACGTCCTCGATTGGCTGACAGAACTGTGCGGTCTGCCGGCCCAGAGTGGCGGTATCCTCGTCAGCGGTGGCTCGATGGCCAATCTCTCCGCCATCGCCACCGCCCGTGAAGCAAAGCTCGGCGGTCCGAACGAGCGGGCGGTCGTGTACTGCTCCGATCAAACGCATTCATCGATGGCCAAGGGACTCCGCATCATCGGCTTTCGTCCCGAACAGCGTCGCACCGTCGATACCGACAGCGAGTTCCGTCTTTCGATTCCCGCGCTCGAAGCCGCCATCGCCGCCGACCGCGCCGCGGGGCGACTCCCGTTCGCCGTCGTCGCCAACGGCGGCACGACTAACACTGGAGCCGTCGATCCGCTGCACGCGCTGGCTGACCTCTGTGCGCACGAAGATCTCTGGCTGCACGTCGACGGCGCCTACGGCGCGGCCGCCGTGCTCACTGATCGCGGGCGCACCGCGCTGGCCGGAATTGAGCGCGCCGACTCGATCACGCTCGATCCACACAAGTGGATGTTCCAACCCTACGAACTCGGCTGCCTGCTTGTGCGCGACGCGGATCATCTGCGTTACGCGTTCCGTGTCGAAGACGACGATCACGCCGACTATCTCGCGGACGTCACGCGCCACATTCAGAACGACGTCAATTTCTTCGAGCGAGGAGTGCAGCTCACGCGGTCGTTCAAGGCGCTCAAGCTCTGGCTGTCGATGCGCACCTTCGGCGTGGCCGAGTTCCGCCGCGCGATCAACATCGGCTTCGACATGGCGGATATCGCCGAGCAGCGGTTGCGCGAAGATCCGCGGTGGGAGATCGTCACACCGTCGCAGATGGGCGTGCTGACCTTCCGCTGGCGCGACGACACGAAGACACCGGCGGAGATCGACGCGATCACGCAGGACACCGTCGAGCGCATGCGGCAAGACGGCTATGCGCTCGTCATGTCGACCGTCCTCCGCGGGCGTCCCGCCCTTCGCCTGTGCCCCATCAACCCGACCACCAACGCCGATGAGATCACGGAAACCATTGCCCGGCTCACGCGCTTTTCGCTGGCTGCAGCGGACGGCACTCGCGCTCTGTATCGTCCCGCACGTGACCATGGCGCAAGCGGCGAACGGCTCGACCTTTGAGCAGTCGATTCCACCAGGCACCAACTTCGACAAGGCCGAATTCCGTCTCTGGATTCCGCCCGGTCTGACGATCGTGCGTGGCGTGGCGCTGCTTGTTCCCGGCTCCAACGGCGATGGACGCGCACAAGTTGCCGACAGCGTGTGGCAGGCGTTCGCCATAAAGCATCAGCTCGCACTCGTCGGCTGTCGCTTCACCGACAAACCCCACGAACAAGATTTTCTCGAAGACTACGTCAACGTGTCGCGCGGGAGCGGGCAGGCGCTGCTTGATGCCTTGAACGCGTTCGCGACGGGCGCGAAGCATCCCGAGCTCGCCAGTGCGCCGATGCTGCTCTGGGGAATGTCCGCCGGCGGGCAGTTCAACTACGAATTCGTCGCGTGGAAACCCGAGCGCGTCATCGCGTTCGTCGTGAACAAGGGCGGCGTGTACTACTCCGCGCTGCTGCCGCGCGAAGCGCGCATCGTGCCGGGGATGCTGTTCATTGGCGGCAAGGATATCGAGTTTCGTACGAACACGATCGTCGGACTCTTCGCCGTCAATCGACGCGCCGGGGCGTTGTGGGCATTGGTCGAAGAGCCCAGCGCGGGACATATCGTCGGACGTTCACGCGACGTCGCACTCGTCTTTTTCGAAGACGTGCTCGCCATACGTCACGGCCCATCACATCAGGGGGGACCACTCGCGCCGATCGCGGACCGCGCAGGATTCATCGGAAATCTCAAGGCGCGAACATTCACGGTCATCGGCGATGGACCGGCACCGAGTGTACCGACGGCCTGGTTACCGACGGAGCGCGTCGCGAAAGCGTGGCAGGCGATGATGGCGGACACGCCGTTCGCGCGATAGTACGCGCGATCGTTGAAGCGAAAGGACGTCAGCGGCACTCAGAGAGTCGCCGCTTCACCACCTCTACATGATGCTGATTGTGGTACACCGTGAAGTACAGCATCTCGCGCACGGTCAGCTTCCCCAATAACGGGTGCGGCAGCCGCACGCGATCCAGTGCATTCTCGCCTCATCGTTCGATCGCCACGCGCATCGCATCGATCGACGCTGCATGCACGCGCATGATCCGTGAACGTTCGGCGTCTGTGAACGACGACCAGTACGTCGCGTTTTCGTGGTGCACGCGCTCGAACGCGGCGGACATTTCGAAATGCGCGGCCGCTCGTATCGCACCCGCCACCTCAAGAAGACCGAGAGCGTCGATCCCGCCGACGCGTAGCCCCAGTCACGGCTCAGCTTGCGACAGAATTTGGAGACACCGTGCGACAGCTTAGAGAGAACTCACATCGCAGAAGAGAAACAGCCGGATTCCTTGCAGCTGTCAAGAACGCGACCACGCGGACTTGATAGCGGTAAGGTGGCTGTAAGATGAGGCGATAGCGTGCGCACTTGGGTACCGCTGGGTGATCCGGGCGGAACAGGCAAGAAAAAGGAGTCGTACCTACTGAAATTTTTCTTTACCCCCTCTACCTGTACTCTCGGACCGCGTCTCGCAGAATCCCCACCCTCCCTTGCTCCAGCAGGCTCCGGACCACGACCTTTCGCGGGTCTCCTCCTCCCGAGCCCAAACCAATGAAGCTCCTCCTCGCCGCCCTCTCCGCGGCCAGTCTCCCCGCGGTCCCTGGCTTCGCGCAGCAACCGCCGGTGATCGCCCGAATCATCGTCCTCCCCGCCAGTCACACCGTCATCGCCGGCGACACCCTGCGCCTGCGTGCCGAAGCGCGCGACGCGGCCGGCAACGTCATCCCGGGCGTAACCTTCCGCTATCGCCTCGGCGGCGCGGCGCGATTCGAGGGCCGCGTCGATTCACTCGGTCTCGTCACCGCGAGTTCGACCGCGATCCTTCCGGTCACCGTGACGGCGACGCTCGCCAATGCGAAGCCGGCCTTCGAAGTCGTCAACATCACGACCGTCCCCGGCCCCGCCGCGAAAATCGACGTCCTGCCGCTGACCGCGAAGCTCGTGGCCGGCCAGCGCCTCCGCGTCATCGGTCGCGTGTACTCCGCGACCAGCGACAAGCGCACCGATCGCATCACGTGGAAGAGCGCCAACCCCGCGATCGCAACGGTGTCTGAAGTGGGCCTCATCACTGCCGTCAAAGCCGGAACCGTCGCGATCACCGCCAACGTCGGTGGCCTGAACAAGGCGATGAGCGTCACCGTCGCACCTGGCACGCTCACCGCGTTGTCATTGACGCCCAACAACGCCAACGCGCGCACCGGCGATGTGCTCCGCTTCGGCGTCACCGCGAAAGACGCCGCAGGAAAGACGATCGCCGGCCTCACGCCGACGTGGTCCTTCTCCCCCGGACACGGTGTGATCGATGACGACGGTGCTTTCGTCGGCTACGAAGCCGGCGAATACACCGTCACCGCGTCGTTCGGCTCACGCAGCGTCGAAGCGACGGTCACCCTCGCGGATCGCGACATCCGTCGTCCACTCTCGCTCGTCGGTCGTCTCGCGCGGTCGCGCTTCAGTACCGAAGAAGTCTGGCTGCACCAAGACGGCAAGCACGCGTACTTGGGCTCGGGCTCCGGCGGTGATGTGCTCTACGCGATCGACATCAGTAATCCTGCCAATCCCACCGTCACCGATTCGGTCATCTCGAACACGCGTCGTGTCAACGACGTGATGACTTTTCCCGACGGCAAGTTCCTCGTCTTCACGCGCGAAGGAGCGAGCGATCGCAAGAACGGCATCGTCATCTGTTCGCTCGATGATCCGGCGCATCCGAAAGTCATCGCCGAGTTCACTGATGGCGTCACCGGTGGTGTGCACTCGGCGTTCGTGTACAAGCAGGACAAGTTCGGCACCTTCATCTTCCTCACGAACGACGGCACCGGCGCGCTGCACGTCATCGACGTCAACGATCCGTATCATCCGAAAGAAGTCGCGCGTTGGAAGACCGAAGGCCGCCCCGATGCCGGCCGCTCGCTGCACGACATCGATCTGCGCGATGGCCTGCTCTATGCGAGCTACTGGAACGACGGCCTCGTCATTCTCGACGTCGGTAACGGCATGAAGGGCGGCTCGCCCTCCAATCCGGTCATGGTCTCGCAGTACAAGTACGACCTGAACGCGATGTACAAGCAGGTCGAAGTCGACGGTGGACCCGGCTTCATTCGCGGCACGCACACCGCTTGGCGCCACAAGAACTATGTCTTCATCGCCGACGAAGTCTTTCCCGCGTTGGAACCGAAGGGTGCCAAGGATGCCGCGACCGGACGCGCCTATGGTCGCCTGCAGGTGCTCGACGTGAGCGACATCGCACACCCGAAGCCGATCGCGTGGTACGAACCCGAATACGGCGGCGTGCATAACGTGTGGGTGGCCGGTGATACGCTCTACATGGGCACCTACAACGCCGGCTTCCGCGTCTTTGATATCTCCGGCGAGTTGCGCGGTGATCTGCGTGCGCAGGGCCGAGAGATCGGCCACTTCAACACCGCCGATCTGGACGGCAAAGTAAAGAACGCAGCCATGACGTGGGGCGTGGTCGTCAATCCAAAGGACAACCTCGCGTACGTGAACGACGACAACAACGGCCTGTGGATCATCAAGATCGAACCGAAACCCGTGACCAAGGTCGTGCCGTGACGCCGGTGTTCAGTACGCTTGCTCGCGTCACGCTTACCGCACTGTTGCTGCCCGTAACGCTGCACGCGCAAACCGTCGCGAAGGTTGTTGTTTCCCCGTCGCCCGCGCGCGTCGTGGCGGGCGAGACACTCCAGCTCAAGGCTCAGGCCGTCGACGCCAACGGCAAGCCCGTCGATGGCATACGCATCCGCTTTCAGCAGGCCGCCGCGCAGTTCGAGGGCACCATCGACAGCACCGGTCTCGTGACCGGTGGCGCGCCAAGTACGATTCCCGTCGTCGTATCGGCAATTCAGCCCGGTGAAAAGCCGGTCATCACGCGACTCGACGTGGCGGTCGTCGCCGGACCTGCGGCGTCGATCACCGTGACGCCCAAGTCCGCGCGCCTCGTCGCGAAGCAAACGTTGTCCGCCAGCGCGCAGGTGCTATCGAAAGCGGGCGACACGCGCGGCGATGCCGTGACGTGGACCAGCACCGCACCCGCGATCGCGACCGTCGATCGCAGCGGCACCATCACTGCCCTAGGCGCTGGACACGCGAACATCACCGCGAAAGTCGGTGCCGTCTCTCAGTCCCTCGGCGTCGATGTCATCGCCACGCCGATCAAATCCATCACCCTCACGCCCTCGAAGACCAGCGCGCGCACCGGTGATGTGGTTCGCTTTAAGGCCGTCGCCAAAGATGCCACCGGCAAAGACATCGCTGGCCTCACGCCGACGTGGAGCTTCGCACCGGGCAAGGGCGAGCTCGACGCGGACGGCGCCTTTGTCGGATACGAGACGGGCATCTACACCATCACCGCAATCCTCGGCGCCAACGTCGCACAAACCACGGTCGCGCTCGCGCCGCGCGATGTCCGTCGACCCGCTACCGTCGTCAGCTCCGTCGTACGCAGTGCCTTCGCCACCTCCGAAGTCTGGGTGCATCCGAACGGCAAAGTCGCCTACCTTGGTACCATTCTCGGTGGCGATCGCGTCTACGTCATCAACGTCGCTGATCCGTCGAAACCGACGATCGTCGACTCCGTCGTCGTCAACGCGCGCACCATCAACGACATCATGACGTCGGAAGACGGCAAGGTCATGGTGATCACACGGGAAGGCGCGGACAATCGCAAGAACGGCATCGTCATCGCGACGCTCGAGGATCCGCTGCACCCCAAGATCGTCGGCGAGTTCACCGATGGCGTCACTGCCGGCGTGCACTCGGCCTACATCTACACGCAGCCCAAGTTCGGCATGCACGTCTATCTCACCAACGACGGCACCGGCGCGCTGCACATCATCGATATCAACGATCCCGCGCATCCGAAGCAGGTCTCCATCTGGAAACCCGCGAGCAGTGGAGCCGGCCGCATGCTGCACGACATCGACGTCCGTGATGGCATGGTGTACGCCAGCTACTGGAACGATGGCCTCGTCATGCTCGACATCGGCGCCGGCACCAAGGGCGGGTCTCCGTCCAACCCGCAGCTTGTATCGCAGTACAAGTACGATCTCAACGCGCTGTACAAACCCGTCGAAGCAGTCGGTGGCCCTGGCTTCATTCGTGGCACACACACCGCCTGGCGGCACGGCAACTACGTCTTCATCGCCGATGAAGTCTTCACGATGAAAGACATCATGGCGCTCGAGGAAAAGCAGACCAGCCGCGCGTATGGCCGCTTGCAGGTGCTGGACGTCACCGACATCGAACACCCGAAGTCCGTCGCATACTACGAGCCGGAATTTGGCGGCGTGCACAACATCTGGATCGCCGGCGACACACTGTACATGGGCGCCTACAACGCCGGCTTTCGCGCCTTCGATATCTCGGGCGAACTCCGTGGCGACTTGCGTGCACAGCAGCGTGAAATCGCGCACGTGAACCCCAGCGATCCCAAGGGCTTTATTCCCAACAGCACCATGACCTGGGGCGTCGTCGTGAAGAACGGCCTCGCGTACATCAACGATGTCAACACCGGTCTCATCATCGTACGCATCGAACCCGCACCACCCTCCAAAGTGGTTCCGTGACCATGAAGCACGGAACCATCTTTCTGAGTTCTCTGCTCTATGCAGTCGCTGGGCCTCTGATCGCGCGCCTTTCCTCGCAAGCCGCACCAACGTCGCCAACCCGCGACTATTTAGTGTTGGTCGCATCAGAATCCGTCGACCGCGTCGCCTTAATCCGCTTCGGCCCCAACGGCGCGAAAATCGAGCGAGAGAAGTACGTCGGTTGGTCCCCGACCGAAGTCGCCGGTCCGCATGGACTCGCCGTCACGCCCGACGCGAAGCACTACTACGTCTCCACCGCGCATGGTACGCCGTTCGGCAAACTGACCAAGTACAACGCCGAGACCAACGCGGCCGAGGGCAACGTGATGCTCGGTAACTTCCCGGCCACCGCGCAGGTCTCGCCCGACGGGTTTTACGTCTACGTCGTGAACTTCAATCTCCACGGTGAGATGGAGACCAGTAACGTCTCCGTCGTCGCGGCGGACGAGATGGTTGAAATCGCGCGCATCAACACCTGCACGATGCCGCATGGTTCACGCATGAGCGCCGACGGCACCAAGCATTACTCGGCCTGCATGATGGACGAAGAGCTGGTCGAGATCGACACGCGTACGCTCAACGTCAGCCGGCATTTCTTTCTCACGAAGGGCAGCGAGATGGGCATGACGGGCGCACCGCCGGTGCGCGGCGCAGACTCCCATGCCGGTCACGACATGGGCGGACATGGCATGGAGCCGCCTAAACCGGGCGACGTCTCGTGCTCACCCACGTGGGCGCAGCCGTCGCGCGATGGCACGCGCGTCTGGGTCGCCTGCAACAAATCCAGCGAGATCGTCGAGATCGACGCGAAGGCGTGGACACTCGTGCGTCGGCTGCCGGCCGGCCCCGGCGTGTACAACCTCGGCGTCACGCACAGTGGCAGGCAGCTCATCGCCACCAACAAGCGCGATGCGTCGGTGTCGGTGTTCGACGCGGCAAGCGGCAAAGAGCTCGCGCGCATCCCGACCACGCGCAAGGTCGTGCATGGCGTCGCCATCTCCGATGACGATCGATACGCTTTCATTTCGGTCGAAGGTGTGGGCGCGCAGCCCGGCACCGTTGACATCATTGATCTCACATCGCTCACGAAAATCGCCAGCGTCGATGTCGGTCAGCAGGCTGGTGGCATCGACTTCCTGCGGTCGGAGACCGCGAGGCCGTAGGGCCTCGCGGCTCCCCATGATTACTTCTTGCTCGACGGCGGGACCATCCCCTTCATGCGCATGTACGTCACAATGTTGCCGTAATGCTCACCGTCATGCACCGCATTCAGCGTGAGCGCGCCGATCCGCGTGTCCTTCGCACCGAACATCTCTAGCGGCATGTTCAGTGACGCGCTCGGCACCGCATACGCCTTTTCACAATGCGCCGTCGACGCCTTCAATGCCTTGACCAGCGCATCCTTCGTCTTGGCGCTCTTCTCGATCGCGTCTTCGGCCGGCTGCTTCTCGCCGAGCACCGCCGCGCAGATCATGTCCTGCGTGCCGGCAACATGGCCGACCAATTCGCCGAACGTGCGGACCGTCGCGATCGGGCGATACGCGTAGTCCTTTTCCGTCATCTCTTCCGCCGCCTTCGTGATGTTCACGATCTGTCCATTCCAGTTCCCCTTCGCCGCCGCCAACGCCGCGTCAGCAGCCTGCGCCAACACAATCGCCGGCGCCGCCGCAATCATCGAAAGACCACACAACGTAGTGAGCGCAAACCGAACTTTCGTTTTCACCTAAAGTCTCCTGAATGAATGTGAGTACGTCCGCCGCAGCCCCCCCGTGACCCCTGCGACCCCTGTGGTTCAAGAGCAGTTCCCGAAGTTCCCGGCCGTTACCGCACCACCGTCGCCGTAAACGCCAGTCAGCGCCAGTCACACCAACACAGACAAAGAAGTGCGCGTGGGGCGGGGGTATGAGCTTGGCGGGATAATAGCCGTAATCATGCTCCTTCGGCACGACCCTCAAAATGGGCGCCTGGCCAGTGAACCTCCCAACCGGCGACCGGGTACCCACGCCAGTCCACGTCCCTACGACGCGTGTGACGTTCCCACCGCCCGTCGAGTTACCCGGCATGTCCCTCCCCGACTCGCAGATCGTCCGCCAAGTGCTGAGCGGTGACGTCGAAGCGTTCGCACTGCTCGTCGACCGCCATCATGCACGCTGTCTGCGAGTGGCGACTCAGCTACTGGGTGACGCTGACGAGGCGGAGGATGCCGTGCAAGATGCCTTCGTCCGCGCCTATAGGCATCTGGGCGGCTACCGCGAGCAGGACCGGTTTGGCGCGTGGCTGCTTCGTATTGTCGTGAACCAATGCCGGACGCGCGCTACCCGCGAGTCCCGGTATTTACGGTACGATGACGAACTGGATGCCCCGCTCGCAGAGTCAGCACAGGAGCCGCAGGGCGAGGCGGCGGATCGACGGGCCGAGCTCGCTCATGCCATGGCGCAGCTCGGTCCTGAGCAACGGGAAGCCATCGTGCTTCGCTTCGCCGAAGAGCTGACTTACGACGAAATGGCCGCGGTAACCGGCGTGGGCGTCTCCGCCCTGAAGATGCGCGTCCAACGTGCCTGTATTCGCCTGCGCTCGCTCCTCGCTGCGCATCTGTTCACATGATCTCCCTAGTGGCCTGCACTCATGCCTGATCCTCTCGACTTCAACCTCCCAGACTGGGTCGCCGACGCGCTGCGTGCGCCAGAAGCGGGACGGCCCAAAGCACCGCACCGCGCGCAGATGCGAATCATGGACGTGGTTCGCCAACTTCCGGCGCCGCGGCGCCTGTCGGCCCGAATGGCCCCGTCGCGCTGGGCCCGTCGCAATCGGCGTGGATGGCTGTCGCCCCTCGGCGGCCTGATGACCACGGTAGCGGTGGGGGTGCTCATGCTGCTTCGTCTCGCGCCCGCTGACGGCGCCTTGGGCGGTGCCCCCCGCGATACCCTCAGCGATACGCTCGTCGGCATCCAGGCGACCACGCACGTCCTCGGTGACTCCGTCGTGCCGGTCACCGAGAACAGTGCGACCAGCGGAACATCGTCGGCACCTCGGCTGCTCGACACCCTGCGCATCGTGGAGTTCGTCGTACGCGGAACCTCCGTGCACGCCGCCGCCGTCCTTGGCGACTTCAATGCCTGGCAGCGCAGCGCAACCCCGCTGGTTTCCGTTGGGCATCACGAATGGCGCGCGCGTATCCTCGTGCCGCGCGATGCCCTGCGACTCACAGCGAACGTCGCGTATCTCGTGAACAACGACCTCCTCGTGCCCGACGCCCCGACGCAGTAGCGGTGCCGAAGCGCGCCCACCACTGGACAACAGTGGATGTGGCGTGCCACTTCTCGGCATGCCGAACATCGATCCGTCTCGACGCCAGTTCCTGGCCTTTCTCGCCGCGAGCCCGCTGCTCGCGGCGGTTGGCTTGGATGAATCCTCGCTCGACCGCCTCGTCGCCACCTCACCGCGTGGTGCCGAGCGGGCGTTGGACCTCGCACAACAGCTGGCGCAGCAGTCGGTGCAGGACACGACCGCGATCGCCGGCATCAAAGAAGCCACGGACGCGCTCAATGTCTTTGACTTCGAGCCGGTGGCCAAAGCGAGAATTCCCGTCGCGCATTGGGGGTATCTCGCGACCGGCACCGACGATGATGCCACGATTCGCGCCAATCGCGACGGCTTCGATCATTGGGCACTCAAGCCACGCCGCCTCATCGACGTCAGCAAACTCGACACGAGCGTCGCGCTGTTCGGCACGCGCTATCCGACACCGATCGTGATCAACCCGGTCGGCAGCCAAAAGGCCTTCCATCCCGAAGGCGAAATCGCGGTCGCGCGCGCCGCGAAGGCGAAGAATCATCTTCAGGTTCTCTCCACCGTCGCGACGACATCGATCGAGGATGCCATTGCGGCGCGCGGTGGACCGGTCTGGTTCCAACTTTATCATCAGTCGGACTGGGCCATCACTAAACAGATGGTGCAGCGCGCCGAGAGAGCGGGCGCACCCGCGATCGTCTTCACGGTCGATTTGCTCGGCGGTAGTAATCGCGAAACGATGATGCGTTACGCGCGCGAGGACACGCGCACCTGCACGAAGTGTCATCTCGGTGGCGCACCGCTGCCAGGTGTCAGCGGGCGTGTCGATGATCGCGACAACCGCCGCAAACCGAATCTCGTCGGCTATCAGACGCTCACGCCGGTTCCCGAAGTCGGTACGCCGTCGTGGGAGTTCATCAAGCGCCTCAAGGCGAGCACGAAGATGAAGGTGCTCATCAAGGGCATCGTGACGAAGGAAGACGCCGCGCTCGCGGTGCAGCACGGCGTCGACGGGCTGTTCGTCTCTAACCACGGTGGTCGAGCCGAGAACTCGTTGCGCGCGACGATTACGTCGCTCCCCGAAGTGCTCCAGGGCACGATGGGAAAGATCCCGGTCATCTGCGACGGCGGTTTTCGTCGCGGTACGGATATCTTCAAGGCGATGGCGCTTGGCGCCACGTCAATCGGCATCGGCCGTCCGTACATTTGGGGGCTTGGCGCCTTCGGACAGGAAGGCGTCGAGACCGTGCTGGCGCTACTGCGCAAGGAATTCGAAACCGTCATGAAGCAGAGTGGCACGACGAGCCTGGCCGCCATCACGCGTAACCACATCACGCCACGCTGACCGTTGCCGCACTCGGTTTCACCGACAATGAGCACGACCGATCGCGAACCCAGTGAGATTCTCAACGCCGAGTTGAGTCTGCTGGCGTTTCAGCGTCGTGTGTTGGCACTCGCCGAAGACCCGCGCGTGCCGCTCCTCGAGCGGCTGCGCTTTCTCGGCATTGTCACCGGCAACATCGACGAGCTGTACATGCTGCGCATGGCGGAGATCCGCCGAGCGGCGGTTGATGGACAAATCAACGAACAGACCGGTGAGTCAGCGACGGCGCAATTGGCCGCCGTCGAGCACGAGGTCGCTGAAATTCTCTCCGCACAGGCGCGATGTGCCAAGCAGTGTCTGCACGACGCCGCAGCACACGGCGTTGTTCTCGTCGAGTGGGACGCCTTGACGCACGACGAGCAGGCGACGCTCCGCCAACGTTATATCGATGAGATCCAGCCGGATCTCATGTCGCACGCGATCACGCTCAGTCCCGGTCACCCGCTGCCGCATTTGCCGCATTTGGGACTCTTCATCGCCGTCGTCTTCCGTGACGCACCCAACGCGCGTCTCCGCCTCACGGAACACGAACTGCCGCGCGATGTGCCCCGGTTGCTGCCGGTACCGGGTCGCGCCGGGACGCTGATCGCGATCGAAGACGTGCTGCGCGCCAACGTACATTCCCTGCATCCCACCCTGATCGTCGAGAGCGCGCATCTGTTTCGCGTCACGCGCGGCGGCGATCTGCACATCCGCGAAGACGATGCACACGACCTGCTCGACGCCGTGGCGTTCGCGACGGAACAGCGTCCGCACAATCCGGCGGTTCGCGTCGAAGTGGAACGCAGCATGCCCGCCCACGTCGGCGCACTGATCCTCGACAGTCTGCATCGCGAAGCGATCGGTCGCGACATGGAAATCACGGTCACCGACGTGCAGGTCATCGATGGGCTGCTCGATCTGCGCTGCCTGCAGTCGCTGCCGTTGCCAAGTGGCGGCGCACTCGAATATCCGGTGATGCGGTCGCTGGCGCCGATGCCAACCGACCAGACGATGTTCGAGTTGATCCGGTCGCGCGAACGGCTCATGCATCATCCGTTCGATACGTTTGATGAAACGGCCGTGCGCTTCTTTCAGGAGGCGGCAGCGGATCCTGATGTGACATCGATCATGGTGACGCTCTATCGCGTCGGCAATCCATCGCCAATCGTCGAGGCGTTGCTGGAGGCCGCGAAGGCGGGGAAACACGTCTTCACACTGGTCGAGTTGCAGGCCCGCTTCGACGAAGAGCACAACGTGCACTGGGCACGCGCCATCGAGAAGGCGGGCGGCCGTGTTGTCTACGGCCTCAAGGGCCTCAAGGTGCACGCGAAAGCCGCACTCGTCACGCGCCGCGAAGGCGCCAACCTCGCACACTATGTGCACGTGGGAACCGGAAACTACAACACGCGATCCGGGCGACAGTACACAGATCTCAGTCTGTTCTCAGCACGCAAATCGTTGACGGCCGACATCGTCGATCTCTTTTCTGCGCTCGCTGGTGACACTGAGGGCGCACTCGCGCATGTCTCGCGACCACCGCAGGGCCTGACCCGCGGAGCGCTCGTGGCACCGTACCAGCTCCTTCCCGCGTTAATCGAACGCATCGAACGCGAGACATTACACGCGCAGGCGGGACGGCCCGCAGGCATCACGATCAAGGCGAACGGCTTGGCTGACACCGAAGTCGTGCGTGCGCTCTATGGGGCGTCACAGGTCGGCGTACCGATCGATCTCATTGTTCGCGGCATCTGCACGTTGCGACCGGGTGTCTCAGGATGCTCCGAACGGATTCGGGTGGTGTCCGTGGTCGGTCGCTTCCTCGAGCACTCGCGTATCTATCGGTTCAAGAACGGCGGAGCGCCAGAGTATCTGATCGGCTCCTCCGACCTGCGACCACGCAATCTGCGGCGGCGCGTAGAGCTGCTCGTGCCCGTACTGGACGCCGAACATCGCGCGCGCCTCGACGCGATTCTCACACGCTATCTTGAGGATCCCACCGGGTGGGAACTCCTCGCTGATGGCAAATATCTCCAGCGAACAGCCCTAGGGCCGGACGTGCAGGACGCCTCCGCCCAGGTCGCCTTCTCGCAGGATTCGTCCAGCGCAACGCTCGCCCCAGTGTGACCTTTGCACGGCTGTCCGAGTTAGCGGGGACAGTCGTGGTCCTGCCTACCTAGCCCAATCTCATGTCGCTGTTCTCTCGCATCCCCCGCAGCGCTCCCGCGGGCTGTGCCATCGCTGCGTTGCTGGCCGTGGCCGTCGGATATATCGATCTCTGGTTCGGTGGCGTCACGCTCGCTGCTCTTCTCTTGGTCCTTGGCTACGTCGTCCTCGTACCCATGACACTCGTCGCGTACGCGTCGACACCGGGTGCCGATAACGCCGTCGACAAGCAGAATCAGGCATTTGCCGACGAACCCCCTCCGTATCTGGCGGCAGCAATCGTCGGCGCCGTGGTTTTTGTGTTGTATGTCCTCACGCTGTCGCCGAGCACCGCAATGTGGGACACCAGCGAGTACATCGCCGCGGCGAAGACGCTTGGCATCCCGCATCCCCCTGGCAATCCGGTGTTCGTGCTGGTAGCGCACGCGTTCGCCGCCATTCCGTTCCCGCTGGGATTCGCGGCGCGCGTCAACCTGTTGGCCGCTACCACGAGCGCGATTTCCGCCGCGCTCTGGTTTTTGGTCGCGCATCGGTCGCTGGCCGGCTGGAAGTTGGCCAGTACACCGCGTCTGGTCATCGCGATCACCTGTGCATGGATCGGGGCGACCGCGTTCACGGTCTGGAACCAAAGTGTCGTCAACGAGAAGGTATACACCCTCGCGGTGCTCGGGCTCGCCGCCACTAGTTGGACCGCCTTCCGCTGGCATGACGCGCCGGCGCAGTCTCGGCGCGCCGACGGCTTCCTGCTGCTGATCGCGTACCTGTGCGGGCTCGGCTACGCCAATCACCCTGCGGGATTTCTCCCCGTACCGGCGTTCGGTCTGTTCCTGTTGCTGCGCCGACCCAAGACATTGCTGCGCTGGAAGCTGTTGATCGGCGCGTCCGTTGTACTGGTGCTGGGTATGACGCCGTTCGCCTTCATGCCCATTCGCGCGGCGCATTTTCCGGGCATTAACGAAGGCGCACCAACGGCGTGCCGCACGGGACCGCAGATCGGTTGCACCCTCAGCGACGAAACAATCCGGCGCGTCGGTGCGATCATTTCACGTGAACAGTACGGCGGACACGCCGTCGCCGATCGACAGGCGCCGATCGGCGCACAGTTTGGCATGTGGTGGCTGTATTTCGAATGGCAGTGGATGCGCGACGCGTGGCATGACCATCCCGTGGCGCAGGAACTGCTCGCGTTCCTCTTTCTCGCGCTCGGCCTCCTCGGCGGCGTGGTGCACTACCGACGGGACAAAAGTTCATTCGCCTTCGTCGCGCCGCTCCTGTTCACGCTCACGCCGATGCTGGTGGTGTATCTCAACTTCAAGTACGGCTTCTCGGAGTCACCTGAACTGGGCGACACCGTCAACCGCGAAGTCCGTGATCGTGACTATTTCTTTCTCTGGACCTTCGCAACGTGGGGCATCTGGGCCGGCTTTGGCCTCGGCGCCGTATGGCAATGGCTTGCGAGTCGCATCGACAAGAGCGGCGTGCACAGCAGCATGCGCGGGTG
This sequence comes from Gemmatimonadaceae bacterium, assembly GCA_031366985.1. Taxonomy (GTDB): domain Bacteria; phylum Gemmatimonadota; class Gemmatimonadetes; order Gemmatimonadales; family Gemmatimonadaceae; genus Gemmatimonas. The sequence goes on from JANLPE010000032.1 coordinate 311,093, forward strand.
GCAGTTGGCGTCACCGGTGTTGCTGATCGCGTTCATTCCCGTCGTCACGAATGCGCGCGACGCATCTCGTAAAGGACAGACCTTCACCGCCGAATGGGCGCGTGATCTCTTGCAGTCGGTCGAGCCATACGGTGTGCTGATCACCTCCGGCGACAACGATTCGTTCCCGGTCTGGTACGCCCAGCAGGTCGAAGGCGTGCGCAGGGACGTGACCATCGCGCTGATCCCGTACCTCAACATGGATTGGTACGCGCATCAGCTCATTCGCGAACGCGTCGCGGCCTATGATGGCTCTGGGATCGCGGCCTATGCCGCCATTGGCTCGGAGCGACCGACCGGCCCCGTGATCTCGCTGACGCGCGAGCAGGCAGACTCCCTGCCACCGTATGTCGAACTCAAGCAGCCCGCGCTCTTTCAGGCGGCTGGCATTGATGCCACGGTGCCCGCCGGATTTGTCACGCGGGATCAGTTGATGGTGCTGCAGTTCATTCGCGACGCATTCCCCAAACGCCCGATCTACTTCTCGCTCGGGCCGTACGCACGCACCCTCGGGCTCGGCGACTACGTGGTCTCGCAGGGACTCGCGCAGCGTCTGCTGCCAACGAAAGCCAAGGACAATCCGGAGTACGTCTCCTATCCCGGCGGCTTCATCGATCTTAAGCGCACCGAGGAGCTCTGGAAATCGTATCGCGGTCCGGCCGCATTACTCGCGCAGGAACGGTGGATCGACGATGCGTCAGTCGGCATTCCGGCGGCGTATATCCAGACCGGCCAGTTCCTCGCGTACGCGATCTCGGTAAAGGGCGACACGGCGCGCGCGAAGACGATCGTCCCGCAGGTGCAGGCACTGATGCGCGCCGCGCACCTCGGCAACTGATTCACGCGCGACGTTCGATTCGCCTAGACCAGCCACTCCTTCCACGTCGTCTCGGCCAACCCGATCGTCAGCTTGTTTTGCAATCGCACCAGCGGTTGTTGCAACAGCAGCGGCTCGTCGGCCAGAATCGTCAGCCACCGCTCTTCTCCGTAACGAGCGGTGCGCAGCCCGAGATCGGCAAACCGACGTGATTCGCGATCGATCAGTTTCTCGACGCCGTACTTCTGTGCGAACCGCTTCAGTTCACCGATCGACGCGGCACGTTCGGCCAAGTCGCAGAAGTGCACCTTAACGCGTCGCTCCTGAAAAAACCGCTGCGCCTTCCGGGTGTCAGCGCTCTTCTTCGTGCCGAAGATCTGCACCTGCAGTCCATCGGTACTCATGCCATCGACGCCTCGGCCAGCGCGCGCTTCTCGTCATCGAACGCCCCTTCGCTGCGCGACACCACCAACGTCGCGACACCGTTGCCGATGAGGTTCGTGATCGCGCGCGCTTCGGACATGAAACGATCCACGCCGAGCAACAGCGCAACGCCTTCAACCGGCACCGTGTGCGTCGCGGCAAGCGTACTCGCGAGCACGATGAACCCCGATCCCGTCACACCGGCCGCGCCCTTCGACGTCAGCATCAACACGCCGAGTAAGGTGAGCTGCTGCGTGATCGTGAGATCGACGCGGTAGACCTGCGCGATGAAGATCGCCGCCATCGACAGATAAATGCTCGTGCCGTCAAGGTTGAACGAGTAGCCCGTCGGGATCACCAGACCGACAACCGGTCTCGCACAGCCATAGCGCTCCATCTTCTCGAGCATGCGCGGCAGCGCCGCTTCGGAGCTCGACGTGCCGAGGACGAGCAAGATCTCTTCGCGAATGAAGCGCAGGAATTTGAGCAGCCGGAATCCATACAGGCGGCAGATCGTGCCCAGCACGACAAAGATGAACACGGCCATCGTCAGGTAGACGTCAAGCATCAAACGCCCCAGCGGCAGCAGCGTCTTCAGGCCGAACGTCCCGATGGTATATGCCATCGCGCCGAATGCGCCGATGGGCGCGACCTTCATGACGATGCCAACGATCCTGAAGAACACCGCCTGCAGACGCACCATGAAATCGGCGATGTCGCGTCCCGCTTCACCCACAGCGGTCAGCGCCACGCCAAAAAGCACCGAGAAGAACACCACCGGCAGCAGATCGCCTGACGCAAAGGCGGCCACCACGTTGCTTGGCACGATGTGCAGCAGGAACTCGAGCGTGCTCTGTTGCGCGCCGGCCTTCGTGTAACTCGAGACATCACCGGCGGCCAACGCCGACGCATCAAGTCCCGCGCCCGGTTGCGTGACGTTCACGATCACCAGTCCGATCGCCAGTGCCAGTGTCGACACCAGTTCGAAGTACAGCAGCGCTTTCCCGCCGACGCGCCCGAGCTTTCGCAGATCGGCCATCGACGCGATGCCGTGTACGATCGTGAGGAAGATGATCGGCGTGATCACCATCTTCACGAGATTCACGAACGTGTCGCCGATGGGCTTGAGCGTCTTGGCGAAATCCGGTGCCACCACGCCCAGCGTGACGCCCAATGCGACGGCGACGAGGACCTGAAACGTCAGATTGCGAAACAGGCGATTCATGTCGTGGCCGAAACCGGTGTCGGTGGGTGATGTCGCGAGAAAGGCACGGGCGGGGAGTTTATCACCCCGTGCGCCAACTCACACGCCGGCGGCACGGACGGGAATGCTATCTTCAAGCTGTACGTCTCCCTACTTCGTCTCCGTACTCGGCAGTCTCTCACTACTCCCGACTCGCGACTCTTGTCTCGAAAATACTGTCCCGCCTGGTGGCTCCCCGGGCCGCACAGCGCCACCCTCTGGGGCCGCGTCGGTCGTCGCGAGCCTCGCCATCCAGTGCGCATGGAGCGGTGGGACACCCCCGATGGCGATTTCGTCGAGCTCGCCCGCGTCGACGCCCCGACGCCGGATGCGCCACGACTATTGCTCTTCCATGGATTGGAAGGCGGCGTTCACTCGCACTACGTTCGCGCCATGTTTCGCGAGGCGCGCATGCGCGGGTGGGGCGCGGACCTGCTGCTGTTCCGTAGCTGCGGTTCCGAGCCGAACCGACTACCGCGCAGTTACCATTCAGGTGAAACGACCGATCCACGGTTCGTCATCGAACGGCTCGCGCGCGAATTCCCCGACGCCCCGATCGGGCTCATGGGCGTGTCGCTCGGCGCGAACGTCCTCTGCAAGCTGCTCGGCGAGGATGGCGAGGGCGTGACAGCCGATGTCAAAGGCGCGGTCGCGATGTCGACCCCCTTCGACTTGGCGCGCGCCTCGCGCCATATCGGTCGTGGTTTCGGCGTCGTCTACGAGCGATTCTTTCTCAAGTCGTTGATCCCCAAGGCGCTGTCGAAGGTCGACCGACACAAAGAGCTCGCGCCGCTGAGATCGGTTCGCCGCGCCCGCACCCTCTGGGAGTTCGACGACCAGTTCACCGCGCCGCTGCACGGCTTCCGCGACGCGGCAGACTATTACGCACGAGCCAGCTCGTTGCCGTTTCTTGCAACGATTCGCCGGCCCACGCTGTTACTGAGTGCGGCGGACGACCCGTTTCTTCCCGCCGACGTGCTCGATCAGGTACGGACCGTCGCCGAAGACAACCAGGCGCTGACGATCGAATTCCACGATCGCGGCGGACATGTCGGATTCACATCCGGCTCGTTGCCGTGGAATCCATGGTACTATGGTGAGTGGCGGAGTGCTGAGTTTCTCGCCGCGCTGTTTCGACCAGGCTGATGTTGTCCGGATGTTCTGCGGATGTTCTACTGATGTGCTTCTGATGTTCTACTGATGTGCTTCTGATCCCGTCCGCACCCACGTCGCACCCCTCTACTGGTCGTCGCCGCCTGTGATCGCTGTCTCGCTGATCGTCCTGATGACGGGCCTAGTGTCGGGCGTCTTTGCGATGCTCTATGGCACGGAGCGATCTGTCCGGTCGCCGATCGCGAAGAAGCCGCACGAGCGGACGAGCGAGCACAATCCCACGACGGAACCGTCTCCGTGGTTCAACCTGGCGACGGTGGCGGCTTTCAGCGTGAGCTTCGGACTGACGGCCTACATCGTGGCGCGCAACACGACGTGGTCCACCATCTGGCAGCTGCTGCTCGCCATCATCGCCGGCCTGCTCGCGATGGCGCTGCAATCACTGCTGATCGCTCGATGGGCGCTTCCCGGCGCGCGTGCGGAACATCTGGACGAGCGCTACGTGCTACAAGGAACACTCGCTCGCATCACCGCGGCGGTGCCGCCGCATGGCCAGGGACTTATGCGTTACGCGCTCGATGATCAGGAGTTCGAACTTCTCGCCGAGGACATTGGCGGCGCAGAGTTGGCGCTCGGTGTTGACGTCGTCATCGATCGGGTCGAGCACGGCGTCGCATACGTCGAGTCGTGGGCTCACGTCGAAGCGCGATTGTAGGCAATTTCCATGGCCGGCTCATGGACGTGGACAGACGCATGGGAGTTCATCGGCGCAGTGCTGGTCATGCGCCTGTGTTTCTTCTACATCGCCACCAAGGCCTTCGTGATGATGATCCCCGATGGTGATCAGTGCACGATGTGCGACGGCGACACGCTGGCGATTCAGCGTGACGGCTGGTGGCGCGTTCTCGGCCCACGATTCCGTCGCAGCTGGTGCCTCGAGTGTGGCTGGGAAGGTGTCCTGCGTCGCTCGACGATTCCGAGCTTTTTCGCGCCAGCGAGCTATACGTTGCCCATAACGAACAGCGCCAGCCAGTCGGGCCAGTTGCCACTCAATTCGAAGAAGTCCTCGAAGTAGACCAGACCAGCAGCCTCACAACGTTCGATCAAGTCGGTCAGTGTGTCTTCGCCGACCAGCGGGCCAATCACGACCAGCGAGCCCTCGACACGGAATTCTTCCGGCGTGAGGCCCAACGCCTCGTCAAAGGTCTGACGAGTCAACTCTTCACGCTCGAAGGCCGCACGGCGGATGATCAGCGTGGGGGCGGAGTTGGGAATGGGTAGCGGCATGGTCGCGGAAGGAGGGCGGGAACGTCGTCACTGAGATGACCGGAAATGATATCGCATTCCGTGCTCGTCGTTCGCAGTTCTCTCCCTCTCCGTCGTATTTTCCTCGCATGTCCGATCGCCTTCGCTCCCCCTCCGACGCCGCCCTCGAAGCCACTTACGATGTGGTGGTCATCGGCGGCGGACATGCCGGTACGGAAGCCGCCGTGGCCGCTGCGCGATCCGGTGCGGACGTCGCGCTGATAACTGGCGCGCTCGAGCAGATCGGTCAGCTCTCCTGCAATCCCGCCATCGGTGGAATTGCCAAGGGCACAGTGGTCCGCGAGGTCGACGCATTGGGCGGCATCATTGCGCGCGCGACCGATCAAGCCACCCTACAGTTCCGGATGCTGAATACGGGTAAGGGCCCTGCCGTCTGGGCGCCTCGTGCACAATGCGATCGCGGACTATATCGCCGCGCGATTCGCACGCTGTTGGAATCACAACCGCGCCTCACGACGATTCAGGGGATGGTCGCGCGATTGCTCTTCGATGAGACCGGGTCGCGGGTGTTTGGTGTGGAGACGCTGGAGGGCCGGCGCTTCGGCGCGCGCGCGGTTGTTCTCACGACGGGCACCTTCGGCCGTGGGCAAATGCACATCGGCACCGGCACCAAGGTGAGCGGCGGCCGAGCCGGTGAAGCCGCGTCGACGCATCTCGGAGCGCAACTCGACGCGGTGGGACTACGAACCGAACGCTTTAAGACCGGCACACCGCCGCGCATCGATGGTCGCTCGGTCAATCTCGACGGGCTACCGAAGCAGCACAGCGATATCGAGACGACGGACTATTCGTGGTCCCACTTCTGGGAGGCACCACGTCGCATCGGGGACATCACGCGGCACCCGGCGCAGTTGCCGTGCTATCTCACACACCTCGAGGCTGCGGGCACGGCGATCATCTCGGAGCATATCGCGGAGTCGGCAATGTACGGCGGGGCCATCGCGTCGCGCGGGCCTCGCTATTGCCCGAGCGTGGAAGACAAGGTCGTGAAGTTCCCTGACGCCGAACGGCATCAGCTCTTTCTTGAACCGGAAGGACACGACACGCACGAACTGTACGTCAACGGCTTGTCGACATCGCTGCCGGTCGGCGTGCAGCTCCAACTTCTCCGCTCCGTAAAGGGACTCGAGCAGGTGCGCATGACGCGCGCCGGCTACGCCATCGAGTACGATTACTATCCACCAACGCAGCTTGATGCGACGCTCGGATCACGCGCGATTGCCGGCCTCTGGTTCGCTGGACAAGTGAACGGCACGACTGGCTACGAAGAAGCCGCCGGGCAGGGCGTCATCGCCGGCTTGAACGCGGCACGCTGGGTTCAGGAGCGCGAGCCCGTGATTCTCGGTCGTGAATCGAGCTACATCGGTGTGCTCGTAAATGACTTGATCACCCGTGGTGTGGATGAGCCGTACCGTCTGTTCACCTCGCGCAGTGAATTTCGACTCACGGTACGTCAGGACAACGCGATCACGCGACTCGCCGCGACGGCAATTGCCGCGGGACTTTACTCGGCGCGCGAGCGCGAGATTGCCGAAGCGCGCATCGCGAGTGTCCGTGTGGCGATGTTACTGGCCGAAGCGACGAGTGTTACGCCAGCGCGCGCGGCATCCGTGCTCGCTGCGGCGAACTCCGCACCGTTGGCGCATGCGGTGCGCGCGTCAGAACTGGCGAAGCGCACGGGTGTGTCGTTGCTGGCGCTGTTCGAGGCCACTGGTGTTGGCGTTGCGCTGCCGACCGATGCGGTCGTTGGCGCCGATCTCGAGATCAAATACTCGGGGTATTTCGAGCGTGAGCGTACGCGCGCCGATCGACTGCGTGCCCTCAGCGCGATGCCATTGTCCGCCGAGTTGGATTTTCTTGCCATGCACACGCTCTCGATCGAGGCGCGGCAGAAGCTGGAGGCGCTTCGCCCGCTCTCTCTCGGGGCGGCATCGCAGATCCCTGGCATTAGCCCGGCCGATCTCCAGAATCTCGTCTTTGAGCTCGAACGTCGGCGCCGTTCGGCTTGAGCTGGGCTTTCGCGCGTCGGGGGTCGCCGGTCGCAGTCCGTTTCGCGTAACGCTGCCGGTTAAGAATTTTCCAAGACATTTAGAGCTGTTCGTAAATTACCGTAAATGTATCGTTACTGCTGTTATAATGGCTCGGCAATGGCTCATAAATGCATGTCACGTGACCGTTTCGTCCCACCGCAGGGATTTCACAAGACGGTCCTCGCTGAGAGTGATCGAACCTCCCGTCATTCATGGGGTCCTTGATAGCACGAGCAATTCGATGCATGGGGGTGTAAGTCACGCCCATCGCAACGTAAGAGAGAAGCGTCCCAAGCCCTTGGAGAAACTGTGAACAGTTCACTAACGAACTATACGAGCAAATCATTGGTACGGCGAGCTCTGCTTGGCGCTTCGGCAGCGGCCGGCGCACTTTCCATCTGCGCGTCGGTCGCCGGTGGGCAGGGAGCCGCACCCGCCCCGCCACAGATCACCGTCTCGGCGCGAGGGGAGGTACAGGTCGCCCCCGATCGGGCACGCGTACAAATGGGCGTCGAAACGCAGGGGAAGACCGCCGCTGCCGCCGCCGCTGAAAACAACAAGAAGCAGGCGGCCGTCCTCGCCGCCATCAAGGGGCTCGGCATTTCGAGCCAGCAGATCACCACACTCGGCTACAACGTCTCGCCCGTGCAGCGCTACGATGACAAGGAGCGTCGGGTGGTGATCGATGGCTATCAGGTCACCAACATCGTGCAAATCGTGACCGACAAGCTCGATCAGGCCGGACCGATCATCGACGCCGGGCTCGCCAACGGCGCCAACCGCGTCGCGGGGCTGGACTTCATGGTCAAAGACGCCGCAAAGGCTCGCGATGCTGCGCTGGCCCAGGCCATCGAATCCGCCAGGCGCCAAGCGGACGTCGCCGCAAAGGCGGCTGGAGGGCAGGTGGCTGAGCTACTCGAAATCAACATTAGCGAATTCGAGCGCCCGGAACCACGTCCAATGCTGGCGATGGCCAAGATGGATGCTGCCGCGTCATCACCCGCCCCGATCAACGAGGGGACAGCCACCGTCTCCGTGACGGTCAATACTCGCTGGCGCTTTGAAAAGGGGCGCTGATTCGATCTGCGCGACACGGCAAGAGCAACGTGTTTCATGTGAAACGCCGTGATCCCACCGGGGCTCACGGCGTTTCGTTCACTCTGGCGGCTCACGATTGTGAGTTTCCAACACGGTTCCAACACTGTTCCACGTGAAACATGGTGCTGCGCGATTTCGGCATGGTGAGCCAGCAGCCCCACCCGTATACTTCCGCTCCCTGAAAGGCCAATCCGCCAAGGATCGGTATCCCTCTCCGATAAGAGCGCCGGTGTCCGTGGGTCGCATTCTCGCTATTGCCAATCAAAAAGGTGGCGTCGGTAAGACGACCACGGCGATCAATCTCGCGGCGTCTCTGGCCGTCGCCGAATCGCGTGTCCTTCTCATCGACGCTGATCCACAGGGCAACGCGACCAGCGGATGCGGGTTGGCGCGCGGCGGGTATGCCGCCACGACCTACGATGTGCTGATCGGCGAGGCCACCTTCGACGATGCGCTCGTTCGAGGCGTGCAGTTCAGCCACCTCGACGTGATGCCGGCAACACCGGACCTTGCCGGCGCTGAAGTTGAACTCGTTGACGACCCAGAGCGCGTGATGCGTATGCGACATGTGCTCGCGCCGGTTCGCGACCGATACGATTACATCCTCATCGATTGCCCGCCGTCGCTGACGCTGATCACGCTGAACATGCTCGTGGCTGCGGATGCGCTCATCATTCCCCTGCAGTGCGAATACTTCGCACTGGAAGGACTTTCACAGCTAATGGCGACGGTACAGCGTGTCCAGGAATCGCTGAACCCGGAGCTGCACGTTGATAGTGTATTGCTGACCATGTACGACGCGCGCCTAAATCTCTCGCGACAAGTCGCGACGGACGCGCGTGAACACTTCGGCGATCGAGTCTTCAAAACAGTCGTTCCGAGAAACATCCGCCTCGCTGAGGCGCCGAGCTTCGGTAAGCCCATCGTCGTCTATGACGTGGCGTCTGTTGGCGCTCAGGCGTATATGGCCGTCGCACGCGAGCTCCTGGAGCGGGATCGCGCCACGTCGAATTCGACCGCCGTCGCTGACGCCTCACCGTCACAGGAGTCGACATGAATCCACCGGAACAGTCCCGCCGACTTGGTCGCGGCCTCGATGCACTATTGGCGCGCCGAGAGCCGTCGCGTGAGCAGAATGCTCCGCCGCAGTCTCTAACTACTGATTCTCCAGTACTCAACGAAGAAACCCCGAAGAGTGCACTGCAGACACTCAAGATCGCGCAGATCCGGCCGAACCCGTATCAGCCGAGAAAGGAGTTCCGCCCAGAGGAGTTGGCGGATCTCGAGTCGAGCCTGCGTGTGAGCGGATTGCTGCAGCCCATCACGGTGCGCCCTGCGCCGAACGGATTGGGCTACGAACTCATCGCCGGCGAGCGCCGGTTCCGCGCCGCGACCCGTCTGGGCTGGACAGAGATCCCAGCGATCGTGCGAGAGACGGATGACCGCACCCTTTTGACGCTGGCGATGGTCGAAAATCTCCAACGTGCCGATCTCGATCCGATCGAGGAAGCAGACGGCTATCACCGGCTGACGGAAGATTTCCAGCTGTCGCAGCAAGAAGTCGCGGACGTCGTCGGCAAGGATCGCTCGACGGTCGCCAACGCATTGCGACTTCGTCAGCTGCCTGCTGCGGTTCGTCGTCTGCTCCAAGAAAAACAATTGACCGCCGGCCATGCGCGCGCGCTGCTCGCACTCGGTGTGGAGCGCGCGATGACCGACCTTGCGCGAGACATCGTGGCCAACGGCCTCTCTGTTCGCGAGGTCGAGCGGCGCGTTCAGGCGGCGCGTCCGAAAGCACCAACGTCGGGTAGAAAACCCGCAGCGTCCGCGGCCCCGGCAGGCGCCTCCACCGCCGAGGTGCGTCGGATTGAAGAGCTACTTCGAAAGAAACTGCAGACGGGCGTGCAACTTCATCTCACCGCACGGGATCGCGGAGAGCTGCGAATAGCGTTCTTCTCCAACGACGATCTCGAACGGCTGCTGGAAGTGATCGGCATTCGTCTTGATCAATAATAGTTCTTAGAGCCACCACAGAAACATATATGAAGCAGCTTAGAGCCACGAAGGCCTTCAAGCTCATACTCCAGCGATCTTACTCGGGGATCGCATTCGCGGTGGTGACCGCCCTCGCAGCGTGTGGCGGTAAAGCCACGGACAGCAGCGCGTCCAAGGGCGTGGTCACGGGCGGGGCCGCACCGATGCGCGTGGCGCTCCTCACCTCCGGACCGATTTCCGATCAGGGCTGGAATGGAGGCGCCTACGAAGGACTCGTCGCGTTGCGTGACTCCCTCGGCGCGAAGATTTCGAATATCCAGACCAAGACCCCGGCCGAGTTTGAGGAGAACTTCCGTCAGTATGGGGAGCAGGGATACGCGCTGGTCTTCGGCCACGGCTTCGAATTTCAGGACGCCGCGAGCCGGGTGGCCCCGTCGTATCCTAAGACCGTGTACATCGTGACATCCGGTCGCGTCACGGCACCGAACCTGGCCGGCGTGAGCTTCGCCTTCGAGCAGGCGTCGTATCAGGCGGGCATCATCGCCGGTGCCACCACGAAGTCGAATGTGATCGGCATGATCGGCGGCCAGGAACTTCCGCCGGTGAAGACGAGCTTTGCGGCATTCGAACGTGGTGCGAAACTCTCGAATCCCAAAGTGACCGTCATTACGTCATACGTCGGCAATTGGGACGATGTCAGCGCCGCCAAAGAACAGGCCTTGGCGCAGATCGGACGTGGAGTCGATGTCATCTTTCAGAACGCGGACGCCGCGGGGCTCGGCATCTTTCGCGCGGCGAAGGAAAAGAAGATTTATGTCTTCGGCTCAAACGTGAACCAGAATCCAATCGCGCCCGAGGTGGTTCTCGGAAGCGTCGCGATCGATTTTCCGAAGACGTTCCTCATGATCGCGCGTGAAGTGCAGAGCGGGCACTTTGCGGGCCGAGTGATCGGAGTGGGCGGCCCGGACAACGCGGTTCACCTGATCCTCAATCCGCAGTTGCAGTCGCAGATTCCGCCACAGGCCATCGCGCGCGCAGACGCCGTCGGCAAGCAAGTGACCGCCGGAACATTTCACGCGTTGGACGACTTGCTGAAGGGCACCGACGTCGCAAAACCCATCACGCCCTGAACGACTGAGCCAATCGTGCACGCCTCGGATCTCCCACACGTCACGGTGCCACTGCACGACATCGTCGCAGCACTCGATATCGAGCTGCGAACGAATGACATCCCGGACTATCCGGGCGCGGTGAACGGACTGCAGGTGCAGAACGACGGCCATGTCACTCGTGTGGCCGTGGCCGTCGACACATCGATGGCGGCGGTGACGGAGGCGGCGATCCTGAAAGTCGATCTGCTGCTCGTGCACCACGGTCTGTTCTGGAGCGGCGTCCAACCGCTCGTCGGCACCGTATACCACAAGCATCGCCTGCTGCTGAACAACAACATCGCCGTGTACAGCAGCCATCTCCCGCTCGATGCACACGCGTCACTCGGTAATAATGTGCGCCTCGCCGAAGCGCTCGGGCTGTCGCCGACGGGGGGCTTTGGTCGCCACAAGACGATGGAAATCGGCGTCGCGGGTAATTGCGACGAACTGTCCGGATCACTGGTCGAGCGGATACAGGCGTTTTCCGCGCGATACGGCGGCGTGGTCCGCTGTTCGATGCACGTCAACGGACGTCGGACCCGTCGCTGGGCAATCATCACCGGTGGTGGTGCGACGACCGAGACGTTGCGGGAAGCGCGAGAACGCGGCGTCGATACGCTCATCGTCGGCGAAGGACCACATCACACAACGGTGGAAGCGATCGAGCAGGATTTGCTGGTGATCTACGCGGGGCATTACGCCACGGAGACGCTCGGCGTTCAAGCCCTCGGTGCGTGGCTCCAGACGCGCTTCGGTCTGTCATGGAGCTTTTTGCACCTGCCCACCGGTTCGTGACGACTGCGGACGCGGGGGCCGTGCCGCTCTCGCTGGAAGGGATTTCGCGCCGGTTCGGATCAGTGGTAGCCTTGGACGATGCGCAGTTTGCGGTGCGGGCGGGCACGGTGCACGCACTGCTCGGTGAAAACGGCGCGGGAAAAACGACCCTGATGCGCGTCGCGTTCGGCATGCTGACCCCGGACCGAGGCACCGTCCGCGTTCGCGGTGAAGCGCGCACGATCGCGTCGCCGGCAGCCGCCATGGCGCTCGGCATCGGAATGGTCCCCCAGCATTTCACGCTCGTGCCGGCGATGACCGTCGCGGAAAATGTCGCGCTGGGAGGACACGGCGGATTCGATCCGACGAAGGCCGCCGCGCGCGTACGCGAGCTCGCAAGACGCGCGGGGCTGCCACTTGAACCGGACGCACGCGTACAGTCACTGGGCGTCGGCGCGCAACAGCGCTGCGAGATTGTGAAAGCCTTGGTGCGTGAAGTCGATGTGCTGATTCTTGACGAGCCGACCGCTGTGCTTGCACCCCCGGAAGCTGCTGAACTGCTGTGTTGGATGCGCGCATTCGCCGATGCGGGCCATGCTGTCGTACTGATCACCCACAAGCTGCGCGATGCCCTCGCCGTCGCCGATGACGTGACCGTCTTGCGTCGAGGGCGTGTCGTGATGACTTGCGCCGCATCCCGTACGACAGAGGACGCACTGCGCACCGCCATGGTGGGCGACGCGATCGACCGCACTGATGCGCCCCTTCGCCGCGACACGACGGCGCGTGCTGCGAGACCGTCGTCATCGGTGGTACTCTCGCTGCAACAGGTGCACTACCGCGACGCCCGCGGCGCGCTGCGATTGCGCGATGTCTCGCTCGACGTACACGCCGGCGAGATCGTCGGCATCGCAGCAGTCGAGGGCTCCGGTCAGCACGAGCTGCTGCGCGCGCTCGCCGGCCGACTCGAGGTTTCAGGAGGTCGTGTGCTGCGACCAGCGCGCATCGGTTTTGTTCCGGAAGACCGTCACCGCGACGCGCTCATGCTGGATGCCAGCCTGGTGGAGAATGTCGCGCTGCGCGGTGCCGGCAAGCGACGAGGCCTCGTACCGTGGCCGGCGCTGCGTGAGTCCACCGCGGCCTTACTTGTACAGCAAGATGTGCGTGCGAGCGGACCGCAGGCACGTGCACGGACGCTGTCGGGCGGCAATCAACAGAAGTTTATCCTAGGACGGGAGTTGGCCGATTCGCCGGCCGCCTTGGTGGTCGAGAATCCGTCGCGCGGTCTCGATTTTCAGGCCACCACCGCAGTGCAAACCGCGCTGCGAGACGCGCGCGCGCATGGCGCCGCCGTCGTGGTGTACTCGAGCGACCTCGACGAAGTCGTGCAGCTGGCCGATCGGGTCTTCGTGATGTTCGATGGGCGGTTGATCGAAACGACGCGTGATCGTGAAGCAGTCGGTCGTTCCATGTTGGGGGCGACATGACACTGGCGCCCGGTAGCGCGACGGTCCGCCGCGTCACGCAGGCGATCAGCCAGCTCGTGCTGTTCACGGCGCTGGCGATCACAGTGCTCAGTATGCTGTTGCTGGTGACTGGGCACGCGCCCGGACCCGCCTTATCGGCGCTTGCGAGCGGTGCATTCGGTTCGGGATACGCGATCTCCTCGTCGATCCTTCGCGCAATTCCATTGGCGCTGTCGGGGTTGGCGGTGGCGCTCGCGTTTCGCGCCGGGTTGCTCAATATCGGCGCGGAAGGACAACTGCTGATGGGCGCATGCGCGGCGACGGCGACGAGCGTGTGGCTCTCGCATGCACCGGGTCTTGTCGCGATGCCGGCGATGCTGACGGCGGCGACAGTGGTCGGCGCCTCGTGGGCTTTTTTGGCCGCGGAACTGCGTCGTCGCTTTGGCGTGCTCGAAGTGATCAGCACGATCATGCTGAACTTCATTGCCATCTCGCTCACCGGATGGCTGGTCCGTGGTCCGCTGCAAGAACCCACGCACGTCAATCCGCAGTCGGCATCATTGCCACTCTCGCAGCATTTGCCCGTGCTGGTACCGGGTACACGCATTCACGTGGGCGCGCTCTTGGTGTTGATACTGGCGTTCGGGCTGTGGTGGTGGCTGCGACAGAGTGCGAGTGGTTTCCGCCTTCGTGCGGTTGGCGCCAATGCTTTCGCCGCCGCGAGCGCGGGGCAGATCTCGGTCGCGCACACGGCGCTCGCCGCATTTCTGCTCAGCGGCGCACTGGCGGGGTTGGCCGGCGGCGTGGAACTCAGCGGTGTCACGTACGCGCTCTACGAGAACTTCTCGCCGGGCTACGGCTACACGGCGATCGCGGTCGCGCTATTGGCCCGGTTGAATCCGGTAGGAGTCGTGGGCACGGCATTGCTGTTTGGGGCACTCGAAGCCGGGGCGAGTGCCATGCAGCGAGACGCGGCGGTACCGAGTGTGGTGGTGTCCGTGGTGGAGGCGTCGTTGATTTTGCTCGTCGTCGCGGCGGATCGTTGGCAGATCCGATCCGCCCAACGGCATGAGTCGCGCGCATGAAGGCGAACATGAGTCCGCACCGGTCATGACCGCGGGCGGTGAGATTCTCGGTGGCTTTCTTGAAGCCACGGTTCGGTACGCGACGCCACTGGCGTTTGCCGCGCTCGGCGAGTGCGTGAGCGAACGCGCGGGCGTGATCAACATCGGCCTCGAAGGCGCGATCATCGCTGGCGCGCTGGGCGGCACGATTGCAGCAGGCATCGCTGGTCCCGCCGCAGGGTTCGTGGTCGGCGCCACAGCAGGCCTGGTGATCGCGAGTATCTTTGCCGTCTTCGCCGTATGGATGCGCGCCGACCAAATCATTACCGGCACCGCGATCACAATGCTGGCGCTTGGCCTGAGCGGCACGGTGTATCACACGGTCTATGGGGCCGGCGGCGTTGCGCTGTCCACACCAACGATCGGTGCGATCGCAATCCCGGGGTTATCCGCGATTCCGTTCATCGGACGCGCACTTTTCGCCCAGCCCGCCGTCACGTACATGCTGTATCTCCTTGCACCGGCGATTGCGTGGTGGATGGCGCGCACCCACAGCGGCCTCGCGACTCGCGCGATGGGTGAGTCCCCGGACGCGGCGATTGCGGCGGGCATACGTCCGCGCACGGTGCAAGCGCTGGCGGTGCTCTTCGCTGGCGCGATGGCGGGCGTTGCGGGCGCCACCTTGGTGCTTGCGCAAGCCGGCACGTACGTCGAGAACATGTCAGCCGGTCGCGGCTTCATCGCGATTGCGATCGTCGTGCTCGGTCGCTGGCGTCCGCTCGGTGTCGCTGGGGCCGCGCTGCTCTTCGGCGCGGCCAATGCGCTTCAGGTGGTCTTTCAAGCGATGGGATGGGAGCGCGTGCCCTATCAACTATTTCTCGCCGTGCCGTACATCCTTACGCTCGTGGTGCTCGCGGGCGCGAGCGGGCGCACGTCATCGCCGGCCGCGCTCGGTCGGCGGGACCTGGCGGAGCGATAGCCGGTGTCCGGCGCACCTTGGTCGCATCAGAGCGACGCGGCAGGTGCCGTCGTTCACATCGCGACAAGACTCCCGAAGCCTGCACCCAGTGGAACGCGTCGGCTGACACCGCCGCGGGGCGTTGCTGCGTGCCGTCGAACTCGCGGTACGTGACCGGATAGTTGAGCGATCCCCACTCGTCAGTCGGGAATCCGGCGACCGCAAAACAACACGCGCCGCTTCGGCGAAGGCGAGATACAGTTGCTTGCCGCCGTACGCATCACCGGCGGCGCCGTGCACAGGAGTAGAGAGTACGGAGTCGGGAGTCACGAGACGGTGGGAGTAGTGAGAAGAAACTCTCGCAACTTCCACCGTCTCGCGACTCGCGACTGAGTACTCCCTTCTCGTCAGACGGCCTCGGACAGACTCGTGAAGTTAAAATCCTTCGCCCGCAGACTCGGCATTGCGACATCCCCGCCCTGCTCTGTGCCGGCAAGCCGTTCCGTTCGGCCGAGCGCTTCCAGATTGTTCAACATGAAGAGCGGCGACTCATTGAACCGGAAATTGCGCAGCGACTTGGTGATCTTGCCGTTCTCGATGAGGAACGTGCCGTCGCGTGTAAGCCCGGTGTAGAGAATCGTGCGCGGATCGACTTCGCGCAGATACCACAGGCGCGTGACGAGGACACCGCGTGTCGTGCCCGCGATCAGATCCTCGAGGGACTGCGTACCGCCCGCCATCTTGAGCGTCGTGGGAGCACCAGTGGCCACTTTCCCCTGCTTTTTCGCCCAGAAGCGCGAGTAGTACAGCTGCTTCAACACACCGTTTTCAATCCAGACCTGTCGGCCGATCGGCATCCCTTCGCCGTCGTACGGCTGGCCGATCAATTGCGGATCGCTTGGATCGGAGAACAACGTCACGCGCTCATCGGTGATCTTCTCGCCGATCTTGTTTCCCCCACCCTGCTTCACGAATGGGCTGCGTCCTTCGTCCGTCGAGCGCGCGTCGGCGTAGTTGGAGACCAGCTGCACGAGATCGCCGACGGCCTGCGGCTCGAGAATCACCGTGTAGCGACCCGGCTCGATTGCGACGGGATTCCGCGATAACCGGGCTTTCTCGGTCGCGCGTTCGGCGACACGGCGCGCGTCCATCTGCGCCCAGTCGGGATGATCCGCCGCCGCCCATCCGGACCCGGTGCCGTCGTCAGTGCGCACCGTGAGCGTGTAGTTCGAACTCGTGGCTGGCCGATACGCGAACATACCCGCCTTGTTGCCGATCGCACTCGCGCCCATGCCGGTGACCAGATACCCCGCTGACTTGAGGTCACCCGCCGATCGTGTCATCTGCAGCGCGATGAGCGCCGCCCGTGCGCGGTCATCCGGCGTGAGGTTTGCCGTCGAATCGAAATACGCGTTCCCCGGCGTGTACGTCTGCGCGCCCAGCGGCGGCATAACTTCCGGATCGTCCGGTGCCAGACGCGCCATGCGTTCGCTCTGCTCGACACAGCGCTTGATCGCGTCGTCGGAGAGATCGTTTGTCGTGACAACTGCATGCTTCGGTCCGAAGCTGCTCTGAATTGCCAGCTGCGCGTCGGTGGTGGCACCCGATGTCGACACCTGGTTTGCGGCGAAGCGCACGTTCCCGTTGTAGTACGTGTTGAGTTGCACGTCGATGCCGTCGGCTTTCGACAGCTTCACGGCTTTGTCAACGACGGCCTGCGCTTCGTCGCGAGACAGGACCGCACCGTTGGCGGCGTCGCGCAGCGGCACGCCGCGCCGGAACGACTCGGCTGGGTCGCTGAGCAGCACACGACGCGACAGTGCCTCGCGCTTGCGATCACTCATGTCGAGGGACATCAGCCCTTCCTCCCCGTGTTGATGATGTTCACGTTGCGGAAGCGCGCCGGCGGCGATCCGTGACTGACCGCGTTCACTTGTGCTGGCTGTCCCTTGCCGTCGAAGAAACTGCCGCCAATCGTGTAGCTGCTCTTGCCGCCGATCATGTCGATCGAATTCCAGAAGTCCGGTGTGCGGATCTGATAGGCGACGTCTTTGAGCACGCCAACGACCTTGCCACCCTTGATCTCGTGGAAGGTCTGACCGCCGAACTGCGCGTTGAAGCGTTGCTGGTCAATCGAGAAGCTGCCGTCGCCCACGATGAGAATGCCGCGATCCGTCGCCGAGACGAGATCGTTGAGCTTGAGATCCTTGTCGCCAGGCAACAGTGACACGTTGGGCATGCGCTGGAACTGCACGTTGTCCCATCCTTGCGCGTACGAGCAGCCGTGCGACCGCACGGGCCGGCCATTCTTGTCATACCACCAGCGCAGCCACGGCGCCTGTTCGCGCGTGGTCTGATAGTCGTTGAGGATGCCGTTCTTGATGATCAGGAACTCGTCTGGCTTCACGCCATCATCGTCATAGCCGATCGTCGACAGTCCGCCCGGCTGAGAACGGTCGCCCTGAATGTTCAGTAACGGCGGCCCGTACTTGAGCTGGCCAAGCATTTTTTCTGGCGGCGCGACGAAACTAGTGCCGGCGTAGTTCGCCTCATAGCCCATCGCGCGATCCAACTCCGTCGGGTGCGCGACACTCTCGTGAATCGTAAGCCACAGATTGGACGGATCGAGTACCAGATCGTAGCGACCCACATCGACCGGTTTTGCGGTGAGCTTCGCGACCGCGTCCTCGCCCCACTGCTGCGCATTCCCGATCAGATCCGACTGCAGGACGTACTCCCATCCGCGGGCCATCGGCGGTACGACGTTGCCGCGGTTCTGGAAATCGGTGAAGTCGGCCGAGACAGCGGTGATCTGCATGAGCGGCCAGCTGCGAATCACGTCCTGCGTGATGAACGAGCCGTCCGTGTTCGCGTAGTGGCGCTCATCCTTCACGAAGAAGAAGCCGCTGAAGACATACTTCACACCCTTGGCTTTGAGCGACGCGGCGTTGGCCTTGAGCAGTAAGTCCGCCTTCTCTTCGATCGGCACATCCCACGGATCTTTCGTGAACGCGCTCTTCCACGTCGCGTTGGCATAAACCGGCGACGGCAGCCACTCGACCGCCTGATCGCGCGCAATCCGCGAGGCCTTCGCGATGGCGACGGCTTCCTTCGCGGCAGCGGCTGCGCCATCGGTGGAGAGGATACGCGTCGCGGCAAATCCCCAGGTGCCGTCCACCAACGTCCGAATCCCGAGCCCGATCGTATCGGTATCGACGATGTTGGTGATCTGCTGCTCGCGCGTCTGCACGAAGTTCTGGCGCTGACGACTGCACCGGACGTCGGCGTAGGTCGCGCCAGCCATCTTCGCGGCATTGAGCGCAACGGTCATCACCTCTTTTATCGAGGCGACGTCAGCAAAGACCGTCAGCGCGCGGTCGTTCGGCGCGGGGGCGGTGGTCAGGAGACCGGGCATTGCCTGCAGCGCATTGCCGGCCAGCAGGGAGGCGCCGAGTGCGGCGCCTCCCTGCTTCATGAAATCACGCCGGGTGGTCATGACTCCGAGGACTTCGGGACGGGAGGACGAACGGGAAGCAACGATGCCCGTACGGTGCCCTCCGGCGCGACGTTTCGATAGCGTGCCGGGCCGAGTCGACGCGTCACGCCGACATGACGACGCACCCGCTACTTGAATCGCATCCCGTTTGGCGCGACCGCGCCCTTGGTCGGCGCAAAGGACGGCTTGGCCGGCACCTTCGGCGCTGGCGGCATCGACGGTCGACGCTCGTGCCCCCGCTCATGCGTCCGCACGTCGCCACGGGTACCCGAGACCTGTGCGCCCGTAGCGGCTGCCGCTGGCGTACCGCCGGCGGCGCCGCCGTCCTTGCGCATGCTGAGGGCGATGCGGCCGCGCGCGAGGTCGATGCTCTGCACAGTGACCTTCACTTTCTGCCCAACCTGCACGACCTCGTTGGGATCACGAACGTACTTGTCGGCCAGCTGACTCACATGCACCAGACCATCCTGATGGACGCCGATATCCACGAAGCAGCCGAACGCGACGATGTTCGTCACGACGCCTTCGAGCACCATGCCCGGCAGGAGATCCGTCGGCTTCGTGAGATCGTCACGGAACGCCGGCGGCTCGAACGCCGCACGTGGATCGCGTCCCGGTTTCTTGAGTTCGGTGACGATGTCACGCAACGTCGGCATGCCGACATCCGTGCTGACGTACTTCGCGAGATCGATCGTGTCGGCCAGTGTGTCGTTGCCGACCAGCGACTTCACGTCGACCCCAAGCTCCTTCGCCATCTTCTCGACGAGCGCATAGCGCTCGGGGTGCACCGCACTCGCGTCAAGTGGATGCGTGCCGCCGCGCACGCGCAGGAAGCCGGCCGCCTGTTCGAACGCCTTCGCGCCGAGCCGAGGGACATTTTTCAGATCCGCCCGTGACGTGATACCACCTTGGCTGTCGCGCAGCGCGACGATGGACTGCGCGAGGCCCGGGCCGATGCCGGCGACGTAGGCGAGCAACGCGGCCGACGCGGTGTTCACTTCAACGCCAACACGATTCACGCAACTTTCGACGATATCATCGAGACGCTGCTTGAGGCGTGACTGATTGACGTCATGCTGATACTGCCCGACGCCGATGGACTTGGGATCGATCTTCACGAGTTCAGCGAGCGGATCCTGCAGGCGACGCGCGATCGACACCGCACCGCGGAGCGACACGTCCAACTCGGGAAACTCACTGCGCGCGAGATCCGACGCCGAGTATACCGACGCGCCTGCCTCATTGACGACCACCACCTGCGCGCGCGCGCCGGACACCGGCACATCCAGCTCGCGCATCGCGGCCTTCACCAGCGTTTCCGTTTCGCGGCTCGCCGTGCCGTTGCCGATGGCAATGAGCTCCGGCGTAAAGCGCGTCAGCAGCGCGCGAATCGCGCCGGCGAAGCGGTCCTCCTGATGCAGATACAGTGTGTCGGTGTGTATCAATGCGCCGGTCGCGCTCACCACGGCGATCTTCACGCCGGAACGGAATCCCGGATCCAATCCGACGACACGCTTCTCGCCGGCCGGTGATGACAACAGCAACTGCTCGAGATTGCGGCCGAAGATCGTGATCGCCTCGTCATCGGCACGCGTCTTGAGTTCGACGCGGATCTCCACTTCGATCGCCGGCGACAGCAGTCGCTTGTAGGCATCGGTCGCCACGAGCGTCAGCTGCGCGCTCGCCGGACGAGAACCGATCACCTCATGGGTAAGACGGGCATTGATGTCCTCGACCGGCGCTTCGATGCGCCACATCAACTCGCCTTCGGTTTCTCCGCGACGAATTGCCAGCATGCGGTGGCTTGGAATTCCGCCCAGCGGTTCACTGTATTCGAAGTAGTCCTTGAACTTCGAGTCGTCACTGCGCTTCTCCGGCACGACACTGCTCTTGACCACGCCTTTCGCCCGTGTCATCTCGCGCACCCAACCGCGAATGACGGCGTCTTCCGCGATCTGTTCCGAAAGGATATCGCGCGCGCCCTGCAGCGCGGCCTCCGGAGTCGGCACCTCGGAGGGCTTCCCGTCAACGTCGCCGACGACGTATTCGGACGCCGTGGTGAACAGCGCCGTATCATCGAGCTCGCCGCCCCACATCGCCTCCGCCAACGGGCTCAGTCCGCGTTCCCGCGCGATCATGGCCCGCGTGCGCCGTTTGGGCTTGTACGGCAGATACAGATCTTCGAGTGCTTGCTTGGTGTCGGCCGTGAGAATCGAGGCCTTCAGTGCGTCATCAAGCTTCCCCTGCTCGTCGATGCTCTTCAGAATCGCCGCGCGGCGTTCTTCCATCTCGTGCAGATATTCGCCGCGATCGCGCACGTCGCGCAGTTGGACTTCATCCAACCCGCCCGTCACTTCCTTGCGATAGCGCGCAATAAACGGCAACGTGGCGCCCTCGGCGAACAGGGCGAGCGTGCTCCGCACCTGCTGTGGTGCGAGCGAGAGTTCGGCGGCGACACGCGCCACCAGGACGGGAGCAAGCAGTTCAGTCATAGGCGCGGAACGTATGGGACGCGAACGACGAATTCCACGCCTTGACTTCGATGTGTCGCGACAGCACGAACCGCACGACGCGGCGCATCATCTGAGGTGTCAGTCGCAGCCGGCGACCGCACTCTCCCAAAGGACGCGCCAGCCATTCGGGCCGCGCGTCAAAATCGCCGCGCCCAGCGCGACACCGTCATCGCGACCAAACAGCAAGTGCACGTCGTTGCCCCGCCGCACGCGGAACGCGAGTAACGGCTCCGCCACCACCAACTCGTCTTCGTGCCCGGATGCGCGCTCATGCCACGCAACGGTCCATTGCCTGGGATCCGCGCCGGTTTGATCCACCACGATCACGAGGCGCTCTTCCTTCGGCGAATCTTCCTGGTTCACGCGGCGCGCAAGCGTGGCCACCACAAACTCCGTGGGCAAGCCTTTGGAGCGCCAAGCGTGCAGCACGACGAACGGAAGGCCACGAAACGTGGCAATCGTGTCGTCGCGCAGGCCGGAGGCCAGCCGCGTCAGGTCGATCGCCAACCGCGCGGAGTCACGCGGGGCGAGTCCCTCGATCGAATCGAGCGCGATCGACGCCACGCGGCCGGCGGCAAAGGCTGCCGTCCACGGGGCGGTCGACTTGCCGCGCTCCATCGCCAATCGGGCGACAGGCCACGCCGTGCACCCCTGCTCGACTTTCGGCGCGCGCTCGAGGGTCATCTGCGCGATCGTGATCTTGCCGCCGCGCGAGAACAATTCGACCTGACCATTTCCGATCGCCGCGCCAACCCCGACCGTATCACCCACCGTCAGTTCGGTCGATTCAGGCCGAAGGAACGAGCCGGCGTTCAATCCACCATCGACCGTTGGCAACACCAGGTACGGGCCGGCATCGGCGTTCCAGCCACTGCCAACGATCGGTGTCGTTGTTGATTCCACAGGCGCGGCGCTGACCGCCGAGTGCGTCGAATCAGTGGCGACCGCGGCCGGTCGGCGATCGCATGACGCGCAGGCGACGCCGAGCACGGCGACAAAAAGCCGTCGGACTACGTCGCGTGACGTGCTGGACACAGGGATGCTTGGCACAGACAATAATCTGCCGTACTTCTTCTCCCATTACGAGACTCCTATGGCTGACGGCCAAAAAATGTCACAGCGCATCCTGAATACGCTCGGGCTGCACCGTCCTGAGCTGCGGGCCTGGGCCATGTACGATTGGGCTATTTCGGCAATGCAGACCACGATCCAGACAGCGGTCTTTCCGATCTATTTCGTGAAAGTGGCCGCCACAGGAATGACCGACGCTCAGACGACGCAGGCGCTCGGTTACGTGAACACCGTCGCGGCCATTGTGATCGCCATCATTGCCCCGATCCTCGGCGCGATCGCGGATTACCGGGCGGCGAAGAAGCGATTTCTCGTCGGCTTCATGCTGCTCGGCGTGACCGCGACGTCGATGATGTTCTTCATCCAGCAAGGCATGATGCTCTTTGCCGCCGGACTGTTCGTCCTCTCGATCGCCGGCGCGACTGGCAGTCTGACGTTTTACGAATCGCTGCTGCCTCATATCGCGAAGGAAGACGAGATGGATCGTGTCTCCACCGCGGGCTATGCGATCGGATATATCGGCGGCGGTGTGCTGCTCGCGCTCAACCTGGCGTGGATCAGTAACCCCGGTGCCTTCGGACTCCCACACGGCGAGGGACTGACAGCCGCGCAGGCCACGCTTCCGTCGCGCCTAGCGTTCATCTCGGTCGGCATCTGGTGGCTCGTCTTTTCGATTCCGCTGCTGCGCCGGGTGCCAGAGCCCCCACGCACGATCGAGGCCGATGAAACACCGACCGGCAACGCACTCGTCGCCGCCCTCTCGCGTCTCCGCGAAACGCTGCGTGAACTCCGCAGCTACAAGCAGGCGGCGTTGGCAATGCTCGCCTTCACGATCTACAACGACGGCATTCAAACTATCGTGAAGATGGCCACCGCGTTCGGATCCGAAATTCACATTCAGCAGTCAGATCTCATCACCGCGATTCTGCTGGTGCAATTCATCGGGATTCCGTTCGCATTCGCGTTCGGCGCGCTCGCGGGGAAAATCGGCGCGAAGACGTCGATCTTTCTCGGGCTCGTCATCTACACCGGCATCTGCATTTACGCCTATGGCATCTCGAGCGCACGCGAGTTCTACATTCTTGCCTGCCTTGTCGGGCTCGTGCAAGGCGGCACGCAGGCCCTCAGTCGATCGATGTTCGCCAAAATGGTGCCGAGGCACAAGAGCGGAGAGTTCTTTGGGTTCTACTCCGTTTTCGAGAAATTCGGTGGCATCTTCGGACCGCTGGTTTTCGCGATTGCCGTCGGGCAAAGTGGCAGCAGCCGTATCGCCATTCTCTGGGTCATCGCCTTCTTTGTCGTCGGCGGCGCCGTGCTGGCGATGGTGAATGTGCCCGAAGGAGAACGTGCCGCGCGCGCAGCGGACGCCGAAGCGCGTCGGGTCGCGGCGTAAGCCGCGCCGCACCCATATGCCGCTGCTGTACGACACGTTCAAACCAATCATCGGCGTCGCGTTGCGATGGTATTACCGCTCGCTCACGACCGCGAATCTTGAGCGGATTCCACGTGACGGGCCGGTGTTTCTCGCGGCGAATCATCCGAACTCGCTGACCGATGCCATGGTCGTCGGGTGGGCGTCGCGGCGCCGCGTGCGATTCACCGCCAAGGCGACGCTCTTCACGAATCCGCTCAGTGCGCGATTTCTTCGTGCCGTCGGCGTCGTGCCGCTGCGACGCGCGGCCGACGAGCGTACGGAGAATGCGCGTGCCGGCGACGGAGCCGAACGAGCAGTCGCGGCCTCTCCGACCGCCGATGCCGCGCGCAACGCCGCGTCGTTTTCCGCCGTGGCCGACGCCATGCTCGACGGGTCGTGCGTAGTCGTATTTCCAGAGGGGAAGACGACGGACGATCCCTTCCTGTCCCCCATCCGCACGGGCCTGGCGCGCATGGCACTCATAGCCCGCGATGAACGCGGCGTGCGCGGCATTCGCATCGTGCCGATCGGGTTGCTCTTCGAGCGCAAGGAAGAGCCGCGGACACGCATTCTGTTGCAGGTCGGTGATCCCATCGCGCTCGACGACCTCGCCACCACGCCGAACATGGTCGCCTCGCTGACCGACCTGATCGAGCAACGCCTGCGCGCCGTCACGCTCAATTTCGAAAACGACGACGACGCCGAGCGCATTCGACTCGTCAGCGAAACATTGCTTGCGATTGTCGAGCCGACGACCTCAGTGGAGGAGGGTGCGCCGTCGCTCGCGCTGACGATGTCACTCGTGCGCCGCATCACCCGGGCACAGCAGACGCTCCGCGCCCGGCAGGATCCCGTGCTGAGCGCGCGCGCTGATGAATTCGAACACCGGCTGCGAAATTTTCGCGCGCTGCTGCAGAGCGAAAGGATCGATGTGCACGATATCGGCATCGATTGTTCGGTCGCGCCCGGCGCGCGCTTTGCAGTGCGCGAGCTCGCGTTGGCGGCGATCATGCTGCCCATCAGCGCATGGGGCCGACTGACGCACGGGCTGCCTCTGCGGCTGGCTCGGGCGCTGGCGCTCCGGAACGCGACCGCACGCGATGAGCCGCCGATGCGTACGTTCATCTTTGGGCTCGTGCTGGTACTGTCGGCCTACGTCGCCCTTACCACGGCCGTGGCCATTGCCGTAGGACCATGGTGGGCGCTGGTGTTTCTGGCGACCCTGATTCCGTCGGCCAGCAGCGATCTGCGCTACAGCGACCGCATGAAGCGCTCACGCGCGCGAGCTCGCGCGTACGGTCGGTTCCGTCGCGACCTGTCATTGCAGCAGCGTCTGCTGGCCGAAGCCGACTGGCTGCGCGCGGAAGCGGGCGCGCTCGAACGGTTGGTGACGGCCGCCTGATTCAGCGATACAGCAGGGTGTCGTCGTGCGGCGGATACACGGGGCCGCCGAGGTCCCAGTGCCACGCTTCGAGCCGCTGCTCGGATCGCGGATCCCGTAGCGGCTTGTACTGCAGGCGGGAGGACGGCAGCCCCAATTCGCGACCATAGGTCAACAACCGCTCGCGATTGGTGCTGACTAGGTGCACCATCGGCCGGCCCAACCACACGTGCCGATGCAACCACACGCCGCCGTCCATCGCGTGAATCATTCCGTCACGGCGCTTCAGGAACTCGCGCGCGCCTGATGCTCGATTCACGGCAATCAGGCGCGCATTCCGCCGATCAAGATCGGGGTCGTCGACGATGGCAGGCAGCGTAGTCATTGCTGCCATTCTAACCGTCTATCAGCGAGCCACTACTGGCACTTCACCTGGCCTTCAGCCGTCGCGGGAGCCACAGCCGCCGCTTGCCCGTAGTAGACCGCGCAGGTCAGCGGATACGAGCTCGGATGCGTCGCCGTCGCGGACCATCCGCGCGCGGTGGCCTCGTTGATCGTGAGCACAACACCGTTGGACGGCTTGAAGTTCACGGCGCCGATCACGCTCGCGTACGTCTCGTTGTAGTAGAAATAGTCCTCCTGCACCGAGGACAGGTTCCGCAGGTCGCTCTTCAATGACGACGCGAACGCCTTGCCTTTCGTGTCCTGGAACTTCGGGATGGCGATCGCGGCAAGAATGCCAATGATCACCACGACGATCAACAGTTCGATGAGCGTGAACCCTCGTGCCTGGCGTGACTTGGGCATGCGTAATTCTCGGTCAAGAGCTCGGGACGACGAGGTCGAAGGAACCGACCGGCGAGGCGAACGCCCCGCTCACACTGGTCATCCATAGCAACGCCGGTGCCGCATTCTCGACGCTCACTCAACTCATTAAGCAACAAAGAGTTGTGCCTTTACTGGATTGCTTTCACGAAGAGGAAGTCTCTCGCACCCACCCCGATTCCATGCAAAGTGCAACACAAGGTGCACCCCCGCACGCCGTGAGGGTGCGGGCCACCAGAGGCTTAGCTCTTGGCCGCGACCCAGTCCCGACCGACCCCCATATCGACCAGCAGCGGCACGCCAAGAGTGGCCGCGCCCTCCATCTGCGCCTTCACCAACGCCCGCATCGCCATCTCCTCGTCGGGGGCAATCTCGAAGACCAGTTCGTCGTGCACCTGCAGTAGCATCCGAGACGCGAGCTGTTGCTCCTGAAGTGCCCGGTGCACGTGAATCATCGCGATCTTGATCAGGTCCGCCGCCGAACCCTGAATCGGGGCGTTGGCCGCAACCCGTTCGCCGAACGCGCGCATGTTGTGATTGCGCTCTTTCAGTTCCGGGATGTAGCGCCGTCGCTTAAACAGCGTCTCGACGTACCCGCGCGCCTTCGCGTCGGTGACGCACTGCTCTAGGAAGGCCTTCACACCGGCGAACCGCGCAAAGTATGTCTCGATGAAAGCCTTGGCTTCGGCGTTCGAAATCTTGAGTTGCCGCGACAGCGCATGCGCGCCCTGCCCGTAGATCGTCGCGAAGTTGATCGTCTTCGCGCGCGCGCGCATCTCACTGCTGACATCCGGCAGATCGACACCGAAAATGATGGCCGCCGTCTGCTTGTGGATGTCGCCGCCCGCCTTGAAGGCCGACACAAATGCCGGATCGCCCGACAGATGCGCCAATAGTCGCAACTCGATCTGCGAGTAGTCCGCTGACAGCAACTGCCAGCCGTCGCGGGCGACAAAGCCGCGGCGGATTTCGCGGCCGAGTTCCCGACGCACAGGAATGTTCTGCAGGTTCGGATCACTCGACGACAGCCGTCCGGTCGCCGCGACGGTCTGATTGTAGGACGTGTGCAAACGCTGGTCGCGCGGATTCACCATGCGCGGCAGTGCATCGATGTACGTACCCTCGAGCTTAAACAGCTCGCGGTACTCCATCAGCAACGTGGGCAGCGTGTGCCCTTCCTCGGCCAACTCCTGCAGCACGCTCGCATCCGTGCTCGGTCCGGTAGCGGTCTTCTTCTTGACGGGAAGCTGCAATTTCCCGAAGAGAATTTTCCGGAGCTGCGGGTTGGAGTTGATGTTGAACTCTTCCCCGGCCTCACCATAAATCGCCTGCTCGACTTTCTCGCGCTCGGCTTTGAATCGTGTCTTGAGTGACGCGAACCATACGAGGTCGATGGCGATGCCGTCCCATTCCATGTCGGCGAGCACGTCGACCAGCGGCACTTCCATGTCGCCGAGCAGCCCGCGCATCCCATGTTCGACCAGCATCGGGTCGAACAGCGCGCGCAGACGCATCGTGATGTCGACGTCCTCGCACGAGTAGTCACGCGCGGCATCGACCGGAACGACACTGAACGGCAACTGCGCGCGACCCTTGCCGCACAGCTGCTCGTACGACGTCATGGTGTGCCCGAGAAACTCCAATGCGAGCATGTCGAGCCCGTGGGACCGACGCCCGGGATCCAGCACGTAGCTGGCCAGCATCGTGTCGAATTCGAGTCCGGCCACACGCACACCGGCACCGCGCAGGACGAGCACGTCGTACTTCGCGTTCTGCGCGATCTTCTTCACCGATGCGTCTTCCAGCATCGCGCGCAGCGGTGCCATCGCGTCGCTGATAAACGCCGGCAGATTGACCGGCTCCGATATGCCCGCGCTGATACGCCGACCGGCGATTCCTGCATCGCCAGACAGCAAGGCGAGATTGCCGGCGCCGTCGTCTCCGCGATGCGCGAACGGCAGGTAGTACGCCTCGCCCGGCGCGACCGCGATGGACAGTCCCACGAGATGCGCACGCAGCGCATCGATGGCAACCGGTGAATCGATGTCAGTGATCGTTTCCGTGTCGAAGGCGATAAACGGCACCTCGCGCACCCGCCGCAGAAGCGTGTCGAGCGCGTCGCCGGTATCGACCGTCGTATAGCGTGCGTCGGTCAAGACCGACACGCCGCTGTCGCTCATCCGCACGACGGGCGCGCCGGGCCGGCCGGGCACTGATCCGGCGAAGGCCTGCGGCGACAGCACCGTATTCACGACGGCGTTCGACGAGACGTTCGATCCCACCGGTGGCGCCACCGCGGCTGCCACGGTATCCGCACCACCGAGGTCTCGGAGCATCGAGGTGAACTCGAGCTCGAGATACAGATGGCGTAGCAACTGCGTGTTGGGTGCGCTGAGCGTGAGCGACGCGGGATCCAGGGCG
This sequence comes from Gemmatimonadaceae bacterium, assembly GCA_031366985.1. Taxonomy (GTDB): domain Bacteria; phylum Gemmatimonadota; class Gemmatimonadetes; order Gemmatimonadales; family Gemmatimonadaceae; genus Gemmatimonas. The sequence goes on from JANLPE010000032.1 coordinate 339,711, forward strand.
ATCGGCACATCCAGTTGAATCGTCACGAGTTGTTTCGACAGCCGCGCCATGTCGGATTGTTCAAGCAACGCTTCCCGTGGACGCTTCTTCGTGACCTCGCTCGCGTGCGCGAGAATATCCTCGAGCGCACCGAACTGGTTGATCAACTCGATCGCGGTCTTCTCGCCGATGCCTTTGACGCCGGGCACGTTGTCGCTGGAATCGCCGACCAGTGCCAGGTAGTCGATCACGCGCTCTGGCGGCACACCCAATCGATCGCTGCCGTTCCCGACGCCGACCCACGATTCTTCCACGCTCGCCGGCCCGCCACGCCCGGGATTGAGCAACCAGATGCCGGGACGCACCAGCTGCTGAAAATCCTTGTCGCCCGACACGATGACGACGTTGTAACCCGCGTCGACACCTTTGCGCGCCAACGTCCCGATGACATCGTCCGCTTCAAATCCGGGGACCGCCAGCACGGGGATGTCGTAGGCGGCGAGCAGCTCGGTGATCCGCTGCAGTCCCTGATCGAAATCGGCCTGCAACTCATCCGTCAGTTTCTCGCGCGTCGCTTTGTAGTCGGGATAAAGATCGTCACGAAAGGTCGCGCCAGAATCATGCACCCAGCCCAACAGCTCGGGCTTGTGCGTGTTCAGGAGTCGCTTAAGAAAATTCGCGATGCCCCACGCCGCGGACGTGTTTTCGCCTCGGCTCGTTTGCAATGGGCGCGTCACCAAGGCGAAGAACGCGCGATAGATCAGCGCATAGCCATCGATCAAAAAGAGTCGTGGTGCGGTCGGCTTGACGACGTCGCTCACGGTTGTGTCGAGAGCTTGCGGCGAATGGCGTTGTCGAGTTCTGCACGCTGCGAATTGCTGAGACGCCACCGACCAAAGCCGCTCTGGTCTAGGAAGACGAGCTGCAGACGCAGGGACCGATACTCCCACACCTGCTGGCGAACGCGTGCGCCTGGATCCTGCAGGCCGGAGTCATAGATATTGTCGGGGTCGCCCAAGGCGACGTACGCCGTGCCGCGATCGGTTTGCCACCCGACCGGACCATCTTCGCGATACCGTTGGTTCGCCGTGCGGATGCGCAGGAAATAATCGCGCAGGCCTTCGTGCTCCGGCGTGTTCGGCACCGGATCGGTGTCTTTCAGGAATTTGCTCCACACGTCCGCGCGTTGCGTCGGCGGCGCATCACGCAGCACCTTGAGACGATCCGCCGGGGCGAAGTAGCGCAAATACGTGAGCATGTCGTCGAACGACGCAATCGGTAGATCGTCGCCGAGGCTGACTAGCAGGCGCGTGCGCGACGTGTCACGGCGTCCAGGCGCGGTCACGACCAGACTGGAAATCCCCACGCCCAGACGCATGACCGGCACGGCGACCGTCGTGCTGCGTACGCCATTGCGTTGCGGCATGTCGACGGTCGTCTTCCACAGCTCGAGACCCCCTTCGCCGGTCACGCGCACATCCACGGACGCGGGCGCGGAGGGACCAACGGCTTCGAGATAAACCGGCAGCACAGAATCGCTGCCAAAGGTCACCATGCTGCGCGGACGCGCGAGCAGGCGCGGAATCGAATCCACAGAAGAGCGGGCGATCGCTTCATACACGGCAATCGGCGTGCTGATCGCACCCGCCGTGAGGCGTGGCACCTCGAGCGTCACTTCTTCGGACGCGGCGCGCAGCCCCGATTCGTCCTTGACACCGAGCGCGAGCGAGTAGCGTCCCGGCGCGAGGCGCAAATACTGCTGCCAGATGATGCTCTCATCGGTGCGCGACGTTTCGCGAAATGTCGGAACGCGAACCGTTTCCTTCGCCTCAACCTGCGTAACCAGGCTCGCACCTCGACGGGTCTCGACCCGGACGGTGTATTCCGCCGCGTAGCGATCACCTTCCCGCGTGAACGAGAGCGCCCGGGACGGCATCGACACGGCGAGCAGTACGAGGGTCGTATCCGCCGACGGCGCCGTCAGGAAGGAGGCCGACGCTACGAAGGGAATCGACCCCGATCCGGCGATCAGGCCCATGCTTCTGAAGAGGCGCTGCATCTCGGTAGCGCCGGTCACGGCGGCAGTCGGCGGAGTCCCCGGGGGTGCGCCCGGAACGGGCGCTCCAGCTGGCCGCGCGGCGCCGACCGACGGACTGCCGGCACACGCGGACAGCGTCATCATCAGGCTCACTCCGACGATCATTCCAACGTGCAAACCAAGAGCACCGCGGAATTGGGCACGAGTGCCGAGGCGACGCGAGAGCTCGCGCGCGGACCCGGTGGCGGTCGGCGACGACACAAAAAAATGCGGGCGCGGCGAGAGATTTGACATATCGGATGAAATGCTGTCTTGCACGTGGCCGCAATGCGGGGTTAGGTTCGCCCCGTGGCTATCGAGACTCTAGTCGGAACAGCGCTGGCAGGCTACACGATACGCGGAAAGGTCGGCGAAGGTGGTACGTCGACGGTCTTTCGTGCGGATCATGCAAAGCATGGTACCGTTGCCTTGAAAGTGCTGCGCGAAAAGCTGCAGCACGACAAAACCGCTGTCGCGCGTTTTTTGCGCGAGGCGCAGTTCGGCGCACGAGTTGAACACCCCAATATCATCCGGACCCTCGATTACGGGCAGTCTGAGGGGCGTTACTACTTGGCCATCGAATGGGCGGCTGGGGAAATCCTCGATAAGCACGCCGACAAGTCGGGCCCGCTGCCCTGCAAGGAAGTCGCCGAGATCATGGCGCAACTCGGCAGTGCGGTGCAGGCGGCGCACGACGTCAACATCGTCCATCGCGATCTCAAGCCTGAGAACGTCATGTACGACCCGTCGATACACGTGGTAAAACTGCTCGACTTCGGCATCGCCGCCGACACCGAAGCGTCGCCGGATCAACGACTGACCCGGGCGGGCTTCTTCGTCGGCACACTGATGTACGTCGCGCCGGAGGCACTCTCTGGGGAACTCGTCGGTCCAGCCGCCGATCAGTACTCCTTGGCGACCATCGCGTACTACCTGCTCTCCGGTGTGCTGCCGTACACCGGCAAGTCGCCGCGCGAGCTGTTTTCTCAGCTGCTGACACAGCCCCCGGTCTCGCTGAATAAGGCCAAACCGTCACTCACCTTCCCCGCCTCGGTCGAAGCCGTGGTCATGAAGGCCCTTTCGAAACCGCCCGGCGATCGGTATGCGTCCGTCCGTGCGTTCACCGAAGCTCTCACGGTCGCCGCACGGGATTGTGGTGCGGCCGGAAACGCGACCCCTCCGGCGTCGTCCGACGGCGAGGAGGCCAAGGGCGGCCTGATGGGCAAGATGCGAGGGTTGTTCGGCCGATGATCCGGTGAATGGCGCTCAAGCCACCCGCCGTCCGTCTCTTTTTTGTCGCTCGTGACTGATTCTACGCGGTCCACTACGCTGTCCACATTGATCGCCCTGCTGGCCACCCGATCGGCCAAGCGGGGCGATTTCGTACTCGCCTCTGGCCGACGGTCCGACCTCTACGTCGACTGTCGGTTGACGACGATGAGCCCCGAAGGCCAGCTCCTTATCGGCCGCACCGGGCTCGCGGCCCTCAAGGGGACGGGATGGACCGTTGACTCGGTCGGGGGCCTCACGTTGGGCGCCGACCCCATCGCCTACGCCATAGCGCATGCCAGTGCGGTGGCCGCCGAACGAGGTGGCGGATCGATGGTTCGGGCGTTTACCGTCCGCAAGGAAGCCAAGCAGCACGGCACGGGAAAGCTGATCGAGGGCCCGTTCCAGCCTGGCGATCACGTCGTGGTGGTCGAGGACGTCATCACCACCGGTGGCTCGGCACTGAAGGCCGTCGAAGCGGTACGCGCTGCCGGCGGCATCGTGGTGGGTGTCCTGGCGCTGGTCGATCGCGAAGAAGGCGGACGCGAAGCGATCGAGGCCGCCGGGCTGACGGTGCGCGCCCTGGTCCCCGCATCGGCACTGCTCGCTCAGATGGCTCCGGCCTAGGCCTGTGGCCGAGGCCTGTTGGCACAGGACCTACCGGCGATACGTGTAGCGGGTCTGGGGCGTCCATGAGACAGCATGCCCCTACTCACCGCCTCTGACCGCCGCACCAGCTCTTCCGTCGATGCGCAAGCACTCTTCGAGGAGGAGCGCGCCAAGGATCTGGCCACCTTTCGCGTGGCGGCTCGTCGGCGATTCTGGAGCACGATTTTCATCACCGGGGTTCTGATTGCCGGGATGCGCCTGGGACTGGCGCCGGTCTCGATCCCCGCGCTCGTGACGCTGTTCTGCGCGGCGATCGGCCTCAACTGGCTCCTCTCGTCGATCGGCGTGCGCGAACGCTGGTATCGCTGGTGGCTTCGTTACGTATTCGCCGTCTTCGATACGCTGCTGATCAGTGGCGTGGTCTATCTGTTCGGCTCGCCGGTGCTGGTGCTGACGTACATCCTGGCCATCGTGCCGTACTCGTTCGATCGTGGCCCGTCGCTCGGCTACGTCACCACCGGTGCGTCGGTCCTTGGGTATGTCGTCGCGAGCTATGCGTATGCGCTCGATCGTCCCGCCGATGCCGTGCCGTGGCCGCAGGTCCTCTTGGCGGCGGTGATGCTGCTGGTCGTGTCGCAGCAGGTGATCCAGATGCCGTCGAAGCTGATCACGCGCATTCGGCGCACCCGTGAACGCATGGCGCAGGTCGAGCGTGGAGAGTTCCATGCGCGTGCCGAGGCGCGCCACGCCGACGAATTGGGGTTTCTCGAGCGCAGCTTCAACCGCATGCTCGATGAACTCACGCTACTGATCGAGACCGTGCAACGCGAAGCGGACGAGCTCGCCGCCGTCGCCATTCAGGTGCACGGCGCGGCGAGCGTTCTGCAGCGCCGCGCCGGCGATGTGGCGTCGGGGGCGCACGCGTTGTCTGAGGGATTGGCCGAACAACGTGAGCTGGCCGGTGAAGGCGTGCGCTCCGGTCAGCTCGTGTCAAAGACGGCCAACGCGACCCATGCCACGGCAGTCCGCACCGCCAGCGACGCGCATCTCGTGGATGATATGGCCTCCGCGAGTCGGGAAGCCATCGAGCGGGCGGCACAGACGTTGGTGCGGGTCAGTGAAGATGTCGGTGCATCGGTCGAGCGCGTACAGCGTCTCGCCCCGGCCTCCGAACGCGTCGGTGACTTTGTGGCGACGGTGTCGCGCATTGCGCGACAGACGAACCTGCTCGCGCTCAACGCCGCCATCGAAGCGTCACGCGCCGGCGACCAAGGCCTCGGGTTTGCGGTCGTCGCTGACGAGATTCGCAAACTCGCCGGCGAGAGCGCACAGGCCGCCAAGGTGATCGCCAGCACCGTGCAGCGCGTGCGCGACGATATCGGCAACGCGGTGCAGTCCATGGACACCACGGCCAGAGAGGTCGGCGGCGCGGGAACGATCGCGCGCGATGCGACACGCGCGTTGACGGCGATGGTCGACGGCATCGCGCGGGTGGCGCAACAGAGCGACGACGTGGCCAGGCTGGCTCAGTCGCAGGCGTCGCTCGCCGATCATGCGGTGTCGGCCTTCGGCGCGCTGGACACATCAGCACTGCGGGCTTCCGGTGGCGCGCGTGATGCTGCCAACGCGGCCAGTGCGCAGCGCACCAGCATCGACGAACTCTCGCGCAGTGCCGCACAGCTATCGCAGGCCGCAGCGCGCATGCGCGCCGTCGCACTGCGTCACACTGCCGAATACGCGGCCGTCTCCGCCCCGACGCGCACGGAACCGCTCGCGCAACCCGAAGCCCCGGTGCCGACGCGGCCATCGACCACGCCATTCACGACTCCGCCCCCGACTCGCGCAACACGCTCCATTGCGGCGTGACCGCGAAGGGCTCGAACCGTAACAGCGTCTCGCGATACGGCAGGATCAGCTGCTCGCGCATCACGTTGAACATGCGTTCGCCATCGTAGCCCCGGCGGAAATCCATCGGCGTGCAGCGCATCAGCGATTGCATGTGCCGGGAAAAACTCTGCGCGGACGAATACTCGAGCTGGTTCGCGACGTGCGTGATGCTCATCCCGGGATTCTCGAAGAGGCGGGCCGCACGCACCAGTCGCGCCATCGCGAGATAGCGCTTTGGTGCCGGCAGACGCACGCGGAAGAAGCGACTCATAAAGGTGCTCGGCACAATGCCATTCGATCGCGCGATCTGCTGCACCGTGCTGATGTACGCCGGTGAGAGGAATAGCAACTCGAAGAACCGCAGACAATCCAGCGGCGCCCCGAGCAAATCTTCGCGAATGCGCGTCATGGCGCGCTGCTCGATGATGTTGTTTGACTCGCCAGAGACGAGTTGCCGCAGCTCGCGCCAGCCTTTGGGATCACGCGCATCGACCAGCGCGCGGACCCCCTGCTGTCCGAGCGCCAGCACGGCGTGTGTGCTGCGTGGTTCATTCACCGTGAGCAAGGCCACGGCGGGCACTCGGGGGAATTCCCGTACGAGTCGCGCGATCTGCTGCGCGTGTTGCGTCTGGTAACGGGCGACCGACACCAGCACGGCCGACACCGCGCGGGTGCGCAGGTCGATCAAGAGTTCGTCGAGCGATTCGCGATGCAACGCGACATAGCAGCCGTACCCCGCGGCGTCGACGCGCTGTCGTTCCAGCGGGGTCAGGAAGGTCGCGACCGCGCCATGATCGTCGCTGGCTTTGGGGCTCGGCACACTGGTCAGTGCTGGGCGATATCGCACCACGTCGGTGGTCATGGAGCCTCGCGGAACGCGTCGAATGGGGAACGGTCGCCCGCTCACGAGTCCTGGCTCGGAGCGGTCACGCCTGGCGAGCATACGCGTCGATGTCACCGCATCGTCATTGGTTTGCGATGTTTTCGCACCGGGCCGCGATGCCGAGTGACGCCGGATGCGAACGCTGCGGGTCGGTTCGCGGTATATTGCGGCAGGAGAAATCGTCGGCCGGACGGTCGCGATGCCCTGCGCTTCGGCGTGGTGCACCGAGGAAAGTCCGGGCTCCACAGGGTAGGCTGCCAGGTAACGCCTGGGCGCATATGGCGTGAGCCGTACGCGACGGACAGTGCCACAGAAAACAAACCGCCGTGATGTGGTTGGCGACAATCACCGCACGGTAAGGGTGAAATGGTGGGGTAAGAGCCCACCGCGTCATCGGCAACGATGACGGCACGGTAAACCCCAGCAGGAGCAAGGCCAAATAGGCGGCGAGAGACGTCCCGTCTCGACCACGGTGTCTCACGACATCGAGCCGCGGGTAGGCTGCTAGAGCGTGTGGGCGACTGCACGCCGAGAGGAATGACCGTCCGATTCATCAGGCGTATCGCCTCGTGCGTGCGTCTGCGTGCGTCGACAGAACCCGGCTTACAGGCCGGCGATTTCTCCGTCCCTTTTCAATCGTGTCGTGGTGTTGGTGTCGATCACCGGACTGTCATGCCGCATTGCTTGTACCATCGCTGGCGCCATGGTGTACGTCACACTCCCTACACGTGGCTGGGCAGGTGGCTGACGCCGCTGTGCGCGTTTGTAGTGAGCGCCTCTGGGTGTGCGTCCGGCAGCGGGCCGGTGGCCCGTCCCACACCGGCGTCGTTACCAGTGCCCGACGCACCGCCAGGGCCGCCGCCAAGCGCGGCACGCTACGCGATTCCTGCGTTGGTCACGGACACGCGTTATCGCATCGAGAGCGTGACGCTCTTCGAGCGTGACAGCGCGGGACGAAAGGAATCACAGCGTTCAACGAGCAAGGCGCAGAGCGTCATTCGTCTGCGGCGCTCGGGCAGCGGCGCGTTCGTGGGGACCGGCCGGGTGTTCGGATACTCGGTGTCATCACCGCTCTCGCCATCGCCGGTGGCCTTCGACAGCCTGCGTTTCGACGCGGTTCAGGATGCGCGCGAGCTCCGCGTCGTCGTGCAGCCACCGCTGGCGAACGAGTGCGACCGTCCGGAAACGGGTGCGCTCACGCTGGTGCGCGACCTTCTCGTCCGAGTACCGACCTCGGTTGCCATCGGCGAAACGTGGCGTGACAGCACGGTACAGATCGTGTGCCGTGCCAGTCTGCCGCTGATCGTGCGCACCGCCGCGGAATACGTGGTGATGGATGTGTCGCGCGGTGACGACGGCCTGCTGGTGGCCATTCGCCGGACGACGACATCGCGGGTCGACGGCAGGATCACCTCACCGTGGCGGTCGGTCGACGTGGTCGGCACCGGATCCGGCTTGCTCGACATCAAGGTGTCGGTGGCCACCGGCGCCGTTCGGCACGTGCAGGGCACCAGCACGATGACGATGACGATGACCGATCACACACCGCCGGCAGCGCGGCGCATCCAACAGGTGACGCAACGCGTCGCCGTGACGGGCGACGCGATCAGCAACTAAGGGCGCCCGCGTCGCGCGCCCTCACGGCGTGCGTGATCAGTCCATCAGGCGCAGTGGCATCACGAGGCAGAGATACTTCGCCGGATCATCCCACCCTTCCGGCTCGATCGTCGCCGCGCGTTCTGGCGCCTTGAATGTCAGCCGCACTTGCTCGGTGGGCATGTAGCGCAGGATTTCGAGCAGATACATGGCGTTGAAGCCGATGTCGAGCTGATCGCCGTTGTACTGCACCGGCAACTCGTCCTGCGCTTCGCCAAGATCCGGCGTGGTGACGCTGAACTTCAGCATGCCGGTGTTGAACGACATCTTGATGCGATGCGTCTGGTCGGACGCGATGACCGACATGCGCTTGAGCGCGCTGATCAGCGACGCCTTGTCCGCCAGGCAGTAGCGGTCGTTGTCCTTCGGAATGACCTGCTCGTAATTGGGATACGGTCCCTCGACGAGTCGCGTGAACACCGACGTGAACGGCGAACGGAAGCCGAGGTGGTTATCACCACGCGCGATCTCCAGCTCCTCTTCTGCGGGGAACAGACGGCGGATCTGATCGAGGGCCTTGGGGGGCACGATCAAATCGCCTGGCGGGGCCGTGCTGGCCTCTACAGGCAGTTCCATCTTGGCCAGCCGATGTCCGTTCGTCGCCACCATCCGCATTTTGTCCTCGCGCAGTTCCCAGAGCACGCCGTTGAGGATCGGTCGTGACTCTTCGGTGCTGACGGCGAACGCAGTGTGGGCGATGAGCTTCTGCAGCTCACCAGACTTCACGCGCCACGACTCGTTGAAGCGCACGCTGGGGAACGTCGGAAATTCGTCGCGCGGCAGTCCGAGCAATTTGAATTTCGACCGTCCGCACTCGAGCGTGACGCGCTGTTCACCACTCGCCGAGATCTTGACGGGTGAGGGCGGCAGCTCTCGAGCGATCTCGCTGAGCTTTTTCGCGGGGATCGTGATGGAGCCGGCGGATTCGACATCCGCACTGACTTCCGTGCTGACCGCGATGTCGAGATCGGTGGCGGACAGGCGGATGCCGCGCTCGGTTGTCTCGACTAGGAGATTCGCGAGCACCGGCAGCGTCGTCTTCGCCGGCACTGCTGCAGTGACGGCGGCCAGACCTTCTTGGAGTTTCTCGCGCGAGATCGTGAAGCGCATGCCCGGAGTGTGGAAGGACTGCTGAAGACTGCTGTTGTTGTTCTTTTAAAGATAAAAACAGTAGCAGTAGCAGGGGATGTGGGCGTGTCGACAGACGCCGCAAACTACGTGTAGTGAAAGACTTTCGCCACGGCTGGTAATGTGCATTCGATGTCGAGGATTACCAGATACCCGCACACATCCACGTGAACCGGCCAAAACGTGTGGATGGCTGTGGACGCGCTGGGGATTCAGGTGCCCAGTTGTCCGGTTGTCCTCAGGGTTTCCAACATCGTCCGCACCTTCAAAACACGGTCGGCAAATCCGGGTATGGCCGACATATCCTCGGCGACGCGGTCGAGCGAGTGGATCACCGTGGAGTGATCCCGCCCGCCAAACGCATTACCAATTTCCACCAGCTGGAGCGCCAGCAGTTCGCGACAGAGATACATCGCGATCTGACGCGGTGTCGTGAGCTGCTTGGTTCGGGTCTTCGAGCGCAGCCCATCTGGTGTGACGCCCCACTCGCGCGCCACGACCTGCTGAATGGTGGCGACGGTGATGGTGGTCGGCGGCACATCCGGAAAATCCGACGACGAGGCACCGCGCAGCTTGTCGCGCAGCGCTTCGCGGGCGAGATCGACCGAGATGTCGCGGTGCTTGAGCGAGGCATACGCCAACAACTTGATAATGGAGCCCTCGAGCTCGCGCACCGAGGACTTCACATGCTGCGCGATGAATTCAATGACCTCGTCGGGAATGGTCAGTTCGAGATGATCGAGGCTGGCCTTCTTCCGGAGGATCGCAATGCGGTGTTCGAGGTCGGGCGAATCGATGTTCGCGACCATGCCCCATTCGAAGCGGGACACCAGACGTGATTCGAGGCCGGGGATCTCCTTGGGCGGCCGATCTGAGGTCAGCACGACCTGGCGCCCCGCCTCATAGATGGCGTTGAAGGTGTGGAAGAACTCTTCCTGTGTGCCTTCTTTGCCTTTGAGGAACTGCACATCGTCGACGAGCAGCAGGTCGATTTCACGGAAGCGGCGACGAAAGTCGCCCATCTGTCCGGTCTGAATCGCGCTGACGAACTCGTTCGTGAACTGCTCGGTGCCCACGTAGGCGAGGCGCAGCGCCGGGGTGCGGCGCATGAGTTCGTGCGCGATGCCCTGCATCAGGTGCGTTTTGCCCAACCCCGTGTCGCCGTAAATGAAGAGCGGGTTGTAGACTTTGCCGGGCGCCTGTGCGGCCGCCTGCGCGGCGGCGGCGGCGACGTCGTTGGACTTACCAATGACGAACTGGTCAAACGTGTATCTTGGGTTAAGTGGCGTCGAGATACGCGATTGATGCTGCTGTACTGGCGCTAAAGAAGGCGCCGCTGGCGGTTGGATGAACATGTCCATCTGCACGCGCCCGACCCGCTCCTCGTGCACCTTGAAGCGCACCTTGAGTGGATGGCCGAGTGCGACGGGCGAAAAACTCGCCAGCAGATCCGCGTGCTTGGACTCGTTCCAGTCCGCCGAAAATTGATCCGGGGCACCGACGAACAGGGTACCCCCCTCCACTGCGAGCGCCTCGGTGGGCTCGAGCCAGGTACGATACGTCTGCTCCGGCAGCACCTGGCGCGCACGTTGGCGCAGGCGGTCCCAGAGTTCGGCTGGCGAAAGCGACATCAGCGGGGGCGAGAGGCGGAAGAGCGGCGGGGGGCGAAGCTATCCCCTCGGATGTGGACAAGTCAATTGCGTGACATACGTGAGTCCAAGCCAGTCTTCACGATGGCCCGTTTCGCGCCGGTGTGTCCTTGACCGAAAGCCATGCCCCAGCGTATGTTACGAGGCTCCACCTCACAACGCACGCCGCGCGACGTGTTTCATCGATCCTGACGGGTTATGACTCACGCTTCAGTACAGCGTTCTTATCAGCGTTTTCTGCACCTGATCGCACTCCGAGAGTCTCCATGGGCAAGCCCACATATCGTCCCCGCAATACGCGTCGTATCCGCAAGCACGGCTTCCGTGCCCGCATGGAGACGAAGTGGGGCCGCGAAACACTTAGCCGTCGTCGTCGGAAGGGACGCAAGCGCATCTCGGTGCAGATCCCGACGAAGTACACTGCCGCCTGATTCGGCTGGCGATTCGCGCGCGTTTCCGCGTGCGCAACGACTGACGCGCGGAAGCGAACTCGCCGATGTACGACTGCAAGGGAAGCGCGTGCGCACTGCCGTCATGGACGTGCGCGCGACCGCTTCCCTTCGTGCGTATCCCCGGGTCGGGGTCGTGATTCCGAAGTACAAGCACAACGCCGTCGCGCGGAACCGACTGAAACGTCGGCTGCGGGAGCTCGTGCGGCTCGAGTGGTTGCCGTCGTTGCCGGCGATGGATGTGGTCGTGCGGGTGACGCCGGTCGCGTACGATCGCACGTACGACGCGCTGCGCGACGAGATGCGACAGGTCGGGCAGCGCCTGCTGCGGCTGTCGCTGCCGATGGTTCGGCCAACGGCGACGTCAACGGACACTCCGGGTGGGTCGCCGGAGTAGGTATGGGAATGACCACGCTGTCTGTGCGTCGTGTGCCGCGGCACGTGTTGATCGCTGCGGTCCGCGGGTATCAACTGGTACTTTCGCCGATCTTCGGCGGAGCGTGCCGCTATTATCCTTCCTGTTCCGCGTACGCCATCGAGGCGCTCGAACGCCACGGGGCGCGTCGCGGGGGATGGCTGGCGCTGCGACGCATCGCGCGCTGTCATCCATTCCGGCCGGGGGGCTTCGACCCCGTCCCTTGAGGCTGACCTCGATCCGACCATGGAACCTCGTCGAATACTTCTCGCTGTCGTCCTAATGGCGGCAGTGCTGGTCGCAACACAATACCTGTTCCCGCCGCCGAAGCAGGCCCCGGGCACTGTGCTTGCTGATTCCACACGGATCGCGGACAGCGCGCATGCGGCCATCGCGGCCGCATCTGCGCCTGCATCTGCGTCAACCGCCGGAGCCACGGCGGCGGCACCAATTGCGTCGCCGACTATCGGTGCGACGCCCGACCCCACCGGCGCGGTGAACACGGCTGCCGCGGGCCAAGCGCCCACGTCGATCGACACGTCGGCGATCACGACGGCGCGTGCGGTCTATCGCACGACGAATCGTGGCGCCGCGATGATCGGCGCCGAAATGACGCAGTATCCGACGCTCAAGGATCGCGGACGCACCAAGGGAGCGCCGGTCGAGCTCGCGAATCCTGGCGATCCGTTGCTGGCGTTCCGACTGGTCGTGCCAGGCGACACGGTACGTCTCGACAAGCACGCCTTTCACGCCACGCACTCGCAAGAGAACGGACGGACCATCGTGCGGTACGATGCGACCGTCGCGTCACGCGCCGTGTCGATCACGTACACGTTCCAGCCTGACAGCTATCGCGTGTATGTCGCGGCGACCGTGGCATCGGCGCCGACGAATGCGTTTCTGCTGGTCGATCTCCCGCCCGCGTTTCGCTCGTCGGAAGCGGACAGCGCGGAAGATCAGCAGCATCTGGCGTACGCGTACAAGCCGGATCAGCAGAACGCCAAGGGTATCGCGTTCCGCTCCGTCGATCCGGGCGAACGCAAGATCGGTGCAGGTCCGATCATCTGGGCGGTTGCGAAGAACAAGTATTTCCTCCTCGGCGTGCTGGCCCCGAAGGGCAAGCCGGGCTTCGCCGAGATCGATGTGACCGGCGGCGTGCGCACGTCGAAGGTCGCGACGCGTGCGCAGGCGACGACGATCATGCCGCTCGTCGACGGCGCGACGGAATTCGAGGTATACGCGGGTCCTCAGGAATTCACGCGGCTGGCGGCGCTCGGTCGCGAATTCGAAACATCGAATCCGTACGGCGGCTGGTTGCAAGGAGTCATTCAGCCGTTCGCCACCATCATCATCAAGCTGTTGCTCTGGATGAAAGCGACGCTCGGCGTGTCGTATGGCTGGATCCTAGTGCTCTTTGGCATCGCCGTCCGCATCATCCTGTGGCCGCTGAACCAGAAGGCGATGCGGAGCTCGATGGCGATGCAGCGATTGCAGCCCGAGTTGCAGGCGATCCAGGCGAAGTACAAGAACGAGCCGCAGAAGCTGCAGACGGCGATGATGCAGCTGTACAAGGACCACGGCATGAGTCCCTTCAGCTCACTCTCCGGCTGTCTGCCGATGCTGATTCCGTTGCCGGTCTTCTTCGCCTTGTTCTTTGTGTTTCAGAACACGATCGAATTTCGCGGCGTGTCGTTCCTCTGGCTGCCAGACATTTCCGTCAAGGATCCCGTCTTCGTGTTGCCGGTGCTGGTCGCGGCCACGGCCATGGTGCTCTCATTCATCGGCATGAAGGGCGTGAAAGCCAACGAACAGCAGAAGATGATGATGTATCTGATGCCGGCGATGATGCTCTTCATCTTCTTCAGCATGGCTTCCGGGCTCAACCTTTATTACTTGGTGCAGAACCTAGCGTCGCTTCCGCAGCAGTGGTTGATCGCGCAGGAACGTGGGCGCGCGCAACCGTTGGTGCAGACCCCCGCTCGGGGATAGCGCGCGCGTGACGTCGCACGGGTCGGCAGCGAACGTGCGTAGTGCCATGCTGCTGGTTGGTGGTGAGGAGACAATCGTGGCCCGCGCGACGGCCGATGGTCGCGGTGCACTGGCGACGATCCGCATCTCAGGGGCGCAGGCGATTCCGATCGCCCGCGCCCTTGGCGCATTCCCAACGGGCGTGCGCACGCGTGTCGCGACGCGCCGCGTACTGCGTCATCCGATCTCGGGCGCGCGACTCGACGATGCCGTGGTCACCGCGTTCATGGGGCCGAACTCATTCACCGGCGAAGATGTCGTTGAGCTGTCGACGCACGGTGGCCGCGTGGTGCCGACGCTCGTGTTGGCGGCCTGTGTCGCGGCCGGCGCACGGTTGGCGTTGCCGGGGGAATTCACACGGCGCGCGGTGCTCAACGGCAAGCTGGATATCGTGCAGGCCGAAGCGATTGCCGACCTGATCGACGCGCGCACGGTCGCCATGCACGGCCAAGCGCTCGCACAGCTCGACGGCGGCTTGTCGCGCCGCGTCCTCGCGCTGCGTGACGAGGTGATTCATCTGGAAGCGTTCCTCGCCTACGAGATCGACTTTCCAGAGGAAGACGACGGGCCGATCGCGCCGGAGCGCATCGCGTCAGCCGCGCGCGCGCTGGTATCGGCGATTGATGCACTGCTGGCGACGGCACCACGCGCGGCCGTGCTGCGTGACGGTGCGCTGGTCGTGATCGCCGGCCCGCCGAATGCCGGGAAGTCGTCGCTGTTCAATGCCCTGCTCGGCGAAGCGCGCGCGCTGGTGACCCCGATGGCGGGCACGACACGCGATGCGGTGGACGCCTTGCTCGATCGCGCACCGGTGCCGCTGCGGTTTGTCGATACCGCCGGACTCCGCCAGACCGACGACACCCTCGAGCGACTGGGGATCGAAGTCAGCGAACGCTATCTGGCGAATGCGCAGGTAGTGCTGGCATGCGGCGCCTCACCCGCGGACGTGCAACACGCCCTCGACACGGTGCGCCCCCTCACCGAGGCAACGGTGCTTCCGGTGCTGACGAAAGCCGACCTGCAATCGACCACCGCGCCGCGCGAGCCGTCGCACAGTTGGGTGAGTGCGGAGCGCGGCGATGGGCTGACCGAGCTTTTGACGCGTATTGATGCGGCCGTCACGGATGGGGCCGCGGTCACGGCCGCATCGGATGATGCCGACCACGTGGTCGTGACCCGCGCGCGGCATCAGCGCGCGTTACGCGAAGCCCACGACGAGGTCGCGTACTTTCTCGACGGGTGGAGTTCCGGCGCACTGCCCGCGACGGTGGCAGCGGTACATCTGCAGCGCGCGCGCGATGCCTTATCGGGGCTGGTCGGCGCGATCGGGACGGAGGAGATTCTCGATCGGGTGTTCGCGGACTTTTGTATCGGGAAGTGAGGCCGACGAACGGGCAGCTCACCGAGGCGGTCAATGCGCCACATCCTCGATGCGCCTAGCTGACGATCGTCAACCTCGGCAGCTCCATCGCCAACGGCTGCGATGCCATCGCCAGCTCGTGCGCACTGGCGCGGACCGACCATGCGAACCCGCGCGCATTGATCGCCGCTTCGACCATGCGTGCCCCGAGGAAATAGCCGGCCCGTTCGGGGAGCACGACGCGTTCGACCGTGCGGGCTTCGTCGCTCATGCCGCCGGACAGATAGCGTAGGCGCAGTCCGAGCGCATTGCGCTCGAAATCGGCGCTCGCGGCACGTTGCAACACCGGCTCGATTTCGCGGATGCGCGCATATTGTCGACGCGCGAAGCCGAAGTACTCCCACGCGGCGTGTCCGGGAGACACCGCCTTCGAGACCTGTACCGCCAGCCCTTCGTTGGTGAGCAGCTCGCGCAACGTCGCGTGCCGCCCGGTCTCCCAATACGAGTAGTAGCCGCCCGCTTGGCCAATCAGGTGACGCATCTCACTGCGCGAGGCCGGCGATGTATACCGGACGACATGCGTGATTTCGTGCGCGAGCCACAAGGGAATCAGTTCGGGATCCAGGCCAAGGCCCTGCGTGTCCGGATTGGCGATGCCGGTGAAGTGTTCTAGGCACACGAACGCGATGCCGCGACCGTTCACCACCAGCTCGCCGGCATTCGCCGCACCGACACCGACCATGAGCACGACGTCGAACGCGACATCCGGCTCAAGCAATTGCTGTACGCGACGCTCGGCCTGCTGCGCGAGCGCCACCACGTCGGTTCGCGCGAGCAGCGCGTGCAAATCCTCACGCTGCGCCTGCACCGTCGCCCGCACGACTTCCTCGAAATGCGGGCCCGATGGCTCGAGCACGTAGTTGTCCCAGTACGCCGTCAGCAGATCGCGGTGGCGATCGAAGTACGCGTGATACGCCGCCTCGCGATCGGAGGCGTTCAAGACGGCGAGAAAATCAGGGAGCAGGTTGATCAACATCAACAACCCGGGCATGGGAAGCCGGCGCGATCGCACATCGATCGCCGTCGCCGAACAAAAACAGCATCACCCAACGAAACGCACTGACCGCGTCACGGCAAGCGTGTGGATACCACCCGTGTGGGAAAACACAGCAGTCACTACATGCACCACCGAACGCACGCCGATTTTCAACAGCGACGGCATGTCATGTCGAGAAATTCTCCCGGGCAACGGACGCGGCAAGATAGCCCGGCCGGGGGGGTGGTTCAACTCCCGAGAGGTTGCTGCCGACACTGATCAATACCGAGCACCTCCAGCCCGGCACCTTGTCGTCCCGCGCGACCCGACGTAACCCCGCCATGACCACGCTGCATTTGATTGAGTTGACCTGCCCCGTCTGCGATACGGCGTTCCGTTCGCAAACTGTCGTTGCGACGAACGGATTCGGAGGCAAGCGCACCGACTTTCATGAACGGGCCGCCGGTATGCAACCGTTGCCGTACTTCGTGCATCTGTGCTCGCATTGTGGATACGCCGGTGTCGAGCGGGACTTCGGCGAGGCGGTCGAGCCGACGGAAGGCTTGCGTGAACATGTCTGGACCGCGCTGGCGCCGGCGCTGCAGCGCGAATTGCCATCGGGTTCCCTGAAGTACGAACATGCCGCGAAAGTGGCGGAGTGGCAGGGGACTGACGCGCGCTATCTCGCCGATCTGTATTTGCGGGCCGCGTGGTGCTCGGTGGATGAACTTGACAGCGAGGCCGAACGCTTCTTTCGTCGGAAGGCGGCGTGGCAGTTCGCCGAAGCGCTGACGATGTTCGACGGCGTGCCGCCGGATGAACGCGCGGTGCTGACGTATCTCGTCGGCGAACTGTGGCGGCGCGTCGGCGATACGACGCAGGCCAACCGTTGGTTCGACAAGGTCGCGGCCGAGATCACGGACGTCGATACACAGCGTTGGGTCGCCGACGCGGCGATCCAGCAGCGGACCGCGCCACGCGAGTGGTTCGCGTAGGGTCGCTCGACGCAGTGTGCCGTGGTCGGTACGGCGGTCATCGCGTCCCGAAGAGGCGATCGCCCGCATCGCCCAGACCAGGGAGGATGTAGCCGTGCTCGTTGAGCTCGCGATCGAGTCCAGCCGCGAGCACGGGCACATCGGGATGTTCTCTGGCGAGTCGCGCGACGCCTTCGGGCGCGGCGACCAGACATAGAAAGCGAATGCGCGTTGCCCCCGCGCGTTTCAATGATGTCACGGCGGCCGACGCGCTGCCGCCCGTCGCGAGCATCGGATCGAGCAACAGGAAATCGCGCTCGCTCGCGTCGCCGGGGACCTTGAAGTAGTAGTCGACCGGCTCGAGGGTGTCGTGGTCACGATACAGCCCGATGTGTCCAACGCGTGCTGATGGCATCAACCGCAGAATGCCTTCGACCATGCCGAGTCCCGCGCGAAGAATCGGCACCAGCGTGAGCTTCTTTCCGCGGACCGTCCATCCCGTCGTGGTCTCGAGTGGGGTCTCGACGCTCTGCGGCTCGAGCGCCAGGTCGCGTGTGGCCTCGTAGGCCATGAGCATCGCGATTTCGTCGACCAGCTCCTTGAACTGCTTCGTCGGCGTGGCGCGATCACGGAGCAGGGTCAGCTTGTGCCGCACCAGTGGATGGTCAACGATGTGCAGCGACGGTAGCGAAGGAACCGGCTGGGATGGCATGATCGGTCGACGAAAGGGTGAGTTCTGTGGCGAAGGTAGCGTGCGCCGGGGCGCTCGCGCTACCTTGGCCACTATGAAGGAATATCAGGCGGTGATCGTCCGGTTGACGCGCCACGTTCGCGATGACGAGGACGCGCTCACGGACTTGCTGAATGAGCGGAGCCGCATGGGATGGACTCCCACGATGCTCACGCAGGACGCGTTGCGTCTCACGGTCATATTCGAGCGCGACACGCCGCACGCGGACTAGGGCGCTCGTGAGCGCCGCGCGCGCCGAGTCGCTGGTGCAGCAGTACGGTCACACGGGCATTGCCTTTCAGGCGTTAAGTCCCGGTATGCGGCACTGGTTCGATCGGGACGAGTCCACAGGACTCGACCGTGGACTGGTCGCGTATGTGGACACTGGACACGCCTGGGTTGTCGCCGGTGAACCTATCGCGCCGCGGGATCAGGTGATTGCCGTAGCGGAACGCTTTGTGTCCGCGGCGCACGCGGCGGGACGGCGTGCGTGCTTCTTCGCGACCGAAGGCGCGCTCGCGTCGTCGCTGCACTTTCGCCGCGTGCAGATCGGTGAGCAGCCCGTCTGGGATCCGCAGCGATGGCAGGAACATGTGGGGACACATCGTTCCTTGCGCGAACAGCTGCGACGTGCCCGCGCCAAGGGTGTCGCGGTGCGGCGGGTCACCGGTGACGCGGTCGAGAACGATCCGGCCCTGCGTGCGCAGCTCGACCGCGTCGTTGGTCACTGGCTCTCGGCGCGTTCCATGCCGCCGATGCACTTCTTGGTCGAAGTGGCGCCGCTGGCGCAGCTCGCTCAGCGTCGCATGTACGTCGCGGAGCGCGGTGGCAGGGTCGTCGCGCTCTTGTCGCTCGCGCCGGTCCCAGCGCGCGGGGGATGGTTGTTCGAGCATTTGTTGCGTGATTCGCAGGCGCCAAATGGCACCTCGGAACTGCTGGTCGATGACGCGATGCGCTCACTGAGTAATGACGGGGTGACATGGGCGACGCTGGGGCTCGCGCCGCTGGCTGGAAGCGTGCCCCGGTGGATGCAGTGGACGCGGACCATTGCGCGCCCACTCTTTAATTTTGCCGGACTCTCGGCGTTCAAACGCAAGCTGCGGCCGCAGCAGTGGGAGCCGATGTTTCTGGCGTATCCCGAATCGGCGTCGAGCGCGCTCGCGCTGGCCGACGGGCTCCGTGCGTTCGCTGGCGGGACGCTCTGGAGATTCGGTGTTCGCACCGTATTTCGCGGACCTCGCCCGCTGCTTGTCCTCCTCGAGTGGTTACTGCTCCTGTGGACGATCGCGCTCGCACTCGCGCCAACAAGCCCGTGGTTTCCCGACGTGCGGGTGCACATCGCTTGGGTGCTGTTCGACCTCGGTCTGTACGTGCTGCTGCGCCTCGTCCGCACTCGCGCATGGACGGCGGGCGCGCGCGCGGCGGCCGCGGCGGTCTCGCTGGATGCGCTGCTCACCGCTTGGCAGGCCGCGGCATGGAACACGTCGCGCACGTCGACGTGGATGGAAGCGCTGCTACTCGGGATTGCGGTCACTGGACCGCTGCTGACTGCGCCGATGTTGTGGGGGGCCGCCCGACGCCTGCGAGGACTCACGTCGCATTAGCTTGCCGACATGACCTCGACTCTTCAGCGCGTCTGTGTGTACTGCGCCTCCAATGACGGCGCACGTCCGGAGTATCTGGCGTCGGCGCGTCAGATCGGGACGCTGCTGGCGCAGCGCGGAATGGCCGTCGTCTACGGCGGCGGTCGCGTCGGATTGATGGGTGCCCTTGCCGATGCCGCGCTCGGCGCCGGCGGTGAAGTCATTGGCGTCATGCCCCATGCATTGGTGCAACGCGAAGTCGCGCATCACGGACTCACGGCATTGCACGTCGTCGATTCGATGCACGAGCGCAAAGCGTTGCTGGCGGAGATGGCCGATGCATTTGTCGCGTTGCCGGGCGGACTTGGGACACTCGAAGAATTTTTCGAGACCTGGACCTGGGCGCAACTCGGCGTCCATCAGAAGCCCGTCGGATTGCTGGATGTGGCCGACTACTGGCGCCCACTCGTCACCATGCTCGAGCATGTCGAAGCCGAAGGGTTCATGCGCGGGACACCGCGCGAATGGCTCGTCATCGACACGGAGCCGACGAGTCTGCTTGATCGCCTCGCGACCTTTCAGCCGCCACGCATGCGGCGCTGGATGAGAATGGGTGAGACCTGACCATCGCGAAAACATTCAGCGAGTTGGTCGACGAAACCGGATTAGGGGAGGCCAATGTCTCGAAGCACTTGCAGGTTTTGCACGCGATGGGCTTCGTAAAGCGTCGTAAGGACGGGCGCTCTGTCCACTATGCGCTGGCGGACAAGAACGTCATGAAGTTGTGCGACCTCATGTGTGGACGTGTGGAAACCCAGCTGGAGGCACAGCAGCGGTTGTTAACCGCCTGACCTTCGGCATCACCGGAACAGCCGTGCATATCGAATTCAGTGGGGCCGCCAGGGAAGTCACCGGATCGTGCCACATTCTGCGTGTAGGCACGCGCACGGTGCTTCTTGATTGCGGACTCTTTCAGGGTCGGCGCGCCGAAAGCCGTGACAAGAACATGCGACTGCCGCTGCCCGTCGCGGAGATCGACGCTGTCGTGCTGTCACACGCCCACATCGATCATGCAGGGCGTCTGCCGTTTCTGGTGAGTCGGGGCTATACGAATACGATCTGGGCGACGCCGGCCACGCGCGATCTGTGTGCGATCATGCTGGCAGACTCGGCGCACATTCAGGAAAAGGACGCGGACTTTCTGCAGCGTCACGGCCGTGAGCACGCGGAGCCGCTGTACACGACGCAGGACGCGACGCGCACGCAGGATCGCATGGTCGGCATGCCGTATCACAAGTGGTTCGAGGTGACCGACGGCGTGCGCGCGATGTATACCGACGCTGGGCACATTTTGGGATCGGCATCGGTCGTGATCGAAGCGCGCGAAGGCAATGACGTCAAGCGCCTCGTCTTCTCCGGCGATATCGGCCGCGAGGGACTCGCGATCATCCGCGATCCCGAACCGCCGCAGGGTGGCGCCGATGTGATTTTGTGCGAATCGACGTACGGGAATCGCGATCACGAATCCGTCGAAGGCGCGCGCGAGCAACTCGCGAAGGTTGTGCGCGAAACAGCCGCCCGCGGTGGACGGATTCTCATTCCGGCGTTCGCTGTCGGCCGGACGCAGGAACTCGTGTACGACCTGCACGGGCTCTATCACGACGGAAAGATCCCGGCGATTCCGATCTACATCGACTCACCGCTCGCGACGAATGTGACGACCGTCTTCCAGATGCATCCGGAAATCTTCGACACGAGCGAGGAACTCGTCCGCGGCGACAGCCATCTCTTCGACTTCGAACTCGTGCAGTACACGCGCGACGTGCAGGCATCAAAAGCGCTGAATTCGAAGCACGGACCGATGATCATCATCGCCGCGTCGGGCATGGCGGAGTCGGGGCGCATTCTGCATCACTTGCGATACGGCGCGAGCGACCCGCGCAACACGATTCTCATTGTGGGTTTCCAGGCCGAGCACACGCTTGGGAGGCGCATCGTCGAACGGCGCAGCACGATCAAGGTGCTTGGCGAAGAGATCGAGCTGTCGGCGCAGGTCGAGGTGCTGAATGGCTACAGCGCGCATGGCGATCGCACCCAGCTGCACGCGTGGTTGAACGCCGTGCGCAGCGGTGGTGTGTCAAACGGACGCGGCCAGCCACGCGTACATCTGGTACATGGTGAACCACCGGCGCAGGACGAATTTTCGAAGGCGCTCCGCGCCGATGGGTACTCGGTCGACGCACCTGCGTCGGGAGAGCAGCGCCCGTTGTAGCGGGTCGTTTAGGTTACCGAGATGTCCCGCCGTACGCCGCGCCGCGCTGTGTCCCTGTTGAGCCGACTGTTTGTCGTCGCGCTGACGGGCTGGCTGGCGTGCATTGCCTCGATCTACCTCTGGTCGACGCGGAACAGCACCGAGACGGCCGATGCCATCATCGTGATGGGCGCCGCGCAGTACAGCGGGCGTCCGTCGCCGGTGCTGCGCGCGCGACTCGATCAGGCGATGTCGCTCTGGAGCGCGCACCGCGCACCGCGCATGATCTTCACTGGCGGCCGTCGTGAGGGCGACATGATCAGCGAGGCCGCGGCGGGTCGACGGTTTGCGATCCGTCGCGGTGTGCCACCGCGTGCGATCCTGCTCGAGGCCACCGGGCGCACGACGCTCGCGTCGATGCATGGGGCCGCGGTACTGCTCGCGTTGCGGGGTGATTCGGTGAAGGCGCCGATGGCCGTGCGACCGCGCGTCTTGCTCGTGAGCGATCCGTTTCACATGCTGCGGCTGGATGTGTTGGCGCGACTGCACGGACTGACGCCACTGTCGTCACCGACCCGCACGAGTCCGATCTCGGCGAATAACGCGGTGGCCTTGGAGTACGTGCTTCGCGAGAGCTTCGCGTTGCCGGCGGACGTGGCGCTGTTGCTGTGGCTGCATGTCACGGGGCACAGCGAGGAGTTGGTGGCGGAGGGGTGAACGATCGACTAGCGGGACGAGCTACGCCAACTACCGCTTGCCGAGGCGCTCGACAATCACCACGACGTTGTCGAGCCGAGTCGGTCAGTTCCTTACGGGCTTGATTAGACGTTCCCCGATTGTCGTGCCGGGACTCAGGTCGACAGCGACAAACCCTTGCAGGATCGGCGAAGGAATGGTGTATGAATCCGCCGCGCCAAGATTCACCAGATAGCCTAGGTCCTGAAGCGATCCGACGGTGATCCTGCTGAGCGGCATCCCGCCTGCCCTCGCGAATCCCTGCATCAGCTCCCGACCGAATACTGACTGTCGCCAGTGCCCGTCAGCGGTTCCTGGTCCAAACTGATTCCCTTCGACGGGGACAGGGTTGCCGACATACGACAACGAGTTGACGGCGAGAAACTGTGCCAATCCGATCGAGCCGATAAAGTTTGGCGCTGCTCCTCGCGCACCGACGAGCAACGAACGCCCGAACTGGTCCCAAAGAGTACCGACGCCCAAGACGTGGCCCATCTCGTGCAGCACGACGTCGCCAAACGTTCCGTTTGCGATCATTGACGGCACGTCGTACTCGTCAAACTCCATGACACCCATCAGGGTAAGGCGAGATGATGGTGCAACGCGACACGGCCCAGCCTGTGCGAGAATGTTGATCCCTCCGGATCCACCTTGGTCGATGGGGCCAATGCGCGCGTAAATCACGAGGTCGCTGATCGTCTCGTTGATGGCGGGTACCCATGGAAGGCAATTCCCAGCGAGCGTCGATATCGGTTGGTCGTGAACATGCCCGACAATCATGCGCCGCCACTTCGAGGCCGCGTTCAGAAATGCCTGACGGATGTCCGGTGTGCCGCCATCCCCGACGAATCGCACTTCCAGACGGAACTGCGAATTGACGGCCGTCGCAGTGAAGGTCGCCGACTTGCCAGGCAAGGCGGAACTCGTCGCGATGAGCCTCTGTGTCGGCGCCGTTCCAAGCACCCAACTGCCGACAATCGCGATACCGTTGGCCGGATCGCTCACAATCGTCGAATTCGTAACGGTGCCGGAATTCGGACCCGGTGTGAAGGTGACCGGCACATTACCGATATAGTTACCGAAGGCATCGGTGACCTTGATGGCTGGCGGCGGTGCCAGCGCAAACCCCGCAATACCCTGCGCGCTGTCGCCGACCCACTTCGCTAATTCCGACGCCGGACCGGCCAGCGCCGTTGCCACCCATACGGCCTGCGATGCGTTGAGCGCATTGGCTTGCACGACCTGCTGACCAGCCACCTTCCCAAGCGTCCACAGCGCAGCCCGCACGAGCCCGTTCGCGTCGGAGGTCTGCTGCGCGTCGGTGACCGTGCCGCCACCGAACGCGACGCCAAAAGTGACCGCAACGCCGGGTACCGGATTGCCGAAGACGTCCTGCGCGCGCGCGACGGGCGCTTCGGAGACCGGCGTGTTGACCGTCGCCTGCTGTCCATCGGCACTGATGCGCACGAGGTTCGCGACGGGTCCGGGGCCCACCTGTGCTGTGAAGGTCACCGGTGAAATGGCCTCCGCCGTCGCCGTCAGTGTCTGTACACCGGAACTTGTACCAAGAGTCCAACCGCCCGACAAGGCGATTCCGGATGCGTCGGTGAATGACGAATCGTTGACGACTGAGCCGCTGTTCGCGCCCGTGCGCCATTTGACGCGCGCGCCCTTGATGGGTTTGCTCTTTGCATCGAGCAACGTCACCTGCGGCGGTGTCGCAATCACGGTGGCGACGACGCCGGTGTACTGCGACGCGATGCCGGCGGTCGGTGTGAACGCGGTAGGAATCTGTGGTCCATCACCTTTGCACGCGGCGGCCGCCGCGAGAATGGCGATGCCGGTGCACAGATGACGAGCCATTACGAACATGCGGGTCGGTGCCATTTTTGTCGGGTGAACGGAAGTTCGTGCGCGATAGGGTTACCGCTTTGCTGCGCCCACTACCAATATTGTCTTATGCGCATCCCTGTCGAGAGCTACCGCCTCCCGAATGGCCTGCACGTGGTGCTCTCTGAAGATCACACGGCGCCCATCGTTGCGGTCAACTTGTGGTATCACGTGGGCTCAGCCAATGAACGGCTCGAGCGCACCGGTTTCGCCCATCTATTCGAACACATGCTTTTTCAGGGATCCGAGCATGTGGCGGCGAACGAGCACTTCGAGCTGGTTCAGCGCGCCGGTGGCACGCTGAATGGGTCGACGTGGCTTGATCGCACGAACTACTACGAAACGCTGCCGTCCAATCAGCTCGCCATAGCGCTGTGGCTCGAAGCTGATCGAATGGGACGATTCATACCCGGATTAACACAGGAAAAGCTCGATACCCAACGCGATGTCGTGAAAAACGAGCGTCGTTGGTCGGTCGACAACCAGCCCTATGGCACGTGGTGGGAAAAACTGCCCGAGCTCTGTTTTCCCGACACGCACCCGTTCCATCACTCGCTGATCGGTTCGATGGAACATCTCACCGACGCCTCGCTCGAGGACGTCGCCGATTTTTTCCGTACGTACTACACCCCAGACAACGCGGTGTTGACGATCGCTGGTGATCTGGATCGCACGGAAGCGATGCGGCTGGTCGAGGAGTACTTTGGGCCGATTCCGAAGGGGGCGCCGCGCCCACCGCTGCGCGACATGACCGTTTCGCCGACCTTCGGCGGCACACGCCGTGAGGTCGTGACCGACGCGGTCGCCCTCCCACGCCTGTTTGTGGCCTGCCGCACGCCGGTATTCGGCAGCGACGGCTATTACGTGGCGAGCATTGCCTCGGCCATTCTTGGCCTGCGTACGGGCAGCCGGTTGGAGCAGTCGCTGGTGCGAAATCAGCGCGTCGCGTCGCAAGCGAGCGCGTTCACGTACGACCTGGCCAAGGGCAGCGACCTGCTCATCGTCGACGCGACCGCGCACGGCAACGTCTCGGCCGAGCAGCTGGAAGCCGCGGTGCTGGCCGAGTTGGATAAACTGCACGAGCATGGCGTGACGGACGATGAAGTCGCGCGCGCCCGTGCGCTGATCGAAACGAGCTTTGTGACGAGCTTGCAGTCGGCCGCCGAACGCGCGGATCAGCTGTCGCGCTTCGCGACGTACTTCGGCGATGCGCAGATCGCCAACGAGCAGGTGTCGCGCTATCAAAAGGTCACGGCGGCGGATGTCTCGGCGCTCGCGAAAGAGCGCCTGGGTCCGGACAACCGCGTGTTGCTGCTGTACGTGCCGGCGTCCGGAGGCGATGCGACTCCCGAGAGTGCATCGGCGGGCGAGATGGTGACGGCGTGACCGAACCGATCGAGCCAACACCAGAGACCGTCAGCGCCGTGACGATGCCTCCCGCCCCGCAGCGGCCGGGCGCTGGCACGCCACGCCCGTATCGCTTCCCGCACTTCGAAACGCGCATTCTCGCGAATGGGCTGCGCATCGTCGTCGCGCCGATTCACGCGTATCCAGTCGTCACGATCCTCGCGGTCGTCGAAGCCGGTGCGACGCGCGATCCGTACAACATCGAAGGCGTCGCGCAACTGGCGACGCGCGCGTTGAACGAAGGCACGGCGTCGATGAACGCGCTCGAGCTGGCGCAGCGACTTGAGATGCTGGGTAGCACGCTCGACACGGGCGCCGACTGGGACTCGGCGATCGTACAGTTGACCGCGCTGGCGACGCGTGTCGAGGATGGATTTACCGTTCTCGCTGAGGTGTTGCGTGAGCCGTCGTTTCCGGAGCACGAACTGCATCGCATGCGCGGTGAACGTATGTCGGACCTCGCGCAGTTGCGCACCGAGCCGCGCGGCCTCGCCGACGTATTCTTTTCGCGACTGCTATACGTGCCGTCGTCGCGATTTGCGCGGTTGGCTGGTGGTGACGAGAACAGTATTCAGCGGGTAACTCGCGAACGTATCGTCGCCTATCATGATGCGTACTATCGTCCGAATGCGACGGCATTGATGATCGCCGGTGACATCACCGTCGATGAGGCGGTACGACATGCCTCGCGATGCTTCGGTGCGTGGACGGGCACGGCGCCCGACGTCACCGAGCCGGTCGACGCGCAGCGTTTCCCCGATGCACGGGTGCATATCGTGCACAAGGCCGACGCGCCGCAGTCGGAGTTGCGCGTCGGTCACGTCGCGGTGCCTCGATTGCACGAGGACTACTTCCCGCTGGTCGTGATGAACGCGATTTTGGGCGGACTGTTTTCGTCGCGGCTCAATCTCAACCTGCGCGAAGAGCACGCCTACACGTACGGCGCGCACTCGGCATTCGACTGGCGTCGTGCCGCGAGTCCCTTTGAAATTTCAACCGCGGTCGAGACGGCGGTCACGGCCGATGCGCTGCGGGAGATTACCACGGAGTTCGCGCGCATCCGACAGGCGCCTGTGAGCGAGGCGGAGTTGTCGTTGGCGGTGAGTTATCTGATCGGAGTCTTTCCGATTCGTTTCGAGACGACCGCCGAAGTCGCGGGCGGCCTTGCCAACGTCGAGATCTTCCGACTGCCGACCAACTATTTCGACACCTATCGCGATCGCGTCGGCGCCGTGACCGCCGAGGATGTGCTGCGCGTCGCACACACGCATCTCGATCCGGCACGGTTGCAGGTCGTCGTCGTCGGTGATGCCAGTGCTATCCGCGAACCGCTGGAAGCGGTCGGTGTCGGTCCAGTGACCGTGTACGATCCGTCGGACGCTGACCCGCCGGACGCGTAGGCGGTCCAGTCGCAGTCCCTTTTGTCTCTCATCCCGATCCTGTGCCCGCGAAGAAAGCGCTGAAGAAGTCGATTGCGAAGTCCGTGAAGAAGTCCGTGAAGAAGTCCGTAAAGAAGTCGGTGAAGCTGCCGATCACGAAGTCGAGCAAGCAGCTCGCGAAGGAAGTGGCCGCGGAGCACGTGAGCTCGCCACTCTACGAAGTGCGTCGCTCACGCATCCAGGGACGCGGCGCCTTCGCCATCAAGCCGATTCGCAAGGGCCAGAAGATCGATGAGTACATCGGGGAGCGCATCACGCATGAAGAGGCCGATCGTCGGTACGACGACAACAATGGCCGTCATCACACGTTCCTCTTCGTGCTCGACAAGAACACCGTGCTCGATGCGCGTATTGGCGGTTGCGATGCGCGCTTCCTGAACCATTCGTGCGATCCGAACTGCGAGACCGAGATCTCGCGCGGGCATATCTGGATCAAATCGATCAAGCCGATTCAGCCGGAGACCGAGCTGGTGTACGACTACCGGTTCGACTGGCAGGACGAATTCGAACCGGAAGATATCCGCTACTACGCGTGCCGGTGCGGCACGAAGAAGTGCCGGGGCACGATCCTGTTGGTGCCGCGCTACCTCAAGGAAACCGCCGCCAAGTGGTTGTCCGGCGATGATGTGCGCAAGCCGCGCAAGCCGAAGAAGCAGACGACGAAAGGCGTCAAGAAATGATCACGCCGGGCAAGGTGTCCAGCACGCGCGCGTATAACGGGCGCATCATTTCGCTGGATGTGGATGAGGTGCGCTTTCCGGACGGGTCGGTCGGATCACTTGAAATGATCCGCCACCCGGGCGCCAGCGCGGTCGTACCACTGCTGGACGCCGATGCCGATGATCCCCTGATCCTGTTGATCCGTCAGTACCGCTACGCGGCTGATGGCTACCTCTATGAAATCCCGGCGGGCCGATTGGACGCCGGTGAAACACCAATGGAATGCGCGCATCGTGAGCTGGCCGAGGAAACCGGATACCGGGCGGAACGTGTCGAACATCTATTCACGATGTACACAACGCCCGGGTTCACGGACGAGAAGATTCATCTATTTCTGGCGACGGGGCTGACGGCGGGCGAGTCGCACCGGGAAGCCGACGAATTTATGGAGCTCGTCCCAACCAAGTTGTCGCGAGCCCTGTCCATGATCGAGCAGGGGGAGATCCAGGATGCCAAAACGGCGCTGGCCCTCCTTTATGCGGCAGGATTTCGTATCGGCTGAGCTCGTCTCGGAGAGGGTCACCTGTCCTCAACGGGTGTCCACTATTCGGGACTCGAATCCAAAACGTTCCAGCCGCCGTAGTGGTGACATAGGGTACGGAATTTCTAAGCCGTTTTCCTGTATACACTTGGCGTGCCGCGTTCCATTTGGTTCCGCCAGGTTCCCCGCGGCATGCCGTGTGCATTACAAGGGGATGTGCGAACGGATGATCTGCCGGAATGCCCGACAGGGATCTCGAACGCGCTGTGAGCTTTCGGGTTCACGCCACTGCAGGAAGGAGGGCTCGATCGATGGCCAATCTCGCACGTACGCTGACCCAGAACCCGCAGGCCGTCCCGGTTCGCGAGCATCTGCGCTCGCTGGACGACGGTGAGGCCGTCTCAGCGTTCCTCGCCGGCGAGGAGCGTGCGTTTGAAGAGCTGGTGGGCCGGTATCAGGGACGCCTGCTGAACTTCGTGTACCGCACCATTGGTGACCGCGACCGCGCGGAAGATTTGGTGCAGGAAGTCTTCATTCGCGTCTACCGGCACATCGGTCGTTTCGATCGCTCGAAGAAGTTCTCGACGTGGATCTACACGATCGCCTCGAACCTCGCCAAGAACGAACTGCGCAATCGCTCGCGCAATCCGCTGGTGTTGTTCCAGACGATCAAGGCGAAGTTCGAGGACGACGAGCGCCCGCTGCAGTTCGAAGACGTGCATACGCGTCCGGACGACTTGTATCGCAAGCGTCACCTGCGCGAAATGGTCGAGCAGTCGGTCGCGAAGCTGCCGGTACATCACCGCGAGGTGTTCGTCCTCCGCGAGCTCGAGGGCAAGTCGTACGAAGAGATCGCCGAAATCACGGGCGTGAACTTGGGGACGGTGAAGTCACGGCTAAATCGGGCGCGGACGGCCTTCGCGGACATCATTGCCCCGCTCGTGAGGTAGGTCGGGCGGGGTGCGGGATGGAGAATTTTACAGGGAGCCCCTGCCGGAGAGTTGACGCCGGTGGGGGTTTGCGCGTATCGCTACTGTACCTGAGGTCGGAACTGACCCCGACCGGGCGGGTATGCTGCCGTGCACCCCCGCGAGGGCGTCCTTCTCGAACCAACCCCGATGCCGCAGTTGATGTCTCCGATGGACTGTCGTGCCTTCCGCAAACATCACCTCGCGTATCTCGACGATACGCTGTCTGGTGATCAGATGGCCGCTGCACAGCGCCATATCCTCGCCTGTGATCCGTGCGCGGCGCACGACTCGATGGTTCGGCGCTCGCTGATGCTGGCCAAGAGCATGCCCACAATCGAGCCGTCCTCGGCCTTTCAGGAGCGACTGAATGCTCGGCTGGCGCAGTGCCGCACCGAGAGGTTGGCGCTGCAGGAAGATCCGACGAAACGTCAGGCTTCAGCCGCGCGCGGCCGGTTCGATGACGACATGCTGATGCCGATGGGTGGCGTGCGACCCCTGTGGCGATCGCCGCGGACCTTCGTCGCGCTTGCAGCCGGCGCGGTGATCGGGACGATGGTGTGGCGCGGTCTGACGCCGCCTTCCGCACCGCTAGTCGCCATGCAGCCGGAGATCGCCACGCCGCCAGTGGCGCCGCCAGTGACGCCGCAGGTGCAGTACGTCTCGCCCGCCTTGCTGCGGGCCATGGCGACGGGGAATCCGGTGTGGCCGGCGACGGTCATTATCGACGAGACACCGAATCAGTTCGTCAGTGTGAATTACTCGATGTCACTGGACGGACGCTAAGGGCGTCGCAGCGCGGGCGCCGGACGCGGTATCTTATCGAGATGCCGTTCAGAATCCCGCCGCTCGCCGGAACCAGTGGCCGCCGCCGACCGTGAGTGAAGCCTCGCCACTGCGCACCGTGCAGGCCGCGGTACAATCGCGAAACTTCGCGCCGGTCTACTATTTGTTCGGCGACGACGACTATCTAAAAGACGGCGCGGTGCGTGATCTCGTCGATGCCGCGATCGATCTCTCGACGCGCGATTTCAACTGCGAATTCCGACGCGCCAGCGAACTCGATGCGGAAGCGGTCGGGAGTCTGCTCGCGACGCCGCCCATGCTGGCTGCGCGTCGCGCCGTAATACTGCGCGATGTCACGACGCTCAAGAAAGCTGCGCGCGTGCAACTGGATCGCTATCTCGTGCGCCCGGCCAGCGATACGCTGCTGATCCTGACGAGCCCTGCCGGCACGAAGCAGGATCCCGTGTTGGTCAACACATCGGTGCCGCTGCACTTCACGCCGCTGCCACCGGAACGCGTGCGCAAGTGGATCGCGCATCACGCCGCGACGGTGCTCAAAATCGCCATCACGGATGATGCGGCGGAACTGCTGCAGCAAGCGGTCGGCAATGATCTGCAGCTGCTGTCGGCGGAGTTGGATAAGTGCGGCAGCTACGCACTCGGTGCGATGGAGCGTGATGGCGGCGACGCCAGTGGCGCCTCCGGTGACGCATCGGTGACTATTGACAGTGATGCGGTCACGGCGGTGGTCGGTATTCGTCGCGGCGAGACGGTGACTGATCTGCTCGATGCGGTGGCGCGACAGGACGCGACTGCGGCGATCGCCCTCGTCAATCATGTGCTGGGGCAGCCCAAGGTGACTGGCGTGCAGGTGGTGATGATGCTGAGCACACAGGCGTTCGCACTGGCCTTCGGCCGCGCGCGGCGCGACGCGGGGACGCCGACGAATCGGCTGCCGGCGGAATATTTCGCCTTTCTCAAGGAAACCGGTGGCTATCCGGGCCGGCCGTGGGGTGAAGCGGCGTCCGCGTGGACGAAGGTGACTGATCAGTGGAGTGCCGCAGCCTGCGCGCGCGCGTTGACGCTGCTGCTGGAAGCGGACATGGCCCTCAAGGAGACAACCGTGTCGAATGTGGAGCAGACGGTGATGTCGTTGGTGTTGTCGCTCTGCGCACTACGTCCACGCAAACGGAGCCCGGCATGATGCGGCGATTGGTGATGGTGGCATTTGGCGTCACGGCGCTGCTCTCCTCTGCTTCGCGCATTGATGCGCAGATGCAGACCGAGCCCTCGGGCAAGATCATCACGGCCGTGGGACGCGCACGCAGCTTGATGGATGGTGGTGATGGTGCCGCCGCGCGCGTGCTGTTGGATTCACTGGTCAAGACCGGCGAATCCGGTTCGATCGAACTGGCGGAAGTGCTGTACTGGCGCGCGGCGCTGGCCGAGCGTACGTCGGATACAGAGCGGGATCTGAAACACCTGGTGGTCGATATCCCGCTGTCGCCGCGTGTGCCCGACGCGCTGCTGCGGCTCGGTGACATCGACATCATGCGCGGACGGCCGGCGACAGCACGCGAAGGCTTTTTGCGCATCGTGCGGGATTTTGCCGATGCGCCGCAGCGTCCGAAGGCGATGCTCTGGATCGTGCGCAGCTACTTCGAAGAACGCGATATTGCGCACGCCTGCGAAGCGGTGACGACGCTGCGCAACAGCGGATTGCCGGACGGCGAGCTGAAGCTGCAGGCCGACGAGTACGCGCTACGCTGCGCGACGATCTCGGCGGCGGCGAACCCGCCGGTGCCGGCCGCGGGTTCATCGGAGCGCGCTGCGCGTGAGACAAAATCGGTCGTGAAGCCAGAGGCGAACCCCGACGCGACCAGCACACGCGCCCGCTTTACCGTGCAGATCGCCGCGTACGACACCCGCGCGAAGGCTGCAGCGGTAGTGAAACGCCTCGCCAAGCGTGACCTCAAGGCGCGCATCGATGGCGATCGTAAACCATTCCGTGTACGTATTGGTCGCTATGAGACACGCGCAGAAGCGGCAGCCGCGTTGGCGCGCCTGAAGAAGCAGGGACACTCCGGATTCGTCGCGGAGCTGGAGCGATGAGTGGTGCGGCTACGCCGCTGATGCAGCAGTACCGGGAGATCAAGGCGCGACATCAGGATGCGATCTTGTTTTTCCGGATGGGGGATTTTTATGAGATGTTCTACGACGACGCCGAGACAGCATCGCGCGTCCTCGGGCTGACGCTGACCGCCCGCAACAACGGCGGTGCCGCCGAGGTACCGCTCGCGGGCATTCCGGTGAAGGCGGCAGCCGAGTATTTGCGGCGGCTCGTGGGACAGGGACATCGTGTAGCCGTGTGCGAGCAAGTAGAAGATCCCAAGCTCGCCAAGGGCCTGGTGAAGCGCGAAGTGGTCGAAACGATCACGCCTGGCGCCGTGTTCGCCGATGATCTGCTCGATGGCGCGCGCGCCAACTATGTGTGCGCGATTGCAAGTGGCCGGGACACGGCGCGCGACGGTGATCGCACGCAGATCGGGCTCGCTGCCGCTGATCTCTCCACCGGTGAACTGCGCCTGGCGATTGTGTCGGCGGCTGACGCGCCGGCGATGATGGCGCGGCTGGCACCGCGCGAGCTGCTGGTGGTGCGCGGACGTGAGGACGCCGCGATCACGCCGGCGCTGCGCGTGGCGGATCAGGCACTCGTGACGGAACGTGAGCCGTGGGAGTTCGACGCGCAGATGGCAGCGGACGAACTCACGCGCCAGTTCGATGTGCGCGGCCTGGATGGTTTCGGGCTGGGGGCCGGCGATTCTGCGGCGATCGGAGCAGCCGGTGCGCTGCTGCGGTATCTGCGTGAGTTGCAGCCCGGCGGCTTACCGCATCTTGCGCGTCCGATCGTCGAACGTCCCGGTGGCGTGATGCCGCTGGATGAGATGACACGTCGCAATCTTGAGTTGGTGGAGTCGCTGCGCGGTGGCGAACTGGCGGGCACGTTGCTGTCCGTGATGGATCGGACCGCGACGCCGATGGGGCAGCGACTGCTTCGGCAATGGCTGCTCGCGCCGCTGATGGAGCGTCACGCGATCGAACACCGACTGGACGCGGTCACCGTGCTGGTACGCGATCCGGTCGGACGCGCGGC
Organism: Gemmatimonadaceae bacterium; assembly: GCA_031366985.1. GTDB lineage: Bacteria > Gemmatimonadota > Gemmatimonadetes > Gemmatimonadales > Gemmatimonadaceae > Gemmatimonas. Next base: position 373,254 of record JANLPE010000032.1, read on the forward strand.
ATTGCGCGAGGCGCTGGACGGTGTACGGGACATCGAACGTTTGGCGAGCAAGGCCGCCGCAGGTCGTGCCACGCCGCGCGAGCTGCGCGCGCTTGGCGATTCGCTCGCGCGACTGCCGAAGGTCGCGAACGCGGCGCGTGGCGTACGCGATCACGTGGCGCAGGGATCGGCGCACGGTGGTGTGCTCGGTCAACTGCTGGACGAATGGGATGATGGCACGGATTGCGCCGAACAGCTGACACGCACGCTGGTCGAGCGACCGCCGCTCACGATAGGCGAAGCAGACACGATCGCGCCCGGTATTGACGCGGAACTCGACGAGCTGCGCACGCTGCGCGACGGCAGCAAAGATGCGATCGCGACGATTCAGTCGCAGGAGCGCGCGCGCACGGGCATCGGCTCGCTCAAGGTCGGCTTCAATCGCGTGTTCGGATATTACCTCGAGATCTCGAACGCGAACAAGCATCTCGTGCCCGACGACTATCAGCGTCGCCAGACACTGACTGGTGCCGAGCGCTATGTGACACCGGCGCTCAAGTCGTACGAAGAGACGGTGTTGACGGCGGCGGAACGAATCGAGTCGCGCGAGCGGGAGTTGTTCGAAGCGCTGCGGCGTGAGGCCGGTGCGGCGATTGCGCGCTGGCAGGCGGTGGCGAAGCGCGTCGCGACGATCGACGTGCTCAGCGCATTCGCAGAAGTGGCCGAGCGCGAACAGTATACGCGTCCGGAGTTGCACGACGAGTTCGACATGGAGATCATCGGCGGCCGACACCCGGTGGTTGAACGGATGATGGCGCGCGAGAAGTTTATTCCGAATGATCTGGTGTTGACGAACGATGCACGGCTCATTGTCCTCACGGGCCCGAATATGGCTGGAAAAAGTACGATCCTGCGACAGATCGGGTTGATCCAGCTGCTCGCTCAAGTCGGCGCTTACGTGCCGGCGCGTCGCGCGCGATTGCCGATCGTCGACCGCCTGTTCACACGCGTCGGTGCGAGCGATAACCTCGTGCGCGGGCAGAGCACGTTCATGGTCGAGATGAGCGAAACGAGCGCGATTCTGCATACGGCCACCGCGCGTTCCCTCGTGCTGCTCGATGAGATCGGCCGCGGCACGAGCACGTACGACGGCGTATCGATCGCGTGGAGCGTCAGCGAACATCTGCACGACGCTATCGGCTGCAAGACCGTCTTTGCGACCCACTATCATGAGCTCACGCAGCTGGCCAACGAATTGCCGGCCGTGCGCAACTTCACGGTCGCCGTGCGGGAAGTCGGCGACCAGGTGTTGTTTCTGCATCGACTGATTCCTGGCGGCGCCGATCGCAGTTACGGTATCGAAGTTGGACGACTGGCGGGGTTACCGAATGCCGTGATCGCGCGCGCGAAGGAAGTGCTGGCGTTACTCGAGGGCGAAGGTGAGCAGATGGCGGCGCGACTGACGTCGGAAGGGCAGTCGGCGCCGAAAAGTGCGACGCGCCGCGGGCCGCGCGTGGTGCGTCCGTCCGGGCCGACGCCGCAGCTTGGCTTCTTTGGTGATGGGCCGACGCCGGCCGCGATTGATCCGGCGTTGGCGCGACTCGCAGATTCGGTGGCGAGCATGGAGCCAGATCGCATGACACCGCTGGAAGCGCTGACGGCGCTGGCGGCACTCAAGAAAGACCTTGAAGCGAAAGCCAACTAAGGCCGAACTGGCGGCCGCGGTCTCGCTCACGGTTCCGGATATCATCGCGTCGGGACTGCGCGTGCTGTTTTGCGGGATTAATCCGGGCTTATACACCGCCGCAATTGGGCATCACTTCGGTCGTCCGGGAAATCGGTTCTGGCCCGCACTGCATGGCGCTGGGTTCACGCCGCGACTGTTTGCGCCTTGGGACGAGCGCGAACTCATTGCACTCGGCATTGGCATCACGAACATGGTCGAGCGTACGACGGCGACGGCCGTGGAGTTGTCGGCTGACGAGTATGTCGCCGGCGGACAGCGGTTGGCTGACATGGTCATGCACAATCAGCCGCGCGTCGTCGCGTTTCTCGGCATCGGGGCGTATCGTTCGGCGTTCGGTCGGCCAAAGGCGATTTTGGGACTGCAAGCAGCGCGTATTGGCGGCTCGGCGCTATGGCTGTTGCCCAGCCCGAGTGGACTGAATGCGAATCATCAACTCGCCGACCTCGTGGAGTTATTGCGTGAGTTGCGCGAGCGTTTCTACGATTCTTGATCGTATCCATCCGATTCTTCCGGCATTCCGCATGAGCGCCCCATGGCTATTCTGAGTTCGCTGCGTCGTTCCCGCACCGCCGCTCTCGCGGTGTTGTTTGGTTCCGTCGGCTTTGTCGCCACGGCAGGCGCCTTCGGTGCGTGCGGCAGCAAGGGTGCGCCGGCCGCGAGCGCGAAGGCCGATGATGCCGACACGACGACGGCGGTGCGTACACCGACGTACAGCTATGAAGTCGTCAACAGTTATCCGCATGATCCCACGGCGTTCACCGAGGGGCTGTTGATGCACGAGGGCCGACTGTTTGAAAGCACCGGCGAAGTCGGGAAGTCGAACATCCGCGAAGTCGAGCTCACGACCGGGCGTGTACTGCGGAAGCACGATATCGACCCGAAATATTTCGGCGAAGGGATCATCATCTTCGGCGACAAGTTGTACGAGATGACCTGGACGACCGAGAAGGGCTTCATCTACGACTGGAAGACCTTCAAGCAGACCGGCGAATTCACGTACAAAGGCGAAGGGTGGGCGCTCACCACCGACGGCACGTCGCTGATCATGGATAACGGCACGAACGTGCTGTACTGGCGCGACCCAAAGACCTTCGCGATCACCGACAGCATCAAGGTCACCGATCACGGCGAGCCCGTGATGAAGCTGAATGAACTCGAGTGGATCAAAGGCGAAATCTGGGCGAACATCTGGCAGAGCGATCAGATCGCGCGCATCGACCCGAAGACGGGAGCTGTCACCGGATGGATCGATCTTACGGGCATTCTGCCAGCGATCGATCGCACTGGCAAGGAAGACGTGTTGAACGGCATCGCGTACGATGCCGTCAAGGACCGCATCTTTGTCACCGGCAAGAACTGGTCGAAGCTCTACGAGATCAAGCTGAAGCGGCGGAGCTGATTCCGTCGCCCGCGCGGTTATCGCAGTCGCACGATTGCGAGACGCATCGTCGACGGCAGCGCCGTGCCGTTTGATGCGAGCGTAAGCAGCGAACTGCGTCCGGCCGGCAGGCTGAATCGCACGTAGCTGCTGGTGCCGCCGGCGAGTGAAATGCGCTGCGGTGAGCCGCTGACCAATGACCGCGCGTTGATCGGATACACCCCGAGCGTCACGCCACCGACTCGCAGGCCGGCATACACGCTGCGGAAATTCCACGACGGGAAGGTGTAGCGCACATCGAGCGCTGCGGCCTCGGCTGTGCTGAAGTCATCCGCAATCAGCGCCACGGTCCAATCGCGCAGATAATCGGAAAATGCCGTCGTCCCGCCGAGCGCGTTGGTGAGATTCGTCCGACCGGTCGTCAGCGAGTTGACGAGCGAGCGATAGAACGACGCCTCGCTGCCTGCCCCCTGACGGCCTGCGGCGTAGCGCAAAAAATTCCATGTGGCGCCGCGCGTCGCAAGCGAATCGTTCGGAGCGTAGGGCGAATTCAGTTCCGGATTGATCAGGAACTGATAGAAGCGTGAAATGTTCTGCGAGCCGTAATTGTTGAACACCTGCACCTGCCCAGCCGACGCCACTTGCGACAGTCCCAGATTCTGCCGCGACGTGTAGCCTGTTATCCGATAGTACAGCAACTCTTCGGCTGTATGCGCGAGGCCTTCGTCCAGCCACGTCTCTTCGTTCGGCGCCGCGCCGGTGTTCACGTAGAGGCGACGGCCGGCGTTGATGAGATGCTGAAACTCGTGCGTGATCGTGCCGAGGTTGAGCGTCGTCACGTCGGCGGTGGCGCGCTTGTTGTTGTTGATCGTGCCGGTCGGGTCCGGCACGAGCAGATAGAACATCTCCGTCTCGTTCGATCCGGCGCAGGCCGCAAAGCCGCTGCGGGCCGTCTTCGGATAGAGATCCCGCGCGAAGAAGAATCCACCGATGGTATAGCCCGCGTTCGGCGGCGTCAGCGCGTTGACCGTCTTCGTAAAGAAGAGCGTGACGCGATTGTTGCCGCCAACGTTCGACGGCGCGCCGAAGGCCGTTGTGTCGAGCGGGAAGACCAGCGTGTCGAACGTGGCGGCGATCGACGCATACTCCGCGTCGGTATAGCCTCCGCTCGGGTTTTCGTTGTCTGCCACGACCACCGAGCGCGTGCCGACGGCGGCCACGCGTGCGGCGCGATTGTTGGCGTTGCTGCACGCCTGATTCGCATTGCCGTTCAGCGTGATCGGATCGCCGACCTTGGGATCGGCGGCGATCGCGAATGCCGATGCGCTGCGACGTGACGTCTGCCAGGCGCGTGCATCGTCGACATACTGCGAGAGTTCGCGGCGTTCGAGTGCGCGGCGTTCGAGTTCCGCCTGCCGTGGCACTTCGGTGGCGGCCTGACGGGCTGACATCGCATCGATGTCGAGTGCCGAACCCCGCGCGCTATTCGCGCCAAAGATGTCGGACGCCGACGCGCTGATAGCCGCTATGGTGGGCCCGTTATTCCCGACGCCGAAAATATCGATCGGCGTGACGGAACTGAACGACGTCGACGTCGAGATCATGGTCAGCGCGTACTCGGCATTGAGTCCGGCGGGCGCGGTGATGCACGCGCTCGCACCAGCGGCATCAATATTCGGCGTGATGACTTCACCTAATGCGAGCACGCGCGCGGTCACTGGACCGCACACCGACGAACCCGCGGCGCCAACGGCGACGGCTACGGTATCTGCATTTCCACCGACCCCGGCAATCACGCGCGCGCTGCCCTGCGCGAGGGCGCTGATCAGCCCGGTGGACGAAACGGAGACGATGGACGCATCTGGGGTCGAGAAGGTGATCGCCTGAGCGGGCAGGTCATTGCCGAACTGATCGCGTGCGGCGGCGCGAATGCGAATGGTGTCGCCGACGCCGAGGTACGCGCGGTCGGGCGTGGTGACGACCAACGCGGCCGCACCGGGCTGAGCGACGGCGGTAAAGGTGACGGGCGTGACGCCATTGACCTGTGCGGAGACGCGGAGCGTGCCCGCGACCGTGCCGAGGGTCCAAATGGTTTGCGCAACGCCAGCGCTGTTTGACGTCGACGTGGCGGGCGTCACTGTTCCGGCGCCGACGCCAACGTCCCACCCAACGGTCGCACCGGAGATGGTTTTTCCGGAGGCGTCGGTGACCACGACGGTTAGCGGGATCGCCAGCGCCATACCGACCGTTCCGGTCTGACCGGAACCGCCGGAGAGCCGGATCGCGGCCGGTGTCGCGCTCGGTCCCGTCGTCGCGTCGCGTCGGCAGGCGGCGAAGAGCATCGCGCCTGCGAGCCACAGCGGCAACAGCACGCGAAACGACCGCGCGCCCGAGGCTATCAGATTTGCGCTACACACACGAGCCATGCGTATCCACCGACGAACGATTTGAAATAGGAAAGCGGTTCTGAATGATACCGCTGACGCTACGCCTCAGATGTACATTCCAGCCATCGTGGCAGGGCGGCCCACCGGACGAACCACCCAGATGGTGAACGGATCCCGCTGGTACCCCGTAGTCCCCGCCGAAGTCACTCCCCCTTCGATCGACCCCCGCCCATGGCCACGACGTTGACTGCTCACGCGAACGCCGACGCGACCTCTGCAGCGACCAGCGTACCCGATGAACACCTGCGGCATCGTCGCCCCTACGATTCCGTACTCGATACGATTGGCTGGACGCCGCTGATTCGCCTGTCTCGGCTCGCGAAGGGTATTCGCACGCCGTTATACGGGAAAGCAGATTTCTTCAATCCTGGCGGCAGCGTCAAGGACCGCATCGGTCTGCCGATGATCGAAGCCCATGAACAGGCGGGGACGCTCAAGCCGGGCGGAGTGATCGTCGAAGCGACGAGCGGCAACACGGGCGTCGGTCTGGCGATCGCGGCGGCGCTCAAGGGCTACAAGTGCATTTTCACCATGCCGGACAAGATGTCGCAGGAGAAAGTCAGACTGCTGAAAGCGTTCGGTGCCGAAGTCATCATCACGCCGACCGCGGTGCCGCCGGATCATCCGCAGAACTATGTGCAGATGGCCAAGCGGATCGTGCGCGAAACACCCGGTGCGGTGTTGGCAGGTCAGTTCGAGAATCCGGCAAATCCGGCCGCGCACGCGGCGACGACTGGCCCGGAGTTGTGGGAGCAGACGCAGGGCCGCATCACGCACTTCGTCGCGTCAGCAGGGACGGGCGGCACAATCTCGGGCGTGGGGCGCTACCTCAAGTCGATGAATTCGAAGATCAAGATCATCGCGGCGGATCCGCAGGGATCGGTGCTGGCTGAGCTGTGGCGCACGAAAGGCGAGGGGCATCCGACCGGCGCGCCGTACAAGGTCGAAGGGGTTGGACAGGACTGTGTGCCGGCGACGCTCGACATGGCGATCGTGGACGAGTTCATCACAGTCGGTGACAAGGACGCGTTCGCGATGGCGCGCAAGTTGACGCGTGAAGAAGGGATCTTCGTGGGCGGTTCGGCGGGGCTTATCGCACACGCCGCGCTGACGGTCGCGCGGCGACTCGATGATCCGGACGCCTGCGTGGTGACGTTCCTGTGCGATACGGGCGAGCGCTATCTGTCGAAGGTCTACAACGACGAATGGATGCGAGAGAATCAGATGCTCGATGCCGAACCGACGAGCATCGAAGCGGTGCTGGGACACAAGGACGGGAGCGCGCCGGCGATCGTGAGCGTCGCGCCCGGCGCGACGGTGCGTCAGACGATTCGTCTGCTGGCGTTGCACAACGTGTCGCAAGCGCCGGTGATGGAGGGCACGGTGTGCATCGGCAGTGTCGCGGAATCGCAACTGACAACGAAATCACTGGCGGATCCGACGGTGTTGGATCAGACGGTGAGTGACGTGATGGATCAGCCGTTTCCGGTGGTCGACAGCGCGCAGACCGTCGAGAGCGTGGCGAAGCTGCTGTCGAAGTCGAATCGCGCGGTGCTGATGAAGAAGGACGGGGTGGTGCAAGGCATTGTCACGCGGTTCGACGTGCTTGAATACCTGATGCATCGGTAAACGTTGCGTTGTCGGTGGGTGCACGACGGGCCCCTCTCATAGAGGCGCACGGGCCTTTGACCCGATGGCCTCCCTGACAGGGGCCCGTCGTGCGACCTTGCGCTACTTCGCTTTGGTGGCGGGTTGCGTGGGGTAGACCGCGTTCATGGCCTCGCCGTTGAGCACGCGATGGATGCGCTTGGCTTCGAGGCGGTATTCGTCGCGGACGGATTTGTGCTTGCAGCCGCGGTCGAAGACGTCGAGCGCTTTGGTGGATTCTGCTTGGCGCGCGAGGAGCAGGTCCGCGTAGGCGTAGGCGGCGAGGATCATGCAGTGTTCGCCGGTGGAGGGCGAGCCGGGGTGCATGGTGAGGTAGCCGTGACCGATGGATGCGGCCTGTAGTGCCTTGCCGTCGCGCGCGAGGGACATCATGCGCTGGCTGGTGACCGACTGTGGCGGTTCGTTCGACCGTGGTGTGGTCGCGGATTGCGCGTGCGCGGATGTGTTAGGGATCACCATGGCTGCGGCCGCCACGAGTGTGAACGTGAGCGCGGTGATGCGCGTAGTCATTCGACGGCGTGATGTCATGGAATTGGTAACGTTATCACACGCGCACCGAGATTGTGTAGAATTCGCAGATGAAAATCACGGTGCTTCTGGGCGGCGTGTCCGCCGAGCGCGATGTGTCGTTGTCGTCGGGGCTGCGCATCGCGGTTGGGCTGCGCGCTCGCGGACACGCGGTGACGTGTCTGGATCCGTCGGACGATGTGTTGTCGCCGGAGACCGAAGCGCGATTGCTTGCGAGCGGCGTGGGCAGTGCGCCGCCGTCGCTTGAGCAATTGGCCGGGCTGGGCTCACGCTCGCTCTCGCCGACGCTCGCAATGCACCCGGCGGTGACGAGCGCGGACGTGGTCTTCATCGCGCTGCATGGCGGTCAGGGAGAAGACGGTACGGTGCAGGCGCTGCTGGATATGGCGGGCGTGCGCTACACGGGCAGCGGGCATCTGGCGAGCGCGCTGGCGATGGACAAGCATCTCACGAAAGTCCTGCTGCGGGCGGCGGGTGTGGCGACGGCGAACTGGATGATGGCCCCGGCGCCAGGGACGGCCGTGGCGGACCCGGCCGAGGTGGGCCGGCATCTGGACTGGCCGGTGGTCGTGAAGCCGTCGAAGCAGGGCAGCACGGTCGGTCTATCAATCGTTCGCGAGCCGGCCGAGTTGCAGCGGGCGATCACCGAAGCCTTCAAGTACGACGATGAGGTCATGATCGAGCGATTCGTGCCCGGTCAGGAGCTCACGGTCGGGATTCTGGGGGATCAGGTGCTGCCGACGATCGAGATCAAGCCGGTGAAGGAGCTGTACGACTACGAGTGCAAGTACACGCCGGGGATGGCGGAAGAGTTTGTAGCCGAACTGTCACCGGAGATCCAGTCGAAGCTGGCGGATCAGGCGTGGCGGGCCTTCGAGGCGCTCAAGCTGCGCGGCTATGCCCGGATCGACTTCCGGTTGGACCCACAAGGTCAGCCCTGGTGTCTGGAAGCAAACACGTTGCCGGGGATGACGCCCACCAGTCTCATCCCACAGGCGGCCGCGGCGGCTGGCGTCTTGTTTCCCGATCTGTGCGAACGCATTGTGCATTTGGCGATCGCGTCGTGATCGCATTGTGATCGTCCTGTCGTAAATCGCATCCTCTCCATGGCTACCTCACCGTACGACGACTACGAAGTTCCGCGCAGCCCGCTGGCCGTCTACTGGCTGATCGGGTTGTGCGTGGGCGTGTTCTTTGTGCAGACCACGCTAGTCGGCGACGCGAACATGGCGAACGCGCTCGGCTATTCGGCGGGCGATATCGCGGCGCGCTCGGTGTGGACGATCGCGACGTACATGTTCGTGCATGGTGGTCTGATGCACCTGGCGCTCAACATGTGGACGTTGTGGCTGTTCGGTCCGCGTGTCGAACGCGCGTGGGGCGCGAGCACGTTTACGTGGTTCTATCTGTGGTGCGGACTGGGTGGCTGGGCGTTCCACTACATGATTCAGAAGGACGGCGGGACACTGATCGGCGCGTCGGCGGCGATTCTTGGCGTCGCGGTCGCCTATGCCTCACGCTGGCCGAACGAAGAGGTCTACTTTTTCGGTGTTGTGCCGATGAAGGTGAAGTGGCTGGTTGTGTTCATGGGACTGCTCAACATCGTGATGGCGATCGTCGATCGCGGCAGCGTGGGTGGTACGGCGTACGCCGCGCATCTGGGTGGCATCGTCGCGGCGCTCGTGTATCTCAACGCGCCGAACACGGGCAGTCTCGACCGCTTCCGTCGTCGCATCGCGCCGGCGCCCGATTATGGCGACGACTCACCGCGCCCGGTGCCAAAGAGTTCCTCGCGCCCACGCGAGCGCGATGTCGACGATATCGTCGCGCAGAGCAAGGCGGCAGTGTCGCGCACGCGGCCGTCGTTGACGCCACGCCACGCGCCGGCTGCAGTGGCCGAGAAGCCGTCGACCGCGCTCGATGCGGTGCTGGACAAGATCGCGTCGGATGGGATGGGGAGCCTGACGGTCGCGGAGAAGCTCTTACTCGACGAGTGGAGTAAGAGACTGCGGGAACCGAACCGCGGGTGACCTGCAGGTCTACCGGCGGGTTTTACCGCAGGTTGACTGCTTACTGCAGGTGGGGATTAACGGCGACCTGCGGGTGGGGGTTAACTTTGGAACTACGGGGCTAGGAACGGCGGGGGACTACACCCGCAGGTTACCCGTCCGCTGTATGTCCGTTGAACCCCCTCCTGCAGGTCGCGGTCAATCCCCGCCCGCAGGTCGCCGTCAACCTGCAGCTTCACCCGCAGGCAAACCCGCAGGCAACCCGCTTCTATGCCACGCCCTGAGCTCCTCGAGTCATTTCCGAATCCCTACGCCGATCGGCCCTACGAGATCTACATGGAGACGACAGAGTTCACGTCGCTCTGTCCGTTAGGTGGCATCGAGACGGATGCGGCCGATCTCAAGATGCTGGAAGGTGGTGCGCCGGATTTCGCGACGATTCGCATCACGTATACGCCGGCCGCCGTGTGTCTCGAGCTCAAGAGTCTCAAGCATTATCTGTGGAGCTTCCGCAACGACGGCATTTTTTACGAGCGTGCGGTGAATCGCATTCTCGATGATCTCGTGGCGGCGTGCACGCCGAAGTCGATGACGGTGGTCGGCGACTTCAATGTGCGCGGCGGATTGAAGAGCGTCATCACCGCGTCGTGGACCGCCACGCGCTGACGTCGACGTTTCATGAAACGTTGCATCGTCATGAACGGATGTTTCGTGAACCATCGACGAGTCCGGCCGACATCGGCGCGCCGAGTGCTAACGCGTGACAGCATAGGACGATAGCGGTGACGCATGTGCGGCGAGGTGGGTGGTCCGCAACTGGCGTAGACGGACGGTGCCGACCAGCGAGGTTGGCGAGTATACCAATCCCGTCCTTCACGTCTTGGAGACCGCTCATGTTTCGTCGCGCGCTGTCAATGGCCGTAGCGGCCACTGCACTTGCTGCTTGTCACACGATGGACACTCCGTCGAGCACCGAGCCGACGAGTGCGGCCGCCTTCGATCGTTCTGGAGGTGCGAACATCGGTGTCGTTTTTACGGAAACGAATGCCGCGAGTGGCAATGAGATTGCTGTGTTCTCGCGATCAGTCAACGGCGCACTGACAGCGGCCGGTTCGTACGCAACAGGCGGTACCGGAACCGGTGCCGGTCTTGGCTCGCAGGGCGCGGTAACGCTGACCGATAATGGCCGCCTGCTGCTTGCGGTGAACGCCGGATCGAACAGTGTATCGGTCTTCTCTGTCGATGGCACAAGTCTGACGCTGATCAACACCGTCGCCTCAGGCGGTACTCGGCCGATCAGTGTTACGGTCGATAAGAAGCTCGCCTACGTCGTGAACGCCGGTGGCGCCGGTAACATCGCGGGGTTCCGTCTGGATCGCAGCAGCGGTCTCTCGTCGATAGCCGGCTCGTCTCGACCGCTGAGCGCGTACGCTCCCGCGCCGGCGCAGATCAGTTTCTCCCCGGAGGGCGATCAGCTGATCGTGTCAGAGAAAGGCACCAACCGACTCGTTACGTACGCAGTCAGCGAGCGCGGTCTCGCCAGCGCGCCGCGCGTCACGCCGTCGGCCGGCCAGACGCCATTCGGTTTCGCGTTCGCTCATGACGACGTATTAATCGTGACCGAAGCGTTCGGGGGCGCAGCGAATGCGAGCGCGGCGTCTTCGTACAGTGTGAGAGAGCGTGGAGCGGCGCCGCTTGCCGTCGTAAGCGCCAGCGTACCGACCACCGAGACGGCGGCGTGCTGGGCCGCGGTCACACCGAACGGTCGTTGGGTCTACGTGACGAATACCGGCAGCAGCACGGTGACGGGATATGACGTGTCACCCGACGGTCGCCTTCGCATCCTCAATAGCGATGGCCGAACGGGCGACACGGGCGCGGGCAGTTCACCCTTGGACGAAGCCATCACGCAGGAAGGTCGTTTTCTCTACGTTCTCAACAGGGGTACGAACAACGTGGTGGGCTTCGCGATCCAGAATGATGGATCGCTGCAGTCCCTCGGCGCTGGGACGTCACTGCCGGCGGGATCGATTGGTCTCGCCGCGCGCTGAGTGAGCGAGTAGCGTTCAGCCATGCAACAGCACGAGGCGCCGCGCCCTTAGCTTCGCGGCGCCTCGTGCGCAGTGGTACGCACCGCAGCTGTTCGCTGTTTCCTTTCTTCTCTGTTCGTCCGTGCCGACACGCCAGCCACGCCCCCTCACATTGCAGCGTGCGCTGCTCGGCACAATCGCACTCGCGCTGCTGGCGGGAATCGTTCCGGCCTGGACGGTACTCGACCGTCGCATCGCGGGCACGCTCGAGGGTCGCGCTCGCAGCGATCTGGGAGGGACGCCACGCATCCTTAGCGATCGCCAAGGCAGCAGTGGTGATGCGATGATGATGCACGCGAAAGAGTTCGCGCACACCGACGCTATGGCCGTCGCGCTATTTCGGGGCGATCGCGAGGCGGCGCGCCGGCTCGCTGAATCCGCGCGCGTGGCGCTGGGTGGCGAGCCCGTGGTGTTCGGACCATCGGGAACGTCATGGATTGGCGTACCGAGTGATTCGGCAGTCGCGGCGCTCATTTCGCGAACACAGCGTGGTGAGATGCCGGTGGCGACGGTCGGTACCGGTGAAGCGCTGCGCGATATGGCGCTGGCGCCTGTGCAATTCGAAGGTCGATGGGTTGGAGCGGTCGGGCTCTCGATCTCGCTTGACGCACAACAGGCCGCCGCGATCGCGGGCGTGACGCACGCCGATGCGATCCTTGTCTCCGGCGTGCCTTGGCGGGTTGCGTCCACAACTCTCGACAGTGCGCTCGCGCACGCCGTCGTGGCCTCGTTGAGCGCGCCTGTCGTGGGTGACACGATCGTGAGCGACACGATCGTGCGTGAGCTGTCGATCGGCGAACGGCGGCTGATTGTCGTAACGGCTCCGCTGCGAACCGCCAACGGGCGAGTCGTACTGGTGCGTGATCTGACGGCCGACTTGTCGATGCTGCCAGAGCTGCGTTGGATCGCGTTCGTGAGTGCGGCGGGGGCGTTGCTGGTGGCGCTGCTGTTCGGTTTTGTGATCGCGGGACGCATTGCGAGGCCGGTCGGCGCGCTTGCACGCGCGGCCGATGCGCTGGCTCGTGGGGACTTCGACGCGCAACTGCCGACGCGCAGTGGCCTGTCGATTCGCGAAGTGGATCGTGTGGAGACGGCATTCGCGACCATGCGTGCGGCGCTCGCGGCGCGATTGGCCGAGTTGGCGGAGGCCAATGGTGCACTGGCCGACCGCAACGCGCGCCTGTCGGCACTGCAAGCGGATTTGGTGCAACGCGAGCGGCTCGCCGCGACCGGTCGTCTGGTCGCGCAGTTGGCGCACGAGATCCGCAATCCGGTGGCGAATCTTCGAAACTGCCTCGAACTGATCCGACGTCGCGTCACGCACGATAGCGAAGCGCTTGAATTCACCGAGCTGGCGATCGATGAGCTGTTGCGCATGCACGAATTGGCAGAACAATTGCTGGACCTCAATCGACCGCGTCCAGCGGGTGCGGCGAACTGCCAACCTGCCGCAGTGGCGCGTGAAGTCGCGGCGCTCCTCATGGCGGGCGCTTCGCCGGACGTGGCGCGGGTGACGTGTTCAGTCGAGCGGAGCGCCGATGGCGCTGTGATGGCAGCGATCGACCCCGACGTCTTGAAGCAGGTGCTGTTGAATCTCGCGCAGAACGGTCGTGAGGCGGTGGGTGACCGGGCCGGTACGGTACTGATGCACGTCGTGGTGCTCTCGGCACAGGTGCGCATCACGGTCAGCGACGACGGTGCCGGTATCGCTCCCGATGTGCTGCCGCGAATTTTCGATCCGTTCTTTACGACCAAGCGTGAGATGCGCGGTGTCGGTCTCGGTCTGTTTATTGCCGAGGGACTTGTGCGTGCCGCGGGAGGCACGCTGACTGTCGAATCACGCTCGGATGAACGTGAGGCGGACAGGCACGGCGCGTTGTTTCAGCTCCTGCTTCCTCTGGCGGAGGCGCCGTCGCTTGGCGCTTCACCACCACCGGTCGCGGTATGACGCGTATTCTGGTGGTCGATGACGATCGCGCGTTTCGTCTGTCGACGGCGGCGCTGTTGCGTCATGAAGGTCATGAGGTGCTGATGGCAGAGGATGGTCCCTCGGCGCTGGCGGCGTTGCGTGCGGCGAACGACAGTGGCGACGCGGTGGATCTGATGCTGCTCGACCTGCGAATGCCAGGCATCGATGGGCTTGGCGTCGTTGAAGCCCTGCGCATTTGGGGTGAGCGTATGCCCATTCTGATTATCAGTGGTGTGGGGACGGTCGAAAGCGCCGTGCGCGCGATGCACCTGGGCGCCGATGACTTTCTGACGAAGCCGGTCGAGCCCGATCTGCTCACACTGCGGGTTTCGGAATTGTTAGCGGGCCGTCCGGAGTCCGCGTTACGCGCGCCGCCCAATCCGGGCGACATCGTTGGTCGCGCACCGGCGATGGTGCCATTCTTCGCCGCATTGCGTCGCGTCGCGCCGACCGACACGAGCGTGCTGATTCACGGGGAAACCGGCACGGGCAAGGAGCGTGCGGCGCGCGCGGTGCATGCGCTGTCATCGCGGCACAGTGCGCCGTTTCTCGCGGTCAACTGCGCCGCCCTCAGTGAAGGGGTGCTCGAGAGTGAACTGTTCGGCCATGTAAAAGGCGCGTTCACTGGGGCACTGCGCGATCGCGCGGGTCTGTTTGAAGCGGCCGGAGACGGCACGTTGTTTCTCGACGAGATCGGTGAGATCAGCAGCGCGATGCAGCAGCGCTTGCTCCGCGTGTTGCAGGAGCGCGAGGTGACGCGGGTCGGCGCGACGCGCGCGGTCAAAATCAGCGCGCGCGTGGTGGCGGCCACGCATGCGGATCTCAAGGCACTGGTTGCGTCGGGACGATTTCGTGAAGACCTGTACTATCGACTCGCGGTCTTTCCGCTGACGCTGCCACCGCTGCGCGAGCGTCGCGCCGACATCCCGCTGCTGGCGTTGCACGCGCTGGCCGATCTTCGCGCGCGCGGAGCTGGGCGGGAGTCGTTGGACTGCTCGCCCTTTGCCATGCGTCTGCTGCGCGCGTACGATTGGCCGGGGAACGTGCGGCAGTTGTTCTCGGTGCTCGAAGCGGCGGCGATCCACGCGGACTTCGGTCGGATCGAAGCGCAGCATCTGTCGCCTGAGGTCCGCGAGGTGATGGGGGTCAGAGACGGGATGCTGACGGGTCGATATCGCGCGTCCGCCGGCGAGACCGACGAGCGGGCGTCAATCACAGCGGCACTGCAGGAGACAGGCGGGACGCTGGCGCGGGCGGCCGATGTGCTGGGTATGAGTCGGACGACGCTCTGGCGGAAGATGAAGGCATTGGGTCTCGAGAGCGCCGCTGCCGAGGGTGGGGACGACGCTGATGCGACGGACCTTGGTGGTTCGTCAAAGGAGAGATGAGATGGTCAGGGGTTGGCGCTGGGTCGGTGGTGATTATCTTGGGGGTCGGTCCGGGGCGGTACTCTCGGATTGGTGCGGCTAGGTAGCTCAGTTGGTAGAGCAGCGGACTGAAAATCCGCGTGTCGGGGGTTCAATTCCCTCCCTAGCCACTGTGTAAGTACTGATAAGACAACGGCCTGCCTCGAATTGATCGGGGCAGGCCGTTTCGCTTGGTGTAATTCTGGTGTAATCGCCCTTGGAGTCCGATGGCGAGCCGAGATTGCGGTTGGAGCTGGGCGCGATTCAATTCTTGGCAGGAGTCGGCGGTATTTCACAGTCGCCTGATGCTCGCTGTGCGGTCAGCACTTGAGCATGCATGCCGCCGATCAGGAAGAGCTGACATTCATCCGGGATTGCCTGTGACAATCGCTATTGCGCTAAAAGTTGGAGACTGCGTTGTGCTTGGTGCTGACAGCGCATCCAGCTTGATGGACGGAAGAGGAGAGCTGCTTAACGTCTATTTCAACGCCGAGAAGATCGTTGATCTCCGCAAGGATCTTCGCATTGGCTTGGTCACGTACGGACTCGGTGGGATCGCGGGACGGTCCATCACG
>JANLPE010000039.1:0-3494 GCA_031366985.1 Gemmatimonadaceae bacterium
CCGTGCGCTCGCTGATGGAACCGTCGCACGTCGTCTTCACGGCGCCGATCTTGACCCACTCGTCGCCGAAGCCGGTGCGCAAGCCGGCGTCGATCATTGTATCGAGGTACGGATAGTGGATGTGGCAGTACACGCGCGTGCGCAGCTGGCCGGCGTCGCGTGCGTCCTGGTAACCACGGAGGTCGTCCGGGGTTCCGAGCGCGTCGGTGACCGATGTGATGCCCGCCGCCGCGAGCCGACGCGAGATCTCGGCGACACCGGCCTGTATTTCGGCGCGGGTGTAGCTGTGCTTGTCAGCGCCGGAAATTATTTGCGCGGCCGCTTCCGCGACGCGGCCGTTGAGCTTGCCGGTCACGGCATCACGTTCGAACCGGCCGCCCTTGGGATCGGACGATGACTCGTCGATGCCGGCACGTTCGTACGCCAGCGAGTTGACGTATCCGGTGTGGCCACCGCGATGCTCGACGTAAATAGGGTGCGTCGTGCTCACCGCGTCGAGGTCGGCCCGCGTGAGAAACCGGCGCTCGACGGTTTTGGTGTCGTCGTACTTGAAGCCGCGGATCCACGTGCCGGCTGGGGTCTTCGCCGCCCGCTCACGTAGCGCCGCCTGGATGGCGCCGACCGAACGGAGGTCGCAGTCGACCTCGAACAGGTGACGGCGCCCCGCATATGCCGGATGGTTGTGCGCATCAATCACGCCGGGTATTACGACTTTCCCGCCCAAGTCGACGATGCGCGTGCCAGGTCCGGAGAGACGGCGCATGTCGGCGTTGGTGCCTACGGCGAGGATGTGCCCGTTGGCGATGGCGATGGCCTGCGCGCGTGGCATCGCCGGATTCTGCGTGAGCAGGTCGCCGTTGACGAGAATCAGTTCGGGCGTCTCGCGCCAGCGCGGAATGCCGGCGAGCAGGGGGAGTGCGGCGAGGTGGCCGACGAACTCGCGACGGGTGGTCATGTGGTCCTCGTTGGGGGATTGCCGAGCGTGACGTTGTCCCAGAAAAGTTGAGCAAATCTTTACGAGAATCCCGCCGGTGGGGAATTCAGGGACTCAGGCCAGCTATGGCGTGAATCCCGCGATCTTCCAGAGCGCGGAGTTTTCGAACAACCGGCCGTCCTTCATCACATAGCGCGACGTGCGGATGTTTGAGATATCGTCGAGCGGATTCTTGTCGAGCACGAGAAGGTCGGCGACCTTTCCGGCCTCGATTGTGCCGACGTCCCGCTCCAGATGCAGCGCTGCCGCGGCAACGGACGTCGCGGCGCGCAACGCGTCCATCGGCGAAAATCCCGCCATAACGTACAGCTCCATCTCGCGGTACACGCTGAATCCGGGAACTCCCTCATCTGTTCCCGCGACGATCGGCACACCAGCCTCATGCAGGGCGCGAAGCGTGGCGAGTGATCCCTGAAGTCGTGCATGCGCCGTGGCCGGATCGGTCGTCGCCGATCCCCAGTTCGCCACGCGAGTCTGCACGAACGGCGGCGGCAGATGCTGCAGCACCGGCTGGAACGTCTGCACCGACTCTTCCCGCGAATGCCCGCCGATCTCGTTCCACGATTCGGTCGGATCAATCACGGTGCCGTGCGCTTTCAGGAACGCGATCACGCTCTTAGTCGCTTCAGACTGCGGATCACCGCGAACCGGAAGGTGGGCGAACTGATCCATTCCGGAATCGATGGCGGCGGTGATCGAAAGGGCTCGCGGCAGATGGCCGGTGACCGTCATGCCGAGCTTGTGCGCTTCATCGCATATCGCCGCGACGACGCCGGGAGTGAGGAGGTCGTACAGTTTCATCTGCTCGAAGCCGAGCTCGTGATATTTTCGCACGATCGCGCGCCCTTCTTCCGGCGTGGTTGCGCTGAGCGCCCCGAAAGCGTTGGGACCGTCGCCGTCCACCAGACCGGCGAGATGTATGCGCGGTCCGTTCGCGCGTCCCGAATCGACGAACGCGCGAAGGTCGGTCACGAACGGAAGTTCATTCCCCATGTCGCGCACCGACGTCACGCCGGCCGCGATGTACACCGGAATCCACTCGATCTGATGCAGGTGCGCGTGCATGTCCCAGAGACCAGGCACGATCGTCTTGCCGCGCACGTCGAATGTCTTCGTGTTGAACGGAACGATTGTCGTCGCACTCGGGCCCGCCGCCTCGATGCGCCCGTTCGCGACGATCACGGTCGCGTTGGGAATCGCCGTGCGTCCGCTGCCATCGATCAACGTTGCGCCGACCAGCGCGACTCTGCCTTGCACGATCGGAATCGCGGACCGCGAGATCGCTTCGAGATCTCCAATCGCCGCACGCGACGCGATGTGCATCAGGTCGTCGTACTGCGGCACCAGCTCGGCGCGAACAGCTTTCGTCGAGAGTCCGCCCGCCGCCGATGTGAACATTGCGAGCCGGCCCTCAGCGTCGAGCCATGCATATTCGATTCCCCAGACCACGCCGTCGATCGAATAACGCGTGAGCGCAACACGGCGGCCGCCGACGGTGATGTGATCAGTGCCCTGCGAGCGGATCTTGACCGGGTTCATCGGATCACCCGGGATGACAGCGAGCGATGCCGGCGACCCGTGCGCTTTCCAATAGCGAATCAGCGCGAGATGCTGAGACACCGGCGTGTACGGCGAAATTACGAACGCCACTGCCGGAAGATCGACGGTGGTCGTGTTCGCGTTCCGCACGACAGTGGCGCGGCGGCCGCTTACGCTCACGTCGAGCGCCGGCGTGCGCGACGTGTCCGTCAGCCGATCGACCTTGAGCGAGAGCGGCGAGTAGTCCGCGGTGAACTTCATCGCCACCTGCGTGTGGATCCGCCGGCCGCGGTCGATGTAGCTCCAATCCGCGTTGAGCTGCGAACCGCCTGAGCTGTTCGACAGGTCGTAGTGTTCCCAGCCCACCGGGCGACCCACATAGTAGATCCGCAGCGAGTCGGTCGTCGCCTGAGCATGCATCGCGTACGGGAACAGCACCAGCAGGAACGTGCAGGTGAACAAACCGCCGCGACGCGCCATGAATTCACTCCCTCATTTATTTTTCGGCCGGCATGGAACGTCGTTTCGGAATTGTCGTGGAAGTATGGCGCAGCGTGCAGAGTCGCACCATACGTCCACGCCCCCGATGGGATTTCCTGTCCCATTCGTCTTCAACGTCAACTTTTGTCCAAGAGACACCGGCGGATCAGTTGTATCTTATTGTGCAGCAAGGATATCCGATGACCAATTTCTTTTGCAGGTTCCCGTCCGCCCTCCCCACCGATGGAATTACGCATGCGCATTTCTTCACGATACGGTCGCCTCTTCGCACGAGTGCTGCTGATCGCCCTGCTGCCGGCATCGGCGCTCCTCGCGCAAGCACCGGTCGACTCTGCCCTCACGGTCTACATCGCGGCCATCCGTGCCATCGACAGCCACGCGCACCCGATGCGACCGATACGCGCCGGCGCGCCAGCCGACACGGATTTCGATGCACTGTCGCTGGACGGACTGGCGCCGT
>JANLPE010000043.1:0-2641 GCA_031366985.1 Gemmatimonadaceae bacterium
TCCCACGCCGCGAGCGCGGCGAGATGCGCTTCACTGTGGTCGCCCGCGTCGGCCGTGCGCATCGTCGCACTCGTGCGCAGCGTGGCGAGCGCCTCCACGACTGGCAGCAGCAGCGCTTGCTCGGAGTCCGTGCCATGCGCCTGCGCATCGACAAGGATCTGATGTTTCGCATCGACGGCGGCGACTCCCGTATAGCCCTGGATCACGCCCTTGGCCGTCGTCATCTTCCGGTGTGCCAGCGGACTTCATTACCCGCTCGGGGCTGGTCGGGCAGCGCGACATTGTGACAGGCTCCATCGATCACAGCTACACTTGGCTGTTCGACAAACGCGCGGTAGAGTCGTTCACCGGCGACGTCCAGATCCGCGGGAACTGGAAGTACAACGACTTCGCCCACGGTGGCCCGATCCTGAACCGCTATCTCCATGTAAATGCCAACGCCCGCCTTCACGGCGGCTGGAATGTCGGCGTGTCCTACTTCCAGGAGAGTTTTGGTTACGACTCGACAATCTACCGGAGTTACGGCGTACTCCAGCCAAACGGCACGGTGACGCCGTTCACCGGCGGCGGTGATCGCCTGCCGAATCATGACTATGTGTTGTCGTTCAGCACGCCGAGCTGGAAGCACTTTGACGCGAATGTGTTCACGCTGGCCGGGCTGAACGACGAGAACTACGCCGAGTGGGCGTCCGCGCGGATCTGGAGCACCTCGATCGGAATGAACATCCGGCCGAGTGATCAGCTGCGCATGAACGCGACGTACACGGACAATCGCTATTATCGCGTGACCGACGGCAGCCGGGTTCTGCTCCAGGATGTCGCGCGCGGTACGCTGGAATACCAGCTGTCGCGCGCCTTCCAGCTGCGAGTGATTTCCCAGTACTCGGTCGATTCCCGCGACGTGCTGCGCGACGACTCACGCACCAACCTTCCGTTGGTGATCAAGAGCGGCTCGACCTATGTGCCGGCGACGGCGTACGACAACCGCGGCCTGCAGACCAATTTCCTGTTCACCTACCTGCCGACGCCGGGAACGGTGGTGTACTTCGGCTACGGCAATCTGCGCCAGCAACCGGACGGGCTCAACCGTCCGCAGCTCAGCGCGGTGCAGAGTGATTTCTTCTTGAAGCTGTCGTATTTGTGGCGGATGAGGGGATAACAAAACAGCAGGAACGCCGTGGCAATCGGTGGCCGTCGATTCCTCTCAGGGAAACTTCAGGTGCGCCATCAACGCCTTGAACCGCGGCTCATCCCGGAACGGATCGAGTAGCGGGTACACCTTGTAGTCCACCACAAGTGCGTGGTGGTCGCGCACCAACCGCTCGAGCAGGTCGAGCCCGCGGGGCTTTTCGCCGATTGCCGCCCAGACTGCCGCCATCGTGGTGGCGTTTTGGACTAAACCGGCCGCCGTCAACGAATCGAGCAGCGCCCGCGCCTGCGGCTTGCGACCCGTCAATGCGTAGAGGTATGCGCGGGTGGCATCGCGACCCGAGTCGTCCCGGCGCGGGCGATCGATCAACGACTCGGCCGTCTTGTAGTCACCCACAGCGATGTAAAGCTGCGCTGTATTGTTGACATAGGTGCGGGCGGTGGAGTCTCCCTGTCTGGTCTCCCGCAACCCTCGTTGGTACTCGCGCGCGAAATAAGAGACCCTGGCGAGCCCGAACGCGGGACCGCCTTCCACTGTTGGATTGATTGCCGCAGCGGTTGAGAGCTCGTGTCGCGCCTCTTCAAACCGACCCATCGACCGGAGAAAGCGCGCGTATCCGGCATGCGCCTGGCTCAGTCCAGGATCGAGCGCGATCGCCTTCCTGAGATGCGCTTCGGCGTCTGCCCAGCGCCAATCGTATCGAAAGAGCAACAGGCCGTACGCCAGCTGTGATTCCGCGTTGCGATCGTCCAACTGCACCGCGCGGACCGCAGCATCGCGTGCCACGCGCAAGCGTGTCGAGTCCGGAACATCACCCATGATCGCCTGCCCCTGCAGCGCGACCGCACGCCGAGCCCACGCAGGCGCGTACGAAGAGTCAAGCTTGATCGCACTGTCTGCCAGCTGCAACGCCGCCTG
Organism: Gemmatimonadaceae bacterium; assembly: GCA_031366985.1. Lineage (GTDB taxonomy): Bacteria > Gemmatimonadota > Gemmatimonadetes > Gemmatimonadales > Gemmatimonadaceae > Gemmatimonas. Next base: position 2,069 of record JANLPE010000043.1, read on the forward strand.
CGTTCGCTCCGGCGAAGACGTCACCGAACCCGGCACACCGCTGTTTCCCATGGCGTACGCGGCGCGCATGGTAAGCTCCAACGCAACAGTATTCAGGGTTCGATTGCGCACGAGCGTATCCCGCCGCTGCCCCACAATCACTGGCCTGATCGCCGCCACCACCGCCTCGGCGACTTCTTCCTGTAATGCAAAAACATCGGCCATCCGGCGGGTGACCGAGAAAGTCGCCCGCTGCATCATCGTCTTGCCGTCGACCAGCTGCACGCGGATCCGCACCGAGTCCGCCCACTTCTGCACCGATCCCTCCACCAGATTATCGACGTGCAGCGAATCGGCCACCTCGGCCGGCGTCGGCGAGCGATCCTTCCACCTCGCTGTCAGCTCGCGCGATGCAACGACGATCCCGGCGTTGCCGAGCGCGGTCTGCAGTTCATCGGTGATGCCGACGTTGAAGTACTCGAGCGACGTGTCCTTGCTCGCATTGAGCAATGGCAACACGGCCACCGACGGTGTCGCGGGTTTTGGCGCGGGGCGCAGCGCGACATATGCACCGGCCGCGAGCACCACGATCAG
>JANLPE010000075.1:0-83695 GCA_031366985.1 Gemmatimonadaceae bacterium
ATCCCGCCCGTTCTGTTTCCCTACCCTAGCCCACTCAGTTAAACGTGTACCGCAGCCCCAGCTGCATGCGCCACACATCCGACGAACCCGCGGTGTGCTGATACGTGTTCGCGACCGATCCCGTGCCCAGCAGTTCCGTGCCCGAGTTGCGCAGGCGATAGAGCAACGCGCCGCTCGCGTCCGCGCCTTGCGGCAGCAACGGCTGCGTGGAGAATATGCGCTCGCCTGAGCCCCACTTCTTGTTGAGCAGGTTCGAGAGGTTCAGGATGTCGAAGCGGATGGATACCGTGTTCCGTTTGCCCGCCACGTTCTGGAAGAGCTCCTGCGTGATGCCCAGGTCGCTGCGCCAAAGCATCGGCAGGAAGATCGCATTCCGCTCGACGTACTTGCCGCGACGCGACTTCATATACGGATCCTGCACGATGTACGCTTCCCACGCCGTCTGCTGGTCGGTGACGCTGAACGTCTTGACCGCGGTGGCACTGCCGCACGTGGCCACGCTACCCGTGCCCGTGACGCAGTACTGCTGGAAGTTCATTTCCGACGCGTCCTTCGGAATGTAGATCAGATCGTTCGCCTGACCGTCACCGTTCGCGTCCGCGCTAAAGCGGTAGTCGGTGTTGCCCTGCGTTGCCGACTGCGCGAAGAGCGATACCGACGTCGCGCCGAATTTGAAGTATTCCTTCCGATACGACAGCGCCACGAAGACGCGGTTACCCGGCGAGAACGCCGAGAACTGCACGCCCGGGTTGTTCGGATCGTTCGACTGGTTGTTGCCGCCCCAGTTCGATGAGGCGGTCGAGCCCGGGTCAAACGAGTTGCGTGCGACACCCGTTGAGTACGCGGCCTTCGCGAACAGTCCATTGGTGAACTGACGCGACAGCGAGGCGGAGAAGTTGTAGTTGTAGCCCGTGTTCGCGTTGCTGATGACGAACGCGTTCGTGACGCTGGGGTTGATGCGGTTGCCGATATACCGCGAGCGCGTGTCCGCACCCGTGAACTTCGTCGGTGCCCCCGGCAGGTTCGCGTTGATGTAATACGCGCCGTTCAATTCCTTGCCGTAAATGAACTCGGCCGTTCCGAGAAAGCCCCACGGCAGACGACGATCGACGGCAATGTCGCTGCGCCACTGCTGCGAGAACTTGTAGTTCGGATCGGTCACGTCGAGTTCGTACGAGGCCGCTGGAGCGCCCGTCACCGTCGCCGGCTTGTACGTATCCGGGTTCGGATTGAATGGGCGCGTCTTCGTGTTCGTGAACTGATCGAAGCCCGTCAGCACACCCGTGTTGCCGAGCTGATTTGAGATCCACACGTACGGTGGCGTGCCTGAGAACACACCCGTGCCGCCGCGCACGATCGTGCGGCGATCGCCGGTCACGTCCCAGTTAAAGCCGAGGCGCGGGGAGATCAGGATGTTCGAACGCGGCAGCTGGCCGGAGTTGTACGTCACCTTGGCGCCGTTCTTATCGCGGAAAATCAGCCCGTTGGCGACCGGATTGTTGAACGCCGTGTTCGTGAACACCGGCAGGTCGAAACGGAGACCGAGTGAGACCTTCAGGTTTTTCGTCGCGCGCCAGTCATCCTGCGCGTACGCACCGTACGTCATCACTTCCAACGGCTGATACGGGATCGTCACGCCCGGCTGGTTGGCGTAGCGCACCTGGAACCGGTTCAACGTGACCGGCGACGCGGTCCGGTTCGGATTCGCGACGTAGTCGTTCGCGTCCGCGTAGAAATCGGAGAGCGAGTTGTACACGTACGCCGACTGCAGGCCCGGCGAGAAGCCGTTGTTCGAGTTGTACTTCTGCGCCGTCACACCGAAGGTGAAGTCTTGATTGTCGGTATAAATCGAGAAGTTGTCCTGGAACTGATACGTCTTGTACGTCAGCACATTGCTCGGCGTGAACGGCTCAAAGCCGAACGAGAGATAGTTCGTGCCGTTGTTCAGAATGTCGACGAGCGGGAACAGGCTCGGGATCTTGTACTTGCGGCTCTCGTCGTTCATCGTGACGCCAGCGATGATCTGGTTCGACATGTTCGAGCCGAACGAGGAGTTCAGTTCACCAATGTACGAATCGATGTTCTCCATGATCGCGTATCCGGAGTTCTGGAAGCTCATGGAGTTCGAGTTGTCACGACGGCCGCCTGACGGGTTGCCGAGCGAACCGGAGTTCGAGACCTGCTGGTCAGCCTGCGACGTCAGCCGGCTGTAGCGGAAGCTGAACTTGTTCTTGTCGTTGATGTTGTAATCGATCTTGCCAATGAAGCGCTTCGATGGGGTCTCGAGGTTGAAGGCCTGTGCCGGACCCGTCGCGTAATTGAATTTCGTCTGCAGGAACGTGCTTAGCTGATCGATATCCGACTGGAGCACACGCGTCGTGTTGCCCGCCACCGTCTGCCCACCAGTGTTCGCGAGGAACGACGTCGCCGGCGCCGTGAAGGCGTCTTCGTCGTAGTTCGCAAAGAAGAACAGCTTATTGGGGATGATCGGGCCAGAGACCCATCCACCCGGCTGCGAGAACTTGTACGTGCCTTTGTTGAAGAACAGGCCCGCGGTGCTGTCGCCCTGAAATTTCTGCGTACGCGTGCTGTAGTAGAAAGAGCCCTTGAACTCGTTCGTACCAGACTTCGTGACGGCGTTGACTCCTGCGCCGGTGAAGCCGCCTTGACGCACGTCGAACGGGGCCACATTGACCTGCAGCTGTTCGATGGCGTCGATCGGAATCGGCGACACGCCGGTACGACCACCCGGCTGGCCGGAAAGACCGAACGAGTTGTTGAAGGCCGAACCGTCGAGTGTGAAATTGTTCAGACGGTTATCCTGGCCCGCGAACGAGCCGCTGCCGCCATATTGCGGCGTCAGGCGCGTGAAGTCGACGATGGTACGACCGATCGTCGGGAATGCCGTCAACACTTCCTTCGGAATCGTCGTCGAAGCGCCCGTGACCTTGGAGCTCAGCGCACCGCCAGTGGCCGTGACTTCGATACCGGTCAGCGTGATCGCTGCCTGCTTCAGGTCGAACGATACATCGGTGGAGTTACCCAGCGTGACGTCGAGTCCTTCTTGGGCCGTGCGCGCGAATCCGAGCGCAATCGCCGTGACGGTGTAAGGGCCACCGACTCGCATAGCCGGAATGATGAAACGTCCGTCGGCGCGCGTCAGCGCCTGATATGTCGTACCGGACGGCTGGTGAACGGCCGCGATACGCGCGCCTACCACCGGACCGTTTGGTCCATTGACTTTGCCAGACATGGATCCGGTCGTCACCTGCGCGTCGGCCGGTTTCACTGCCGAAATCGTCAGCACCAACAGCAGCGCTCCGAATTGCCACAATCTTCTCATCGACTCTCTCCGTCCGAGTTATTGATCGACCGCACCACGTTCGATCTCAGGCAAAGAAATAACGATCTCCAGCGCGCGGTGACCGGCAACGTGCGTGACGTTGCCGAGCCGTTACAGGAGGCCAGTGCCTGATCTCTCGGAAGTACGGAGCGCGGACCGGATGGAGGGCAGGCTCAATAGCCAGAGCCTGCTCCGGTCCCGTGACAAACATAGACGCTTTGTAACGACTCTGCCGAGCGAATGTTGACCCCGCTTTCGTCATCCAATCAGGTGCGTCACAAACGTGATGACGCGCGTGCGCGCCCGACGGTCGCATAGAAGACGGGGATACCGAGCGCGACAATGCCCAGTACCCCGACGGTGCCCCACCGCTGCCCCGGATCCACCAGTGCATTCACGAGGAGAAACAGGGTCGCCGCACAGAAGACGGCCGGCACGACCGGATAGAGTGGCACTCGCATCGGGGGATCCCAGTCAGGACGCTGGCGCAGCCGGAAGATGGCCCCGACGCTCAGGATGTAAAACACCAGCGACGCCGTCACAAAGATGTCGGCCAATTGTTCGAACGAGCGCATCAAGACGAAGGCGATGCCAATACCCGCCGCCAGACTGATGGCGATGTGCGGCGTCTTGAACCTCGGATGCACCTTTGCCACCGCGCGAAAAAACAACCCTTCATCGGCCATCGCGAAGAAGATGCGCGGGCCGGTCAACAGTGAACCGTTGATCGATCCGAACGTCGAGAGCAGCACCGTAATGGAGACGAGCGTAACGCCGATCGGGCCGAGTAGACGTTCGGCGACGTCTGCGGCCACGAGGCGGGCGCCCTTAATCTCGTCGACGCTGAGGACTGACAGATAGGCCACGTTTGCCAAGACATAGATCAGAATGATGGCCAGGGTTCCGATGATGATGGCGCGCGGCAGTGTGCGACGCGGATCTGAGACCTCGCCGCCGACCTTTGTGAGATCACCCCACCCGTCGTACGCCCAGAGGACCGACACGAGCGCCAGTCCGAACGCACCTACGGAGAAGCTCCCTGGTGGCGTCGCCGGCGTGAAATGCCCGCCGGTCTTCGGCAAACCCAACGCCAGCGCCAAGAACACGATGAAAAGCAGTCCGCCGTACTTTGCCAAGGTCGTAACGTTCTGCACGAGCGCGCCCCAGCGAAGGCCTACGATATTCACGATCGCCATCAGCCCGAGGGCGGTCGCCGCGAGCCAGTGCGCGTAGCTGTCATACGGCGCCAGACTCGGATCGTAGCCGAGCGCGCGCAGCAGGTACTCGGCGAACGTCAGCGAGATCGCCCCCAATGCGGCCGCACGGACCAGAATCAGCTCGGTCCACCCGTAGAGAAAGGCGGGCAGCCGCCCCCATGCCTCGCGAATGAAGACGAAATAGCCGCCGGTCCTCGGCAGCGCGCCGGCCAGTTCGGCCAGCGTCAGGGCGCCACACAGGGCGAACACACCGCCGACTATCCAGACCGAGAGCAACGGCAGCGGTCCGGGCAGCTTGGCTGCGATGCCAGCCGGCGACCGGAAGATGCCCGAGCCGATCGTCGTACCGATAACGACGGCGATCGCGCTCCACAAGCCAAGTGTCCGGGGAAGTTCAGTCGGTACCGACGTTGAAGACGAATTGGGAGAAGCCATGCGCAATGGTACTGTGCGATTCAGCGGAGCGCACGGTGTGGTTTCGCGCCCGGTCATCGCGGCGAGGGACATTTGGGCTGCGCATCCTGCTACTTTTCGGTCGCTATGATAGACCAGTCGAGTTCCCTGCTGTCGACGGTGCCCACGTTCGTGCTGGATGCGATCTTCTGGATCGCCGCCGTATCGTGCGTCGTCGCGCAGTTCTTCATTTTACGAGCGGTGTGGCGCGTCGTGCCATCGATCACCGGTTCGCCGAACGTCCCCGCACCGCGACGAGCGCCTGAAGTATTCTGGGCACTGCTGCCGACACTGCTGCTGATCGCGCTATTCATCGGCGCCTGGCGTGTGCGTCATCCGTCATCGCCGGCCATCGTGAATCCGGCGGTGACGCCGCCGACGACTCGCGCCACGACTTCGTCCACGCTGGCAACCCCACGCGTCTGAGACGGCCAATCCAAGACATGCCTCCTGCCTACCTGCCTCCTGCTGCCGTTCGTCGCGCGTCGTACGTCGCGCTCGGTGTGGCGCTGCTACACATCATTTTCGGCGCGATCGTTCGCATCTCCGGATCGGGGATGGGCTGTGGCGACAACTGGCCGACCTGCCAAGGCTACTGGCTCCCTCCGTACCTGACGCGCATCGATCTGGCGATCGAACTCACGCACCGGTATCTCGCGATTGCGCTCTTCGCCTCGATCGCGTGGCTTGTGCTCGGCGCATGGCGCGCGCGCGCGGACGCGAGCGTGGGCGGGGATGGCGGCGTGTGGAATTCCGCCCGGCTGGCACTCGTCTTGTGGTTTGCGCCGGCGCTATTTGGTGCGGTGACCGTCTACACGGGGAATCCCGCGTGGGCCACGGTCGTGCACAAGTTGCTGGCTACCTCGTTACTCGCCGTCCTTGTGATCTCGACGATTCGCGCCGGTGGACTCGGTGGTAGTTCGATTATCGGCACGACGGGCACGCGCAACGCGGTCGGCGGTGCGATGGGTGCCGCCGTGATGGCGTTGTTAGTGGTGCTGCTCGGTGGACTGACCGCGAAGATCGAAGGCGCAGCCGTGGCCTGCGTCGGTTTCCCGCTGTGTGGTGCGGGTTCACTCGGCGGCGCAGGCCAACATGTGCAGTTGACGCACCGCATTCTGGCGTATCTCCTGGTGCTGCATCTGACGTCACTGCCCTTCATTTTCCGCAAGCGCGGCGAGCCGTCGCCGGTGTTGCGCGCCGCGTGGATCGGCATGGGGCTTGGACTACTACAGGTGGTCTGGGCCGCGTGGATGGTGACCGGCGGCTTCGTGAGCGCCGTACGTTCGTTGCATCAGGCGACCGGCATCCTCATCTGGGTCACCGCCGTTACGATGCTGTACCTCGCCCGCGTTGCGTCCGGTCGCACTCTGGTTGCGTCGCAGCGACCCGCGGCACAGGCTAGCGTCGCCGCGCCGAGCGCCGTCTGATGGAGACCGCAACGGTGGTGCCGTCGCTCTCGCGTGATCTCATCGCGCTGACCAAGCCACGAATCATCTCATTGCTGCTCGTGACGACGATCGCGCCGATGTACGCCGCGGGCTCGCCGTCGTGGCTGACGGTCGTGCTGGTCACGATCGGAGGGTACCTGATGGCGGGTGGTGCGAACGCGGTCAACATGTATCTCGATCGCGATATTGATGACGTCATGGCGCGTACGCGGCTGCGACCGATCCCAAGCGGTCGCATGTCACCGACGCAGGTCGTCGCGTTCGGCGTGGCGTGCGCGACGTTCGCGACGTGGATGCTGGCGACGTTCGTCAACGTGCTGACCGGCCTGCTCGCACTGGCCGGGTTTTATTTCTACGTCTTCATCTACACGCGCTGGCTTAAGCGCACGTCGCCGCAGAACATCGTTATCGGCGGTGCCGCGGGCGCGTTTCCTCCGCTCGTCGGCTGGGCCGCCGTCACCGGTACACTGGATGTGTCGGCGCTCTGTCTCTTCCTGATCGTATTTTACTGGACCCCTCCGCATTTCTGGGCGCTCGCGCTCCTCAAACAGGCTGACTACACGCGCGCGAAGGTGCCAATGGCGCCGCTGGTGTGGGGCGAACGGGAAACGATGAATCAGATGGTGTGGTACACGGTGATCCTCATCGTGCTGACGCTGCTCCCGGTGCTGTTCGGCACGTTCGGGCTGACGTACCTCTTCTCGGCCATCATCCTGAATGCGCTGTTGATGTTCGGCGTGTTGCGCATGCTCGCGGCCGCGAAAGCCGGACAACCGTGGAGTGGGCCAGCGTGGTGGGTGTACAAATACACGCTGCTCTATCTCGCCCTACTCTTCGTCGCCATGGCTGTTGACCGCGCCATTGGTTGAACCGCGAGGGCCGCGCAAGCGCAGCTTTCCGTCACCGCGCCCGCTGGCGCGCCTGGTGCCACTGCTGGCACCGTATGGCGCGCGACTCGCGCTGGCGTTTGTGTGCTTGGTCGTCGCGGCGGCCGCCGGCCTCGTCTTCCCGCTGGTGTTGCGCTACTTACTCGACGCCGCGTTCGAGCTGAAAGATCGTTCGTCGCTGGATCGCGTTGCCGTGATGCTGCTCGGCGTGTTTGCCGTGCAGGCGATGATGAACTTCGTACAGGTGTTCCTGCTCAGCTCGACCACCGAGCGCGTCACCGCAACGCTGCGGCAGCAGACATTTGCGCATCTGATCCGTCTCTCGCCGTCATTTTTTACGGAGCGGCGCACGGGTGAACTGACCAGTAGGCTCTCGAGTGATCTGGGTCTGTTGCAGTCATTGATGGGCACCTGGGTGTCGGAGCTCTCGCGTCAGACTCTGTTTCTGATCGGCGGCGTGCTCATGCTCACCATCACGAATCCGAAGCTGACGCTGACGACGCTGGCCGTCGTGCCGTTGGTAGTTGGCGCGGCGATCATGTTCGGCCGGGCACTGCGGAAAGCCAGCATCGGCGTGCAGGATCGGGTGGCGAACGCGATGGGCACAGCCGACGAAGCGTTCGGTGCCATTCGCACCGTGCAGAGTTTCACGCGCGAAGGCCAAGAGACGTCGCGTTTCGCCGCCTTGCTTGCCGATGTCGTGACGGCCGCGGTGAAACGCGCACAGTTGCGTGCCGCATTCTTCGGCATCGTTGGGTTCGTCGCCTTCGCTTCGGTGGTTGCAGTGATGTGGCAAGGCGGCGTGCAGGTCATCGGCGGACGGTTGACCGCGGGCGCACTCGTGTCGTTTCTGTTTTACGCGCTGACGGTCGCGGCGGCCGTCGGTTCGCTGGCATCGTTGTTCGGGAATTTTCAGGAAGCGATCGGCGCGGCCACGCGGGTGTTTGAATTGCTCGACACCCAAGCGACGGTGGTCGATCCCGCGCAACCGCGTGCACTGGCGCAGCCGGTACGTGGTGCCGTGGTCTTCGACAACGTGTCGTTCCGCTACGCCGACGATTTGCCGGAAGTCATTCGCGGTCTGACGTTGACGCTCTCCCCCGGCGAAGTCGTCGCGGTGGTGGGCCGGTCCGGTGGCGGCAAGACGACCATCGCGAGCCTCATCCCGCGCTTCTGGGACGTCAGCGAAGGCCGCATCACGCTGGACGGGATCGACATTCGCGCGCTGTCGCTCGAGTCGCTGCGCGGTGCCATCGGCATCGTGCCGCAGGAGCCGGTCCTGTTCAGCGGCTCCATCCTTGAAAATGTCGCGTATGCACGCCCCGACGCCACGCATGATGAGATCGTACAGGCCGCGCGCGCGGCGTACGCACTGGAGTTCATCGAACGATTGCCCGACGGTTGGCAAACGCGCGTCGGTGAACGCGGCGTCAAGCTGTCAGGCGGACAACGACAGCGCGTCGCGATTGCACGGGTGTTTCTGAAGAACCCGGCCGTGGTGATTCTTGATGAGGCGACGTCGAGTCTCGACACGGAGAGCGAGCGCTTCGTCGAACGGGCACTCGAGGAACTGCTGCAGGGACGCACGACGATGTTGATCGCCCATCGGCTGAGCACCGTGCGTCGTGCCGATCGCGTCGTGGTGATCGATGACGGCGAGATCGTGGAGATCGGCCGGCATGAGGAGTTGCTGACGCGGGACGGTGGGCGGTATGCGCGGTTGCACCAGGCGCAGAACAGCGGGGACAGCGGGATCGCCGATATCGGAGGGAACAACGATATCGGACATCAGATCTCGTTTTTTTGACATTGTTTCATCGTCTCACGGTCTCGTCGTTTCTCGAGTGCTCCACTACTCAGTACTCGATACTCACCCGTGTCTCAACCCCGCTGGAAACTCTGATCGCTCTCGTCCGCACGCCCAGCTTTTCCTGCCAGACCACCAGCGTATAGCTGCCCGGTGGCACGCCATCAAAGCGGAAGATTCCGTCCGGTTCGGTGACCGCCACGAACGGATGTGGCGCGACGGCGATATAACCGCGCACCCATGGATGCAGGTCATCCCGCACCTCGACGAGCCCTGCGAGCGCCGCGACATCGCTCGTCGGCACGACCTGACCTTTGTCATTGAGCAGCGTCGTGGCGCGCACCGTCGCCTCGTGCGCGAGGTCGACGAATCGCAAGCGTGACATCATCGCGTCGCGCGAGGTAATCATCAGCGTCGCGCCCTGCGCCACCCGTTGGACCCGCGGATCGAGCCGGCATCGATCGAGCGTCAGCTCCGCACGGCGCGGTGCCTCTTGCAGGGGTCCCGTCTCAACGCCGACGACCCAGACTATGGCGTCGCCCACGCCACCTTTCGCGGATGGCAGCAACGCTTCGGTGAACGGCTGACAGACGCCGAGATCGTGCGTCGGAACGATGGCCGTGTCACCGGAGACCGTGGCGTTCGTGCCGATTCGCCCGACGATTGCGCCGACATGCAAGGCGGCGGTATCACGCGTCGGCCGATAGACCGTGCCGTCGCCACCACCTGCCGCGTGCGACAGCGACACGAGTGCACTGTCTTTCGGCATGACGCCGAGTGCGTGATCGACGTTTCCGCTGCGGACCTGCCCAGCGACCTCCGCGATGCGATTGGCCGACGACGCAGGTTTCGAGTCCGTGCACGCGCTCCCGGACGCGAGCGCAACCGACGACAGCAAGGCCGCGTACACGCGCCGCATGGTGGGACGATCAACGAGGGCGCGAGGACTGACGACGTTCGTGATCACCCGCTCAGACGACCATCAGATCCCGCTGGATCTTGCCCGGCGTGATCAGGAGCGCGTCCTCACCGACGAAACAATTCACTTCACTCCGCACCCCGAGTTCGCCGGGAATGTAGATCCCGGGTTCGATCGAGAATCCCACGCCGGGAATCAGCAGCCGGTCATCGCGTGATTCCAGATTGTCGATCTGCGGCCCCGATCCATGCAGCTCACGCGAATCGATACTGTGGCCCGTGCGATGCCAGAACTGCGCGCCGAATCCACGATCCGTGATGACCGCACGCGCCGCATCATCCGCTTCGCCACCACGCACCGGCTCACCCGCCGCGATGCGAGTCGTCAGCAACGCGAGTGCGGCGTCGCGCGCATCGCGGACAGCCTCCCACACGGTGACGGCGCGTGCGGACGGTGCGCCAAGCGACGCCATCCACGTCTGATCCGCATAGACGCCGCCCTTCTCGCGCGCCCAGAGGTCGATCAACAGCAGATCGCCACGCTGTATGAGTCGCGGACTCGCGGCAGACGGCGCGTAGTGCGGGTTCGCCGCGCTCTCGGAGGCGGCGACATCGGGACCGTGATCGGTCTCGAGGCCAGCGCGCGCAAACGCGTCCAGAATCTGCTGTTGCAGCACATGCTCGGCGATCGGCGTGCCGGCCGTCACCATCGCACCGGCCGTCGCGATCGCGTCCAGCGCCACTGTGCGAATAACTTCGGCCGCGCGTGTATGCGACGCGAGTTGTGCTGGCGTCCACGTCGCGTACACGGCAGAGACGAGATCGGCCGAACTCACCACAGTCGCCCCAGTCGCGCGCACCATCTCTAGGACGCCGGCCGGAATGCGATCGAGATACGGGATTGCGTCGCCGGCCGAATACTCCATGGCCACGCGCTTGCCAGCGATCAGGGCATGGAGCTCCTGCTCCAGGGCGCGCCATCCGCTGTAGACACGCAACGGCCACGACGTCGGCCACTTGGCCCACGGTCCGGGCTCGATGGCATGTTGAATGCCGATCGGCGTCCCTTCGCGCGGGATGAATGCGAAGACGCGTCGAGTCACGAGTCCGTCGAAACCGAGCACACCCTGTGCGATCGCATTCGTGCCGCGAAAGTCGTACAACAGCCAGCCGTCGAGCCCGGCGTTCGCGATCAGACCCTGTAGACGCGGGAGCATCTCGACCGTCAACATGAAAGACTCCGCAGAAGGGAGAGGAGGTTTAACGCGCCGTTCAGCCGCGACGCCACTCGGCGCGCCACTGGCATCGTTCGTCACCGCGCGAGCGACAGAGCACGTGTTCCACCGCACCGTCGGCGTCCGCCAGCACATGCAAGGCTTCACGAAACGCCGCTTCATACAGACCGCACCCCGCGCCGCGCGGCGCCGCGTCAGCCGATACCGGCGATCTGACCTCAAGCAGCAACGTGCTGCCCTGCCGCACAAGGTTGGCGTTCATGAATCGCTTGGCGACGCGGCGCAGTTGGCTAAGCGCGATCGGCCGGCCGATCAGCGATGGCAACGAGGTCGCTGCGCTGCGTCCGGTCGCGCCGATCGTGGAGATCGCCGCACGTGCCCATCGGCGACCCGCTTCGCGAAACGCCAGGTCGGCGTCCGGCCGGCGACCAATCAGACGCGCAAGTGCGAGCACCTCGTCGAAGGTAACCTTCTGATGCCGACGCACGGCGTCTTGATAACGCCGGATCTGCAGCAGCACCGTCTCGCTGAGTCCAAGGCGCTTGTTGCGCAGTTCGTGCACCAACTCGGCGTCGAGCTCCGCTTCCGGCGTATCGATCGCCTTCACGGCCTCGAGGAGCGCCAACGGCAGGCGCGCGTCGAGCGCACCGCCGGCGAGCGGAAAGGCCGGCACGCCGAGCGGCGTTGCGCGCGTCTGGGATTCGTCGATCAAGTGGGCCACAACGGGCGAAGCTAATGTGTCGAACGTCACTGGAACAAGCCGGACGGTACACAGGTTTACCTCGCAGGCCCATTGGTGACACGAGGCGCGCGTTTCCGGCCACCGACGGTGTCTTGCGCTCATCCGGTCCCATCCGCACCATCCCGGGGCGAAACCCTCCCCGCCCGCTCTTGGGTACCTCCGCGCGTGGAGCGCGGTCCGCTTGGCCTCCCAATGACATTCCTTGACGGCGCAACAGCCACGACGACGAGCCCGGTCATGGACTCGTGCACCTGCGCATTGGCGCGGGTGCTTTTGCACGAGCATATCGATGGAGAACTCCCGGCCTCGACGGATGCGCAACGCCTCATCGAAGCCTCGTTGGTCGCGCATCTCGACGACTGCGCCTCGTGTGCCCGACTGGAGCGTCGGCGTCGCGCCATGCGCACAGCGTTGCGTGAGGTCGGCGCACGACTGTCGCAGCGCGAGACCGCCAGCCCGAGGTTGCGCGCGCGAATCGCGGCACTGATGCATCCGTCCGTCAACGGTTAGTCGCCTGACAACATGAGCGCATGACGTCCGCCGCGCCGTGGGGGATGGCACTTGCGCTCTCAGCTGCCATTGCGCTGCTGGCATGGCGCGCCGGCAGTCTGCGCATCGACGGCGCGATCATGGCAGGCGGCATTGGCACTCTGTCGTTGTGCGTGTCGTGGTCGTGGGGCGCGTATCTGATCGTGTGGTTTGTTCTGGCCAGCGCGCTTTCGCGGATCGGCTGCGCACGGAAGGCCGCGCGAATACGCGAGGTCGTCGTGAAGGGTGATCAACGTGATGCGCGACAAGTGCTCGCGAACGGCGGCGTCTTCGGGCTCGGCGCTCTGACCGCGCTCATCCTCGGCATCGACGGCGCGCAGCACACGTCGGTTGTCGCCATTGCGGCGGCGGCCTCACTGGCGGCCAGCGGTGCCGACACATGGTCGACCGAAATCGGCACGCTCCTCGGTGGTGCGCCTTGGTCGTTGCGTACATGGCGACGCGTTCCGCCGGGGACGTCGGGCGCGATCACCATCGCCGGCAGTATTGCGGGGCTCGTCGGCGCGGCAGTACTCGCCGTCGTCGCCGCGAGCATGGGCATGCTTGCTGCGCCGCTGGTGCCCGCCGTCGCGGTCGGTGGTGCTGTCGGAGCCATGTGCGATACCCTTCTCGGCGCCTGTGCGCAGGAGCGTCGTCGATGCTCCGCCTGTGCCGTGGAAACGGAACAGCATACCCACCTCTGCGGGACGACAACATTGCATGTCGGTGGTATACGGCGCCTCGACAACGATCTCGTGAACCTGCTGTGCTCGCTGACCGGCGCCCTCGCGGCCTTGGCGATCGTCTTTTCGTGACTCGGGCGAGGATTCGGGATCAGCTGATCGTGATTCCGCGTTACCTTGTCATCATGACCACCGGCGCGCTTCCTCAATCGACGCATGTGCTGATAGTTGGAGGCGGCCCGGCCGGAACGTCGACGGCTTGGCACTGCGCGCAGGCAGGGCTTGATGTGGTCCTCCTCGACCGCGCGCACTTTCCGCGGCCGAAACCGTGCGCTGAATACGTGAGTCCAGAGGGTGCGCGCCTTCTGTCCGCGATGGGCGCGCTCGAGACGCTCGAAGCACGTGCGGCCGCGCTGACGGGTATGGTCGTCACTGCACCCTCGGGTGCGCAGATCCGCGGCGAGTTCGTCGCCCAGCATGGCTTTCGCGGGTTTCGGGATCGCGGTCTGGGTATTCGGCGCGAGATCCTCGATACCGTGCTGGTGGAGCGCGCTCGAGTGGCCGGCGTGCAAGTCGTCGAAGGCGCGAAGGTGGACGACCTCACGCGCGACGCTGCGGGGCGGATCTGCGGTGTGCGCGTCCGCACCGAGGTCGGCGTCACCGAGGTCAGTGCGTCAATCGTGATCGGTGCGGACGGACTGAGATCCGTCGTGGCACGCCGCGCGGGGCTCGCGCACACCAGCCGCTGGCCAAAACGCGTCGCGGTCGTGGCGCATTACCGCGGCGTGTCGGGCATGACCTCGCTCGGCGAGATGCATGTCACACACAATGGCTATGTCGGTCTGGCCACGGTCGATGACCAGCTGACCAACGTCGCGTTGGTCGTGTCGGCGCATCGTGCGCGTGAGATGGCTGGCGATCCCGAAGCATTTCTGCGCCACTGGCTCGAGTCACAGCCGACACTCGCACCGCGGTTTCGTGCGGCGCATCGCGTGTCGCCGGTGCGCACGACCGGTCCGTTCGCATCGCGTGCACGTCGTGCCTGGAATCCGGGTCTGGCGCTCGTCGGTGATGCGGCCGACTTCTACGACCCGTTCACCGGTGAAGGCATCTACGCCGCGCTGCGCGGCGGCGAACTACTGGCACCGTTCGTGGTGGATGCGTTGCACGCAACGTCCTCCAGTGCTGAGGCTCGTGCGCTCGGGGCCTACGAGCGCGCACGACGTGAATCGTTCGCCGGAAAGTGGCGCGTCGAAAAACTGATTGGTCTGGGCGTCGCCGCGCCCGCCCTGATGAACGCCGCGGCACATGTACTCGGCGACGATCGCGCACTCTCAGATCTGCTGATCGGCGTCACCGGAGATTTTGTGCCCGCGTCGGCGTTGCTCGCTCCGCGCGCCCTCGGTCGCCTTGCGCTCGGTCTCGCGCGCGGCGCGGTCAGTCCGTGGTTTTCCCGTCCGACTCCACCGCACGCCCCTAGTCATGTCCATCGATCCTGATCTCTTCCGGGCGGTGCTCGGGCGTTTTGCCTCGGGCATCACGATCATCACTACCCGCGATCGCGAGGGACGCGATCACGGGATGACCGTCAGCGCGTTTTCGTCGCTCAGTCTCGAGCCGCCGCTCGTGCTGGCGTGCATCGACAACGACGCGACAATGGCACCAGTGCTGAACGTGGCCGACTCCTTCGGTGTGAACATTCTGAGTGAGCATCAGGAGGCCATGAGCCGGCGGTTCGCCGGCCGCGTCGACGACCGGTTCGCGGATCTCCCCTTCACTCGTGACTCGCACGGCAACGCAACGCTCGACGATGTGCTCGCGTCGCTTGAATGCCGTGTGGTCGCGCGACATGCTGCTGGTGATCACGTGATCATGATTGGTGCCGTATCTGCCGGCGCCGCACACGATAAGCGCCCTCTGATGTACTATCGCGGCGGCTACGCGCAGCTTGCACGCTGACCGGCCTTACTGATGCTGCTGACACCGGCCCGCCGTCGCGGTCGCGAGATTCTCGATGATCCCTCGATCGATCCGGCGTTGTCCGAGCGTTCCCTGCATGACGTCGCGCTGGCGAACCGATTCTTCGGCGGCCGTCGTGCGATCCTGCGCGAAGTGCGCGCATTGCTCGATGCCTCCGCGCAGAATTTCGGGCGGGACGATGCGCTGACCCTGCTCGATATCGGGACCGGGCTCGGAGACATCCCAGCGGCCGCGCAACGCATGGCCGTTGCGCGCCGTCGCCCGATGACGACCATTGGTCTCGAGCTTGAGCCGTTGCTGGCCCGGGCGGCGCAGCGTGCCTGCACGAGCGCGGTGGCGGCCGATGCGATGCAGCTGCCGTTCGCGGACGCCAGCATCGACATCATCACCTGCTCGCAGGTGCTACATCACTTCGAAAATGGCGACGCGGAACGGCTACTTCGCGAGTGTTCGCGCGTGGCGCGTCATGCGGTCGTGATCGGCGAGCTGCGCCGCAGCTGGCTCGCCGTCGCCGGACTCTGGACGTCGTCGTTCGCGTTGGGCTTTCATCCGGTCAGCCGACATGACGGGGTGGTGTCGATTCTCCGCGGGTTCACGCTCTCGGAATTATTCGCGCTCGTCGAGCGCGCAACCGGTCGCCGCCCGTCTGTGCGTCACGCGCTTGGTTGGCGTGTGACGGCCACGTGGCTTACTGGAGCATCTGCCTCATGACGCCGACTCAGAGCACCGCACTACGGCCCCCGTTCTTGCTGGGTCCGCCGCCGAACGATCGTGTCATGACCACGATCGACGAACGCATGGTGAAGGCGCCGCTCGACACGATATTGGCGATTGCGGCGGCCGTCGACGAGTGGCCGGCGCATCTGGCGCACTATCGGTACGTGCGGTTCCGTGAGCGTGCACCCGATGGAGGCGGCGTCGTCGAGATGGCGGCCAATCGTCCATTCGGCGTGGTCAACTGGCCGACCTGGTGGTTGTCGGAAATGGCGGTCGACCGATCGGCGCCATGGGTGCGATACCGGCACATTGGTGGAATGACCACGGGCATGGATGTCGAGTGGAATTTCACGCCGACGCCCGACGGCACGTTGACGCGCATCATCCACGTCTGGAACGGCCCCTCGTGGCCGCTCATCGGTGCGTTTGCCGCAACGCGAGTCATCGGCCCGCTATTCGTGCACGGGATCGCCTCGCGCACACTCGAAGGACTGGCACGCGCCGCCGAACGTCAGGTATCGGGTCGCCCTACGCCGGCGGCCACAACGACAACTCTCTCGACAGGTCACGCATGAACGAGCGCTCCACTGAGTCCTGGTCCGGGCGCCGCCGCGTCGCCATCACGGGCATTGGCTGCGTTACGCCACTCGGAACAGGCGTCGAGGCGCTCTGGAGTGGGCTGCGCGCCGAGCGCTCCGTCGTGCGCGCGGCCTCTCACTTCGACGCGTCGATCTTTCGCAGTCAGTGCGCGGCGGAGGTCGATGGGTTTGACGCCGAACAGTATCTCGACGCCAAGCGCGTGCGTCGACTGGACCGGTTCGGGCAATTCAGTGTCGTGAGTGCTCGGCTCGCGCTGGAAGACTCCGGTATCGATCTCGCGCACGAGAATCGTGAGCGCATCGGTGCGATGATGGGCACCGCGCTTGGCGGCGTCGCGTACGCCGAGGCGCAGGCGGCGCACTTCATGCGCGGTGGGTTGCGCGATGTCGACGCCACGCTGGCACTGTGTGTGTTCGGTGGCTCATCGAGCTGTAACATCGCCATCGAGTTCGGTGTGTCAGGTCCGAACTGCACGAACGCGATGAGTTGCGCGTCGGGGACGATCGCCATCGGCGAAGCGTTCCGACAGATCCGCGACGGGTATGCGGACGTGATGATCGCGGGCGGCTCCGAAGCGCCGCTCGCCACGCTCTGTTTCGGCGCGTTCGCACTGATTCGGGCAATGTCCTCGCGCAATGACGATCCGACCCGCGCCTCGCGTCCTTTCGACAAGGACCGCGATGGCTTTGTAATGGGCGAGGGGGCGTCGGTCCTCATCCTCGAGGAGTGGGATCGCGCCGTGTCGCGCAGGGCAACGATCTACGGCGAACTGACGGGCTTTGGCACGACGAACGACGCACACCATATGACCGCACCGCTCCCCGGCGGTGCGCAGGCGGCGCGCTGCATGCGACAAGCACTCGGCGACGCGGGCGTACGACCGGACCAGGTCGATTACATCAATGCGCACGGCAGCAGTACGCCGCTTAACGACCCAACCGAGACCGCGGCGATTCATACCGTGTTTGGCGAGCACGCCGCTGCGGTGCCGGTGTCGAGCACGAAAGGCTACTACGGGCACGCGCTCGGCGCGTCAGGAGCCTTTGAAGCGGCGATCAGCGCGCTCACGCTGCAGCGCGGCTGGATTCCACCGACGCTCAATCTCGATGCGCCGGATGTGGGGTGCGATCTGGACTATGTGCCCAACCACGGACGCGAGGTGCAGCCGACCGTGGTGTTGTCCAACAGTTTCGGGTTCGGGGGGATCAATGCGGCGCTGGTCCTCAAGCGGGCGTAGGGCGGGAACAGCGATAACAGAAAACCGCGATATCGGCTAAACGATGTCGGATATCGTCGTTCCACCCGCGGGTCAGCCGTCGAACGTATCCTTGTACCGCTTCATCGACTCCACAATGATCTGCATCGCCTGTTCGCTCTTCCCCCACCCCTGAATCTCGACCCGCTTCCCCTCGAGATCCTTGTAGATCCCGAAGAAATGCTCGACCTCACGCAGATAGTGCGGTGACAGGTCGGCGATGTCGAAGACATCGTGGTAGTACGGATCATCCGCCGGCACTGCGAGGATCTTGTCGTCCGGCTCACCCTTGTCGAGCATTCGCAGCACACCAATCGGGCGGGCGGCGATCTGACAACCGGGGAACGTCGGCTCGTTGATCTTCACGATGATGTCGAGCGGATCATGGTCTTCATGCAGCGTCTGCGGAATGAATCCATAGTCGCTGGGGTAATGCACCGCGGAGTACAACACGCGATCCAGTTTGAAGTGACCGGTTTCCTTGTCGAGTTCGTATTTGTTGCGCGACATGCCGGGGATCTCGATGATCGCCGTCACTTGCTCTGGCGGATTCTTCCCTGCCGGAATGTCGTGCCACGGATTGTGCAGCATACGGTATACTCCCGGATCAGCGATCGCGCAGCGCGGCGGCTGCGTCGAGCGCGAAATAAGTGATAATCATGTCAGCCCCAGCGCGGGCAATCGCGACCAGCGATTCCATCATGGCGCGATCACCGTCGATCCAGCCGCGTTCCGCCGCGGCCTTGATCATCGAATACTCGCCGCTCACCTGATACGCACAGAGCGGCAAGCCGGTGTCCTGTTTCACGGCGGCGATGATGTCGAGATAGGCACCGGCCGGCTTCACCATCAGGATATCGGCGCCCTCCGCGACATCGAGGCGCACTTCGCGGAGCGCTTCGCGACCGTTGGCCGGATCCATTTGATAGCTGCGACGATCTCCGAACGCCGGTGTCGATTCGGCCGCGTCGCGGAACGGCCCATAGAATGCCGATGCGTACTTGGCCGCGTAGCTCATGATCGGCGTCTGCTCGAAACCCGACGCGTCCAGCGTTCGGCGCATATGACCAATGCGACCGTCCATCATGTCACTCGGCGCCACGATGTCTGCGCCCGCTTCGGCGTGGGCGAGGGCTTCACGCGAGAGCAGTGCGAGCGTCGCATCGTTGTCAACTTCACCGGACGACGTCAGCAACCCACAGTGGCCGTGATCGGTGTACTCGCACATGCAGACATCCGTGATGACGAGCAGCGACGGATACTCCCGCTTCACGGCACGCACCGCCTCGGCGACGGGACCATGCGGGTCCCACGCGGACGAACCCGTGGCGTCCTTGGCGTCGGGTATGCCGAACAACAGGATGCCGCCGATCTGCGCTGCGACGGCGCGCTCTGCATCGCGCAACAGTTCGTCGACAGACGTCTGAAAAACGCCCGGCATCGAACCGATCGGCGAACGCACACCGTGCCCCGACCGCACGAACACCGGCCAGATGAACTGTGCCGCATCGAGACGCGTCTCACGCACCATGCGACGCATCGCGTCGGTGCGACGAAGCCGGCGCATACGCACCGGCAGTGATAGATCCGCAGTCGGGAGGATTCCGCTCATGAGGTCGCCCGCAATGCCGCCAGAATATGCATGCCGCCGTCGGCATACAGTTGAGCGGCAAGGGATTGTCCGGCACCAACGGGATCGTTCGGATCCACGACAATCGAGCCGCGCACGACCTGCGTGCCATCGAGCGACGCGATGATCCCGTGCAGTTGGAATCCACCGGCCGTCGTCAGCATCGCGGCGCCAATCGGCACCTGACAGCCGCCCTCGAGCGCCGCCAACAGCGCGCGCTCGGCGGTCACAGCGGTGCGTGTGGCGGGATGATCGAGGCCGGCGAGCACCGCACGCATCGACGCATCATCGGAACGCGCCTGCACGGCGATCGCACCCTGCCCCGGCGCCGACAGCCACTCCGGCGGATCGAGCAGCGCGACAATGCGGTCAGCAAGCCCGAGTCGGATCAGCCCAGCAGCCGCGAGCAACGCCGCATCGACCTGTCCTTCATCAATCTTGCGCAGGCGCGTGCCGACGTTGCCACGCAGTTCCTGCACATCGAGATCTGGCCGCAGCGCGCGCAGCTGCGCGCGGCGACGCAGTGAGGATGTTCCGATGCGGGCGCCGTGCGGCAGATCGTGCACCGTGCGCGCCGAGATGCCCGGGGCCGTCACCATCGCGTCGCGGGGATCTTCGCGCTCGAGCAACGCAACCAACATCAGCCCCGCCGGGTCAGCGGTCGGCAGATCTTTCAGAGAGTGTACCACGCAATCGGTGTGGCCCGCGATCAGATCCGCCTCGAGTTCGGCGGTGAACAGTCCCTTCTCGCCGATGGCCGACAAGGGCATGTCGAGAATGCGATCGCCGATCGTGGTATAGGTAACCAACTCACTCGCCACGCCGTGCTCTGCTAACTGCGACGCGACGAGGCGCGCCTGCCGCAGCGCCAGTTCCGACGAACGCGTGCCGATCCGTACAACATGTGAGGTTCCTTGCTCAGCCATGACCAATTCTATCGCGAAAGGCTGAACGCCGCGACGATACTCCGCACGAATACCGCGGTCGTCGCACTATCAGATTCGACCTTCACCGGAAACCCGGCGTAGCGCGCGGCACGGGCTGTCACTGGCCCAATACACGCGACGGGCAGTCGTCGCGCATGCTCGGCCGGCAACGCGGCAAGCAACGCGTCGACCGCACTCGGCGCCGCGACTGTGACCAGATCCAACTCGCCCGCCGACACCATCGTGCGCAGCGTCCGTTGCCCCGCAGGATCCGGAGCGCTTCGGTACACCGGAATCACATCCACATCAGCGCCGAGCGCACGCAAGCCTGCGGGCAATATGTCGCGCGCGCCCTCGGCAGCGGGATACAGCATCCGCGCCCCGTCCACGTCACTGCGCATCGCCATCGCATCGACGAGCCCTTCTGCCAGGAAGCGTTCCGGGACGAGCGTCGCCTGCCAGCCGAGTTCCTCCGCGGCCTGCGCGGTGGCCGAGCCGACGACCGCCAGTTTGTGCGCCCGCAACACGTCACGGTATGCATGGCCCTGCGCCTTCAGCGCGGACGCCAGATGATGCACGGCGTTCACGCTGGTGAGCAGGATCCACGCGTAATCACGCAGATTCGACAGCGCGTTCGCCAACGGCGCCGGATCGAGTGATTCGATGCGCGTGAGCGGGAGTTCCGTCACGGTGGCACCGGCGGCACGCAGGGCGTCCACAAGCGGTCCGCTACGCCCCTCGGCGCGGGTGACGGCGATCCGCACGCCAGTGAGAGGCGCCACGCTCACGAAATCAACGGCTTGTGTGGTTTCGCGCGACCTCGCGTTCGCGTGCGATCCGGCGCCGCAGCAGCACGATGTACACGCGGCATATCGCGAACGCGACGCTGTACGCGGCGACGAGCCGTGTTGCCCGCGCCGTTGGGATCGAACCGTGCCAGACAGGCGTCGGGCTCGAGTGCGAGCGATACACCCGCGACTGCCGCCCGCGCACCAAACCGTCGCACGAGGCCCATCGCGACCAGCACAGGAGCATCTGCGGGAGGATGCACAGCGTCGGATCCGTCGCCAGCGACGTAAGCAGACACAAGAGCAGAGACGCGAGCGGCGGGCGAGTCGGCGGGCATCGGCGAATTGTAGTACCGGTGGCGGTTGCTGGCGATGCATGTCTGCCTACACCTTTGAAGACGGCGCCGCGGCTCCTGCGCGTGCTCCCGCCCTTAGACTCGCTCCCCGACTGAACTCCGCCCCATGAGTACGGATATCGACGTTCTGCTGCAGGAAAATCGCACGTTTCCGCCCCCGGCTGCGTTTCGAGCCGAAGCGCGCGTGCACACACCGCGACTGCAGGAAGATGCGGCCATGGACCCGCTCAACTTCTGGGCCCGTGAAGCCGGCGAACTCACCTGGAGCAAGCCGTGGGACAGCGTTCTGCAATGGACACCGCCGCACGCCACGTGGTTCGACGGCGGTGAACTGAACGTCAGCGTCAATTGCGTCGATCGGCACATTCACGGCCCACGTCGCAATAAAGCCGCACTGATCTGGGAGGGTGAACCGGGTGATCGCCGCACGTTCACGTATTGGGATGTGTATCGCGAGGTGAATCTCGCGGCGAACATGCTGAAGCATCTCGGCGTACAAAAGGGTGATCGCGTGGCGATCTACTTGCCGATGATTCCGGAAGCCGTGTTCGCGATGCTCGCGTGTGCGCGCATCGGCGCTGTACACACGGTGGTGTTTGGGGGCTTCTCGCCCGAGTCCCTGCGCGATCGCATCAACGATTGCGGCTGCAAGGTGCTGATCACCGCCGACGGCGGCTATCGTCGCGGCCAGGTCGTGCCGCTCAAGCGTAACGCCGACAAAGCGATCGAAGGGTGCCCCACCATCGAGCATGTACTCGTCGTGATGCGGCGCCGCAGCGGCGTGGGCGACGAAATGTTCGCCGAGATGAAGGATGGACGCGACCACTGGTGGCACCGTCTCAAGCGCGAGGTGCCGAAGGAGTGCGCGCCGGAACCGATGGGTGCCGAAGATCTGCTGTTCATTCTCTACACGTCGGGCACGACCGGCAAACCGAAGGGCATCGTGCATACGACGGGCGGCTATCTCACCGGTGTCTATGCGACGAGCAAGTATGTCTTCGACCTGAAAGACGAGGACGTGTACTGGTGCACGGCAGACATCGGTTGGATCACGGGCCACTCGTATCTCGTGTACGGCCCGATGGCGAATGGTGCGACGTGCATCGTCTACGAGGGCGCGCCGGATTGGCCGGAAAAAGATCGGTTCTGGCAGATCTGCGAGCGATACGGCGTGACGATTTTCTACACGGCACCGACGGCGATTCGCGCGTTCATGAAGTGGGGTGCATCACACGTCGAGAAGCATGATCTGTCGCAGCTCCGCCTGCTGGGTTCCGTCGGTGAGCCGATCAATCCGGAAGCGTGGATGTGGTATCACCGCGTCGTCGGCAAGGAACAGTGCCCAATCGTCGACACATGGTGGCAGACCGAGACGGGCGCCATCATGATCACGCCACTGCCGGGCGTGACATCCACGAAACCCGGGTCGGCCACGACGCCGTTTCCCGGCGTGCGTGCGGCACTGCTCGACGCCGAGGGGACCGAAGTGAAGATCGGTGGCGGACTGCTCGCGTTGACGCATCCATGGCCCAGCATGCTGCGTACCATCTGGGGCGACGATCAGCGGTACGTCGATACGTACTTCTCGAAGTGGGCGGGTCGGCCGGATCTCTACTTCCCCGGTGACGGCGTCAAGCGCGACGCCGATGGGTACTACTGGATTCTGGGTCGTGTCGATGACGTGCTCAACGTCGCGGGCCATCGTATCGGCACCATGGAAGTCGAGAGCGCACTCGTCGATCATCCATCCGTCGCGGAAGCGGCGGTCGTCGGCAAGCACCACGAACTCAAGGGACAGGCGATCGCGGCGTTCGTGACGCTCCGTCACGGATTCCATGCGAGCGGCGATCTGCGCGACGAATTGCGCGAACATGTGGCGATGAAGATCGGCGCGCTCGCGCGACCGGACGATATTCTCTTCAGCGCGGATCTCCCGAAGACGCGCTCGGGCAAGATCATGCGTCGCCTCCTCCGCGACATCGCTGAAGGACGCGCCCTCGGCGACACGACCACGCTGGCCGATCCGTCGGTGGTCGCGAGCCTCAAGGATCAGTACGAGGCGCAGGAGTCGTAACCGCAGGGTTTGTTCGGGGCGGGTGACGGGTGCGCCGTGCGATCCCGTCCGCGGCTCACTGCGGTGGTGGCCGAGCGCGGCGGTGTCGAGCGCGGCGGTGACGCACATCAATGCAGCCAAGAAACGAGCTGCGTGTGTTGTCGCGCACCAACGCGTTGAATGTGACTCCCGTCACGGCACGAACAATGCCGAGCATGAAACATGAGGGGCCCTGCGGGCGTCTATAATCACATCATGTCACTCTTCGGAAAGATCTTCCCGGAAACGCTGTTCCCTCGCAAGCTCTCAGCGGAAGCCGAGCAGCGGCTGCGCATTGCGCAGGCGCGAGCGGAGGAAGGTCTGGTGCGCGCGCACGTTGACAACGCGCTGATGTTCGTCGAAGCGCTCACGCCGGAGATCGGCTACGAGCGCGCGATTGACATCTACATGCGCGAACTCGGCGTGCCTGATCCTCTCGCGAGCGTCGTCGCGACGCGCGCCCTCGTCGCGCTCGGCGACGCCCTGTCGCCGACCGTCGCACCGGCCGTAAGCGACGAAGGCACCGCGGATGCGGTGCCCTTGCCGAAACTGCGCCTCGACGACGCCGCGCCGCGCCGTCGCGCGTAGCTTGGCGAAAAAGCCGTGAACTACGGCTTCTTCGCGCTGTCCGGCTTCGCCGGTGTGGCGGCGGGGGCCGCCTTCGCCAGCGAGTCGACGAGCTTCTTCAGATCGTCGAATCGCAGGCCGCCGGGGAACATCTTGTCGCCGACGATCAGCGTTGGTGTCGACTGCACGTTGCGATCCGTACCAGCTTTCTGGTTCGCCTGAATGCGCGGCAGGTTCTTTTGCGTGCTCATGCATTCGCCGTACGCCTTCATGTCGACGCCAAGCTTCTTGGCGTACCCGTCGAGCATCTTGCGTGGATTCGTGACGCCGCTGGCTCCCGCCCATTCGTCCTGGCCCGCGAAGATCGCATCATGCATTTCCCAGAACTTGCCTTGGTCAGCCACACACGACGCCGCCAACGACGCGCTTAACGTGTTCGGGTGCACCGGCAGCGGGAAATCGTAGTAGCGGAAATTTGCCAAGCCTGCATCGATGATGCGGGTGCGAATGTCAGGTTCTTCGACCATCGCGAACCGTCCGCAGCTCGGACATTCGAAATCACCGAACTCGATGATCGTCACGGGGGCGTTCGGGTTGCCGCGCAGATACCCTTCCGCCGCTGGCAAATTCGTCGCCGCCGCATCGAGTGTGATCGGCTTTGGCTTGGGCTCGTTCATCGAATACCAGATGCCGGCGCCACCGGCAGCGACCAGCAGCAGCAGCAGGCCGTAAAACGGCGTGCGGGACTTCGTGGGGGTTGCCTTTACCACTCGCTCTCCTCGTCTGCTTCCGGCGACCAGCCGGTAGGTGTCCATGATTCGTCGTCCGTCTGCCTCACCTCATCCACCACGCGGCGATGTCCCGCGATTTCCGATGAGTCGTACGAGCAGCGGACTTCGGTGTGAAAGTTCTCTTATCTTGCGTCGCCTGCGATTGCCCAAAGGTAAGAACCGGTTCGGCCGCTGGCTACGTCCGTCATCACGTCGCACTCGCCAGATTCCCCACTGCATGTACGTCGAACACTTACGCATCCCTGTCGGCGCGGGCTCGCTGCACGTCGAGCGCACCGGCCGAGGCGGTCCGGCCGTCGTGCTTCTGCACGGCTTCGGGACCTGTGCCTTCCTCTGGCGCCGGCTCGCGCCGGCGCTGGCCAATGCAGGGTACACGGCCATCGCGATCGACCTGCTAGGCCACGGTGAGTCTGATCGCCCGGAGGACGCCGCGTATCATTTGGCCGCCCAGGCCGATCATGTCGCACGAGCGATGGCGGCACTTCGACTGTCCTCGGCAGCCTTGGTCGGTCAGGATATCGGCGGCCTTGTGGCATTGGTACTCGCAGCGGGCCCTCGCTTCACGGTGGACGGGGTCGCGCTGCTCTCACCGCCCGATCCGGATGATCTGCCCGGCTCCGATATCCGGGCGCTTCAACGGGGCTCTGCGCTCATCGCACTCAGCGCGAATCTGCTCTTTGGCGCCCAGCCCGCGCTGGCGCCACTGCTTCGCGCGGGTGTCGCAGAGCCGGCGAACATGCCAGATCTGCTCGTGGCGCGGTATCTGGCTCCATTCGTTGGCACCGACGGGCTGGCGCAGCTCCTGTTACGATCGGCCGCCGTCGAGTTCACAGTCGAGTCACGCGCCCGCCTCGGCGAGGTGGCGGCCCCGGTGCTCGTGCTGAATGGGGAGGCCGACACGGGCCGTCCCATACTCAACTGGTCATCCCTTCTTCCGGCCAGCCACGTCGACGAGGACACGGTCACGGGTTCGGGTCGGTTGATTCCCGAGGACGCACCGACGGCGCTGTTCGACCAGTTGGCCTCGTGGCTGGCACGAATCACGGGGCGATCAACGAAAACCGGGACTGGCGCGTCTCCATTGCAGGGATGACGTCGACGAACCCTTGCCGGGTTTCACGTGGCGGCCCTAGGAAGAACGATGCCACAGTAGTTAGATTATTCATGCTGACCGGAAGCTCCGCTCAGCTTCGTTTTTCGACGCACTACCCAGAGGAAATGGTTAAGCCGAAGCTTCGTCCGCGTCGCGACACCATGGTGACCTCGCCCTATCAAGAGGCCCGTGACGAGCTGTTCCAGCAGATCATGCAGTGCGGTGTCATCGGATGTCATGCCGATGACCAGAAAGAGTGGTTCGACGCTACGCTACAGTACCTCGCGGGGCGTTATCCCGAGCTCAAAGCCGCGGAAGTTGTGGAGCTGCGCACGCTTGGCGAGCGGTTTGCTCAACCGCCCAAGTCGCAGCAGGTGCAGGAAGCCGTCGCAGTCTGATCGCGCGGTCCCGCCGCCGGAATAGAAGTGTTGACGCACACGAACGCCTCCCGATCTCGCGAGGCGTTCGTCACATCCGGGGGCGTCGCGCCAGACCGATCGATCAGCAGCTCACCGAATCGCGTACTCGCTCACGCCACAGCATCAGTGTGTAGTCGATCGTCGCCGCAAGGCCGAGCGCGGCCACGAGCAACACCATTCCCGTGACTAGGCGCGGCGCGGCGAGCACCGCGAGAAACGTGACGAGTTGCGCGACGGTCACCGCCTTGCCAAGCAAGCGCGCCTTGAAGGCGATTGGCCGCAACCAGCTCACGTTGCGCGCCACGAAGAAGCCAATGATCGACATGACATCGCGAAACATCACCGCGATTGCCTGCCACGCCGTGAAGTGCCCGCCGACGACAAAACTGATCACCACGCCGAGGACGAAGAAACGGTCTGCGACTGGGTCGAGGAGTGCCCCGAAGCGGGACGCGACCTTCGTACGACGGGCCACCCAGCCGTCAAGGAAATCGGTGAGCGAGGCGATGCCGATCAGCGCGAGACGGGTGGGCACCGCTTCGGACGCAACGAATCCGATCGCCAGCGCGACACGCGAGCTGGAGATCAGATTCGGCAGGGTAAAGACCGTCGAACGCGCCATCGTTGTTCCCATGCTTGATATTACGCGAGAACGCTGTAACCGTGCCAGCCAACGGGTTATCCTGTGGCCGTGCCAGACGCCTTCACCAACGTCGACCTCGCCACGTCGTTCGAGCAATTAGCACCCATCACGCTGCTCATTGCCGTGCTGGTGCTGTCATGGGATATCTTACTCGCCGGCTGGATGGCGTCGCGGCGTGAAGCGCCGCGCGCGTTCACCCAACTGACCAGTGCCTGTGGATTGCTGATCGCACCCGCCCTCGTCATCGCGCTCGCCTCGGGCACGGAGGACGGCGCCCGCACCGTTTCCGGGATTTCCTGGCTGCTGCCCGTGATCGCCTCCGCGTTCGTGCTGCAGGTGCTGTACTCGATCGTCGCCGGCCTCATTTCGCCGGTGGTGGCGCTGCCGATTCTGCTGTATGACATCGCGGTCACCGCGATCGTGACCGGCGATTACCTCGTGGCGCAGCACGGCTCGGCGCCGCTGCCACTGCAAGCCGCGGTCGCCGCCCGCGATGTCGTCGTGGGCATGACCGTCGGGCGCGCTGCCTTGGTGACGCCCTACGCGATGCTGGTCCCGATGATCACGCCGGCGTATCCGGCGCGCTGGCGTCTGTCGGCCGTGGTCCGTGCGCTGCTCGTGTTGTCCGCGACCGCGATGACGACGTTGCTCGTCATCGAGTGGCCGCGCGGTATCGGCGCCGTGCGCAGCTACGGGCCGGCGATGTCGGCGCGCATGCAAGCGCGCCCGAACGGGGACTTCGCGCTCGGCATGCGATTCTTGCCGGCGCTCGACGGCGCGCCGAATGCGCGATCGGTGAAAGCCGATCGACTGCTCGTCGATACGTTCGAACCCGACATTCTGCTGGTCGTTCTGGACGACGAAGGAACACGTGCCGCTGCGCTCGACTCGCTTGCCGATGTGCTGGCCCCCCTCCTCGAAGACAGCACCAAGCTGGCGGTCGCACTGTATCAGGGACGGCATCCCGCGCCATCGACTGACGCGTTCCGTGCGCAGGCGATCGAGCGCGTACTGACACGCCTCAAGCCCGATGTGCTCTTTCCGGCGATCGGTGATCCGATGCCCACGGTACTTCCCGCCGAAACACCGCCCGCGACGTGGTGGCGCCTGATGGTGCGCAACGCCAACATGGTACGCGAACGAGTCCGTCCGGCGACGAAGCTGGGGATCGCCCTCACGCATCTCGATACGCGCGACAGCGCCGTGTATGCATGGGCCGCCGCCGGCAACACGCCGGTCGCGGTGATCGGTGCGATTGTCTTTCCGTCGTACTCGGGATTACCCGGCATGGATGCGCGTCTCCGCGCGATCGACCGCTGGCACGCGAACAGCCTCCGATTGGCGACCGACTCCGTGGCGCGGCGTCCGACGCACTGGCTGCTCACAATCGGTGGATTGCCGCACGCACACGGCGACGCCGCACAGCTGGCCGCGATGCGTGAAGCGCTGGCGTGGGGCTCACGCCGTCCCTGGGTCACCGCCGCGATCATCGGCGAGCCGTCGGATTACGATAGCTTCACGGGCGTGCGCGCGGCCAACGGACGCATTCGCATGGCGTGGCCCGCGCTGTCGACGGCCGCGAAAGCGATGCGCGATTTGAGATAGGAGTCGGGGGTAGGGAGTCGCGAGAACTCTCGCGACTCCCTACTCAGTCTCCCTACTCCATACTCTCGACTCGTCCTCTGACTATTCCCTCGACGACCCGCGACGATTCGAAGTACCGCTCCGCCAATGCTTGTACGTCGCGCGCCGTCACCGCCTCAACGTGTGCCGGAAACTCACGACGCTCGCCGAGGCCTGAGCCAAACAGCCACGCATCGATCAACTCACCCAGCACGTTGCTGCCCGTCTGCTGACTGATCGCGTGCGTGCCGATGAGATAGCGCTTGGCGCGATCCAGCTCCTCGGCCGACGGCGCGGACTCACGCAACTTGGCGAACTCTCGCATCAGTCCTTCACGCGCTTCGTCCTCGCGTTCTGGCGACGTGGCGATGTACGCGGCGAAAACGCCGCCCGCACGCCGTTCAATCGGGAACGCCGAGACGGTGTACGCCAACGATTGCTTGTCGCGCAACTGCTCGAAGAAGCGACCGCCCAATCCGCTCGCGATCGCCGACAGTACGCGCGCGGAAAACCGTTCAGGATCACGTCGCGATGGACCGGGGAACAACAGCGCCATCGCAGTCTGCTGCTTGTCACGTGCCTCAGCGCTTCGAGAACCCATGACGGGCCACTCGACCATGCCGGGCGCAGATTCCTCGCGATACGTCAACGTCGAAAACTCGCACGCCAACAGCGCCACGGTTTCATCAGGCGACACGTCACCAACGACGGCGATCACCGACGCGCCGGCCAGAATATGCGCCGCGTGGAACGAACGTATGGCGGCCGCATCGATCGATGCCAGCGACTCGACCGTCCCGATGACGGTTCGGGCGTATGGATGTTCCCCGTAGGCCGCCATGGACGCAAGCCGCATCGGCCATCGATGCATGTCATCGCGCAAACGCGTCACTTCCGCGAGCGCCAACCCGCGCTCCGTTTCGACGCCGTCATCAGGAAACACGGGACGCTGCGTTACGTCGGCCAAGAGCCCGATCGCCGTCGCCAGGTGTCGCTGCGGCACGGAGAGACTCCAGCCCAGGCTCTCGAGGCCGACGGAGACGCCGATGCTCGAACCAAGGTCTTCGGCCGCCTCCGCAATGCGCGCGCCGCTTCGCGACACCGTCCCCTTCAACATCGTTTGTGCGGCCAGACGCGCGAGCCCTTCGCGCCCGTCTATTTCGAGGCCACTTCCACCACGCTGATAGATGCCGATGCTCACCAGTGGCGCGCCGGGTCGCGGGAGCACCAGCACGGTCACGCCGCTCGGCAACTCGCGGACATGAACGCCGTCGATCACGCGCGTGCGCGCCGGATCCGCCGCGCGGGCCGGTGCAGTTGGCGCATCAGAGACGGCCGTGTTGTCCGATGGCGTCGACATTGCGGACGGCGCCATGACGCTGCTGCCCTGTCGTTCGACCTCGCGCAACCATTCCCGTAGCGCGTCGGTATCGTCGGCCAACGGCAGCGCGCCTGATGGACGATAGCTCGTGACCGACACCTGATCGGGATCGAGGTGCCGATGCGCCACATCCTGCAGCGCCTGCGCATCGAATGACAGCAGCCGATCGTAGTACGAAGCCGCGACATCGAGGCCACCCTCGGCTTCCCAACTGGCGAGATAGCTGGCCTGTCCGTCCATCGTTTCGAGGCGACGCATCCATCGTGCCTCGAGAATACGCCGCGCGCGCACAACTTCGCTCGTGCGGAAGCCGTCGTGTCGTGCGGACTGGATCTCGCGCCACATCTGCTGCGCCGCAGCGCGCGCCTGTGCGTCCGGCGCTTCAGCATGCGCGACGAACACGCCAGCGTCGCCGGCCGTGTAGTGCCAGGCCGAGACAGAAGACGCAAGTTGACGGTCGCGCACGGCACGATACAGTCGCGACGCGCGACCAGTCGCCAACGCCACACCGGCGAGGTCGAGCGCGGGCGTATCCGGATGCGACAGCACGGGTGCGCGCCATCCGAAGGCGATCTGCTGCTGCGCGACATCGCCCTCCCATTCGCGCGCGCGAAATCCCGGCAACGCGCGCTCAGCCGGACCCGCGATGCGCGGCACCGCACGATCCGCCAACAGCCCGTGCCGTGCATGCACCTCGCGCCGTACGACATCCGGATCGATGTCGCCGACGATCGAAAGGATCGTGTTCGAGGGCTGATACCAAGTGCGGTAGAATGCATGCAGCTGCGGCTGCGTCAGCGCGCGCAAACCGGCTTCTTCGCCAATGCGCCATCGGCGTATCCGGTGATGGTCGTGCAGCAGGGCATACAACGATTCGATCGTCACGGGCCCCGGCGTATCACGCTTGCGCTTCGCCTCCTGAATGATCACCTCGAGCTCGCGTGCGAGTTCGTCGGCGTCGATCAATGAGCGGGCGTATGCATCGAATTGGATATCGAGTCCCTGCACGAATGACGCGGACGGCAGCACCGTGAAGTAGCTGGTGTGGTCGTAGATCGTGTGGGCATTCAGGTACCCGCCGTTCGCTTTCGTTTCCCGCGCAATCTCGCCGACGCCGCGGGTGGGTGTCCCCTTGAAAAACATATGTTCGAGCACGTGCGCGATGCCGGTGATATCATCGGTCTCGTCGAAGTACCCCGCTTTCACATGCGTCACGATCGCGACGACCGGCGCCGATGGATCGCGGCGGATCATCAGCGTGAGGCCGTTGGACAGCACCTCGC
Organism: Gemmatimonadaceae bacterium; assembly: GCA_031366985.1. GTDB lineage: Bacteria > Gemmatimonadota > Gemmatimonadetes > Gemmatimonadales > Gemmatimonadaceae > Gemmatimonas. The sequence goes on from JANLPE010000075.1 coordinate 31,409, forward strand.
GTTCGGTCTCTCGATGCAACGTGATCGCGTCACCTGCCGTCATCGTGTTTCCACTCATCTCGATCTCATGGGAGGTGCAGGGACGCCAGGTGGCGACCGTGCGGCGGCGCACCAGCTCCAGTCACCGGGGCCCGCGCGTTCATTCCATCGACGCGCTTCATCCGCGCGGCCGAGTCGCGCCAGTGCGCAGCCGAGGAATCCCTGCGCGGGGCGATCAGTCGGATCACGTTGCAGCGCGCGCACGTAGAAGCGGCGCGCGAGCTCTGGCTCGTTCGTTGCAAGCAGCGCCGAGCCCATCTCGCGTTGCGCCATGGCACTGTGCGGATCCAGTCGAAGCGCCGACTCGAGCATGCGTTTCGAACGGGCCATATCCTGCTGCTCGCGTGCGATGCGCCCGAGATACACCAGCGGACGCGCGTCGTCGGGATGTGCGTCGGCATAGCGCGTCAAGTACAGTCGCGCGGAGTCCGTCGCGCCGTTCTCGTAGGCAATGACGGCGGCCTTCCAATCGCGCGAACCCGCCCCTACGCGCCAGTAGCCCCCAACAGCTGCCCCGCTCAGCAGGCCCAGCCACACGAGTTGCCACACCGTCGACGACCAGCGCCGTCGCGGCGATGTGACGTGCTCTTGCCACTGGTTCAACGGCGGTGGGGCGTCCGGAACGCCCGGCGCCGCCGCGGCCTCGGCCGTGCGCGCGAATTCCGTCTGCCCGCCGTGCAACGACGGCTCATCAGGCGTCGCCGGCGACAGGGATCCGGGTGGCACAGGCGCCACCGGCCGTGCGGCGTGCTCGAGCGCGATCCACGCGTCGCGGGCCACACTGCGTTCGGTTTCCGATGGCGACGTCGCGCGCGCGACGCCGGACTGGGAAGGATCGCGCAGGCGATCGACCCATCCCTGCAACGCGGCCAGCGCGAACGCATCGCTAAGCGACAGTACATGTTGCTGACGTGCGGCGCCAACGAGCGCCTGCCCCGCAATGTCGCTGCCACCGATCGCGGCCTGCAGCACCTGTTCGGCCGCCACCCACATCGCATCGCCGCGCTCCTGTGCCGTCTCGAGCGTGACCGACGTGGCGCGCCACGGCACGTACGCGGGCGCGCGCGAGGCGCTCGAGTCCTGCGAGGGGGAGAATACGGCTCGCGCCGCGTCGAGCGCGGCGCGTGCGCTCAACGCACGATGCGCAGCAGGCCGGCGTTCGCGCTCTCGCGGAGGAACGCCTCAGGGGCATGGAAGGCAATCCGCATTCCAGTGGCGCCGTAGTGCCGGCGTGCCTCGAGCGCCATGTACTGCTCGAGTGGCCGACCGGCATCACGCGCATCGCGCAGCGCCTGCACGATTTCTTCCCATGTGCCTTCGAACGTGCCGCCATCTCGGGTGATCACGCGATGCAAACCGTCGGGCGCGATGACATCGGAGTAAGCGAAGTCCGACTGCTGCTCAGCCAGCTCCTGCTGCTGGGCGAGCCCAGACAGCAACCCGCCCAGCGTCTCCAATTGGCCCTGCGCCTGTGCAACCGCCTCGTTCTCCTGCTCCATCACGCGCTGTTCGATTTCGCCCAGTAACTCGTCGATCGCATCGGGCTCACCAGCAAGCGCTTCCAGTCGAGCCTCCCACTGCTTCAGTTCGGGGTCGTCGTCGCGCAAACGATAGACCGACTTCTTCAGTTCGATGAGGCGCCAGATCCCGAGTTCGTCCCAGTGATCCTCGGGCGTGGTCTTCTCGAACTCCAGCAACGCCGCGTCGACCTCGCCTCCGTCGTAGAGCAGGTTGGCGAGATACACGCGCGCTTCGGCAAACTCCGGGTCGAGCACGAGCGCCCGACGCAACGAGGCGATCGCCTCGCCGTCCTGCTCGAGACGGTGCTGGGCGTAACCCACACATGCCACGGCTTCGGCCGAGTCGGGCGAGTGTTGCACCGCCCGCTCGAAAAAGGTGAGTGAATTCTCGACGAAGCCTTCGCGAAAGAGTGCGCGACCGATCTGCAGCATCAGATCGGTGTCGTCGTCATACCCGAGTTCGAGCGTACGATCGAACGCGCGCAAGCCCGCATCATGCTGACCGAACTTGAGCAGCACCTCGCCCAGTCCCGCCAGCGCGTCCTCGTGTTCGGGATCGAGAATCAGCGCTTCTTCGAACGCACGTCTCGCCCAGGCAAACTCTTCCCGTGCCAGTCGGGCATAGGCCACACCGACATGCAGCTCGACGGCGTTGGGATACAACGCCAACCCCTCGCGCAGCAGATCGAGCGCGTCATCGTACTGCCCCTCGTTGTAGAGGGCATGAGCGCGCTCATCGTATTCCTCGGAACTCAGGAACGGAGTAGGCATTTCGGAAAATCCTCCGGAGCGAGCGGGTTACCGGATAGTACCGTGCGCTTCGTACGAAGTTCAACTGCCCTGCGCCTGCATTTCTCAGGCATTTCACGAATTCCGGGTCACGCCGTTGCACCACGCGCTTGCACGAGTGCCGCGGCGATGCGCCCGGCAAGGGACGCGTTCGCCTCCAACAGGGCCAAATTCACCTGCACCGAGGCCCCGTTCGTTCTCCGTTGCACCTCCGCGAGAAGAAAGGGAGTCACTGCACCACCACGAATGCCTTGTCGCGTCGCCTCGTGCAGTGCGGCGGCCGTCGCGTCTTCGACGAGTTCCGGCGCCAGCGCGTGGGCCAACGGCGGCGACTGCACTACCAGCATCGCGCCGGACCGACCCAACGACCGGTGTGCGCGCCACGCGTGTGCGATGTGCTCCGGACTGTCGGCCATCATGGTCAACGCCAACCCGGTCGTCGTCGTGAAGAACCCCGGCAGTTCACGCGTCTGGTAGCCGACGACCGGCACGCCGAGCGTCTCGAGACGCTCGAGCGTGGCCGGCAGGTCGAGAATGGACTTAGCGCCGGCACACACGACGATCGCGCTCGTGCGCGACAGCTCGGTCAGATCAGCCGATTCATCGTACGGCGCGTCGCGATGCACGCCGCCGATGCCGCCCGTGGCAAACACCTCGATACCTCCGAGTGCGCAGAGCGCCAGCGTGCCCGCGACCGTCGTCGCGCCGTCCGCGCCATCCGCCATGGCCATCGCCAGATCGCGCGCGGACACCTTGCGCACATCGTCGCGGGCCAGAAATCGTTCGAGTGTCGCCGGTTCAAGCCCCAGCACGGGAACGCCGCGATCGATGGCGGTGATGGCGGGCGTCGCGCCGGCCAGCGTGACTGCATGCTGCATGCGCTCGGCCGCTTCACGATTAAAGGGCGGCAATAGTCCCTGCGCCAAGACCGAACTTTCGAGGGCTACGACGGCGCCGCCGCGCGCCTGCGCGGCTGAAACAACGTCGGTGCAGCGAATGCTCACGCGGCGATCATGCACGCCCGCGTGTACTCACTGCACCGGGAAGTGGCAACGTGCCGGGCAGCATCACGCAGTCGCGTCGTCGAACGCGTCTACTTTGCGCGCTTCGATGAGTTCCCATTCCTTCGACGTCGGATCATAGACCGCCATGAGCTTGACCGTCTCACCGGCCCATCCGTCGAACACCTTTCCGGTATTCTGATACACCTTGATCTCGTGGCCATCTTCGAACTTCATCACCACCAGCGGATACTGGTCGTTCGCATACTGCTTGCGGAGTTTCCGCGGCGGATGATTCGTCGGCGAGTTCATTCGTCTCAGGGTCGGAGGTCGCGAAGGTACCACGGGAAGACTGGCGGCACAGCGCGACGCGCGCCAGCGGCGAGACTCGTCAGGGAATTGTACTCACGTCACGGTCGACGTCACGCCGGCGAATTTGGTCCACGCACCGGTCGCGAGGATGTCATCGATCGCGGCGACACAGGCGGACAACTCGTCGTCGGTCGTGTAGAAGTGCGGCGCCACGCGAATGCCGGCGCCGGGGCGGTAGTCGATGACGACATCACGGGCCAGCAGCGCGCGCGCTACCTCGGCGGCGTGCGGCACGTCGAACGCCACCGTGCCACCACGACGTGAGGCGTCCCGTGGGGCGTTGACGCGCCAACCGCGTGTATCGGCGGTCTCGATCAGCCACGAGGTCTGCCGCACGCTCTTGGCGCGGATCCCGTCGATGCCTGCCTCGGCGACGATCCGCGGCCCCTCCAAACCGGCGAACAGTGCGGGAACAACTGGCGTACCGCCCAGCCATCGCCAGCCGCCCTCGGCTGGTTCCATCGCATCCGCGAAGGCGAAGGGCCGACGATGCCCTTGCCAGCCCGTCAACGCCGGCGCGAACTGCGCGCTCGCCGAGGACGACGCATAGAGGAAGCAGCCGCCCGGACCTCCGCACAGCCACTTCAGCACGCCACCGCACAGAAAATCGACGCCCAGCGCATGCACATCGACTGGCACCACACCCACGCTGTGATACGCGTCGAGCGCGACCAGCGCACCGACGCGGCGCGCCTGTTCGCAGATCGCCATCGCGTCGAGGATGTACGCCGACCGAAACAACACGTGTGAGATCGCCACGAGTCGCGTGCGCTCGGTGATCGCCGCCAGAATGCGGTCCGTGGGGATGCCGATTCCGTCGTCGCTCGGTACAACCGTCACACGGGCACCTAGGCGAGGCGCCAAGCCATCGTACGTGTAACGCACCGATGGAAAGTCGAGCGCGGTCATCACGATCTCATTGCGTTCCGACGGAAAATCGATGGCGCTCAGAATCGTGCTCATCGCGTGCGTGACGGTCGGCATCATCACGACCTCGCCGGCGGCGGCACCGATCAACGGGGCGAGCATCGATCCCATCGTCACAGGCAACTCCCACCACCCTTCCGCCCACGCACGCACGCCGCGCGTGCGCCACTGGTCCGTATACTCGGCCAGCTTGTCAGGCACGGAACGCGGCATGGCGCCGAGCGAGTTCGATACCAGATACGTGGACGTCGCGAGGATGGGGAACTCGTCGCGGAATCGCAGCAGCGGATCTGTTTTCACGGCGTGCGAGGCGTCCCGGACGTGGCGGTCACTCGCTCACCCTCGAGGTTGAAACGTGAGACCACGAGCCGGGTGTTGACGCCGCCCCGTAAAACCCCGTGGCCAGTCAGCTTGTTCTGCACCGGATACGCCACCCAGTACTCGATGATCAGCTGTTTGCTGCGTGGATCGATGAACGACGCCGCGTTGGCCACCACGCTATCGCCGGCAATCGAGTATTCCGTGACATACACCTGCGTGCCGCCGTCGAAACGTTCCTCGCATAGTCCGTTGCCGCAGGTCATGTCCACGGTGCTGCGGATCGAGTCTTTGGTCGTCGCGGACGTGGTCACGCGCCAGGTGCCGGCGATGTCCGCGTCCGAGATCCGGTGCGGCGTGGGCAACGCCTGCGTAACGCCTGTATTCGTCGGCGTCTTGGATGGTCCAGCGGTTGTTGCGTCTGGCTTGCCGCATGCGAAAAGCAGCGGCAAGACCCAAGTGACCTTGCGCATGCATATCTCCAGGAATGAGGCGGGAACCGGGTACGGGAACGGCTGTACGAGTGTAGATGCAGGCCCAGAACGATACAAGCGGTGAGGCGCACCGTTCTCGGCGTGGCATGAGTGTCACCGGTCACGCTTTTTGTCGCCCAATCGTACCGATCCGGTCAAGAACGATCGCCGATCAGCCGATGAACCAAATAGCAGGGTGCCAGATCATGCCTGCAGGTGCCCGAGTGGATACCGACGACGTTGTCCCTCACCGCGACTCTCTCTATGTCCGCTTTCCCGACACCCAGCTTCAGTCAGCCCATCATTGCCTACGCGCCTCCGACGGTCGATCCCCTGGGCCGCATCGTACGGGCGTATGACCGGGCGATCACTGCCTGCGAATCGTTTGATCATCACGCGGCGCGCTCCGCTATTGGTCTCCTTCGCGCAGCGCTCGAGTTGGATAGCCCCGCAGCCCGAAGCTTCGACGCGTTGTACAAGTGGTGCGAAGAGGCCATTGAAGGGCATGATTTCATGGGTCCGGCCCGCACCCTGCGCGCGCTGCGCGAGGCGTGGTCTCAGGTCGGTGAGCCCCGCCCGATCACGCCGCGCCCGGAGCTGCCGGTTTCATAAGCGCAAGGTCGCGACGAGGACACGCGGTGCGGGTCGGCGTGCGCGAGACGCCGTTGCGCTTCTTCGCAACGTGTGGTCGTCTTCTACAAGCAGAATACGCACGGCAGGCACTCAACCGCGGCAGACGATGGCAGCAGTATTTCCCCGAATCGGCTTGGTACTCGGCGGCGGCGCGCTGAAGGGACTCGCGCACGTCGGCGCACTCCGCGCGCTGGAGGAAGCCGGCATCCACCCGCACCTGTATGCGGGCACCAGCATCGGCGCCATGATCGCGGCCGCGGCGGCGGGCGGACGGAGCGCTGCGCAGCTGATCGACCGTGCGTCGCGCTTCCGCCGGCGGGACCTCTTCCGCATCAACCATCTCGGGATGCTGATGGAGCGGATGCAGTCGCGCTCGATCTACCTCGAAGCACCGCTGCGTGCGCTGTGCGAAGACCTCGCGCCCGATGGGACCTTCGAGGATCTGGAGCGCCCGTTGCTCGTGACGGCGGTCGATCTCGAGCGCGCGATGCCGGTGGTCTTCGGCCGCCCTGGCTTGCGCAACGTCCGGATCCGCGACGCCGTCTACGCCAGCTGCGCCCTCCCCGGCTTCTTTCCGCCCGGCGTAGTCGGCGGGCGCACCTGCATCGATGGCGGCACGACCGACAACCTGCCGGTCTCGATCGCGGCGCTCGAGGTGGATGCGTTGATCGCGATCGATGTCGGCATCGCGGACGTCCCGGTCGACTCGAGCGTGTCCGCACAGGGATTCGCGTCGATCTTCATGCGGGCCGCGTCCATGATGATGCATGAGCAACAGCAACAGACGCTGGAGCATTGGACCTCACCGCCGTTGTTGCTGGTCCGCCCCGCGGTGTCGCACATCAGCTGGTTTAGTTTCTCGCACGTCGACGAGCTGTTGCAACTCGGGTACGACGCGATGAAGACGGCGTTGACCGATCTCGACCAGATGCTGCAGGCCACCAGTGGCATCTTCCCGCGCCGCGAAATGCGTATCGCGGTCAGCAGGAACAACTGCACCGGCTGCGGGCTGTGCGTCGCGCGAGCGCCCCACATCATGGCGCTCGATGGCGCCGGCAAGGCCTATCCACGAACGGACCGGCACAACTGGTCCCCCGCCGATGCCGACTTCATGCGCTGCTGCCCCGAAAACGCCATCGCGATCGAACCGGTGCCGCCGATCGTCGATTCCGTTGCGGAAGTCCTCTCGGCCAGCGCCTGAACGGAACGCCTGAACGGAAGGCCAGCCGCGTGGCCGGTATCGCGGTTCTGGCGTAGCCAAGCCGGCGGCCTTGGTCGATATTGGTCATAGCCTCATCGGTACCGGGTTCCGCATGAACGGTGGCTCCGCGGCGCGGTGAGTGGCTCTGTCCAGAACGCGAGCGCGCACCCATGGGGTGTTCGTCCGCAGGACCTCCTTCCTCATATGTCGCATCCCAATTCGTTCGGCAGCCGTTCCACTCTGTCGGTGGGCGACCGTCACTATGCGTACTTCCGTCTGAGCGCGCTCGACGCCCTCCCCGGAAGCACCGCCTCCACTCTTCCGTTCTCGCTGCGCGTGCTGCTCGAGAACCTGCTTCGCGGCGAAGATGGCGCGTTCGTGAAGCGGGCCGATGTCGAATCGCTGGCGCACTGGAACGTCAAGGCGCCCATCGACAAGGAAATCGCGTTCCGGACGGCTCGCGTGCTGCTGCAGGACTTCACCGGTGTGCCGTGCGTCGTTGATCTCGCCGCGATGCGCGACGCGATGGTAAAGCTCGGCGGTGATCCGACGCGTATCAATCCGTTGCAGCCGGTCGATCTCGTGATCGATCACTCGGTACAGGTCGACGAGTACGGCACGGAAGCCGCGTTCCTCATCAACACCGACCTCGAGTTCGAACGCAACAACGAGCGCTATGAATTCCTGAAGTGGGGGCAGGATGCGCTGCGCAACTTCCGCGTGGTGCCGCCGGGCACCGGCATTTGTCATCAGGTGAATCTCGAGTATCTCGGCCAGGTGGTCTTCACGGCGCAGGACGGCGCGGAGACACTGGCGTACTGCGATTCACTCGTCGGCACCGACTCGCACACCACGATGATCAACGGCCTGGGGGTGTTGGGCTGGGGTGTCGGTGGCATCGAAGCCGAAGCGGCCATGCTGGGCCAGCCGGTCAGCATGCTGATCCCCGAAGTCATTGGCTTCAAGCTGCACGGTAAGCTGCCAGCAGGCGCGACGGCCACCGATCTCGTGTTGACCTGCACCGAGATGCTGCGCAAGAAGAAAGTCGTCGGCAAGTTCGTCGAGTTTTATGGATCGGGCTTGTCGTCGCTCGCGCTGGCCGATCGCGCGACCATTGCCAACATGGCGCCGGAATATGGCGCGACGATGGGTTTCTTCCCTGTCGACGACGAGACGCTCAAATATTTGCACCTCTCGGGCCGCAGCGACGAACAGGTCGCCCTCGTCGAAGCGTTCACGAAGGAACAGGGACTCTTCCGCACCGATGCCACGCCGGATCCCGTCTTCACCGACACGCTCGAACTGGATTTGACCACCGTGGTGCCGAGTCTCGCGGGTCCGAAGCGGCCGCAGGATCGCGTGCCGTTGTCGCAGAGCAAGGCGATGTATCGCGAGGCGTTGGCCGCACAGCTGGCGTCACAGGTGGCCGCCACGACCCCGGCCGGCAGTGCCGCGGCGACGATGGTCTCCGAGGGCAGTCCCGTGAACAGCGACGGCGGCGTGCCCTGCGAATACAAAGAGGAGCGTTTCAACCTGCAGCACGGCCACGTCGTGATCGCGGCGATCACGTCCTGCACAAACACGTCGAATCCAAGCGTGATGCTCGCGGCCGGTCTGCTCGCACAGAAAGCCGTCGCGAAGGGACTGACGTCGAAACCGTGGGTGAAAACGTCGCTGGCGCCGGGCTCGAAGGTGGCCACCGATTACTTCAACAAAGCGGGCCTGATGTCGTCGCTCAATGCCTTGGGCTTCAACGTCGTCGGCTACGGGTGTACGACGTGCATCGGGAACTCGGGGCCGCTCCCGACCGTGATCAGCGAAGCGATCGACACGGGCAAGCTGAACGTGGCCGCGGTGCTCTCGGGCAATCGCAACTTCGAGGGGCGCGTGAATCCGCAGACGCGCTTCAACTACCTCGCGTCGCCACCACTCGTGGTCGCCTATGCGTTGGCCGGGCGCATGGACATCGACATGGCGTCCGAGCCACTCGGCATCGGCACCGATGGCCCAGTGTTCTTACGCGATATTTGGCCGACGGCTCAGGAAGTCGAAGACACAATTCTCTCCAGCGTGAAGCGCGAGCAGTTCACGACCCAGTATGCGAATGCGTTCGCCGGTGACGCGCACTGGCAGCGCATTCAGGCACCGACGGGCAATCAGTACGCGTGGAGCAACGACTCGACCTACGTTAAGAACCCGCCGTACTTTGACGGCATGACGATGACGCCGCCGGGCGTGCGCGCAATCACCGGCGCGAAGGTCCTCGGCATGTTCGGCGATTCGATCACAACCGACCACATCTCGCCCGCCGGTTCCATCGCGGCCGCGTCCCCGGCCGGATTGTGGCTCAAGTCGCTCGGCGTCGAAAAGAAGGATTTCAACTCGTACGGTGCCCGCCGCGGCAATCATGAAGTCATGATGCGCGGTACGTTCGCGAATATCCGGCTCAAGAACGAACTGACGGGCGGCAAGGAAGGCTGGTGGACGGCGACCGCGCTAGGTGCGGCAGCGGAGGCGATTTACGATGTGGCGATGGCTCGTCAGGCGGAAGGGATCGCGCAGATCGTCATCGCCGGCAAGGAGTACGGCACGGGTTCATCGCGCGACTGGGCGGCCAAGGGCACGGCGTTGCTCGGCGTGCGCGCGGTGATCGCGGAAAGCTTCGAACGCATCCATCGGTCGAATTTGGTCGGCATGGGCGTGCTGCCATGCGAGTTCGCCAACGGTGAAACTCGGCAGTCGCTTGGACTCACCGGCTTCGAGACGTACGAGATCTTGGGTATGAGCGATGCGCTGCAGCCGCGTGAGACGTTGACGGTGAACGCGACGGCGGCGGATGGCTCGGTGAAGCCGTTCAGCGTGCGCGGCCGGATCGACACGCCGGAAGAGATGCAGTACTACAAGCATGGCGGGATCTTGCCGTATGTGCTGCGGGGGTTGGTGTCGCGGCAGTAACGCACGACGATAACGAACCACTACGACATCGGAAAAACGAGATCGGATATCTGACATCTGATCTCGTGTTTCTGAATAACGTGGTTGTCCGATATCGCCCTCCAAACGTCGTGGTTCCGCGTTCCCTGCCGTACCTTCCGCTTGTGCCCGCCCCGATCCACCTCCTGGTCAACCCCGCCGCCGGCTCCGGGCGAGGGCGCGAGCGCGTCGAGCGCGCGTACGCCGCCCTGCGCACCATCGGCCCAGTCGCACTGGTCGAATCGCAAAGCCCGCGTGACGAGACGCGTCTGGCCATCGACGCATCGAGGGCGCGCGCGCGCGCACTCGTGGTACTCGGTGGTGACGGTTCCGTCTCGCACGCCGCGCGCGGCCTGATTGCCGAGCGCTCGCCGACGCCGCTGGCGATTTTCGCGGCGGGCACCGGCAATGATTTCGCGAAGAGCTTGAGAATTCCGGCGACTGATTATCTCGCGATGACCCGGCTCATCGCCTCGGGCGCCACCCGTTTCATCGATGCCGCAGACGTCGACGGCGTGTCATTCGTGAATGCCGCTGGTTTTGGTTTCGATGTCGATGTGCTGGGGCGAATCGGCACGCCTGGACGAACGGCGATGTTGCGCGGTACGGCCTTGTACATCGTCACTGCGCTGCGGCGGCTCTTTCGCTACCGCGGCTTCTCCGCTTCGGTGGATCGCATGCACGATGGTCAGTCGTCGGCGTGGCTCACGCTGGTGTTTGCCAATGGGCAGTGGTTCGGCGGCGCCTTTCGTATCGCCCCAAACGCGGCACTGGACGACGGCGCCCTCGACTGCATCGGCATCGGCAACGCCGCGCCGCTACAGCGGGTTCAACTGTTCGCGCGCGCATTGCGCGGTGCGCATGTGCAGCACCCGCGCGTGTCGACGGCGCGAGCGGAATCCTTCACGCTCGAGTTCGAGGAACGTCCGCACTTTCAGGCTGACGGCGAACTCCATCTGGCGCGCGCGCGCCGCATCGAGATCCGGTGTCTGCCGCGGGCGCTTCGGATTGTCGCGCCCGAGACGGCGACTGCCGTGGGCGCTGGCGCGAGGCCTGCGGACTAGAGCAGGCGCTTTGGTTCGCGCACGGCATCGTCCGTCGTCGCCATCGTCGTCGACGTCGAGGGCGTTCCCCCACTCAACGGCACGCTGTCACGGGTCGTCACCTGCGGCGGTGCGGCTGGCTCGTTCGTCGCGCCACTCATCGTCTTCTTGAACTCGTTGATCCCTTGCCCCAGCGAGCCGGCGATCTCGGGAATACGCTTGGCGCCGAAGAGCAACAGGAAGATCACCATCACGATCAGCAGGTGACCGATAGACAGATTCTCGAACATGATCGGCTCCGAAGTGTGGTCCCCTGCGCGCCGCGATGGCACATCGGGGTCGTTGGATGGTTAAAACCTAGTCGAACGCGTCGACACAACACGTTAACGCACGGATCGCCGTCTCGCCCGTATCTTGTTGGCGGGGCGTCCAGCCCGTTATCGTCCATGCGTTGCCATTGCCACGCTCGGCTACCGCTGCATGACGCGGTGCCCACGCGTCCCGGCCCGTTTCACGTGTCCCAGAGGAGCCACCTATGTCCGTGTTCATGCGCACCGCGCGACTGACCGTCGCTGCGCTGTCTGCCGTTACCGCGTTGTCCGTTGTCGCCCTGTCCGCCGTCTCTGCGCAGGCCGCGCCCGGCGCGCCGGCGCTCAAGATCGGGGACATGGCCCCCGACTTCACCGTGATGTCCGTTACGAGTGCGGGCGTCGATGCAAAGCCGTTCAAGTTGTCCGACCATCGCGGCGAGACGGTGATCCTCGCCTTCTTCCCGAAGGCGCGCACGTCGGGTTGCACCATGCAGATGCACGCGTATCGCGACCGTTACACGGAACTGTTCAAGGACGGCAAGAAGGTGACGCTTGTCGGCGTCAGCGTGGATCCGGATTCGGCGCTTACCTCGTGGGCCAAGGATGACGGCTTCAAGTTCCATTTCGCCGCGGACGTCGATCGCAAAGTCGGCGTGGCATACGGCGCCAACGCGGGTACTGGCTCCCATAAGCGTCACCTGTATGTGATCGATCCGAGCGGCAAAATCTCGTACGTCGCCGTGCCGTTCCGTCAGGCCGCCGATGAGGCATACACCGAGCTTGGTACCGCCATCAAGCAAGCATCCGGAACGAAGTAAGCCCGACGGGTTGCGTGACGCGTTCGTCGCGTGGCTGACACCGCCGCGTACAACCGCGCCCTCGCCATCGCCCTCTACAGGGCGGCGGTCGAGGGCGCGGCGCCGTTTCCACGCACCCGCGACGCCGTCGCGCACTGGCTCCGGCAGCATCCGGCCGCGCATCGCTGGTTGCCAACAGCGCCGCCGGGATTCACGCCTCGCGCGCCGCGCGTGCACTGCATTGCACTGGGCAAGGCCGCCAGTGCCATGACGGCGGGCGCGCTCAATGCGCTGTCGACGGCGCACCAGCGCGTCGCCGCCGGACTGATTGTCTCGTCGCACGAACCCACCGCACGTGACGTCGGCACACGTGAAGCCCTCCCGGCCGTTCTCGAGATCCGCGTCGGCGATCATCCCGTGCCAGGGCCCGCGTCACTCGATGCCGCCGACGCCATCGATGACGCGGTGCGTCGCGTCACGCCGGGCGACCTCGTGGTCGTGTTGCTCTCCGGCGGAACGACCGCGTTGACCGCAGCTCCGCTTGCCCGGTTCTCGCAACAGGTTGGCGACGCGGGTCGCGCGCAGGCGCACATTGCCAATCTGGCGCAGACCCTACTCGAGTCCGGACTCGCCATTCACGAGATGAACGCGATCCGTCGGCGCGTGCTGCGCTGGGGGGCCGGACGGCTTGCCGTCGCCTTGCATGCCCGCGGTGCCGCGCACATCGCCGTGTTCGCGATTTCGGACGTGATCGGCGACGATCCGTCCGTGATTGGCTCTGGCCCCTGCTCACCCGAGCCGCTCGACGACACCACGTTTTTTGCCCTGCTGGATGCCCACGAACTGCGCGGCCGCCTTGAGCGCGACATGCGGCAGTTCCTGGCCCTCGAAGGTGACGGCACGCCACCGGCCGTGCCGATGGCCGACCATCCGGCATTCGCACAGGTCTCGTATCAGTACGTCGCGCGTAACCGTGACGCCGTGAGTGCCATGGCGCAGGCGGCGCGCGGCGCCGGTATCGATCACGTGATCGTCGAGGACACGCCGATGGAAGGCGAGGCCGCCGAACTGGGTGACGCGCTCGCGCACCGCGCCATGCAACTGGCATCGACATTGGCGCGGCGCGAGCGCACGGTCTGGATTGCCGGCGGCGAACCGGTCGTGCATCTGCGCACGATATTCGAACGCGCGCTCGAGGAGGACGAGGCGGATGGCACGCCTGATGAACCGATGAAAGGCGGGCGTATGCAGGCCCTCGCGCTCTCGGCCGCGCTCCGGCTGGAGACGCACGCGCGTGATCGCGACGAAAGCATGTGGCGCATCACGTTGCTCGCCGCCGGCACCGACGGTCGCGATGGGCCGACCGACGCGGCGGGTGCCATCATTGATGGTGCGACGCCGATGAATGCGCGCCGCCAGGGCCGCCGTCGCCCCGAGCGTGATCTCGCCACCGGCCGTTCGTGGTTTTCGCTCGATGCGGCCGATGCGCTGTTGCGCACCGGCCCGACCGGCACGAACGTGATGGATGTCGTGGCCATCCTGATCGACGCCTCACAGTGACCGTAGGACGCCAATCGCATGACCGAGAAACGCAGCGCGAACAGCACAGCGGCAGCAGACCAGGAATCGGACGACGCGTACCGGCGTCGCCCGCGACAGTCACGTGGACAGAAACGCGTCGAGTTGCTGCTCGACGCCGCCGCGGACGTTATCGCCGAACACGGACTCGCGGCCGCGACCGCCGAAGCCATCGCGATTCGCGCGCGCACCGCCAAGGGATCGCTGTATCAGTTCTTCCCGAATTCCGACGCCGTGCTCGCGGCGCTCGCACTGCGCTACGCCGATGAGATGCGCGCGATTCACGAGCGCGCATTCCCGATCGATCCGCAGGGGCTCGCCCTTGTGCGGCTGATCGACCGCATCGTCAACCCGCTGGCGGAATTTCACGATCGCAATCCAGCCTTCCGCCGTGTCTTCGCGACCATCGAAGGTCCGGCCGACGATACGCGGTCGGCGCCGGTGCGCCTGCGCGGACAACTGTTCGACTCGTTCGTCGATCGACTCGACGTGCTCTTCGCGTCACGCAACCCAAAGCTCGCGGCCCGCGATCGCCGTCGCGCCGCGCTCGTCTGCGCATCCGTCGGTCAGTCGCTGCTCGCGCGGCGAGCGCGCGCCGCGCTCATCGACAAGAAGCCGCTCCTCGATGACCTCAAGCGCATGCTCATCGCGTATCTGCAACCATTGCTCGAAGCCCCACCGGAACGGCCTCGGCGCGCGCCGGCGAAACGGGCGAAGACCTAGCCGCCAGCCCCGTCGGACTGCATGGTAGGACAGTTCCCGCCCACCACTTCTGGGAGTCCTCATGCCCGACTCGCGCCCGCCGGTTTCGCGTCGCGATTTCATCTCGCTCGCCGGTAAGGCGAGCCTCGCGCTCTCGGTGCTCGAGCCCGCCCTCTCGCACACCCTTGGCGCCGAATCTGTCAGCGACGTTGCGCCGGATGTCGCGCGCGACTTCGTAGATGGCGACCTCGCGAACGGTGTGCGCTCGCGCGTGCCTGCACTGCGCACGCCCGTCGCCCCGTCGCTGTTCAGCGGCCTGACATGGCGCAACATCGGTCCCTTCCGCGGCGGACGCACCGCGGCGGCCACCGGTGTACACGGGCGACCCAATGAGTTCTACTTTGGCTCAGTCAACGGCGGCGTCTGGAAGTCGATCGACGCGGGTCGCGTCTGGACCCCCGTGTTCGATTCGCAGCCCGTCGCCTCGATCGGCGCCATCGCCGTCTCCGCGTCGAATCCGGATGTCGTGTACGTCGGAAGCGGCGAATCCACGCTGCGTGATTCCAACGGCTACGGCAACGGCATGTACAAGTCGACCGACGCCGGCAAAACATGGTCGCACATCGGCCTCGAGCACTCGCAGCACATCGGCAAGATCGCCATCGATCCGCGCAATCCGAACATCGTCTTCGTGGCCGTGATCGGGCACCTGTACGCGGCGAATCCCGATCGCGGCGTCTTCCGCACAACGGACGGCGGCAAGACGTGGTCGAAAGTGCTGTTCAAGAACAACGATGTCGGCGCCGTCGAAGTCGTCATCGACCCGAACGATTCGAATGTCGTCTTCGCGGGACTGTGGAACACGCGTCGGCCACCTTGGTTCAGCTACGCGCCGACGAACGGGCCCGGTGGCGGCCTGTACAAGTCGATGGATGGTGGCAATTCGTGGAAGCAGTTGACGAGCGGACTGCCAGGCGAAGGGATCGGACGGACCGGTATCGCCGTCGCACCATCGGATTCGAAGCGTGTGTATGCCGTCGTCGATTGTCTCATTCCCGAAGGCGGCGGTGCACCGATTGCCACCGCCGTCGGTGGCGCGCCCGCGGCCGGCGCGCGACCGATGCAAGGTGGTTTCTTCCGTTCCGACGATGCCGGTGCCACATGGACACGGCTGTCGAATGACACCGCGCTCTGGGGACGCGGCTGGTACTTCGAGAAAGTCACCGTCGATCCGAAGAACGCCGACATCGTCTACGTGCCGAACGTCGCGGTGAATCGCTCGAAGGACGGCGGCACGAGTTGGATCGCATTGCGCGGATCGCCGGGCGGCGATGACTACCATCAGGCGTGGGTCTCGCCGGATGACTCGAACACGATGATCGTTGCGAGCGACCAAGGTGCGATCATCACGCGCAACGCGACCACCGACGATGCACGCACGGTGACGTGGAGTTCGTGGCTCAATCAGTCGACGGCGCAGATGTATCACATCAGTGTCGACTACCGCTTCCCGTACTGGGTGACCGGCGCACAGCAGGACAGCGGCGCCGTCGCCGTCTGTTCGCGCGGCAAGTTCGCCGACATCACGATGCGCGACTGGGAGCCGGTCGCCGCAGGTGGCGAGAGCGGGTACACGGCTGGTGATCCGCTGCATCCGGGCGTCATTCATGGCGGCACTGGCGAACGGCAGGATCTCGCGATCAACGCGGCCGTCAGTGGCACGACGGTGCCCAAAGGACCGGAACCGTTGCGCGCCGACTGGACGCAACCGCTGGTCTTCTCGAAGGCGGATCCGCGCTCGCTCTATTACGCCGCGCAGTATCTGTTCAAGTCGACCGACAACGCCACTACGTGGACGCAGATCAGCGGGGACATGACGCGTCCTGATGTGTTCGTGCCGCCGACGCTCGATGCCCCCGCCACCGCGCAGGTCGATCGTAACGGCAAGAAAGGCGTCATCTACACGATCGCACCGTCGCCGCTGCTCGTGCCGATGGTGTGGATCGGCACCGACGACGGCCTGATTCACGTCACCACCAACGATGGCCGGACGTGGCAGAACGTCACCGCGCCCACGATCGCGCCGTGGAGCCGCGTCACGATGATCGAAGCGTCGCACTTCGACTTCAACACGGCCTACGCTTCGATCGACCGACATCAATTGCAGGACTACGAGCCGTACGTCTATCGCACGCGTGACATGGGCCGGACGTGGCAGAAGATCACGCTCGGACTCCCCGCGAGCGTGTACGTGCACACCGTGAAGGAAGATCCGCAGCGTCAAGGTCTGCTTTTCGCGGGGACCGAGCGCGGCGTCTACGTCTCGTTCGATGATGGCGACAACTGGCAGTCGATCCAGCTCAACATGCCTGTCACCTCGATGCGCGACTTCGAGATCTACGGCACCGATCTCATTGTCGGCACGCACGGCCGCGGTATCTGGATCATCGATGACATCAGCGTGCTGCGTCAGATCAACGACACCGTGGCCGAGTCGACCGCCCACCTGTTCAAACCGGCCGATGCGATCTACGTCGCGCCGGGCGACGACAACGGGACGCCCACGCAGCAAGACGAACCGCACGCGGCGAATCCGGAAAATGGCGCCTACATCGACTACTACCTGAAGGCCGACCGCGCGACGACCGTGACGATCGACATCATCGACAGCACCGGCACGACGCTGCGCACATTCAGCACAGCGCCAGGTGCCGCCGCCCCGGCAGGTGGGCGCGGCGGCGGACACGGCGGCATTCCTAACACGTCCGCGCTCTGGCGCACACCGCCCGAGCCGATGTCGGCCGGCGCGGGCATGCACCGCATCGTCTGGACACCGGTCGCGCCGGCCGCTGGAGATCGAGGTCGCGGCGATGGTGGGGCGCCACGCACCGGCAGCTTCACCGCCAAACTCACCACCAATGGTCAGAGCCAGAGCCAGTCGTTCGTCGTGAAGCCTGATCCGCGAATCGCGCGGCGCGGATAACGAAACGCGGATGGCGCATACGTCGCCATCTGATGAACTTTCGGTATGTCCTCGCATGCCGATTCCCGCACGGTCACCGTCGGTATCATCCAAGACACCGCATCGGATGACCTCGCCGCCAACCTCGCGTGCGCCGCACGACGCGTGCGCGAGGCCGCGGCGCTGGGTTCGCAGATCATCTGTCTGCAAGAACTCTTCAACGCACCGTACTTCTGCAAAGTCATCCGGCCGGATCGGTTCGGCATCGCCGAGCCGCCCGACGGGCCGGTCGTGACCACGATGCAAGCGCTCGCCGAAGAACTCGACGTCGTCATCGTCGTGCCCTTCTACGAGCGACAGGCGGCTGGCCTCTATCGCAATTCGGCCACCGTCATCGACGCCGACGGTACGATCCTCGGGACGTATCGCAAGATGCACATCCCGCATGATCCGCTCTTCGAAGAGAAGTACTACTTCGCCCCCGGCGACGTCGGGCCCGATCAGCGCGATGATCGGCACCCTGGCATCAACGGCTTCCGCATGTGGCGCACGAAATTCGCCGACATCGGTGTCCTCATCTGCTGGGATCAGTGGTATCCAGAAGGTGCGCGCATCACGTCGCTGCTCGGCGCACAGATCCTGTTTTATCCGACGGCGATCGGCTGGCATCCGGCGGAGAAGGCGACCTTCGGCGACGCGCAGGTTGATGCGTGGCGCACCGCGCAGCGCGCGCATGCCATTGCGAACGGCGTGTTTGTGGCCGCGCCGAATCGCGTGGGCTTTGAGGCCGAACCGGGTACCGACGGCCTCGAGTTTTTCGGGCAGTCCTTCATCTGCGATCCGTTCGGTCGATATCTCGCGCAGGCTGGGACGCAGCCGGCGATTCTCACGGCACGGTGCGATCTGTCGTTGATCGAGGAGACGCGCCGCAACTGGCCGTTCCTGCGCGATCGCCGTGTTGATGCCTACGGACCCATCACCCAGCGTTGGCTGGGGGGCGAGTGAGCGTGCACGTCCGCCCGTCGAACGTGCGCATGCCGGCTGAATGGGAACGACACGACGCGACGTGGATCGCGTGGCCACATCACGAGCCGGATTGGCCCAGGAAGATCGGACCGATTCCGTGGGTCTATGCCGAAATCGTGCGCGCGCTGTCGCCGTTCGAGCGCGTCGAGATTTTGTGTCAGAACGACGTGGTGAGAGACGACGCGCGACAGGCGCTGACCATGCACGATGTCGATCCGGCAACGTATCGGTTGCACGTGCAACCGACGGATCGCGTCTGGTTGCGCGACTCCGGCCCGACCGCCGTGCGCAGCAATGACGGCACGATCTCGCTGGTGCACTGGGGTTTCAACGCGTGGGCGAAGTACGATAACTACACGCTCGATGCCCACGTCCCGGACGCCGTGCAGCGCATCACGGGACTGCCACGCGTCGAGGCAATACGCCACGACAGCGGACAGCGCCTCGTGCTTGAAGGTGGTGGCATCGAAACCGATGGACTCGGCACCATGCTCGTCACCGAGGAATGGCTGCTGAGTGACGTGCAGGTGCGGAATCCCGGCTTCTCACGCGCCGACTACGAACGCGCATTCCACGACTACCTTGGCATCACGCACACGATTTGGCTTGGCGAAGGATGCGTCGGCGACGATACGCATGGACATGTCGACGACATTGCGCGTTTCATCGGACCGGGCGTGGTCGTGCTCACGCACGAAGAAGACCCGACCGATGAGAACCACGCGCGATCACGCGACAATCTGGAACGCCTCCATCGGGCCAGCGATGCGCGTGGCGAGGCCCTTCGGGTAATTGCACTGCCCTACCCGCGAGCGGTTATCATGGATGGGACTCGGCTTCCCGCCAGTTATGCGAACTTTTACATCGCGAATGGCGTAGTCATTGTACCCACGTTCAACGACGCCAACGATCGCGTTGCCTTGAACATTTTGGCGGACGCGATGCCGAACCATCGCATCATCGGCATTCACGCCGTTGACCTCGTCTGGGGGCTGGGCACCCTGCATTGCCTCTCGCAACAACAGCCGGCAGCCAAAGCCATACCGTGAGCGAACCAACGCCCGACAACGAAGCTGGCGGACCCTCCCCAAGCCCGCAGTCTCCGGATCCCAACCTGCCTTCCTGGGCCCGGAAGCGCTCGCGTACCGCGAATCCGCTGTCGGTCGAACGGTTGGCGGCATTCATCGGGCCCCGCTGGCCCAAGTATCAACACAAATTCCGGTCATTTGAGGAAGATCCGTCGTTCACCCCCACATGGAACTGGGGGGCTGCGGTGTTTCAGTCAGCATGGTTCCTCTACCGCAAGCTGTATTTGGCGGCCTTTGGTTTCATGCTCATTCCCAGTATGGTCTTCCGGTTCCTCACCGAATCGGATACGCCGATGACGCTGACCGAGCTTCAGAAGCCGGAAAACCGGCCGTTGCTGCTGGTACAGATCGGCGTGGGCCTCTCGACGATCATCGCCGCCGGCGGCGTAGGGAACTGGCTCCTGTATCGGCGAGCCAAGGCGGCCGCACAGCTGGCGGACATGCAGGAGCTCTCCCCGACCGAATCGTTGCCGTGGCTGGAGCGGGTCGGCGGCGTCAACAATTGGGGCGTGGCACTCGCCGTCGCCGTCTTCCTGATGTCGAGCTATGCAGCCCTGATGGCGTGAACGACGTCGGCCGGCGAGGCGACGAGGTCGCACCGAATTCCCCGGTATTGGTGACGCGATCCGCGGCTCGCGTGTTGTTCCTTTGATGAGTGACGCGGAGCTGGTTGCTCGGACCCGCGCCGGAGACCCGGACGCGTTCGGCACTTTGGTGTCTCGTTACTACGACGCGTGCTGGCGCTTTGCCTACCACATGCTGGGAGAACGGGCGGATGCGGAAGATGTGGTCCAGGAAACCTACCTGCGAGCCTATCTCGCGATCGGTCGGTATGACGAACGCGATCAGTTTCGCGGTTGGCTGTTTCGCATCCTGACCAATCAGTGCCGCAATGCACTCACATCGCGCGGACGACGAACCCGTCGATTCGTGCAAGACGAGGGAGCACTTGAAACTGCTGCAGCGCCCCCGACGGGTGTCGCGCTTGGAGTTGAAGACGCGGCGCTCTCCAAGGCGCTGGCGAGGCTCGACGTGCACCAACGCGAAGCGCTTTTGCTCAAATTTGCCGAAGGTCTCGAGTACACCGAGATGTCCGCCATGACGGGCGTCGGCGAGTCCGCACTCAAGATGCGCGTCAAGCGCGGCGTCGATCGACTGCGGGCCATGCTGGGACCACTCGATGTCTGAGCGAGATGTCTTGTTATTCCCGAGCCCTGACGACGAATCGCGTCACGATGCGGAGATCACGGCGCGCGTTGCCGCGTTGTACGCGGCGACGCCGTCCCCTTCGGCCGATCAGGCGGACCGTTGCGCGCGCGCCGTGCTCGCCCAGGCCATGCATCAGCCATCCCGTTCGGCGTTCGGCATGCCGCGCGTTCGTTGGTGGTGGGGTGCCGCAGCCGCGGCGCTCGTACTGGTCGGCGTGCTGCGGCCTTGGAGAACTGCTGGCGACAGCGCCGAACCGGCGCTTGCGCCGACCGCATCCGCGTTACAGGGATCGATTACCGAGCTCGGGAGCGACGAGGTCCGTTTCGATCTCCACCTCCCGTCGACGGCAAACGCGGTCGCGATCGTCGGCGACTTCAACGGATGGAATCAGAGTGCCACACCGATGGCGCGCACGGACGACACTTGGTCGGCGAAGGTCCCCCTCGCACCCGGGCGTCATGTGTACGCGTTCGTCGTCGACGGCAAGAAATGGGTAGTCGATCCACTCGCGCCGCAGGTGCCTGACGACGGGTACGGTCCCGCCAACGCGGTGGTCATCGACGCGCTGCCGAAGGAATGACCACACCGTTCCTCGGGCTCGCGCTTGCCGGCCAGCTCATTGGCGCCACAGTGGGAATGCTCCCGCCGCCGCCACGCGTAGATCCGCGCGACGACTTCCCGACTGCGCAGGCGCAGCCTCCGCTAAAGCAGGTGCCGTTCGATGCGACGCGCTTCGACAGCCTCACCGCTGCCGGGCTCCGCGAACTCTTGGACAGCGCGACCGGTCAGGGTATTCCCACCGCCCCGCTGATCAATCGTGCGCTCGAGGGGGCTGCTCGTCGGGTCGACGGAAGGAGCATCCTTCGTGTGGTGCGCGCACATGCGACCGCGCTCTTGTTGGCGCGTGAGATTCTCGGACCGACAACACCGGTCGCCGAGTTGGACGCGGGCGCGACCGCGCTGCGCGCCGGCGTGGACGTTCGCGACCTTGCCGCAATTCGGTCAGCTCGAACGGCCGGAACCGCGGTCATCCCGTTGATGGTGCTCACCGACATCGTGCAGCGCGGCGTGCCGGTACTCACTGCGCGCGAAGCGGTCACGACCATTGCGCGCATGCCGTCATCCGACGAAGCGCTCAGAGGGTTGCAGGCGTCGGTCGCAAAAAATGCCGTCCGCGGACCGGGTATGGCCGTCGACGCGCTGAATCGCTACCTTCGTGGTACGGTGTCAGGAAGCAACCCGGCGTCTGCGCCTGCGACGACCGACCGCAAACCGATCCGACCACCATCCCCGTGACGCACGCCCGCCGATATACTCGCGCGTCGCGCCGCCGCTCCGCCGAGAGCCGCGGACCGGACGTACCGTGCGCGCCGTCGAAGTCGTGGTCGTCGTGTGCCGTCCGGGCACTCGTGGTATCGCTTGGCGCGACGGCGACGGCGACCGCGACCGCGTACGCACAACGCGGCGGCGACGCGCCTGTCGCGCCGGCATCAGCGATCGGTCCAGCGACAGCGGCTCGCACGTTCTCGCTGCTCGGTATCGCGTCGACCACTGACGGCGGCGGCTCACCGATCACGCCGCGCAGTGAAGTGTGGATGGCCGCAACGCAGCCGCTGGGCCGGCTTGGGAATGTGCGCTTCAGCGCAATCGGCAGCGGCAACCTGCGCTCGAAAGACAACGTGGGTGGCAACAGCGCCGCCGAAGGCACGCTCGCATTGCGTGCGCGCGCGCGCTTCAGTGGCGCGCAGGTGTGGAGCGCGATCAGCTATGGCTACGTCAACGTCAACGGCGCGATTCCGGGACAGACGCTGGGCATGATCCCGGCATTTGGTACGGGGCTCGATGCGGCGCATATCGATACGACGGTGTCGCGTCGTATCGATGTCGGCGCGATCAATCGCGCGGAAGCCGGCGTGCTGACGAATTTTTCTGGCATCGAGTTTTCGTTCGGATTCTCAGTCGAGCGCGCGACGCGCGTGACGACACAGACCATCACGATCGACGAGACGAGTGCGTCGGTACCGATGGCCATGCCCGACGGGGCTCGCGTCGTCAGCACGCGCGTCTCGCGTTCGCTGCAGCGTCGCGATATTGCCACCGGCGTGGCGTCGATGGGATTCAACACCGGCCCGGCGACGTGGCTCGTGTCTGTGACGTCGCCCGTCGCGACTTGGATCACCAGCGATGCATTGGCGCCCAAGCCGCGCATTGCGCCGACGATTGCGTCCATTGTGCTGGTCCAGCCGGTGACCGCATGGTTGTCCGTGATCGGTGCAGCGTCCACGAACTCGGCGACGGTCGGTGCGACCGCGTTGCGCGACGATCTCGGCGACGGTCGCAATCGCAACTTCGCGCCGGTCGTTGCCCTTGGTGTTCGCATCGCGCGTCTGCCCTTCTTCGGCCACGCTGACGACACGCCGAGTGGCATTTTGTCGTTCGAGACGCGTACGATCGGCTCAGTCGATTCCGCGACGGTAACGATGCAGCCGGACGCCACGTCCGTCGATATAACGGATCGTGATACGCTGCGCGTCGTGTTGCTGATCGACGCGCCCAAGGCGGAATCGGTGGAACTTATGGGTGACGCGACGCAGTGGTCCGTCACGCGCATGACGCGCGCGCTCAATGGCCGGTGGCGCGCCGAACTCAAACTCCCCCCGGGTGTGCATCGCATCACCGTGCGCGCCGACGGCGGCAAGTGGATCGCCCCGCCCAACCTGCCGATCGGCAATGACGACTACGGTTCGCCCGTCGGCATGATCATCGTCAAGGGCGGCCGGTAACACCGCTCCTCTTTGCCACCGTTGTCCGCGGCGAAATTGTCTGTTCCTGTAGTCGCCTTACTTCGGGTTCCGCACCCGTATCCGCTGCGTCGTGCTGTCACTCGCGCCGGCGCCGCTGATCGCGATGGTCAGATCGTACTCGCCATCCGGCACCTGCGGGAAGTTGATGGTCAGGCTGCGACCGAATCCGCCATCCTGACGACCGTTGTCTCCGTACTTGATCGCGACGGGCGTCACCGCCTTCGACAAGCCGATCGAGGAGCCCAGCTTCTGTAAGAAGCTCGCACCGATTCGCGTCGCCTTGATCGAGATCGACAACGGAGTGAGTGGCGTTGATTGACGATAGATCTCCCAGTACAACCCGATCGCTGTGCCGCCTTCGATCTCCAGCGAGCCGTACGCCGTTTGCGCGCTGCGCTCGAGCGTTGGCGTAGCCGACGGATCACCTCGGGTCAGTACCAGATAGTCCGACAGCTGCGCGTTCGGGGCGAGCGGTCTCACCGTTTCGCGCACGCGCGCGGCACGTTTGCCGACCGGCGCGAGCACTTCCAGGCTCGCCAACATCGGCGTGGTGCCCATGCTCACCAACAGGGCGCCGGCAGCGCTCGCGCTGTCCTTCCTCGCCTGCCGTGGTGCGTGCCCGTCGAAGCCATCCAGCGTGAGCGCGGCCGTATACGGCGCCTTCCCCATCTCGAGGTCACGCACCAGCCGATAGCCACCTGCCACCAGCGTCGAATCACCGCGACGGAACCGAGCCCACTGATGCGGCAGCACGCCGTACCCGCCGGCGTAACGCGTGCTGTACCGCATGCGCGCCGTCTTGCGTTTGAGCGGCCAGTCGGCGGCGGTCGCACCGATCGGCTTGTCCATCGCGAGCGGCGCGGGCATGAAGTCGAAACTCGGCGTCGGCTCGTGTCCAATGACACTCGGCGGACGTGGATCCGCGACCCCGCCGTTCTGAATCGACCACGCGGTGGGCCAACCATACCGCACCTGCGATTCGAGAATGTACTTACTGAACGGCAAGTCGTACGGGATACGTCCCAGCGAGTACACACGCGAGATCGTCCAGCGCGACAGCAGTTCGTTGGTCAGATCGTTGACGGGCAGCATCCACAACGGTTGCGCCAATCGCAGGATGCGCGCGTTCGCGGCGTCGCGGCTGGCGCACGGCACCGCACTGTATTTTGGCGCGGTGTTCTGATCGAGCCACCAGGTCAGATCGGTCCATTCGCAGCGCTGTGTCCCCGGCATGCGCTCGAGCGCCACCGCAAATGCGCGCGCAGCCGCCTCGTGTCGGTTGGCGACGTGTGCAGCGAGTCCCTGCAGCGCGGCGCACCACCAATCCGTGCCCCGGCATGCAGCGGCCGCCATCGTTGCGGTATCGGCCTGTCCGGCTTCAATCGCGTAGCGCACCCGCATGCCATTGACCCAGTCGTCCGTCGGATCGGTTTCCTGCGCACGCTTGAGCACCTGCAGCAGCTCAAGCCGCTC
The DNA here is from genome assembly GCA_031366985.1 of Gemmatimonadaceae bacterium. Taxonomy (GTDB): domain Bacteria; phylum Gemmatimonadota; class Gemmatimonadetes; order Gemmatimonadales; family Gemmatimonadaceae; genus Gemmatimonas. Next base: position 56,648 of record JANLPE010000075.1, read on the forward strand.
AATTTTCGCGTCGTTGCGTTCGTCCGGCGGCGGGACGTCGCCGTTGTTGTTCCAATAGCAGATGTCACCCAGTTTGACCTCGCACGTCGCGTCGGCACCGCCATTGTAGAAGCGCAGTCCCTGCCGGTGATTGCGCTCGAAGGAGTCCTGTTGCGAACGGGCCTGCGACGACGGGCCGCTCAATCGATCGCGGTCTCCCATCAACGGGTCGACGCGACTGGGCCGCGCCGCGCTGTCGCGCGAGGCGCCGGCCTGCTGGGCAAGGGCTGGAGACACGAATGGCGTTACCAGTGCTGCGACCGGCAACGCCATCGTGACAAGAATGCGACGAGCTGCCGCTGCAGCCCACACTGAGTTCGGCACCGACAATCTCCGGAGAAAACGTCTTGAGCGACCGGACTCGAAGTTAACTGGTGGGAGTGGCCTCAGAAGCCCAATCGCACACCAGCCGAGAGCGCCCAGTTGTGCGCCAGGTTTCCCTGGACGCGAACACCGATCGCGTCTTCTGAATTGAAACGGCCGATCCAATCCTTGGCTTGCACGCGCAGTGCGAACCCCTGCGTCAATCCGACGTCGACACCGACGCCCGCCGTGTAGGCGACGTTCGTCGCACGTACACGCAGAAGGCTGTTTGAGATTTCGCTCGTCATCCCGCCGATGCCGCCTTGGACGAACGGCGCCACCCCGGCGCGGCGCCGGCTTAGCCCGCCCACCTCGAGCCCCGCGTCGTAGAGCCACGTCGTCGCTTTCCCTATGTTGACACCACCGATGATCGGCAACCCTACGCGTAAATCACCGCTCGCATAGGCAACGTTCCCGATCAGGGCGACTCCTGGAATCAAGGGCGCAGTGCCCTGAACGCCGAGCATCGGCGCGTTGCTCGTTGAAATACTCGTGCCGATCGGGCCGTCATACCAGTTGCCCGTCACAAGGTAGCCGACGTAGGGGGTCAGCGACGCGGTACCACCCGACTGCGCCCGCGCCGCGGTTGATATAAATGGTGCAGACGTGAGGGCGAGGGCGAGGCAGCGAGTCGAAAAGCGCATGCGAGTCTCGAGAGTTAGGGACACCCTCGGGAATGGCACGTTGCGCGCCGCACGCCGGTCAAATTTTAACCTGTTGCGGGGAAGGACATTAGCAGCTCATGGTGATCCGACGCTGACTCGGAAACGTCCTCAATTTCGGACAGCCGAGGTGGGGCGTGGATGACAGCAGACGTCATTCAGTGGCGCGGCTTGCGTGTTCATCAGGCATCTTTGGTTCGCGTAACGACAGCGCGCCCTGGACCGCCAGCTCTTTTGCGCGCGCCCTGATGTTCAGCATCTCGACAACGACCGAGAATGCCATCGCGAGATACGTGTACCCTTTGGCGATGTGCTGCCCCATCCCCTCGGCCACGAGATTCGTGCCGATGAGTACCAGAAACGCGAGCGCAAGCATCTTGATGCTCGGATGTTTCTCGACGAACGCGCTGATCGGGCTCGCGGCGAAGAGCATCACGGCGAGCGCAATGACATTCGCGGTGATCATGATCGAGACGTCATTGGCCATGCCGACGGCGGTGATCACCGAATCGAGGGAGAAGATGATGTCGACGACCATGATCTGCGCGACGGTCGCCCACAACGTCCGCCCCGCCTTCGCCGACGACGCGGATGGGTCCTCCCCCTCGAGCTTGTGATGAATCTCTGACGTGGCTTTGCCGATCAGGAACAGTCCGCCGACGAGCAGGATCAGGTCGCGGCCGGACAGGCCGTGATCGAGGACGGTGAACAGCGGCCGTGTGAGTCGCATGACCCACGTGATCGAAAGCAGCAGCCCAACGCGCGTGACGAAGGCGCCCGCGAGTCCGAACGATCGCGCCTTCGGCTGGTCGATGGACGGCAGCTTGCCGCTGAGGATCGAAATGAAAATGATGTTGTCGATGCCGAGTACGACCTCGAGCACCGAGAGCGTGAGCAGAGACACCCACGCATTGGGGTCGGACAACCAGGACATGTTGATCGGGGCGGGAAGGCAAGCGGTTTCGGGACCGACTACAACCTCGCAATGCGGGCGCATCGCATCAACAGGTCGGGCGTTGTGCGATTCGCTATTTTTCGTGCATGACCGCTGTTGACTCGGGCCACAGGCGCCCCGCCGTCGTCCTGCTTTCCGGCGGACTGGATTCCACGACGGTGCTCGCCGTCGCCAAGCGCGACGGCTTCACGCCGTACGCCATGACCTTTCGGTACGGCCAACGCCATTCCGTCGAAATCGAGGCATCGCGCCGCGTCGCCGCCGCTCAGGGCGTCGCGCAGCATGTTGTAGTTGATATCGATCTGCGTCAGTGGGGCGGGTCCGCGCTTACGTCTGATGTCGCCGTCCCCAAAGACCGCGATGTCGATCACCCAAGCGATGAGATCCCCATCACGTATGTGCCCGCCCGCAATACGATCTTCCTCTCCTTCGCACTGGCGTGGGCCGAAGTCCTCGGCGCGGACGCGATTTTCATCGGTGTGAATGCGCTCGACTATTCGGGCTACCCGGATTGCCGGCCGGAATACATTGAGGCCTTCACGACGATGGCGAACCTGGCAACACGAGCAGGCGTCGAGGGCGCGCACCGGCTCACGATTCACGCGCCGCTGCAGCATTTGTCGAAGGCGGAGATCGTCGCCCTCGGGCATTCGCTTGGCGTGGACTACTCAATGACAACCAGTTGCTACGATCCCGCGGTCGATGGCACGGCGTGCGGCCACTGCGACGCCTGTCAGCTGCGCCTGCGTGGATTCGCCGCGAACGACGCCACGGACCCGATTGCGTACGCGGCCGCGACATGAGCCCGAGCGTGGCCGCGTGACGTATACCGTGAAAGAGTGCTTCTATACGCTGCAAGGCGAAGGCGTTCACGCCGGCCGGCCGGCCGTGTTCTGTCGATTCTCAGGCTGCAACCTCTGGACGGGTCGTGAAGCGGACCGGGCAACGGCGGTGTGTACGTTCTGCGACACCGATTTCATCGGTGTTGGCCCTGACGGCGGCAAATTCGCAACGGCCGACGCGCTTGCGCAGTTCGTGAAGAGCCGCTGGCCGGCATCGGCGCCGGACGATGTACGGCCGTTCGTTGTTTGCACGGGCGGCGAGCCTTTGCTGCAACTGGACGTCACAGCCATCGACGCGCTGCACGCCGTGGGATTCGAGATCGCCGTCGAGACCAACGGAACGCAACTGGCGCCGGCCGGGCTGGACTGGATTTGCGTCAGCCCCAAAGCCGATGCCCCGTTGGCACTGACGCGCGGCGACGAACTCAAGCTGGTGTTTCCTCAGCCCAGGGCGATGCCGGAGCGCTTCGAAACGCTGTCGTTCCGTCACTTCTTGCTCCAACCGATGGACGGGCCCGACGCGGCCGAGAATACGCGCGCGGCCTTGGCCTACTGCCTTGCGCACCCGCGTTGGAGGCTCTCCGTGCAAACCCACAAAGCGCTCGACATTCGCTGAGCAGGGGAATTCCGAACGGGGAACGTGGCGCGACCGTCACAATTCTGCCTTCGGCGAACCTTCGGCATCGCGATGCGCTAACGGAATGTGCCGTGAGTGTGACGGTCTCGGTGGCGTCAGCATCGTCCAAGGGATAGCTTGTGCACCCGCGAGGTACTCCCAACGGGAGTAGGTATCGCGACTCACTCCCCTTCGCACCCCGCCACGTGGCTTTCCCTCGCCGCCATCTGATCGCACTCAGCTTCGCCGCCGCGCTCTGCGCGGTGGCGGCGCGAGTCGATGCCCAGACGGTCGATGTGAAGAAGCCATTCGCGGCGTTCAGTGCATCGGCGCAGTCGCTCACCGACAGCATTGTCGCGAAGGCACGGAGTCAGATCGGCACGCGCTACAAGCTCGGCGGACTCGTGCCGAACCGCGCGCTCGACTGTAGTGGCTTGGTGAAGGTCGTGATGAGTGCATTGAACATGGTGTTGCCGCGCACGGCGCGTCAACAAGCGACGATGGGTGAGGAAATCCCCAAGGATCTCGCCGCATTGAAGCCGGGCGATTTGCTGACCTTTGGCCGCGGCAAGAAGGTCTCGCACATTGGCATTTATGTCGGCGAAGGCCGCATGGTGCATGCGAGCACGTCGAAGCATCGCGTCATCGAGACGCAGCTGTCGGCGCGCTCCCCGTTGATCCGTCAGTGGAAAGGCGTCCGTCGCCTCGTCGACGGCTCGAGCATTCGCCTTCGCGACAGCCTGCTCGCACTTGCGGATACGCTGCGCTAAGGCGCAGCGTACAGGGTTGCCTGATCGGTCGATTCGTTCGACCGTCTCCGTTCCGCCCTCGGAGGTTCCCGTGCCCGCACATACGCGCCTGCATGTAGCTGCGTTTGCCCTGATCGCGTCATGCATTGTGCTTACGGCGCCGTCGCTCGCTGCGCAGAATGCAACGACCGCCACGGCGCCAACCGCGACGCCGCCAACCGCTGCTGCGTCGAAACTCACCATCGCGGACTACTTCAATTGGGAGGACGTCAGCAATCCGGCGTTGTCGCCCGATGGACGTCAGATCCTCTACACACGCACATGGATCGACCAACTGAACGACAAGCGCGAGTCGTCAGTGTGGTTGATGAATGCGGATGGCACCAAGAACCGGTTTCTGGTGAAAGGTGCGGACGCCAAATGGTCGACCGATGGTTCCCGCATCGCGTTCGTCGCACCGGGCGAGCCAAGTGGCGCACAGCTCTGGGTTCGGTATATGGACGCCGAAGGCGCGACCACCCAGATCACGCGCCTGACCGAAACGCCCTCGGACATCGAGTGGTCGCCGGATGGGAAGACGCTCGCGTTCGGCATGTTGGTACGCGCGAACGATCCGTGGCGCATTGCGATGCCAACCGCGCCGCGCGGTGCCAAGTGGACCGAGGCACCGCGTGTGGTCACGAAGGTCAAGTACCGCGCTGATCGACAGGGTTTCCTGGAAGACGGACTGCGCCAGCTCTTCACGGTCCCGGCGGACGGCGGCACACCGCATCAGGTCACGTCGGGTGAGTGGGCGTCGAACGGCACGACCTGGATGCCCGATGGCAAGAGTCTCGTCTTCACGTCGCTGCGCATCAAGGATTCCGAGTATGCGTGGCGTGAGTCGGAGATCTACAAGGTCGATGTCAGCACGGGCACCATCGCGCAGTTGACCCACCGTAAGGGACCGGACAACAATCCGGTGCCGTCGCCAGATGGCAAGCTGATCGCGTACACCGGCTACGACAGCACGGATGCGACGTGGAAGGACGCAATCCTGTATGTCATGGATGCCGATGGCGGCAAGTCTCACGCGCTGACGGCAAAGCTGGATCGTTCGCCGAGTGGTCTGATCTGGTCGCCGGATGGGTCGAGCGTCTACTTCACCGCCGAGAACGAAGGCTCGCGCAATTTGTACGCGGCATCGCTCGCGGGCGATATTCGCCAAGTGACGAAAGGCGTGCAGGTGCTGACGACGCACGACATCAACAAGAACTTCATGGCGGTCGGCGTCGCGACGAGCTCGCTCAAACCGAACGATGTGGTCGCGTTCGACGTGCGCACGCCAGTCCTCAAGCAGCTTACCGATGTGAACGGCGATGTGTTGGCCGGCAAACAGCTCGCGACGACGGAAGAGATCTGGTACACGTCGGTGGATGGCTTCAAGGTGCAGGGCTGGATTGTGAAGCCAGCCGATTTCGATCCGAAGAAGAAGTACCCGCTGATGCTCGAAATTCACGGTGGACCGCACTCGATGTACAATGTCGGGTTCAACTTTTCGCGACAGGATCACGCGTCGAATGGTTACGTGATGCTGTACACGAATCCACGCGGCTCGACGGGGTACGGATCGGCATTCGGCAACGCGATTAAGAACGCGTATCCGGGCAAGGACTTCAACGATCTGATGGCGGGTGTTGACAGCGTGGTGAATCGTGGCTACGTCGATACGAACCGGCTGTACGTGTATGGCTGCTCCGGCGGCGGCGTGCTCACGGCGTGGACCGTGGGCCATACGGACCGGTTCGCGGCTGCGGCGGCGTTGTGCCCGGTGATCGACTGGATCAGTTTCGTCGGCACGACGGACGGATCGAGTTGGTACTACAATTTCGCCAAGTATCCGTGGGAGGATCCGTCGGAGCACTTGAAGCGATCTCCGCTGATGTATGTCGGGAACGTGAAGACGCCGACGATGCTGATGACGGGCGTGAACGATCTCCGGACCCCGATCAGTCAGACCGAGGAGTTCTACGAGGCGCTGAAGATCCGCAAGGTGCCGACGGCGATGATCCGCTTCAACAACGAATGGCACGGCACCAGTTCGACTCCGTCGAACTTCCTGCGCACACAGCTCTATCTGCGCAGCTGGTTTGAGAAGTATCAGCAGCCGCCGGTGGGTGGACGCGTGACGCAGGATCGTCAATGATCAGGCGAGCGTGATAGCACGCGATGTCTTGTTCCGGGGGCGCGGCGCCGACATCGGTGTCCGCGCCTCCGATGGCATGGTGCGTTGGTGCGGGGCGACGCTGGGCGTGGCGATCTTCTGGCTCGCCGATGCGCTGGGATTATTGAGCATTGTCGGCGCGCCCGAGTGGGCCTCGCTGCTGGCGTGCCTTGTCGCTGGAGCCATGCTCGGACCGTCAGCGTTCGGCGCCTGGCTGTGGCTGCTCGGTGGCCTCCTCAGCACAACGCTGATGTTGGTGATGTTCACACCGCTGGTTCGCGGCGCCATTCCGTCATTGGTGCGCGCGGACCCGCCGAGCGCGACGCCAGTCGATGCCATCGTCGTGTTAAGTGGTGGCCTCACCGACGACGGACGTATCAACAAGCAGGCGTTGGATCGATTGCTGACGGCATTCTCGACCGCCAAACGGCGCGCCGTTCGTGAACTTGCGCTGTCGGTTGTGTCGCAACGCGACCGAACGCCGCCCGTCACGTCCGAGGCAGATCAGCGCGCGCTGGTACAACTCGTCGCGCCGGAACTGTCGCTGAGCTTCGTCCGCAACGTGCACTCGACCCACGATGAAGCGCTCGCATTCAGCGCCCTCGCGCGGACGCACCAATGGCGCCGAATCATCCTCGTCACGTCGGCGCTGCACACCAGACGTGCCTGCGCGGCCCTGGAGAACGAGGGACTGCTGGTCGAATGTGTTCCGGCCGATGGCCGCGACTACTCATTGAACGGACTCGATCGCGCCGGCGTTCGCCGATTGGTGTTCCAGGATGCGCTCTATGAGTTGATCGGAACAGCGTTGTATCGGACGCGCGGTTGGGTGCGATAGGCCCCGCGTTTTCCCGCGGATGCAGCGAGTCTTTCCATATTGCGGCACAAACTTTGTGCGCTTTCTGGCGGGAATTTTCAGAAAGCGTGATGCGGCTCACTTTCACGAGTGGGTTCCTGCCGGTACGTTCCCCGGGGTTGTCACCCTTTTCCCAACATTCATGACCGTGTCCGTCAATCGTCACCGTGCGTTCGCCGCCGCTGCCTTGATCCTTCTTGGCGCCGCGGGAGCCTGCACGGATGCAAAGTCCAAGGCCCGCGGCGATTCGCTGGCCGTCGAACTTACCGCCGCGACCTTCCAGCGCGACTCGCTGCAGACCGCCGCGCAGAGCGCGTCGGCCGAAAAAGACCGTGCGCTGAACCAGGTCGTCGAAGCGACCAAGTTCGCCGATCAGGTCGATGCCGAGCTGCGTCAGGTCCGCACGCTGACGTCCAAGGTCTCTGTCAAGAAGAGCGACGAGTCCGGCAAGACTGAAGCCGCGGACGCGAAGAAGGATATCCTCGATCGCCTATCGCAGATGCGGAAGAGCCTCGCGGCGCGTCAGGCGCAGGTGAGAGCGATGCTCGATACGCTCAAGTCGATGCGCGCGGATTCGGGCGCGACAGCCACGTTGCTGGCCGACCTGAATGCGCGCATGGCGAACCGTGAAAAGGAAATCGTCGCGTTCCAGGAAGAAGTGAAGCAGCTGCGGACGCAGAACGCGCAGCTCGTCGCGGAGAAGACGACGCTCACCGATACGGTGAAGGCGATGGACACGCGCGAGAACAAGGTGTATTACGTCGTCGGCACGAAGCGTCAGCTGCTGGCCGACGGCATCGTCACCGAGGAAGGCGGATCGCGCGGCCTGCTGATCGTCAAGCTCGGCAAGACCTTGGTGCCGTCACGCACATTCGACGAAAGCCGTTTCACATTGGGCGATCGTCGACAGGTCGTCACGATCGCGCTGCCACGCGCTGATCGGCCGTACAAAATTGTCTCGCGCCATGATGTCGGCCTGATCGAAGTCGCGAAGAAGGAGAAGGACGGATCCTTCCGTGGCGAGTCGATCAAGATCAACGATCCGGCCAAGTTCTGGGCGACGTCGCGCTACCTCATCATCTCCGAGAAGTAAACTTTTAGAGGTACGGCAGTTCGCGATCGCCGGCAACACCGCTCTCCACGTGCCATGTGAGTTCTGCGTCGGAGAGCGGTCGAATGGCGACGTCCACCGCCAGCCACGTGGTCTTCGCGAACGGATAGCACAGCACACAACCCGACAGCATCAGGACCGCTGTCGTGTACGTGATGACATCCCACGGCGGATTGGGCCACGTGACATACACGAATCCGCTCACGCAGAAGAACAGGATCAATTCGACGGCGATCAGATTGAACAGATACGCCCCGACGAAGTAATCGCTCTCGCCACGCTCAAGCCGCAGGCCGCACGTCGGACACTGCTCCCTGAGCTTGAAGAACGTCGCGAATATCCCCTTGCCGTTGCAATGCGGGCAGCGTAACCGCACGGCCCGCCAGACGAGTGTCGTCAGCGTGCTCCGCTGATACATCACCGCTCGTATCACCGCTCCGGCAGCGTCGTGAGAAATTCGCGGAGGTAGCCACCCCACACACTGGGAAGCGAGTGGGTGCCGTGCCCACGGGTCTCGTCCGTGATCGGCAGGAGAATGAACCGCGTCTTTTTCATCTTCGCTGCGTACATCTCGGCGAGCTTAAGCTCGGGCGGATTCACCTGATCGTCTGCCGAATTGATGTAGAGCGCCGGCGCGGTTATACGATCGAGCTTGGTCGACGGATCGTATTCCCGCGACGCGTCGAACTGGTACAGAAAGTCGTTCGCGTCGGTCATGCGTACGCCACGATCGAGATACGCGCGGATCACACTGTCCGCCGCGTCGCGTGTCGGGGCCTGCTTGTGATTCAACAGCGGCGCACTGCCCATCATGTAGAGCATCGCTTCCGCGGTGCGGAGCCCAGGCGGCTGCGTGGTGTAGTTGCCGCCGTTCCATGCCGGATCGTTGTGAATAGCGTCCATCGCGATTGTCCGCATCATGCGATTGCGACCGGCGATCTGCGCTGGCACGCAGGCGAACGGGGCTAACCCGTCCATGAAATCCGGGTGCGTCTCGCCCCATACCCACCCGTGCATGCACCCCATCGACGTCCCCATGATCAGCCGCAGGTGGTTGATCCGGAGATGCTGGGTCAATAACCGGAACTGCGATTCCACCATGTCGTCGTAGCTGTAGCGCGGGAACTTCGCGTGCATGCCATCGCTCGGTTTACTCGACCCGCCGTGGCCGATGCCGTCCGGCAGAACGATGTAGTACTTGCTGCTGTCGAGGAGCTGGCCGGGACCGAACAGCTGGCCGGCGTAGTTCGGGCTGAGAAAACCACGCCCAGTTCCACCCGTACCATGCAGGATCATGACGGCGTTGCGCACAACGCCCTTCGCGTCCTTTCGCGGCGTGCCGAGTGTGGTGTAGTGGAGTTTGAGTTCCGGCAGGAGCTCACCGGTCGTGAACCGGAAGTCGCGGAGCACGAAGTCACCCTGCGTGCCCGCGCGCGCCCACGCAGTGCCGGCCTGCGCGGTCGCGGCGTTCGGCAGCGCGATGACCACCGTCAACACGGAGGCAGTCAGTCGGAGCAGACGACGGGTCATCGCGAAACAGTCGCGACGGGATTGGGTCGGCGTTTCAGCGAAAAGTGGCATCCCGCAAGCTAACGCGTTTTCCACTAGTTTACCGTCGCTCTCCGTTCAGTTCGCCGACCTTTTCGCCACTGCCAGCTCCGCGTGTCCCGGACGAAGATCTGCCCCCGCTGCGGTGATGCCTACGACGCCGCCGTCGACTTCTGTGCGAAGGACGGCACACGGCTCGTGCGTGGTGGCCAAGTCGGCGACCTGATTAGTACCGTCATCGCGGCGCGCTATCGTATCGAGACGCGCATCGGCGAAGGCGGAATGGGACAGGTCTATCTGGCCGAGCGCGTGCGCATGCAGCGGAAGCGCGCGATCAAGATCATGCGCCCATCGCTCATCGGCGAAATCGACGCGTTGCAGCGGTTCACGCGCGAAGCGGAGCACCCGAGTCAGCTGTCGCATCCGAACATTGCCGCCATTTTAGATTTCAGTGAGACCGACGGCGTCGTGGATCTCGCGATGGCGTACGTCGCCGGCGATTCCCTCGCGGCGACGCTGAATCAGGATGACACCATGCCCCCCGCCGTCGCGGCGGACATCCTCGGGCAGGCCGCCGATGCGCTGCAGGCCGCGCCCGAACTGGACATGCTGCACCGCGACGTCAGGCCGGACAACATCATGCTCGGCACGCCGCAGTACATGTCGCCGGACCAGCGTGCCGGCGACACGCGCGGTGCGCGCAGCGACCAGTGTTCGCGCGCGCTGGTGGCGTTCTTCGCGCTCACCGGAAAGCCGGCGTTTCCAGCGGAGTCCTCGAAGGAATCGTTGGTCGCCCGACTGACCAAGGGACCGCAGACGCTGCAGAACGCCAAGCAGGATGTGCGGTGGCCGGACTCGTTGCAGGAGCTCTTCGACACGGCGCGCGCTCGCGCAGCCCCCGCAATGCCGGCGGGTGTGGCGCACACACTGGCCGCGGTGGACGACAACGCCCCAAGCGAAGCGATGAAACGCGAGAAGACGGCAGCAGCCGACCGCATCGACGACATTCGTGTGAATATCATGCCCATACCGGTGTTTCTCTGGCGCGCGCAGCAGATTACCACGTGGAAGGATGCCAACAGTAAGGCCGCCGGCGGCCTGTATGACACCGTGGACCAGATCGAGGGATGGAGCGCACGGCGTACCCTCGTCCCGACGCAACGCGCGGCCTACGTGGTCGAGGTGACACCGGACAAGGTACCGTGGCCGTCGTTGGCGCCGGAAAAGGCCGTCGAGATCAAGCACGGCGACGTGCATGTGGTCGAGATGACGCATGACGGAACGCCGATCGTGCTGGAGGTCCCGTCGCGCATCGCAGCTCAATCCGGCGGCGCACCTCGCGGCCAACACGCCCGTACTGGGCGCGATGATCGGAACGGTCTCGCCGGCAATGTTTATTCCTCGCGAAGACGACTTCTGGCCGAAGACCGAAATACCGGTGCACGACGCCACACGGAGCGGTTCCGTGATCCGTATTTCGTTGTCAGAATCACTGATACGTCGTCTGTACGATGACTTCGCTCCTTGGCGGGATGCGCTCGCCAAGCCCTGAACAGACCTGTCTCCACTGACGGCATGCCTCCGGAATCTGACTCGACCCTGATCGGTACGATCATCGCTGACCGGTATAAGATCCTCTCGCGCGTTGGCGAGGGTGGCATGGGTCAGGTGTATATGGCTGAGCATATCCGCATGAAGCGCAAGAGCGCGATCAAGGTCATGCGGCACGCGCTGGTCGGTGACGCCGAGGCGTTGCAGCGGTTCACGCGCGAAGCGGAGAACGCCAGCAAGTTGTCGCATCCGAATGTCGCCTCGATTTTCGACTTCGGAGAAACCGACGACGGCTTGGTGTACCTGGCGATGGAGTTCATCGAGGGTGAGTCGCTGCACGCGTTGCTCGACCGGGAGACGGCGCTGCATCCTGACGTGGCCGCCGATATCATCGGCCAATCCGCTGACGCGCTGCAGGCTGCGCACGACCTCGGCATTTTGCATCGCGATCTCAAGCCCGACAATCTCATGCTCACCACGCGTGCCGACGGCACGTATCTGGTGAAGCTGGTCGATTTCGGGATTGCGCGGACGATGGACAGCGGCGTGACGCGAGTGACGCGTACGGGATTCGCCGTCGGCACGCCGGAGTACATGTCTCCCGAACAGCTCGCGGGCGATGTGCTCGATGCGCGCTCGGATGAATACGCGCTGGCGCTGGTCGCGTTCGTCGCGTTGACGGGCGAGGAAGCGTTTTCTGATGCGTCCGGAAAGGATTCGTTGATTCTCCGATTGACGAGCCGCCCGCGCCGCCTCGCCGAAGTGCGGTCCGACATCGACTGGCCGGTGCTGTTGCAATCGGTATTCGACAAGGCGCTCGCGCCGGATGCGGCCGACCGTTTCCCGCGCATCATCGACTTCGCCGACGAACTCGCGAACTCAATCCACAGCATGACGCCGACGCAAACCGCGGCGCTCTATCGCCGCGCGCTGGACGGGCGAGGAGTTGGTCCGGCGCGCCGCACGCCGAGCATGGATCAGATGACAGTTCCCCACCTCGTCGATCGCAGCAAGACGTCGCTCCAGAACGCGGCTCCGGCGCGCGATATCCCGGTGGCGAAAGCGATCGGGATGCCCGAGAACTCGCGCCGTGGCACGCTACCCATACTGCTTTTCATCGTACTATGCGTGTACGGCCTGTACTGGTACGGCGCTCAACAGCCGGATGGCGCAGTCCGCGCGATCTCCGACAACATCGGCTCGATATCGCGTATGATCGCGACCCCGGTGATGCCGTACATCGATCGGTTGCGCGCGGCCGCGACGGTCCCGGATAGTACGGCGAAGCCTGCTGTCGGCACGCCGGCGCCGACGGTGCGGAAGCGCAGCACGAAGGTGAAAAGCGATACCGCCCGCTCGGACACGACGACGCGGGATATCAAACGGGATACCGCCAGCGCGCAGTCCGTTCCGCGGGACACATCGAAACCGCCGAACTGATGCGTGGCCGGGCGCGTCCACGCGCCGTTGACGCCCTCGCCGTTCCGTCGCTGATTGCATATCATGAATCAGCCCTCAGGTACGAGCCCCCAGCTTGCGTACGGCATTGCGCCGCCGGACCATCGGCTGCCAGATGCGACGACCCTCGGCCCGGTGCGCTTGGCGGTGGCCGACCTCGCGCGATCGATCGCGTACTATCACGACGTCATCGGTCTTCACCTGTACTCGCAAGACGATGGCGTCGCCGTCATGGGCGCGCACGGCGATGCGGAGCCCCTGCTCTATCTGCACGAGTTAAAAAGCGCGAAGCCAGTGCCCAAGCGCGGGCGCCTCGGGCTGTTTCACGTCGCGATCCTGTTGCCGGACCGGCCTGCGCTCGGACGATTCCTGCGGCACCTCGCCGAACGGCGCATCCCCGCCGGCACCTCCGATCATCTCGTCAGCGAGGCGATCTACCTAAGCGATCCCGACGGGCTCGGACTCGAGATCTACGCCGATCGTCCGCGTGCGCAGTGGGAAACTGATGGTCGTCAGCTCGCCATGGGCACAATCCCGTTGGATGTCGAGAGCGTCGTCAACGCCGGCGCTGGCGTACCGTGGACTGGTGCGCCTACCGGCACAAAAGTAGGCCATGTGCATTTGCATGTCGGCGATCTCGATCGCGGCGCGCGTTTCTACCACGATGCGCTCGGCATGGACAAGATTATGTGGGCCTACCCGGGCGCACTCTTTCTGTCAGCGGGCGGCTATCATCATCATCTCGGCACGAACACGTGGGCGAAGGACGCCGACAGCGCGCGCCGCGATGAAGCGCGGTTGCTCGAGTGGACCGTCGACGTGCCGACCCCCGATGACGTGACGGCGGTCGCTGCTTCGATGGCGCGGCACGATGTGGAGGTCACCGTCGACGGTGCCGCCATCGTGGTGCGTGATCCATGGGGTACGCAGGTCCGTGTGCGTTCGACCATGCGATGACGCATTGGGCACGCACGAAGCTCGCCGTCACCTCGTCCGGCACGTGTCATGACGATCACCGTTCGACTCGCTACTTCGCAGGATCTTTACGCCGTCGTCAGCCTGCTCCGTGCCCGCGAGCTCCCAACGGACGGGGTCGCGGACTTGCTGCGCGCGACGCCTCAGCACGCGTTGCTGGCTGAACTGAACGGACAGGTCGTGGGATGCGGCGCGTTGGACGTTCACGGCTCCAGTGCGCTCTTGCGTTCCGTCGCCGTTGCGCGCGATCTCGCCACCCTCGGTGTCGGTTCACGCCTGGTCATGGATCTGATCGCGCTGGCGAGAACCAAGTCGTTAGCGTCGCTATACCTGCTCACGAGCACGGCCGATCAGTGGTTCCCACGTTTTGGCTTCACCGTCGTCGAGCGCACCATGGTCCCCGCTGATATCGGCAGCACGATTGAGTTCACCAAAGCGTGCCCCTCCAGTGCGATCGTGATGCGCTGCGCGCTCTCTTCCTGACCATTCCAATCCGGTTCGCCATGTTAGCACGCACCCTGTTCACTCGTTCTGCCTACGTTGCGCTGCTGTCGCTGCCGACGCTCCTCGGCGCGCAATCGGGCACGCAAAGCGCCGGGCAGTCGAGTCAGTTCTCGACCACGGCTCGGTTGCCGTGGCCACCGATTGCGACCTTCTCGATTCTTGGCTACGATCCGAAGACGGGTGAAGTCGGAGGCGCGGTGCAGTCGCGCGTCTTCGCCGTCGGGAACGGCGTGCTGTGGGCCGAGGCCGGCGTCGGTGTGGCGGCCACGCAAGCGATCGTCGACGTCAGCTACGGACCACAGGCCATCGCGCTGCTGCGCGGCGGTAAGAAACCCGCCGACGTCGTGAAGGAGGTCTGGGAGGGCGACCCAGATCCGCGACCGACGGACTGGACCAAGTACGGTCGACAGTTTGCCGTCATCGATGCGCAGGGCAACGTCGCGGCCTACACCGGCCCGAAAGCCACCGAGTGGGCCGGTGACAAGCAGGGCACGTACTGCACAGCACAAGGCAATATCCTCGCGAGCCCTGAAGTCGTGAGCGCCATGGTGGCGGCGTTCGAGGCGACGGAGGGCCATCTCTCGTTCCGTCTGCTGGCCGCACTCGAAGCCGGACAGATCGCCGGCGGTGACAAACGCGGCATGCAGTCGGCCGCGATGATCATCGTGAAGAAGGATGGCGGCGTGTGGCTGCACAACGACGTCGTGGTACGCCTGCAAGTCGATGACAGCCCGGAGCCGATCAAAGAGCTCCGTCGCCTAGTCGAGAAAGCCGCGACGCAGCGACGTCCGGCACGTTGACACCGTTCATGGCGCGCGCGCTGCTGTCGCCTTTGCTGGTGCTTACAGCAACCGTCTTCGTGCAGAGCGCGACGGCGCAAGGCACGTCGCCAAAACCGGCGCCGCGCGCCAAATCGACAACGCCCGCTGCGATCGCCTTCCCGAACATCGTCCTGCTCATCGTCGACGACCTAGGCTGGCAGGATCTCAGCGTGCCGCTGTATCGCGACACCACCGACGCGAACCGGAAGTATCTGACTCCTGCGATGGCGCGCTTGGCCGCAGAGGGCGTGACGTTCACGGACGCTTATGCGGCCTCGCCCGTTGGCAGTCCGACTCGCGTGACCTTACTGACGGGGCGATCGCCCGCCGTCACGCGCGTCACCAACATGACGAGCGTGCGCGGTCGTGAAGAACGTACGGTCATCTCCGGGATTCTGCCTCCCGCGTGGAACGTCAACGGACTGAGTGCTGCGGCCTCGCCGAGGGCGTATACCGGACCGTTATTGCCGAAGCTGTTGCGCAACGCCGGATATCGGACGATTCACATCGGGCGCGCCGACTGGAGCGCGCCGGGATCGCCGAACAGTGACGCCAAGGCGCTCGGCTTCGACGAGAGCGACTCCGGTGCGCATCGCGCAGACTCGATGGCGACGTCGGCCGTCCGTGCGATGGATGCCACCGTGGCACTCAAGAAGCCATTCTTTGTGCAGCTTGCGTTCGACGCGATTGCATCGTCGAGTGCGACCGACACCGGGCTGGTCCGCGAAGCACTCGATCGCGGACTCGATGCCGACGACGCGCACTATGCATCGCGGATCGCGCTGGTTGATCGCGCCATCCAGTCGATCATGAGCTGGCTCGACGCGAAGAGTCTTTCGGCGCAAACCATCGTGATACTGACCTCCGACAATGGTGGCGATGCGTCGAGTGCGAGACCAGGATTGCGTGGAATACAGAACGCACCGCTGAAGAGCGGCATGGGTTCGGCGTATGAGGGTGGTCTACGCGTCCCGATGATCGTGCGTTGGCCCAACGTGGCACGCGCCGGATGGCGGTCGCAATCACCGGTCATCACCGACGATCTATTCCCCTCGCTGCTGCACGCCGCGCATATCGCGTTGACGTCGACGCTCACTCGAGATGCGATCGGACGAGACCTCACGTCGACGTTGGACAATAGCAAGCCCGTGTCGTTGGAGCGAGTGCTGCTCTGGCACTTCCCGCATGTCGGCGATGTGACGGGCGCGGGCATGGAGCCTTTCTCCGCGGTGCGCGTCGGCAAGTGGAAGCTGATTTACTTCTATTCTGGCAGCCGCTACGAGTTGTACGATCTGTCGACCGACCTTGGCGAGCAGCACGAGCGGTCGTTGCGGCAACCGGAGATCGCGTCGCGGCTTTCGGAAGCGTTGCGCGCCGCGCTCACCTCGGCGAATGCCCAGATGCCGATCGACGCGGCCTACGGCAAACCACTCGGATTGCCTGGACGGATTCTCGTACCGACACCGCCGCTCTGAAGGGGCGCAGTCACCGCGTCGCTATTTCGTGATGCGGTGCTTGAGCGTCCACAGCCGCGGATCCTCGAGCCCCAACAGCCACACGGAATAGCCACGGAGCCGGTACCGTCGCACGAGCTGCAACTTCGCTTCGAACGCGCGCGCATCTTCCAGCCAGAGCTGCTCGAACACCCCCGCGTTCTCCCACATGGCGAACGGCGCTTTCTGCACGTCATCCCAGTGTGCCGTGGCCTTGTAGCGAGTGAGCAGCTGTCGCCCTTCGTCGTAGCCGATGTCACGGCCGGTCATGTGCGCGCCGTCGCGCCATCCCCACTGCGGGAACCAATAGTCCGAATAGCCCGGGATGCCGAGCGAAATCTTGCGCGGCGGTACCCCCTGCTTGAGCAGATACTCGAGCGACGCTTTGATCCACGGGTACCCGCCGACCGGTCCCGGCGTCGTCCCCCCGGTATGCTGCGCGTACGTCATGTACGACAGGAAATCGAGTGTATCCGCGAGCGCCTTGTAGTCGTACACGCCGCGCCAATTGTCGTAGATCCATCGGTGATACGCGGTCGGCCCCGGTGCATCCGTCGTCCTCGGCACGACGGCCGCGGACAGCGTGCATCCGGCGCGGTGCACGGAATCGACCGACTCACGGACGAAGCTGGTGAAGAGATCGCGGTCATCGATGTGCACATTCTCGATGTCGAATTGAATCCCGTCGAGATGTTGTTCACGGCACAGGGCCGCGAGGCTGCGAATCGCCCGCGCCCGAGGCACTGACTCGGCGAGCAGCCGATGCATCAACGCCTGGTCGAATGCGGGATTCATCACGAGCGGCACGAGCTTCACGCGCTGCGCGCGCGCCACGCGAACCACGGCGGTGTCCAGCGCGCCGTGAATGCCTCCGTCGACATCGAAGGCGAACACCTGCGGCGAGATGATGGAAATCCGATCCGCGTGTGCCAGAAAGGTCGGCGTCCCCGGCACACCATTGCGCGAGTACCAGAGTGCCTCGATGGGCTGCGCGGTGACACGCGTAAACGGGATGACCGGGGTCAGCAGCAGTAATCGGAGCGACCACCGGACGCCGACGTGATTCTGGATACGCATGGGGCCAAAGATACCGCCCGCGGTGCCCTGCGGCCCGGGTGCGTCGCATCCCTGAGACCTTCTCGGGGTTCGCCTGATTGACTTTACACTATATCGCTATTTACTTATATGCGTATTTATCTATATAAAGGAGACATCTCGTGGCGATGCGTTGGAGTGCGGCGTGGGGGATGGTGGCCGGGGTGGTGTGCTGGCCAGCGACCGGAATGGCGCAAATGCGGTTGAGCGAGGCGCTTCAGGAGGCCGCGGGCCACGCGCCCATGGTGCGCGTGGCGCGCGCCGAAGCCGACGCACGGCAGGCTGAGGCTCGACTCCCGCTGCAAGGCATTCTGCCCTCGGCGCGCGTCGAGGCCGGTGCGGTGCGCACGACCGATCCAATCGGTGCGTTCGGCACGCTGCTGCGCCAGCGCCAGGTGACGCCGGCGGCGTTTGATCCTGCCCGGCTCAACGATCCGGCGGCGATCACGAACGTATCTGGTGGACTGGTCCTCGAGATCCCGCTGATCAACGCCGACGCGTGGCTTGGTCGCCGCGCCGCGTCGGCGGCCGCCGACGCGAGCCGGTCGCAGACTGACTGGACGGTGCGCTCGACGCAGCGCGCGGTGGTCGACGCGTATTTCGGGGCAGTTCTGGCCGCCGCCCGAATCACCGCACTCGATGCGGCCCTCGCGGCCGCGCACGCCGGCCAGAAACAGGCGACGAGCCTGTTCGGGCAGGGTATGGTCACCAAGGCGGATGTCTTGCAAGCCGCAGTACGCACGAACGAATTGGAATCGCAACGCGCAGACGCGAGTGACGGCGCGCTCACGGCGCGTCAGCAGCTCGCGCTTCTGCTTGGCCGTACGCACGACGCTTCTCGCGACCTCGACCTCCCGGTCGCGCTACCAGACGACGCCACGTTGCGCGCACTCGCTGCCGCCGACACGGGCAGCGGGATCCATCGGGACCCCGCGCGGTTCGCGCAATCGCGCGCGGATCTCTCCGCACTGCACGCGGGCGTTACCGCGGCGCGGGCGGATGTGACACGTCAGTCGAGCATGCTGCTCCCGCGCGTCAACGGCTTCGCGCGGACCGACTGGAACGCTCCGGGCGCGCTGTTTGCCGGACGACGAAACTGGACACTTGGCGTGATGGCGTCGTGGTCGCTGTTCAACAGCGGGCAGTCACTCGCGTCGATACGCGCCGCATCTGCCCGATTCACTGCGGCGCGCAACGCCGAACAGAGCGCGACGCAGCGTGCGCTGGCCGATGTCGATATGACGCGCCGAGCGGTCGCGAACGCGCTGCAGCGCCTCGAGCACGCGGAGGTGCGGGAGCAACTGAGTAGCGAGGCACATCGCCTGGTGGCGCGGCGCTACGCTGGCGGACTCGCCACGGTGGCGGAGTTGCTGGCGGCTGAAGCCATGGCGACGTCCTCCGCGCTCGGTCACGCTGCCGCGCGTCACGCACTCATCATCGCCGTAGCAGCACATCGCTTGGCGACGTCCGTCGACCTCACGTCACTGTCGACGCTCGATGCGTCGCGCCCCTCGGATCGCTGACCATCATGACGCACTTCAATCGCCTGTCAGAGTCGTACTCGCTCGAGTCTAACAACCGCCTCCGATCGGCATCGATCGCATTGATGTTCACGATGATGCTCGCCGCGTCGGCCTGCGGACGTGACACAACCAAAGTGAACACCGACGACCCGTCGGCGGCGACGACTCCAGCGACTGGCGCGGTGTACGTTGTCCACGACACCAGCGTCACAACCGCATTCGAAGCGGCCGGTATCGCGCAGGCCATGCAGCAGGCCACACTCAGTACGAAGTTGATGGGCACGGTGACGGCGGTGCTGGTGCGAGCCGGCGACCACGTCGCGAACGGTCAAGTGCTCGCCCGCATCGACGCGCGCGACCTCGGGGCGCGGAGTGCACAGGTCGCCGCTTCAATCGCCGATGCCGAAGCGATGCAACGCGAAGCTCGCGCGCAGGCCGCACGCTTCCGGGCGCTGTTTGCCGACAGCGCCGCCACACGCGTGCAGTTGGACGCCGCCGAAACGGGACTTGCGCGCGCCGACGCGGCGGTGAACGCCGCACGCGCCGCAAGCGGCGAGGTGGACGCCATGTCGAGCTACGCCGTCGTGCGAGCGCCCTTTGCGGGCACCATCACCGCACGCTCCGTCGACGCGGGGGCATTCGCGTCGCCGGGTGCGCCGCTGCTCACGATCCAAGATGCGAGCACGCTTCGCATTGTCGCGACGGCCAGTGCCGATGCGGTCCGTGGGCTCGCTCGGGGTAGAGCGATCGCCGCCACGATTGACGGGGTCCCAGTGCGCGCCGTCATCGAGGGCATCGTACCTGGAATCGGCTCGAACTTGTTCACGATCAATGCGACGGTCGTCAATCGGGACGGCACCTATCGCGCCGGCAGCGCGGCGGCGCTGCAGCTTCCACTCGGCGCGCATCGGGCCATCGTCATACCGCAGCGCGCGCTCGTGTATGAGGGCGATCTGACTGGCGTGCTCGTGCGCGCCAAGGGGCGTGATGAACGGCGCTGGGTGCGCCTGGGGGCTGTCGTCGCTGACGGTATCGTGGGCAGCGTCGAGATCGTGAGCGGATTGTCGGCCGGTGAGGCGATCGTGGTGCCGTCGATCGCCGCACCGAAGTCCACGCCCACGCCCACGCCCACGCCCACGCCCACGCCCAACGGAGCACGGTAATCATGTCCGTATCGCTCGGCGTCTCCGGCCGTATTGCCCAATCGTTCCTGCGATCAAAGCTGACGCCGCTGATTGCGATCGGTGCGTTGGCGCTTGGCGTGCTCGGCATCCTCGCCACGCCGCGAGAGGAAGAACCGCAGATCTCCGTGCCGATGATCGACGTGATCGCGGCGATGCCCGGCGCGTCACCACAGGAGGCAGAGAATTTGCTCGGCCGACCGATCGAGCAGCGCATGCTCGAATTGCCTGGCGTCGATCACGTCTACACGATGTCGGGCGAAGGCTACGCGATGGTGACGGTACGATTCAACGTCGGTGAAGATCAGGAACGCAGCGTCACGCGCGTGCAGGCCAAACTGGCGGGCGCGATGGATCGCGCGCCGTCCGGCGCATTGCCACCCGTCGTAAAGTCCCACTCGATCGACGACGTCCCGGTGCTCGCGCTGACGCTGCACGCGCCTAGCGGTTCGCCCAACGGTGACGCTAACCTCTTGCGACAGATCGCCGCGCACCTGGAAGACGAAATCCGGACGGTCGCCGACGTCTCCGAGACCTTCGTCACAGGCGGCGCGCCGCGGCAGGTCCGCGTATTGCTGGACGCCGCGCGGCTCGCCGCGAGTGGCGTAACGCCCGGCGAGGTCGCCATGGCACTGCGTAGCGCCAACGCCCGACTCGGCGCCGGCGACATCACGCAGCGGGACAGCGTGATCCATATCGACGTGGGCGCGCCACTCATTACGGCGCTGGACATCGGCAGCGTCGTGGTCGCATCTCGCAACGAGGCACCAGTGTATCTGCGTAGTGTCGCCGATGTCCGCGAAGACTTCGGCGAGTCGACCACGTATGTGGCGCATCGCGAAGGAACCGCCACTGCAGAACCCGCCGTGACGATTGCCGTCGCGAAGCGCAAAGGTGCGAACGCGACCGCTGTGACGCGAGCCGTTCTCACGCGCGTCGACCAAGCGAAGGGTCGCCTCGTGCCGGCGAGCGTGACCGTCAGCATCACCCGTGACTACGGAGAAACGGCCGGCGAGAAGGCACGCGAGTTGATTCTGCACCTCCTCATCGCGACGCTCAGTGTCACCGTGCTGATCTGGGTGTTCCTCGGTTGGCGCGAAGCATTGGTCATCCTGGTCGCGGTGCCGGTCACGCTCGCACTCACCCTGTTCGCGTACTACGCGCTCGGCTACACGCTCAATCGGATCACGCTGTTCGCGCTGATCTTCTCGATCGGCATTCTCGTCGACGATGCCCTCGTCGTGGTCGAAAATATCTATCGCCACCTGCAGATGGGTGACCGCTCGCCTGAAGTCGCGGCGGTGGAAGCCGTCGACGAAGTCGGGAACCCGACGATCCTCGCGACGTTCACGGTGATCGCGGCGATTCTGCCGATGGCCTTCGTAAGCGGCATGATGGGTCCCTACATGCGACCGATTCCGATCGGCGCATCGGTGGCGATGCTGGCGTCGCTCGCCGTGGCGTTCATTGTCACGCCGTATCTCGCGTACCGCCTGTTGCGCGGCCACGTGGTATCGACGCACGGCAACGCGATGCACCCTCCCGAGGAAGGCGGCCGCATGGACCGTCTCTATCGCCGGGTCATGACCCCGCTGATGAACCGTCGCGGCAACCGACGAATGTTCTACGCGAGTATCATGGTGCTGTTGATCGCGAGCATGGGGCTCGTTGCGCTGAAGGCGGTGCAGGTCAAGATGCTCCCCTTCGACAACAAGAGCGAGTTCCAGGTCGTGCTCGACTTCCCCGAAGGCACGAGTCTCGAGACGTCGAATCACGCGGCGTCGTCGATCGCGACATTCCTCGGCACCATTCCCGACGTTGTCAGCACGCAGGTCTACGCCGGCACGTCGGCACCGTTCAACTTCAACGGCTTGGTGCGACACTACTTCATGCGCAGCGGTGCGAACGTGGCCGACGTGCAGGTCAACTTGCGCCCGAAAGGAGCGCGGAGCCGTCAGAGCCACGCGATCGCAGTGGCCGCACGGCCGGGGATCGATTCAATTGCGAAGCTGTTCCATGCGTCCGCAAAAGTCGCCGAAATTCCTCCGGGCCCACCGGTGCTCTCGACGTTGGTCGCCGAAGTGTATGCCGGCGACGACTCGACACGTCTGCGTGCCGCGACGGCGGTGAAGCAGGTATTCGAGCAGACGCGTGGCGTCGTCGACGTCGACTGGACCGTCGAAGATCGTCAGGCAACGCGTACGTTTCGCGTGGATCGTGTGCGGGCGGCCGAGGCAGGCGCCAATGTGGAACAGATCACGCAGACGTTGTATCTGGCGATTTCTGGCGCGCCGTCAGGACTGGCCAGTTCGTCGACGGCTCGGGAAGCGATCGATATCGTACCGCGACTGCCGCTCGACAAGCGTGCCAGCGTCGACGCGTTGCTGTCGCTGCCGATCGCGACGATGCAGGGCCCGCAACCGCTGGCACGATTCGTCACTGTTGTCGCCGGAGTTCGCGAGGGATCGCGCATTCGGAAGGATCTGCGGCCCGCGATTTACGTGACGGGCGACGTGGCGCGGGACATCGAGAGCCCCGTCTACGCGATTCTCGAGATGAACCGTCAGCTCGATGCCATCCGCGTCAATGGTGCGGCGATCACCCGATACAATGCTGTCGCTCCCACGACGTTGAGCGAGACGGCCATCAAGTGGGATGGTGAGTGGCAAGTAACGATCGAGGTGTTTCGTGATCTTGGACTCGCGTTCGCGATCGTGCTCGTCCTCATCTATGTGCTTGTCG
Organism: Gemmatimonadaceae bacterium; assembly: GCA_031366985.1. Classification (GTDB taxonomy): domain Bacteria; phylum Gemmatimonadota; class Gemmatimonadetes; order Gemmatimonadales; family Gemmatimonadaceae; genus Gemmatimonas. Next base: position 79,935 of record JANLPE010000075.1, read on the forward strand.
TTGGGTGGTTCCAGAGCTTCACGATCCCGCTGGTGATCATGGCGCCGATTCCGCTGACCCTCATCGGCATTCTGCCGGGGCACGCGATCAGCGGCGCGTTCTTCACGGCGACGAGTATGATCGGCATGATCGCGCTCGCGGGCATCATCGTGCGCAATTCCATTCTGCTGGTGGATTTCATTCAGCTGGAAGAGTCACGCGGCCGCGCGCTCACTGACGCGGTGCTCGAGGCTGGTGCCGTCCGCTTCCGGCCGATTGCGCTCACGGCCGCCGCGGTCGTGGTTGGCGGCCTTGTGATGGTGCTCGATCCAATCTTTCAGGGACTCGCTGTCGCGCTCATCAGTGGCGCGATCGTCGCCACGCTGCTGACGATGGTGGTCGTCCCGCTGCTGTACTGGGAACTGCGTCGCAATACCCCGTCCGACTCACCGTCACCTTCAACTCCCCTGCATCATGTGCCCTGACAATATCATTCGCCGCTTTGCCGGCGCGTTCGTTCTCCTCTCGGTCTTGCTTGGCGCGACCGTCAGCCCATACTTCTACTTCTTCACCGCGTTCGTCGGATTCAACCTGGTGCAGTCGAGCTTTACATTCTTCTGCCCGCTCGAACGCATTCTTGGACGCCTCGGACTCTTCGGATGCACGGCGAAGGCATGACCGTCACCGAATCTTCGCGCATGGCCATCATTCCGTGTGCCGCGTGCGGCGTACTGAATCGTGTCGATCTCGCGCGGATCGACCAGTCACCGAAGTGCGGGCCGTGCCACGAGCCGCTCGTGCTCGATGCCCCGCTGCTCCTGACCGATGCGACATTTGATCGCATCGTCAATGCGTCAAGCGTTCCCGTGGTGGTGGATTTCTACGCAGATTGGTGTGGGCCCTGTCGCGCGATGGCGCCGACGTTCGCCGAATTGGCGCGTCGACAGCGAGGCCGGGCCTTAGTGTTCAAGGTCGACACCGACCGCAATCCACAGCTGTCCACCCGGTTCAGCATTCGCAGCATTCCGACGCTGACGGTCCATCGCGACGGGAAGGAAGTCGCGCGACAGGTCGGCGCCGTCCCGCTCCCCGTGCTCGAACAGATGATCGGCTGACGTCGGCGGATGCTAGCGTCCGCCGACGAGCTTGCGACGAACCGAGACTTCCGCCTCCAGACGCCCGCAGATCAAGTCACAGAGCTTCAAGACGTCCTTGTCAGCAAGTTCGTAGCGCACAAACAGACCGTCGCGCTCGCGCGACACGAACCCAGCCGAGTGCAGCAACGTGAGATGGCGCGACACATTCGCCTGACCCATTTCGGTTTCTTGTACCAATTCCGTGACCGTTTTCGGGCCGAGGCGCAGCGCCTGCAAGAGCTGCAAACGACCGCGATCGCTGAGCGCCTTGAAACGCTCCGCGACGAGATCCAGCAGTTCCGCTGTCATTTTCGCCTGCGCCACGCCGACCTCCGGTGTTCAGCCGTAATTGAGTGTATACGCGTATCACTATATACGCACCGAACACCGGGAAGGTTCAGGCGTCGTCCTACACCAGCGTCGCTTCGAGCGTGATAGGCACGGCGGCGAGCGCGCGCGACACCGGACATCCGGCCTTCGCACCGGCGGCCAACTCGGCGAACTGCTCGGCGGAGATGCCGGGCACCGTCCCCTGCAGCTTCAGGACGATCCCCGTGATCGTGAAACCGATGTCCTGCTTTTCGAGCGTCAGGTGCGCGTCCGTGTTCAGTTCTTCCGGAACGAAGCCGGCGTTGCTGAGCTGAAAGGACAGCGCCATCGTGAAGCAGCCTGCATGCGCCGCCGCGATGAGTTCTTCGGGGTTGGTGCCGTTCACACCGTCTTCGTCCACGAAGCGCAGCTTGAACGAGTACGGCTGGCTGGACAACACGCCACTGGGCGTCGTCAGATTGCCGCTGCCGTCTTTGCCAGTTCCACGCCACACTGCTTGTCCGGTCCGGAGCATACATCCTCGCGAGTTAGGGGTCGCGGGAATGTATCGTGCTGAGCGCGCGGGGAATATTGCCATTGGGAACCGTCCAGCCGCCTGAGTCGGGTCGTTTACGTCTTGCCATGCGGCGCCCGGTCCTGTTTTTTTGACGTGGACCCTAATCCCCTTTCGTATGCCAGACTTTCGGCCTGCTCGCCGCCTCCGCGCCACCGTCGTTTCGGCCACCGTCGTCACGGCGTCCGTCGCGATGACCCTTGCGCCGTCGCTTCGCGCGCAAACGGCACCGTCTACCCCGGGCGCCGTGGTGCTGCGAGCCGCACGCGTTATTGACGGGACCGGTGCGGTGCTGCGCAATCAGGATGTCAGCGTGACAGGCGGGCGGATCTCAGCCATCAAGCCGTCCGCCGGGGCACTGCCGTCAGGCGGAATCGATCTCCAGGGCCGCACGCTGATGCCGGGCATGATCGACACCCACGTGCACCTCGGCTGGTATCTCAATGCCAAAAACCGACTGCACACGGCGCGTGACGGCGATACGCCGGACATCAGCGCGTACAATCAGGCGGCAAACGCATGGGCCACCCTGCGTGCCGGGTTCACGACGGTACAGGACGTCGGTGAACCGGAGAACGCGGCACTGCGCGATCTGATCAACCGGGGCCTGGTGCCGGGGCCGCGCATTCTGACGTCGCTCGGCTCGCTGAACGAAACGAGTGCTGGCGGCTCGCCCGATTCGCTGCGCGCCGTCGTGCGTCGCTTCAAGCAGCAGGGGGCCGATGTCATCAAGATCTTCGCGTCCAAGTCCATCCGCGACGGCGGCGAAGCGACCATGACCGACGCACAGCTTGAGGCGGCCTGCGGCGAGGCGAAATCGCTCGGGCTTCGGTCTGTTGTGCACGCACACTCCGCCGAATCCGTGCAGCGCGCCGCGCGCGCCGGATGCACGCAGGTCGAGCACGGCGTCTTCGCGGACGACGCGACGCGCAGCCTGCTCGTGCAGAAGGGGACGTACTTCGATCCGCAGTGCGGACTGGTGTTTCACAATTATCTCGACAACAAAGCGTGGTTCGACGGTATCGGCAATTACAACGCGATTGGATTCGCGTCGATGGAGAAAGCCATTCCGCTCGCTGAAGCCGGTATCGGCCTCGCCAGCCGTACGCCTAAACTGAGGCTCGTCTTCGGCACAGACGCCGTGGCGGGTGCACACGGACGCAATGCTGAAGAACTCGTCTGCCGAGTGCGGCGTGGCGGACAGCCGGCGATGGATGCGCTGCTGAGCGCGACATCGGGCTCCGCGCAGGCGTTGGGTCTCGAGACGGAGATCGGGCGCGTGGCGGTCGGCTTCATCGCCGATCTCGTGGCCACCGACGGCGATCCAGTGGCGGAGATCGAAGCAACACAACGCGTCAGCTTCGTCATGCGCGGCGGACACATTTATCGGAACGACGGGGCGCGTGGCAGCAGTGCGCAACACCAGCGTAATTCTCGCAACGGTGCCAACCGCAAAGGCGGGTCGAAGTGAGTTCGCGTCGTGGGTTCCTCAAGGCGGCCGGTGTACTGACGGCGGGGATCGCGGCAGGGAGCGTCGCATGCGCTGATGGTACGACGTCGAAGGACACCACCGCTTCGAGCACAGGCGCCGACGCAGGCGCAGGCACACGTCCGGTGCTCGACAAGGAACTGCTCGCCTCGCTCGGTGAGACGGTTCTCCCCGCGATGCTCGGCGTCGACGGTCAACGGGCCGCGATCGCCGCATTCGCCACGTGGTGCAACGCATCCGAACCCGTCGCCGAGGAGATGCACGGCTACGGATA
>JANLPE010000103.1:0-12948 GCA_031366985.1 Gemmatimonadaceae bacterium
GTCCGGTCGGCATTTGAATGCCGTAGTTGTAGCCGTTCACCGTTAACTGCCTGATGGTGACGTTGGCAATTCCACCCGCGAGCGAGATGCCCGTGCCCGCGCCGCCAGTGCCTTGCAAGATCGTCTGGCCGATGCCGGCACCCTTGAGCGTCAGTGCACGTGGAATGGTCACGCTTTCGGGGAAGGTCGCAGCCTTCGCGAGGACTTCATCACCAGCCACCGTGTTGTCGACTTCGCCCTGAATCGTCGCGCCGATGCGACGCACGTTCGTGAGGGTGTACGGGCCGCTGACGTAGGAGAAGGACCGCACGTTGAACGGCGACTCCGTCACGAGCGCGACGGCAGCCTTGTCATACGTGTTGTCGGTCCAGTAGGACTGCCAATTAAACTCCGCTTCGGTGTACGTGCCACGCGCGCGGATGTACTGCAGCGAACCACCCGTGAAGCTGTTGTTCTTGATGATCGCGCCACCAACTGGCTTCGTGAACCAGGGCACACCACCTGTGCCGTTGAAGCTGATGGAGGGCCACCCGTTTCCCCCTAACCCGAACGTGTTGCGCAGGATTTCGCGACCCGTTACCGGTCCAGTCTGGCCAGCGCCGCTTGAGAGCGCGACCTGCGTGCCATCCGTGAAATTGTTGTCCGTAATGTGGTAGCTGAGCACCGCCGCGGCCGGCGCGTCGAACTCGCTGATGTAAATCGCGCCACCATCGACGATCGCCGTGGCCGAATACTTGAGCGTAAAGTTATCCGCCACGACTTCGATGGTCTTGTTGTCGCCAGTGACATTCGGACCGATTTTCACGCCCTGAATGGTCGTGTTGGCGGCCTCGACGAAGATGCCGCTGGTGCCGAAGTTATTCGTCGCGTCAGTGTTGATCGTCGCAAGCGTCGCGGTCGCGTTCGTGACCGGCGCATCGCTGGCGTTGACGCCCATGAGCGTGATGCCGGCCTTCGCAGACGCGAAGAACAGTCCGAACTGATATACGCCGCCGAGGCTGGTCGGCGCGCTGCCCGGGGCGGCTTCGTTGTAGGTGCCCGGCAGGACTCGGACCGTACCGCCCGCACTCACGAGATTGAGCGCTGCCTGAATGGTCTTCTTCGCGTCGGCGATGCTGTTGCCACCGTTGCCGTCATTGCCCGCAGCGGCGTCGACGTAGCAGGTCGTGGTGCACGTAGGCGCCGGCTCGAAATCGAACGATGTGTTGGATCCGGAGATCCCGATACTTAACGCGTCTGCATTGCCGTCAAAGCCACTCCAGTTGCTGCCGGCCTTCAACAGAAAACGTCCTCCAATGATGGCATTCGGAAAGGCGGCCAGGAGCTCGGCCCAGGTGCACGGAGTCGCCTGCACGCAATTACCTGTTGGAAGCGCGGTCGCTTGCGACCCGCCTGTCCCATCGACGCTTGTTTTGGAGGCCCACCATTTCCCCGCAAGTGGCGTCCACGACTGCCAGCCGGAACCGACCGTGACCGTGCCATTTTGGTAGGGCTCGAACACCAAGCGGCCACCATAGACAAGGTCGGTCGGACGATACTTCACGTCGAACTGCAGCGCGATCGCCAGCGTCGGCCCAGTCTGATACGTCGGATACGAAAGTGCTGTGATCGCGTTAATGCGAGTGCCATAATAGGCATTGGTGGCGATCACCGAATGGCCCGCTCCCGTTGCGCCCGCATCGGTCAGTGGACCGAGGCGAACACTCCCGGTTCCCCACGGGGCAGTTACCGGTCCCGCAACAAGTTCGCCAGGACTACCCGTGAAAATGTCGTTCTTGTCGTTCCAGAAGTACCACCCGTTCATCGCACTTGGGCGGACAACGATGGTACCGGACGGAGCCATCGACAGCGTCAGGCGTCAGGCGTCGGGCGTCGCCGCTGATTTGGGGCGCCGTCGGCCGGAGCTGATCCGCACACGCGGCGACCATCACGGTTGAGAGAACCACCGTGGCGAGTTGAGTGAAACGCATACTCACTACTCCTGGAATTCGAGATATTGGCAAGGCATCGGCCGCCGCGACTCACGCAGGGGTGGCACTCATTCAATCAGCTATGGAAGCCATCATCTGGGCGAGTCGCAAGTTGCAATGCAGCGTACGAGCGATCACAGCGATTTGCGTACCGCGCCGCCGTGATCCGTCAATCGATCGTCATCTCGTTGTCAAGACAGCGCTTGGGCCTCGCTGCAATTCAGGAGTAGAACGTCGGAATGCTACCCATAAGCCTCGGTTCGTTGTGCGGGCACAACACAATCGAAGCAATCGAACATTCGCGAGCTCAGCCGTTACAGCGTCTTCCGCAGCTTCCGCCGAAACAACCTCAAGTCAACCGCCTCACCCATCGCCCGGTGTCCCGCATCGTTTGGATGCAAGTGATCCCCCGAATCGTATGCCGGCAGAAACCGCGTCGTATCCGCCGGATCACGCGTGGCCTTATCCAGATCGATCACGCCGTCGTACGCGCCGCTGCGGCGAATCCATGCGTTGAGTGTGGACCGCTTCGCCTCCCGCTCCGCCGGCGCGGGACGCGCGAGTCCACCCGTCGGCGTGAGGGTCGCGCCATAAATAATCAGCCCTCGCTCGTGCGCGCGATCAATGAGTTGCTGATGCCCGGCAATCAGCTCTTCGATCGGCACCTCATCGCGCACATCTGCCGGCTGCGAGCCACGCGAGATGTCATTCACCCCCTCCAAGACGATCACATGCGTGACCCCGGGCTGCATCAGCACGTCACGATCGAAACGCTGCAACGCGCTCGGCCCTGTCACGTTCGACAGCACGCGATTGCCGCTGATGCCGGCATTGACGACGGCCTTGAGCGGCTCTTTCGATGCGACGAGTCGCTGTGCGAGCACATCCGGCCATCGGTGATTGCTGTCCGCCTTCGTGACGACACCGTCGGTGATCGAATTGCCGAGCGTCACGATCACGCCCGTCGCGTTCGCGTTGACGACATCGATGCCCGCCAGGAAGCTCGTGTAGCCGACTTTGCTTTCTGGGTCGAAATCGGTCGACGCGGCGAAATCACCGACGGCTGAGATGTAGTTGGTCTGCAGTCCAAGCGAATGCCGCGTGCTCGTGCGCGCCGAATCCGCGATCGAGAGACTCACGGCCACGTCGGCCAATGACGGAATCGTCAGCGCCACGCCGTCGCTGATCAACAAGGCGCCGACGCGAATCACGATCGACGAGCGCCCGTTGAACGTCAGCGCACGGTCGGTGGCCGGCTCGATGGCCACGCCGTTTGTGCGGAGCGCGATGTGCGCCGAGCGAATGACGAGGGGGCGATCACCATACTCGTTTGACAGTCGCACACGTACTCGGGTGCCGCCGATGCTGACATGCGCGATTTGGCGCAACGTACGATCGACGATCGTCGCCACGCGATCGACGGAATCGGCCGGTGGACGCGGCGCGCTCGACTGGAGACTGGGGGCCCATGTCGCGATCCAGCGGTCGCGCGACGCTGGTTCGCGCGGCGCCGACTGCGCCACGAGGCGACCGGCCGATGCGCCCACGAACAGCAGCGGCACCGCCACGAACCATGATCTGAGAATCTGACGGGCGCGCATACTCACAGGCGGTCCTCGATGACGGTGGGTTTCGCGAAAACGTTCGCGGGAACATGCGGGAGCACGCGGTAACATGCGGTTCGTCCGGCCCGGACGCGAGACGATCGCCCGTCGTGGCGGCGGTCATGTAGCGAGACGACGACCACGGAGCTACCCTACGACATGTCTGCCTCTCCAGTTCGTCTTCGTGGCGCTCACGCGCTCCTCGTGCTGTCGTTTAGCGCGGCGTTTCAGGTTGCGGCCGCGCATGTCGCCGCAGCGCAGACGCGCCAAGTCCCTGAGCCAACCGACAGCACGCGCAAGCACGTGGTCGCGCATCGAGCCACCGGTCGTATCACGTTAGATGGCCGCCTCGACGAACCCGACTGGCAGCGCGCACCCGTGGCATCGCAGTTCGCGCAAACGCGTCCCGACTATCGGCCCACCACCCAGTACCCGACTGAAGTCCGCATTCTCTACGACTCGGTCAACCTGTACATTGGCGCGTTCAATCGCGATAGCGCCGGACTGTCGACCCTGCGAATGCCCGATTTGCGCCGCGACTTCGAGCCCGGCGAGAATGACCTGTTTGCGGTGACGCTCGGATCGCTCGGCGACCATCGCACCTCGATCCAGTTACAGGTCTCGCCGCTGGGATCTCAGGCCGATGTCATCGCCTTCGATGGCGGTGAAGCATTCAATTTCAATTGGGATGCGCTCTGGCGCGTGAAGACGACGCGCGCAGATTCCGGCTGGACCGCGGAGATCGCCATTCCGTGGACGTCGTTGCGCTACGCGCCAAACCTCACGTCGTGGGAGGTCAATTTCCTTCGCAACACGCGGCGCGTCGCGCAGTGGAGTGCGTGGACGCCGTTTCCACGACAGATCTCGTCGTGGCGACTCTCCTACGCCGGCATCCTCGACTCGATTCAACCACCGGCCCCGCGCACGAATATTCGCATTCGTCCGTATGCGCTGGGGCAAGCGTCGCACGATGCGACACCGAATGCGTTCAACGGTTCATCGGGTGATATCGGCGGGGAAATCATCTGGGCCCCGACGGCCAACAGCTTGCTCGAAGCCACGATCAACACGGACTTCGCGCAGGCCGATGTCGATCGACAGGTGGTCAACCTCACGCGCTTCAATGCGTTCTTCCCGGAACGTCGGCAGTTCTTTCTCGAGAACGCCGACCTGCTGAACGCCGGCGGACTCGCGCCGGCCGGCGCGGCGAATACGAGCGGTCTGCCGGCCGTCAGTTACGTCATTCAACCGTTCTTCTCGCGTCGCATTGGGCTCGGCAGCGACGGCACGCTGCTGCCGATCGACGCCGGCGCGCGCTACGCGTACCGCACCGGGCGCACGACCGCAGGAGCACTTTTTATGCGACAGTCCGCGATCGGTGGCAAAAGCGCGACGTCGTACGCGGTCGCGCGCACCAGCCAGTTCATCGGCAGGACGACCCGACTGGGGACCACGATCGCCCTGCGCGACGGTGGTGCGTCCGGCAGTAACCTCGTCGCGTCCGTGGATGCCTTCACGCGCCTCGACGAGTTCACGCAAGGCAGTGCCATGGTGTCCACGTCGACACTCAGTGGCCACACGGGCGTCGCCGGCACGTATGCGCTCAATCGCGTGACCACGGGACTGGCCGCCGGGCTCACCGGCGCCTACGTCGATAGAGACTACAATCCGCAGACCGGATTTGTCTCACGCTCGAACATCCTCATGACGAGCCCCGCGGTCGTGTTCACGGTGCAACCTCAGTGGCGACCGAAAAGCATCGTCTGGATGCGCCCCGGCGTCATCGCGACGATGTATCACGACCCAACGAAAAGGACGCTGCAGGAAGGGAGCATCGTATTCACCAGCGAGATTCTTTTTCGCAACGGCGCCGCGATCACACCAACGCTCGAGCAAAATATTCAACATCCGACGCTGCCAATCCCGCTGTTGCCGGGCGTGTCGATAGCACCCGGCACGCACAACTACGCGCGTGGCGGCGTCGTGCTCAAGAGCGATCAGAGCGCATCGGTGGCAGGACAGACGACGTTATCGACGGGCTCGTTCTACGACGGCTCGCTCAATCGCGCGGAGTTCGTCACTCGCTGGTCTCCGAGTCCCTATGTCTCGCTGCGCGGGACGTACGAGATCAATCAGCTCAAATCAATTGGCACCCGCGACTCGAGCTTCGTGACGCATCTCGCGGGCCCGGAAGTGCGCGTATTTCTGAATCCGCAGGTGCAGTGGAGCGCGTTTTACCAGTACAACACGTCGCTCAAGCGCGGTACACTCAATGCGCGGTTCAGCTGGGAGTTCCTGCCGCTGTCATTTGTGTACGTCGTGTACAACGACCGCGAGCCGATCCTGAGCGGCAACACGCCGAGCGCGCGGAGCCTGATTGTGAAGGTCAGCTGGCTGCGGCAGATGTAGCCGGGCGAACGGCGAGCCATGGAACAAACGGTGGACGGCGAGCGTTACACTTGTGAAAGATTTCACAAGCCTAGTCCCGGGCAGTTTCCTCCGGGTGGAGCCTTCATGCCCCGCACGATCCCGTCCGAACCCAACACCAGCGTCCGCAGCACCAGCACGCACGCCAGCGACCCGCGTCCGCACGTGGTCATCATCGGCGGCGGCTTTGCTGGCCTGACGGCCGCCAAAGGACTCGCCAAGGCTGACGTGCGCATCACATTGATCGACCGCACCAATCACCATCTCTTTCAGCCCCTGCTCTATCAGGTGGCGACGGCGGTGCTGAATCCGGCCGATATCACGGTCCCGATCCGTTGGATGCTGCGGCATCAAGCCAATGCGACCGTAATAATGGCCGAGGTCGATGCGATCGACGTTGACGGGCACACGCTCGCGCTTGACGGCGGCACGACGACGCTCGAGTGGGACTATCTCCTCATCGCCAGCGGTGCGCGTCACGCGTACTTCGGGCATCCCGAATGGGAAGCAAACGCGCCTGGTCTCAAGAGCATCGAAGATGCCCTCGAAATGCGTCGTCGATTTTTGTTGAGTTTTGAAGCCGCTGAGCGGGCCAGTGCGTCCGGCGAACGCGATGCGTTGATGACGTTCGTGATTGTCGGCGGCGGTCCGACCGGTGTTGAACTCGCCGGTATGATCCCCGAGATCACGAAGAAGGCGATGACGGGCGACTTTCGTCGCATCAATCCCGCGGACGCACGCGTGATCCTCGTAGAAGGTGGTCCGCGCATATTGCCGTTTTTCCCGAACGAGTTGAGTGCGCGAGCCGAGCGCGATCTGCGCGATCTCGGCGTTGATGTCCGCGTGAACACAGCCGTAACGTCGGTCGATGACGAAGGCGTCACGCTGGCGAGCGGTGAACGCATTTTCGCGCACACGGTGTTCTGGGGGGCCGGCAATCAGGCGTCGCCGCTGGCCAAACTCCTCGGTGTGCCGCTCGATCGCGCGGGGCGCGTCATCGTCGAGTCCGATCTGTCATTGCCGGCACATCACGCAGTGTTCGCGATCGGCGACGTGGCGTCGGTGACGATGGCGGACGGCAGGCCGGTGCCGGCCGTCGCGCCGGCCGCGAATCAAATGGGCGCGCATGCAGCACGCAGCATCATCGACGACCTCCGTGGCCAAGAGCGTGCGGCATTCACGTACTTCAACAAAGGCGATCTGGCGACCATCGGCCGGCATCGCGCCGTGGCGTCCGTTGGCGGCGTGCAGCTGCAAGGTTTAGTCGCCTGGCTGGCGTGGCTGTTCATTCACATTTTGTATCTTGCCGGCTTCCGCAATCGCCTCACGGTGTTCGTGCAGTGGGCGTACCAGTACGTGACGTATCAGCGTGGCGTGCGACTGATCACGGGAACGACGGCGCATCGGTTGCTGAAAAAAAGTCGAGAGCTCGAGAGCGAACGGGCGGAGCGGCGCGAACGAGCGAGCGGTCCACATCGCGAGGTCGCGTAACCCTACCGCGGCGCCGTCGAGACGAGCCGTGTAAAACGTTCTAGGATCCCGCTCATGGACGGTCCGCTCACACCAATCGGTCATCGCTACGCGATGACCATCAGCAGGGCCGCGTCGGGCATCTATGCGACGGCGGCGGCGAACTCGGCGGCGCGACGCCGAGCGTGGGCGACGACCTGGGCGAAATCCTCGCGGTGGCGAACGCCGTCGTAGAAGGGGCAAATCCGCTCGAGGTAGTCCACAGTGTAGAAACCCATGGTGATGGCGCGTTCGATCAGCGCCACGCCCCGCTCGTGGGCGCCGGCCATGATGTACGACTCGCCGAGATGAAACATGTGGTGTCCATCGAGTTTCGTTTCGTCGATGGTGGCGAGCATGGTGAGCGCTTCCTCAACGCGACCGAGTGCCGCCGTCACCAGGCCATCCAGCTGCGCCGTGTACGGCAACGGTGCAGCGTGCTCGCGCAGCCAAGCCACCTGACGCGCCGCGGCGTCGTACTGGCCCATGAGCGCGTAGTGATTGCCAAGCCCCCAGTGGAAGATCAACCCAGCCGGCGCCAAGCGGACCGCCTCTTCGATAAACGGCAGCCCTTCGGCGAGGCGCCCGCTAAACCAACTGTTGGCCGCCACGAAGACGTTCGCCAACGGCGCGAGCGGATCGAGCGCGATCCATTCGAGCCCGAAGCGTAATTCCACCTGGCCGCCTGCCTGCCCCGCGATCCCCAGAAAGAACCGGATGTCGCCGTCGGCGGGGTCGAGCGCCAACGCGCGCCGCAGTGACTGCACGGCGGTGATCTGATCGCCGGTTTCGTACGCGAGATAACCAAGCAGGGCATAGCCCTGCGCAAAGTCCGGCGCCTCCGCAATGAGTGCGCGCGCCTCGCTTTCGATGGATGCCAGCAACGCCGGCTCGCGCGACGCACCCGTGCGCAGCTGCATGATGCCGCTGAGTGCTTCGAGCGCGCGCAACACCGGCACACGGCCCGCGATTTCGACCGCGCGGGCGATCAACGGCGCGGCGCGCGCTACGTCGTAGCCGGCGAGCGCCTCCCGCGCCTTGAGATACAGCTCGAAGGCGCGCACGTCTTGCAGCGGACGCGCCGCGAGCTGCGCACTCTCCTGCGGAGAGAGCACCACGTCGAGTGCGTCCACGATCGCCCGCGACACCCGCTCCTGCACGTCGAACACATCGTCGAGCGTGCCATTGTACTTCTCGGCCCAGCGCGGCTCGTCGCTGCGTACGTCCACCAGTTGCGCGTTGATGCGGAGCGCATTCCCCGCGCGGCGCACACTGCCGGTGAGCGCCCACCGCACGCCCAGCGTGTCACCGATGGCGCGCAGCGACTGCGTGCTGTTCTTGTACTGCATCGCCGTGGTACGCGAAATCACACGCAGCGCTTTCACGTGCGAGAGGTCGGTGATGAGCTCGTCGGTGAGGCCGTCGCTGAAGTACTCGGTGTCGGCGTCGGGACTGACGTTCACGAATGGGAGTACCACCACGGAACGTTCTGTGTGCGCCGGTGGCGCGACAGGCGACGGCGCAACGGCCGCAGCAACCGGTGTGCGCAACGTCTGCACTACCTGCGCGCCGCTCGAAATACGTTCCTCGGCGGCCTTCACAAGCAGGCGATCGACGAGCTGCGCGAGGGCGGATGGCACGTCGGGGCGGAGTACGGCCATCGGTGGCGGCGTGTGCACGAATCGCCGCGCGATGGTCGCCTGCACGGTCGGGCCGCTGAACGCCACGTCGCCGGTGAGCATCTCGAAGAGCACGCATCCCAGCGCGAACAGGTCGCTGCGACCATCGACCACTTCACCGGCGGCTTGCTCAGGACTCATGTACGCGGGCGTGCCCACCGTGACGCCCACCTGCGTGTGCATCGTGTTCTGTTCCGTTACCGCAACGAGTGCTTTGCCGATGCCGAAATCAGCCACCACCGCATGCCCTTCGTGCAGCAGAATGTTTTCCGGCTTGATGTCGCGATGCACCACGTCGTGGCGGTGCGCGTAGTCGAGCGCGTCGGCCACTTCGCCAGTGATGCGCACGACGTCGTCGATGGACAGTCGCTCCGCCTGCACCAGTCGGTCGCGCAACGTCTGGCCGGTCAACAGCGGCATGGTGAACCAAAGCGTCCCGTTGGCATCACCGGAGTCGTAGAGCGGCAGGATGTGCGGATGCGTGAGGGACGCGGCGAGGCGGATCTCGCGCAGGAAGCGGTCGCGGCCCAGTGCGTCGCCGAGGTCGGAGCGCAACACCTTGAGCGCGACCTCACGCTCGTGGCGCAGGTCGTTTGCGCGGTACACGGTGGCCATGCCACCGGCGCCGAGCTCCGCGCCGATGCAGTAGCGGTCAGCGAGAGCGGCGGCGAGTTGATCTAGCGGGGTGCTCACCGCGGTAAGCTGCCTATGCGAGCCACGCCGCGCCAGCCGAGACCTATGTCGGCACTCACCGCCGTGCTGCACACGTGATGTAGCGTAGCGCGAACGAGAATTCCTGCGAAACGTTCGTCACGGATCATCGTAGCTCACCAATCCATTCGCCCGGCGTGCGCACCGCAGCCATGGGCTCCGCGCGCTCGCGCAATTCGCGGTCGAGCGTCAGCAGCGTCGCGTCCATCCGACGCGCCGTCGCGACATACACGGCATCCGCACCGCAGAGCGCACAAGCGGCCGCGATCTCCGCCGCCTCGGCGGCCAGTTCGTGATCGAGCGCGTGCACGACGAGTCCCGGAACGCCAAGCGTTGCGCGTCCCGCCTCGGTGGCAAGCGCGCGATTCCGTGTGCGCCGCGCCACCGTGGCGCACACCTCGATGACAAACAGCCCCGGCTGATGCAACGCGATGCCGCGCTCAATAAGCGACGACACGAGCGACATGCACTCGACGTGATCGCGCTCCGTCGGCGAGAGCGCCGAGAGCCACACCGATGCATCGAGCGTGACCTTCAACGGCGATCCGCGCGAAGCTGATCGACGAGTGTGGCGTCCGTCGCGGTAGCCTCTGCGAGGGCCGCGCCCAGCGCCTGCCAGCGATACTTCCAATCAGCGTTCGGTTTTGCGCTGTTGGCCGACTCCGCGGGAACGTTGGCGATACGACCGTCCACCCAAGCCGCAAAGAGCGCCGTCGCGACCTCGCGAACCGCGAGACCCTCAAGCGCACTCTTGGACTTCACCCGGCGATACAGGTCGTCGGGGAGGTCAATGCTGGTCTTCATTCGGGCAGGATAACGGTATTTACCGTTTCCCGGCAGTGACGTTCGCGCGCAACTCGCTGAACCTGTGCTCGACGTAGACGACGCCGCGGCCACCAACGTTGGCGCGGTCGCGAATCATGACGAAGCGCTGCCCGTCGGGCGACATGTCGTACTGCTGCCGGTTACGCGCCCGACGATACCCCGCCAGCGGAAAGAGCACCTGTGGGTTGCCCGCATTGAACGTGGGGCCAGGCGGCACTGCGGCCACATTCAATCGACCACCGCTCACGAAAAACAACTCGCGCCCATCACGCGACCACCGCGGTTCCGCGCCGCCGCCACGCGACACCACGGACGTCGCCTGTGCCTCCGGAAATGACGTGACATACAGCTCGACCGAGCCCGATTCATTGGACGTGTACGCGAGCCAGTTGCCGTCGGGTGACAACGCGAGGCTCAGCAGCGTCGTCTTCGTTTGTGGGACGATCACCGCCCGCAGCGTCGTGTCGCCCGTGAGACGTCGCGCGCGAATGGCGTAGGTGTTGCTGCCAACTTCATCGGCGCGAACCACCAGCCATTGCCCGTCGCGTGATACTTCGGACTCCCACAAGCCGAACGTGTGGCGCTGTAGCATCTGTGCCTTCTCGCTGCCCTCGGCAGCAGCGCGCCGCACGATGACGGCGAAGGGGTTCTTATCCACGTCGCCTACCGAGACGAACATGAGCGACTTGCCATCCGGCATCCATGACGCGCGCCAGTTCACCAGCCCGTCCGAAAACACCTTGTGCCGGTTGCCGTTTGCCTCACGGATCCAGAGGTCCGCCGCTTTGTCGCGGACACTCACGGCGAGAGATTTTCCATCCGGCGACAGCGTCGGATACGCAAACTGCCCGCGCCAGAGCGAGTCGAGCAGCAACGCCTTTCCATCGCGAGCGACCCACATGAGGTCAGACAGCGCAGCGCTTGGCTCTTGGCTGGAGTAACGCAGAGCGCCCGACTGCGACATCGCGAATCGCAGCGGTTCCACGCCATCGACCACCGAGACCGCACCGCCGCGTATGGTCAGCCTGTTGAGATCGAACGCCGCCGCGAACAACCCACCGTCGCGCAGCGTGTAGATCAGGTGCCCCGTCGACGAGTACGCCGCGCCGGCGGCCTGCGACACCAAGAGCTTGAGGCTGTCGCTCCGCAGATCGTACACATAGACATCCGACGAGAGCGAACAGTTCGCGACGCACCGGATCAACAGTATGCCTCGTCCGTTCGGCAAAGCCGTCAGTGACGCCGAAAAGCCGGTAGCATTCCACCCTTTCAGCGGTGTCGCGATACCCCCGTCCACAGGCGCTCGACTCAGCGTCTGCTTGTTCGACAGGTAAAGAACGTTCTGGTCATCCAGCCAAGTCAGGATACGGTAGGTATCGTGCACGTCACTGGCAAACGTGATCGATCCCCTACCCTCCACCGGCACCTTCTTCAGCTTTCCGTCGGTAGTCGCATAAGCAATCCAGCGGCCGTCTGGCGAGAACGTCGGCGACAGCGTCCGAGCCCGGCGAGAGCGAGGGTTCGAGGGTGTGGTTCCATAGGTGCACCTGCTGACGACGGACGTTCGGCGCACTCGCCGTCGGTCGCGTGAGTAGGACGCCAGTCAGCGCAAGCGCCACGGCGCAAGCGCCACGGCGCCCGCGCCCACGGCGATCCACGTGCGTGCATCACGCCAGAGAAGAACGCGCAGCGGTCACTGGGAATCGCGATCACCTCCAGCAGAAACGCTGGCGAGCGAAGTTCGGCGAGCCAGAATTCCACCTGTGCCTCTGTCACTCCATCATCGCGCGCTGCCGCATACGAGGCGTCGACCAGCCGTCGAAGCATCGGCCAGTCTTTGTCCCGCTGAGTTTTCTTCGCGGCGACGAGGTCTTCAAGTGCCATCACGTCACTGAAATGCACGGCGTGCCCGCGTTCGAAATAGCGCACAGCAAACGGTGGCACGGCAATCACCATGGCGTTCAGCGCTCCGAGCGCTGCGTGCAACGCCGGCATGGCCTCTGGCGTCGTCATCACGGCCAAATCCAAATCGCGACTATACTCGGCCGCGCCGTACAACACGCAGGCCTGCCCCCCATCAACAGGGCGCGCACGTCGTACTGTCGGATCGTAGCAAGGACTCGCAGGATCTGGGTCGGGATCACTGGTGCCTCCGAGCGCGTGATCCCACGCCGCAAGGCGCAGAGATTCGGCCCAACGTTGCTGCGGCGTGAGGCGCATCCA
>JANLPE010000019.1:0-15947 GCA_031366985.1 Gemmatimonadaceae bacterium
CAGAGCGAGCGGCTGCGCCTGCGCGGCATCTACTCGCGATGCGTCGAGCGCGTCGTCACGAACGCGATCGATGGCGGCCGGTTCCGTGAGGCCATCGACGTCGCTCGGCGCCTCCGCGACTCCGATCCGCTGGATGAAGCCGGATGGCGCCCGCTGCTGAATGCGTTGCTCGTCTCCGGTGACTCGGTGAACGCGGCCAACGAATGCGCGGTGTTGACCCGGACGCTTTCGGCCGATGGACGCGAGCCGCTGCCGGCCACGCTCTCCCTGGTCGGCGCCATCACGCGGATGTCGCGTCGCGACGACGCGCCGGCGGTGGAGGCCAACCAGTACGTCACCCCGCTGATCGCGCGGGACCGCGAGTTCTCGCAATTGCTGGCGTCGTGGTCACGCACACGCGAAGGCGCCGTAGCCCACGTGCACGTGCGCGGCGCCGCCGGCATGGGTAAGTCGCGACTCTTGGACGATTTCGCCACGCGCCTGCAGCGTGATCGTGCGGCCGTCGCCCGCGAGCGCGCGGACATTGGGCGCAGGTCGTTGTCGTATGCGTTCGTTGGCGCCCTCGCCGCACAACTGGCGTCGCGGCGTGGAGCGGCCGCGATCTCACCGGGCAGCATGAGCGCGTTACTCGCGATCAATCCGTCGCTGTCGAGTTTCTTCAACGGACAGCCCGACGCGTCGAGTGGCGACGAGGCGCTGCGTCGTCGCACGCTCGCCTTCAGCGAACTGCTCACCGTGTTATCCGAAGAGCAACCCCTCGCGATCCTGCTCGATGACATGCAATGGGCCGACAGCGCGTCGTGCGCGGTGTTGGCCGGCGCGTTCTCGACGTCGGAAACGATCTCATGTTTCCTGCTCACCGCTGGGCGCGAAGGCCTCTCATCGGCATTCGCCGAGTCGGGTACCGATACCATTTCGCTGAGCGGTCTTGGGCTGGAGTCCGTGACCGAACTGCTGCAGAGCCTCGCGACCTTGCCGGAAGACGCCTGGGCCGCGGCGTTTCCGCAACAGTTACACGACGCATCCAACGGCCTGCCCTTTCATGTATTCGACGCGCTCCGTCTGGCGACCGAACGAACGTTGCTGACGCGCGAGCGACAGACCTGGCAGTGTACCGATCCGTCCGCACTTGCTGAGTTGCTGGAGACGGGTGCCGCGCTCCCGCGTCGACTCGGCATGCTGAGCCCGGCGGAGCGCGACGTGTTGCTCCGGCTCGCCATCGCCGGTGTCCCGTGCCGGGAAACGTTGCTTGAAACACATTCATCACCCGACGCACTCGCGGGCAGTACGATCCTGACGCGATTGGAGCGCTTGGGCTATATCACGATGGACGAAGATCGGTGGTGCATCGCGCACGACGCGATCACCGAGGCGATCATCGCGCTCAGCACCGTCAGCGATGTGCGACGTGCGCACGAGTTGCTTGCACGCCGATTGCTGGAGGCACTCCCGACTGGTCACGAAGCCGCGACACGCATCGCGCTGCGCACCATCATCGGCCACGCGCTGCACGCGCGCGCATCGCTCGTGCTTCGTGACGCATTCGGTCGATACCTGACGCTCAGTCGCAGCCTTCGTGATACGCGCGCCCTGCCGCTGATTGTAAACGAAGCCCTCGGCGACCTGCACACCGCCGAACATCATGCGTTGGTGACGGGAGCCTTGACGCGGCGTAGCCGATTGAACGACCTGGCGAAGACGCGCTGGCGACCGGCGGCAATGGTGACCTCCGTCGCTGTGGCCGCATCGCTCGTCGGGGCATTCGTCGCCACGCGACCATCTCCATCCGTTGCAGACGGATACCTTGCTTTCCTGCAGACCGATTCGGCGGGGACCACGACCGTGCGCGAGGTGCCCCTGAACTCCACGGTGTGGCCGACGGACCAACCCATCGATGCAAGCGCGGCCCGCGCCGTGATCACGCTGCCCAACGACCCGCTCGATTGGAGTGCCGTACCGACTGGAAGTCCGGACGGTTCGTGGGTCGGCACGCTTGCAGTGACCGACTCTGGCACAACGGACCTCTTCCTCTTTGCACCGGACCGCGCACCGAAGCGCCTGACGTTCTCACGAGGTGACGATGTTGACCCCACTATGTCGCCCGATGGACAGCAGGTCGCGTTCGCGTCGGCTCGATGGAGTTCGGTCGCAGCACGCAGTATAGCGATTCTCGATTTGCGTACCGGTTCCGTTTCACGACTGACCAACACGCCGCGCGGATCTGATGAATCACCCCGGTGGAGCCCCGACGGCCGCCGAATTGCCTTCACCCGGCTAGGCCCATCTGGAGGAATGTTGTGCATCACCACGGTGGATGGCCGCTCAATTCAGTGTCCGGACTTGCATACTCGAAGCACGTACGTGCACGCGTTCGCTTGGCGCGACGACCGTGTATTGCTCGCGTCCCTCGACACGAAGCTTGCGCGCGTGCACGTCGACTCCGCATCAGTGACAGTGCTGGATTCTGCCGTTCTAGGTCGCTCGGTGTCGCTCGACGGGCGTTGGCTGGCCTTTGAGCGAGCGGCCCTCGGGAGGGGCGATGCGTCCACGTGCGAGGTGACACCGACTGTTGCGCTATCGCGACCACGCATTCTGCACTTTTCGGCGAGCAAGTCCGCCCGTTGTCCCCCGATAATGTGGAGCCGCGCACGAAACGATCATCGATTTGTCGAGAAGATCCGACTCGACACAGTCCGCGTGGGACCCTTCTCGACCGTGCCTTACCAACTGACCGTCCGAGCGATTCGTCTGAACGACACGACCATCGCGGACCACGTCGAATGGTCGACGTCAGACACCACCCTCGCCACCGTGGATTCCGCGGGCCTGCTGCAGCCACGACGGCCGGGCGTAATCGTCGTGCGCGCCACATACGGTGGATGGCGATCTGACAGCGCGCGTCTCACCATCACGGAGCCGACCGCCCGCATCGTGATGCGAGAGGACTGGCATGGAAATCTCACGGAGCAATGGGCGCCCTTCGGCGTACCCAAGCCGAAAGTGGTCGCGCTGCCCGACAGCACCCGGGCATTGATGAACAATGGCGATGGGACGTTTCATTCCGGTGTGCATTCGCGCGTCTCGCTGCCCATCGATAGCGGGTTGGCGCTCGACACGTGGGTGTCGGTGCCCGTAACGATGGACCGCTGGCAAGTGGTTCGTGTCGGGCTTTACATCGACATCGACAGCGCTGGTCTCGCTCGATGGAATCACAACGATGGCTGGGCGTTCGCCTCAGGACGTGACGCGCTTGGCCAATGCGAGTTCCAATACCCATCCGGTCTTGAAGGGACGCCGTCGTACGTCGACCGTTTCACCGCCGCCACCTTGCATGAGCCGGCACCTGCCGAATGGGCCAAGGGTGAGCGGATTCGGGTTCGACTGCAGCTCTTCCCCGACGGACGGTGCGGTGCGGCGGTGAACGGGCGCGTGGTCGGCATCGCGGCGGCGCCCCCTGCGACGCGCACGCGGCGCGCGCACGTGTTCATTTACGGGAACAGTCCAGAGACGCGGGCGGTTGTGGGTCCGCTCACGATCTCGCGAGGTATCATGGACGGTATTCTCTGGGGTTCTCGAGTTCGATCACCGCATGAGCACTTCTAATGTCGCCACCAAGCGTCGGCCGGGGCGGAGCCGACTAGGTCGCCTCTGTGCGCATTTCTGTCGATGTCAGGTGAGTCTCGTGATCGCCTCGGAAATACCGGGCCAGGTATCGAGCCGCATCCGGCGCGAAACAAAGGTGATGAGCTCTCAAAAGTCATGTCGTTCGCGCGAAGCGAAGGCAAGTAAGTCAGACGCAAATCGTGGCGAACTGCCTTTGAGCTGTCCCTAGTTCCGTGGACACAGGGCTACGCTGCTTCTGCCATCAGTGATGCGTGCTCGAAGTTAATCGGGCTGACGTAGCCCAGGGTGGAGTGCCTCCGGATCGGATTGTAGAAGCGCTCGATATAGTCGAACACATCCGCGCGAGCGGCATTGCGGGTGGTGTAGTGTTTCCGCGCGAGACGTTCGGTTTTGAGCGACGAAGAAGAAGCGCTCCATCACGGAATTGTCCCACACGTTGCCGGCCCGACTCATACTGCACGTCACGCCGAGTTCGCGGAGCAACCGTTGAAACGACTCGCACGAATATTGACTGCCTCGGTCCGAGTGATGGACCAGCGCTTGGGGATCGCCGCGACGCCAGACCGCCATGATCAGCGCATCGGTCACCAACCGCGTCGTCATCGTCGCTTGCATCGACCAGCCGACAGCCCGTCGGGCAAACAGATCGATGACCACGGCGACGTACAGCCAGCCTTCACTCGTCCACGCATACGTGAAGTCAGCGACCCATTTCTGATTCGGCGCGGTCGCAACGAGGTCGCGGTCCAAGACATTCGCGGCGAGCGCATGCCGCGACCGGTCGCCAGTGTCGAGCGGCAATGCTTTCCGTCGCGGCCGGGCGCGCAGCGGCTGCTCTCGCATGAGCCGCTCGATGCGATGCAACCCGCACGCATGGCCGGCGTCGCGCACATCCCGCAACACCCGTCGAGCGCCATAGGCCCGGTCGCTCAACACAAAGCTCGCGCGAACGTCAACGCCGATGATCGCATCCGCTTTCGCGTGCGCGCTCTCGGGGCGCACCATCCACGCATAGCATCCGCTGCGCGAGACACCGAGCGCCTCGCAGATTCGCTCGACCGGCCAGATCGCTCGATGCGTCACCACAAAGCCGAACTTCACATCGACTCCTTGGCAAAGTAGGCCGCGGTGGGTTCAATGGGTCGATGCAACATTGCGTGAGGGCACACCGCTAAGGGGGCATGATGATGAAACGAATCGGGCGACCGGGTCTGAGTGACACGCAGAAGGACGAGCTGTGGCAGCGATTCAGCGCGGGAGAGACGTTCACGGCAATTGGTCGTGCACTCGGCAAGCACGCCGGCTCGATCTTCAGGTGGTGGCGGCTCGGGGTGGCATCGCGCCGGCGCGGCGGCGCCGGGCCCTCGGCGCGCTCACGAACGAAGAGCGCGAGACCATTTCCCGCGGGCTCGCGGCGCACGACACCGTGCGCACCATCGCGCAGGCCTTGGGGCGTGCGCCCTCGACCATGAGCCGCGAGATTACGCGGAATGGAGGCTTGGGCGCGTACCGGGCAGTGGATGCGGAAGCCGCCGCATGGGGCCGAGCGCGGAGACCGAAAGCGTGCAAGCTCGCGACGGTACCGCGTCTGCGCGCCGTCGTCGCCGCGAAGCTCGCGGCCCAGTGGTCACCGGCACAGATCGCGGGGTGGCTCGTGAGCGCCTATCCGGACGATGCGACGATGCAGCTGTCGCACGAGACGATCTACCGGAGCTTGTTCGTGCAAGCGCGCGGGGTGCTCAAGCGCGCGTTGACCGCGCATTTGCGAACGCGCCGACGCATGCGACGCAGCAAGCGGGCGACGACGAACGGGCAAACGCGCGGGCAGATCGTCGACGCCGTCTCGATTGCCGAGCGACCGGCGAGTGTCGAGGACCGCGCCGTGCCAGGGCATTGGGAAGGCGATCTCCTCTCGGGCGCGCGCAACACGCACATCGCGACGCTTGTCGAACGCACCTCGCGCTACGTGCAGCTCGTCCGCGTGTCGGGGAAGGACACGACGACCGTGGTCTCCGCCTTGATTCGTGCGGTGCAGCGCCTGCCGGACGGACTGATGGCCAGTCTGACGTGGGATCGTGGCCTCGAGATGGCGCAGCATGCGCGCTTCTCAATCGCGACTGACGTCGCCGTCTACTTCTGCGATCCACAAAGTCCCTGGCAACGCGGCACCAACGAGAACACGAATGGACTGCTCCGCCAATACTTTCCCGACGGCACCGATCTCTCGCGCATTACGCAACGCCAGCTCGACGCGGTCGCCCGTGCACTGAACACCCGACCACGGAAGACCCTGCAGTTTCGTACGCCCGCTGCTATACTCGCCGAAGCTGTTGCACTGACCGGTTGAACCTGCCCTTGCAAATATTTCCGGACGGACGGTGCGCTTTCTCGGGCCCGGATGGCTCGGTGATGTTCAGCGAAGCGCTCCCAGCCGATGTCCGCAGCCGCGCACACATTTTTATCTACGGAAATAGCCCGAACACGAATATGCTGGTCGGACCCGTGACTATCACGGAAGGCATTCCCGACGGCGTCGACTGGCTCCCAAAACCGCCGCCTTCG
Source organism: Gemmatimonadaceae bacterium (assembly GCA_031366985.1). Taxonomy (GTDB): domain Bacteria; phylum Gemmatimonadota; class Gemmatimonadetes; order Gemmatimonadales; family Gemmatimonadaceae; genus Gemmatimonas. The sequence continues at coordinate 6,187 of JANLPE010000019.1, forward strand.
CCGCGCACTCGCCGATAGCGCGCCGCCGCGCCACATTTGGCCCATGGACAGCCTCGACAACGTCGAATACGTGCTCGCATTTCAGCGGTACTTTGTCGTCGAATTCGACGACGAGTGGCTGCAATCGGACCGGCGCGGCGTCACCTACGGTGACCTCTGGCGCCTGCTTCTGAGCCTGCGCACCGGCGAAGTCGCGTCCGCCGCACGTCCGCCGGTCAACGATCCACTCTGGCGTGAACTGGCGCGGTTCACTGGTCACCTTCGCGAGATTCCCACGGATGATGTGTGCTGGGATGCTCGCGCCTTTCCTGCTCCGTAACTCCCTCTTTCCAGAGCGTCATATGAATCGGATGACTGCGTCCGCGTTGTTGATGTTGGTTCCGTCGGTAGTGTATTCGCTGTCGCTGCGGGCGCAATCCCCGGCAGGCGTCAATGCGACCGCAGCGGTCCCCGAAATTCGCTTCGAAGCGAATATCGAACCACTCAAGCTGCCGACCGACAAACATTTCGGAGAAGTTGTCGGCATCTCGCTCAATTCCAAACGGCACGTGTTCGTCTTCACACGCACCGGTGAGCGTTCGACGGTACATGGGGCGACGGCATCGCAACTGTACGAATTCGACGCGGCCGGCGCCTTCGTGCGCGAGATCGGCAAGGATCTCTACGGCTTCGCCTTCGCGCATACCGTCCGCGTCGACCGGAACGACAACATCTGGGCGACGGACGAAGGCACGAACATGATCGTCAAATTCAACCCAGCGGGCCGGGTGACGATGGTCCTCGGTCGGCGCGAAGAATCCGTTGAGCCGGTGGCGCCACCGGCACCGGGCCAGCAGCCGCGCGCCGGATGGGGCACGTTCAATCGGCCGGCCGATATCGCGTGGGACAATGACGACAACATTTTTGTCGCCGACGGCTATGGCAACTCGCGCGTCGTCAAGATCGACAAGAACGGACGCTGGGTGAAGACGTGGGGCGAACGTGGCTCGGCGCCTGGACAGTTCAACATCCTGCACACGATCGCCAGCGACGCGAAGGGCAATATCTACATCGGCGACCGCACCAATCGTCGCATTCAAGTCTTCGATCCGGATGGGAATCCGGTGCGCATCATCACGATCGATGTACCGTATACGAAAGAGCCGAACATCCTGAGCGGCGCCGCGCCAAGCAGTACGACCAATCCGCTGTCCGCATCCGGCGCGCCATGGGCGATGTGCATCACGAAAGGCCCCACGCAATACATGTACGTCTCCGACGCCGTGCCGGGCCGCATCTACAAGTTGACGCTCGATGGCAAAGTACTCGGCGTACTCGGCGATGCCGGCAAACAGGCGAAGCAATTCGGGTGGATTCACCAGATCGCGTGCCCATCGGAAAACGAACTGTGGGTCGCCGAGATTCTGAACTGGCGGGTGCAGCGGCTGACGTTGCATCCGTAGATGGCGCTAACAAAATTGTGTTTAGTATTACCAAGCGCAAACGCACTGGCATGAGAGATCGCGCATGAAGGGAGCGCCACCTCAATCAACTCGCAGTGCTCGAAGCCGCAAGCATGCTGGCCTTTCGGGAACGATATCCGGGTGGCGAGAACATTCTCGTCGCGCGATGCTGACGCGCGCTGTCCGCACCGCCATGTACGTCGGCGGGTTCGTTGGTGCGTATGCGAGCACGACGCCGATCGCATACGCGCAAAGCGCGCCCACGAAGCCCGACACCGTTGTGAGCGCATCACGAACGGTTTTCACCGGCCCGCTCGAGCCCAAAAATGGTGCGCACCTGACAGTGAAACTTCTCGAGGTGACTTATCCGCCAGGTGCGCAATCCACGCCGCACCGGCATCCGTGCGGCGTCGTCGGCTACATCGTATCGGGTCAATTGCGTGCCCAACTGAAGGGGCAGGCCGAGCGTATTTATAGGGCCGGAGACACGTTTTACGAATCACCGACCGATGTACACATGGTATCGGCCAACGACAGTAAAACCGAACCCGTGAAGCTGTTGGCGTATTTCACCTGCGACAGCGATAGCCCGCTGTCGGTACCGGCGCCACCACCACCACCTCCGACGAAGTAGTCGGCCACGCTCTCCAGAACCCTGCCGCATGACCAGTAGTGCCATCCACGCCGACGCGCGCGACGCCGTCGCGCTCGACGACGTGTCGCGTCGCGTGCTGCCGTTGTTGCTGGTGCTGTTTGTCGGCAGCGGCGTGTGCGCCCTGATCTATGAAGTGGTCTGGTTTCAGCTGCTGGAACTGGTCATCGGGTCGTCTGCGATATCACTCGGTGTGCTGCTCGCGACGTTCATGGGTGGTATGTGCATCGGCAGTCTGGCGCTGCCGAAAATCGCGCCGAAGTCGATGCATCCGCTCAGGTTGTACGCGATGCTCGAAATCAGCATCGGCGTGATCGGTGTGCTCGAACTTTTCGCGATTCCGCTGATCGGCAAGCTGTACTCGCCCGCCGTCGGTCACGGCACGACGGCGCTGATGCTGCGTGCAGTCGTCGCGGGCCTGTGTCTGGTGCCGCCCACGATCTTGATGGGTGCGACGCTCCCCGCGATCGCGCGTTGGGTGGAATCATCGCCGCGCGGCATTTCATGGCTCGGATTCTTCTACGGCGGCAACATCGTCGGTGCGGTCATCGGCAGCGTGCTCGCGGGTTTCTATTTGCTGCGCATTCACGATCAGTCCTACACGACGTATGTCGCTGCGTCGTTGAACATCGTGGTCGGCGCGATCGCATGGGCAATCTCGCTTCGCACTGCTGCGCACGTCGACTCGCGCGCCGAGGTCACGGCGAGCGAGGCGGATGTCGGTCGCTCAGCAGTCGCGTCGTCGACGGACTCGCGGTTGGTGTATCTCACGATCGGCATCAGCGGCGCCTGCGCGCTCGCGGCCGAGGTGGTCTGGACGCGACTGTTGTCGCTGACGTTCGGCGCGTCGGTCTATACGTTCTCGATGATTCTCGCTGTATTTCTCACGGGACTCGGAATCGGGAGTTCGTTTGCGTCGTGGCTGACGGGTGTGATCAAGAGTCCGCGTCGCGCGTTGGCGTGGTGTCAGTTGTATCTCACCGGCGCGATCGCGTGGGCCGCCGCCGTCATCTATATCGCGCTGCCCAATTGGCCGATCAATCCGTCGTTGGCGCCGAGCTCGTGGTTCGCACTGCAGATGGATCTCGCGCGGTGCGCGCTGGCCGTGCTGCCTGCGGCGGTGCTCTGGGGCGCGAGCTTTCCGTTGGCGTTGGCGGCGATCGCCACACCGGGCGAAGACACCGGTCGACTTGTCGGACGCGTGTATGCGGCGAATACGATCGGGTCGATCCTTGGCGCGACGATTTGCAGTCTGCTGCTGATTCCCGCACTCGGCACACGAGATGCACAGCGCGTGCTGATCGCGCTCGCCGCCGTGGCGTCGATCTTTGCGCTGCTTGCACCGGAGCGCGGCCGTGTCGAAACCGTGCGCGAGGGACGCGGTCCGTGGATCATCATCACGACGCTGGCCGCGGCGTTGCTCATCATCACGGTCCCCGAGTTGCCGGGAATTCTCGTCGCCCACGGACGCTACGCCGTGACGTGGATCGGCAAGACCGACTTTCTCTATGTCGGAGAAGGGATGAACAGCTCGATCGCCGTCACGAGTGTGCACAGCAACGGCGCGACGCAGTTTCACGTGAGCGGCAAGGTTGAAGCCTCCAGCCTGCCGCAGGACATGCGCCTGCAGAAGATGCTCGCGCACTTGCCGGCATTGGTGCATCCGAACCCGCAGTCGGTGCTGGTCGTCGGCTTTGGCGCGGGCGTGACGGCGGGCTCATTCTTGCCGTATCCGTCGGTGAAGCGGTTGGTGATCTGTGAACTGGAACCGTTGATCCCGAAGGTCGTGTCAACGTGGTTCGTGAAGGAGAACAACAACGTCGTCAAGGATCCGCGCACGCAGATCTACTTCGATGACGCGCGCAGCTATGTGCTGACGAGCGACGAACAGTTTGACGTGATCACGTCGGACCCGATCAATCCGTGGGTGAAAGGCGCGGCGTCACTGTACACGCGCGAATATTTCCAGGCGGTGAAGGCGCATCTCAAGCCGGGTGGTATCGTCACGCAGTGGGTGCCGCTGTACGAGAGCACGCTCGATGCGGTGCGCAGCGAACTCGCGACGTTCTTCGAGGTGTTTCCGAACGGTACGGTCTGGGCGAATCTTGTCGATGGTCGCGGCTATGACGTCGTGCTCCTCGGCTCGAACGAAACGACGAAGATCGACATCGAGGCGATGGGCAAGCGCTTTGCGGCGGCGGGATTCGAGAACGTCGCTGCCTCGTTGATGGAGTCCGGCTTCCAATCGCCGCTCGATCTGTTCGCCACCTACGCCGGCAGCGGCGCGGACCTCAAAGAGTGGCTGCGTGGGGCCGATATCAATACGGACCAGAATCTTCGGCTGCAGTATCTGGCCGGCATGGGCCTCAACAACTACACCGCCGCCGATATTTCCGACGCCATCACGAAGTACAAGAAATTCCCGAGCGATTTGTTCATCGCGAGCGACGAATGGAAGGCGTCGCTGCGCCAAGCGATCGGCGTCACTCGGTAGCGACACCGTCCGGCGCGCGTTGAACGTCACAAACAAATGAACCACAGGGGTCGCAGAGGTCACAGAGGATCGGGTCCCTATGATCTCCGGCGGATGAACTGCACGGAAACAGCGCTGATACAACAACAATGTGAATGCTGTTTCCGCGCAGTTTTCGCGCGATTCCGCCGGTGTCCGCGGCAAAGTCGCTTGTGGTCGGTCAACCATCCGTCGCGCGAAATCCATGATCGTCCCGCTCACGCCGTATCTGCCCGTGAACGTCGGACTGCGCAGCGAGTCAGTCTTGAATGACGCACGGGCGTATCATGTCACGTGGTAGGATTCCGCCGGCAAGATCGAACATCAGATCGCATGTGACGTGCCTCGTCCACCCGTGACGGAGCGGGAAATCGACGGTGTGACGGAACCGTTGATGAGACCGGGGGGGCGAGGCGATCCTGTCGGCCACATACACAAATCGGGCCCGCGAACTTGTGGCAACGGGTTAATCCGTCGATGGCGGTCGGTCGTCGCGCCCGGTGTTGTTGGCGCCCGTGCCGGCGGCGGGAGCCCCCCGACTTGCGCTTGGGTCGTGGCCGGGTGCGGAGGTGCGTCAGGGTCTGGTCGATCACAGACCACTGCGTGAGAAACGCCATGCTGCGGATCGTGTCGTGGCCCGTCGGGCAACGGAGCGGATCGACCTCGATGTCGTCTCAGCGCAGCAATCAAGCGCTCTGTCCGTTTGATCCGCGAAGCGAAGCCACCATCAAGAATGATGTCTCAACCGCCGAGGCGAGGTTGTCAATTCGAATGGCGACTGATATTATCCGGATTCATACATGAGAACTGTTCTCATGTAGTCTTTCTTCAAGGCGGCACCGTGCGTCGCATCGCGCTGATCTTTCTCCTTTTGGCCGGTTTTCGGATCGCGCCTCTCTCCGCTCAAGGCGTGACTGTGGTCGGCTCCGTCACGGCGCCGTCGGCCGGGATATTCGTCGATGTCGTCGCCGAATTACGCGATCTCGGTCGATCCGCGGTCGTCGCTGCTGACGGCTCCTTTCGGTTTGAGAATGTCGCCGTCGGCGTGCATCGACTTCGCATTCGCGGTCCACAAGTCGCGACGATCGAACGTATGATCACCGCTGCCGCCGGCGCGCCAGCGCTGCGTTTCTCGCTCGAACCAAGCGCGAATCGCCTGCGGGATGTGGTCGTCGTGGCATCGGCTCCGGTCGGACCCATCGGACAGCTGCCGGATGTGCGTGGCACCTTGATCTACAGCGGTCAGAAAACCGAAGTGCTGCTGCTCGACAGTCTGACCGGCAACCGCGTGCAGAACGTCGCGCGCGAACTGCTCGCACGCGTACCGGGGGCCAACATTTCGGAAACTGAAAACGTCGGCTATCCGTCAAACGGCATCGGATTCCGCGGTCTGAACCCAGTGCAATCGGTGGAAGTGAATGTCCGACAGAGCGGCACCAATATCGCCGCCGATCTGTATGGCTATCCGGAGGTGTACTACTCGCCGCCGATGGAGGCGGTAGATCGCATCGAAATCATTCGCGGCAGCGCATCACTCCAGTTCGGCCCACAGTTTGGCGGCGTGGTGAACTACGTCCTCCGTGACGGAAAGGCCAACACGCGCGCCTCGTGGCAGGTGGCCCAGACGGCCGCGAGTTACGGTGCGCTGACGACATTTGCTGGCGTGACCGGCGGCACCAGCCGGCTTACGTATAGTGGCTATGCTCAGGGGCGACGTCAGGATGGCTGGCGGAAAAACTCGCAGATGACGCAAGGCCTCGGCACCGTTCGACTCGGCTGGCAGGCGACGCCGGTACTCGCCGTCCACTCCGAGTGGACGATGTTCCGGAACCAGCAGCAGATGCCCGGTGGTCTCGACAATGCACAATTCAACGTCGATGCGCGAAGCAGCGGCCGCTCGCGTAACTGGCTCGAAAGCCCGTGGAATCTCGGCTCCGTCGCAATCGACTGGCGTTTGTCGCCATCAGTGCGGCTGACAAGTCAAACGTCTGGCACCTATGCATCGCGTTCGCTGGTCTGGTTCGCGGACGCACCGCCGAGTGAGGCGGATGAGAAGAACAACGCAGGGCAGTTCAGCGCGCGTGAAGTCGAAGTGGAACGCTTTCGGAATGTGACCAATGAAACGCGGTTGCTCAGCACCTTCATGATGCGCGGGCGTCCGCAAACACTGGCCATCGGCACGCGACTTTTCACCGGCGTGCTGCGCCGCCTTGAAGGTGGCCTGGGGTCGAATGCTGCCGACTTCGACCTGCGCACGGTGAACAATCACTTCGACAAAGATTTCACTTTCCGCACGGGCAATACGGCGCTGTTCGCTGAGCAGTTGTTCCGGCTCACGGACCGCTGGAGCGTGACACCAGGTGCGCGCGTGGAGTGGCTGCGATCGAGCGGTGATGCCGTGATCACTGACAGTGCGAGCACGCTGCCGACCATCACACGTCGATTCGCGCTGCTTGGCATCACGTCGCAATACGAGTTGACGCAAACCATCAATGTGTATAGCAACATCACACAGGCGTACCGGCCGATCGAATACTCGTTTTTGGTGCCGTTCGGCTCGGTGAGCCGGGTGAGCGCCACGCTGAAGGATCCGAAAGGTGTGACATCAGACTTTGGCGTACGCGGCACGGTGCGCGATGTCGTGACGTTCGACCTGAGCGGATTCTGGATGACGTACAACAATCGCATCGGACTTATCGCTGGAGTCGATGCGAGTGGTGAGGCGTACACGGAGCGCGCCAACGTCGCGAACAGTCTGCATCGTGGCGTTGAGACGTACATTGATCTTCGTCCGGGTCGTCTGCTGTCGTTGCCGAAATCCTGGGGTGACTGGGACCTGTACAACTCTTTCGCGTACGTGGACGCCACTTACCAAACCGGTCCGTTCGCCGGCAACCGCGTCGAGTACGCGCCAAAATTCCTGAATCGCTTTGGGGTGATGTGGTCAACGCAACGCTTCTCTACCACGGTGCAAAGCACCACGGTCTCTGACCAGTACGGCGATGCGAACAACTCGAGGGCCAGTTCCAATCCAATCGTCGGAATCGTACCGGCGTATCAGGTGATCGACTGGTCTGGTAAGGTGCGCATCGCACGCCTCTCGCTGAATGGCGGTGTAAACAACCTGCGCGACGTGCACTACTTCACGCGACGTGCCGACGAATATCCCGGACCCGGCATCCTTCCGTCCCTCGGCCGCTCGTTCTACCTCAGCATTGGCGCGACGTATTGACGGTTGCCGTCATTGGCGTGTTGATGATGTGACAGGCGTTCCGACATCGGCGAGCTGCCTGTGCGTTGCGTCGGTTCGGACGTTTCCTTCTTCGCGGGATGCCACATGTCACGAGGATCGGCACCTTCGATGCGCGCGCGGCCGTAGGCTTTTCGTTCTAGACAACGAACAACAGCGAACCCTGGGTCCGCGGCAAGGTTGTTTGTTGTTCGTAGTGATTCGTTGTTGACAGTCGTCACGCTCACAAACAGAAACGCCAGCCGGTGTGGGCTGGCGTTTCTGTTTTCTCGGTTCAGACACTCCCCCTATCGCGCATCAGAGTCCACGACGATCTCGACCGCGATCCCCACCTTTGTCGCCCGTCTCACCTTTGCCACCTTTGTCGCCGTTACGCGGACCGGCGTCCTGTCCTGAACGCTCCGGGCGCGGCTGCGCCGAACGCTGCTCGCCAACACCGCGCCGATCCTGACGCGCCTGCTCTTGGCGCGGCGCGGGCTGCGGTTGCACCTGCTCCGGACGCGGCTCGCGGCGCGGTTCCGGTCGTATCACTTCAACGCGCGGCGGCTCCTGCCGCGATGGTTCCCGTCGCGCTTCGTCCGGACGTGGGCGACGTCCGCCCTGCGGGTCCACTGTCAGCTCCTGCCCGCGACTCAGTGGTTCACTGCGACGACGTTCCGGTGCTGCGATCGGCGCGCGCTCACCACGATTGCCGTTGTCACGATTGCCGTTGTCACGGTTGCCGTTGTCACGATTGCCCGCATCGCGATTTCCGCCGTTACGATAGCCGTCTGGCGTTGCCACCGGTCGCTCGTCACGCGGTTGGGCGGTGCGTCCAGTGTTTTCACCGTTCCCGCGATTGTCGTTCCCGCGATTGTCGCCGCTGCGATAGCCACCCCGATTGTCCCCGTCTCGGCGTCGGTCGTCGCGGTTGTCGCCATGATTGCGATTGAACCACGTATCCTGATGCACGCGTGGATAGCGATCGACGTTCCGGTAGTCCACCACTCGGCGGTCGACGTCACGATTCACGTACACCGTGCGATAGCGCGGATTCACGTACACGTTCGTGAACTGAATGAACGGGCGTGAACGCCCCCGCCATCCGCCACCGTACGCGATGTAATTGTCGTTCCATCCGTTGTAGTAGACCGTGCGCAGCCCCCAGTCACAGTCGTAAGACAACCAGCTGCCGATCGGGAAACCGACCCCGTACGACCAGTAGCGGCCGCTGAACCCGACGTTAAAAATCGGTCGCGAGTAAATGACATACGGGTCATACACCGGCACATAAATCACACGTGGCTGTGTCGGCACGATGACGTAGCTGTCATTGTCATGCACGATCTGCTGCTGTGGCGTCGAGACCAAATTTCCTTGGGCGGCGGCCTGATTGCGCAGCCGTTGCACCGAGGCCATGACGTCGCTGGACTGATTCGCATACGCGCGGCCCAACGTCGCCGTCCAATCGGGCTTGTCGGCCATCGAGTTCAGTGCCGACGCATAATGCGCGACGGCCTTGACGCTTATGTCCCATGACTGATCGTCGATGTCGCGCGTGCCGTTGGCCCGCACGAAACGGGCAGCATCTTCGACTTGATCGGGGAACGTGGACGCGACCAGCACCTGCGCGAGCAGCGCGTCAGGATAGAGCGCAATCGGGCCGACCAAGTTGTCGATCTGGTTGGCGGAGTAGCGCTCTTGGTCATCGGAGCGAGTGCCATTGTACGAGTTCGCATTGCCCACCATCGACCCGACGGACTGCGCGCCGAGGCGCAGGGTGGGCACGAGGGCAGCGAGCGACAGCGCGGACGCGAGTACAAACGGCCGACGGGTAATCATGAGCCTCTCCGATGCAGGACAAGCGGCGTGCGTTCGACCTACGGTACGGCATAAACCGTACCTGATATTAAGACACTGATCTGC
>JANLPE010000037.1:0-6969 GCA_031366985.1 Gemmatimonadaceae bacterium
GACGTCGGCCATCGACCATTTGCTCATCGTGCGCACGAAGGCGTACAGCCGATACGACGTCGCCGCGTTGCGCGAGGCGAACATCGGGACTAACAGGGCAGCCTTGAGCAGCGGCACCAGCACGCTGAACAGCAGGATCAGTCCGGCAACGAAGTTGTTCCCCGAGCTGTGCAGACTGGAGATCGCGCTGACCACACTCCGCGTTTCGTTCGATAACACGCGCGTCTGCCCGAACATCTCCATCGTCGCCTTGATGGTGAGCACTGGCTGCACGAGGCCCGGCCAGAGCAGGCCGAGCGAGATGACGGCGAGGATGAGCGCGATGCGGTTCCGTGTGGTCATAGGCTGCTAGACTAACGATCGGTGCGGCGCCCGGACAAGGCCGCGCACCTGCACCGGCTCGACTGCTCAACGCATCGCATCCACGAACAGAGAGTCGACGTCGATAACCAGCGGCGGCGTGTCGACGCGCGGCTGCCACACAATGCGATCTACCAGGACCTCGGGACGAAGATCGTCCGGCCGCCAGCCCTCGATGAGCCGCGCGTCCACATCGACGATTCACTACTCCGGCACCCGCTGCGACTGATAGATCAGACGCTTGCGATGGCGGTCGGCACGCGCCGTCGATGGGGACAGCACCTCGACCGCGAGCAGCAGTTCCGTGACGTCCTGCCACGCTCGCGGCGGACCCGCCTCGCGCCACGGCACGACAAACATGTCAGGCTGCACCAGACGACGGGCGGAAAACGTGATGTCGGCCGGAGAAGTACGAAGCCAGCCGATATGGTGCTCGTTCACGTACATGAGCAAACGCGCGATGATCGCCATCACCGCCGACTGATGGTCCCAACTCGGCGCCGCGGTCACGAACAACTCCCCGTCGAGCACTCCGTATCGCTGCCCGTCGTCAGGCAACGCCAGCGCCATCTCGGCGGTCCACTCGGTCTCTCGCCTGGGCATGCCCATAGCGTACGCTCGGCTCGAGGGTTTCGGCAACTGAACATACGCCGAGGGTAACGCGGACCGCTCGCGCCTCCGTCACCGTTCCGTTGCCCGCCCCATCCTTTCCCCGCCGGTAGGGTGAAGGATTGACAGCACCCATCTAACTGGGTACCTTGCTTGCATGAAAGCCACCATCGACTTTGACGACGCGCTCTACCGTCGGCTCAAAATCGAAGCTGCTCGCCGTGGACGGACGGTGCGTGAGCTGGTGGCCGAAGGGGTGCAGCTGGTGCTCGACGCACCCGCCATGACTGGCGCTGCCGAGGCGACGACGTCGCCGGAGGCCTGGCGACCGACGTGGTTCGGCGCGCTCGCCCGCTATGGGCGAGCCGTCGACGAGCATGCGATGAGCGCCGTGCGCGAGAGCATCGCGCACGGCCGCGCCCGCGATTCCCGGCGGTGAGTGTCGGACTCGACACCTCGGTCACGCTCCGATTGCTGACTGGCTCGCCCGCCGATCAAGCCGAAGCGGCCCGCACACTCGTCGCCACGGCGACCACGCCGGTCGTCGTTTCAGATCTCGTCATCAGCGAGACCTACCTCGCACTCCGCCATCACTACGGCGTCCCGCACGCCGATGCCGTTCGCGCGCTCGGTCAGCTGCTGCGCGAAACACGCATCCGTCCCAGCGGCACCGCACGAGGTGTCCTCGCCGAACTCGGCGAACGTGCCGGCACGAAGCGCGCCCCCGATCTGATTGGGCGGCTCATTCACGCGGATTACGCGCGGGATGATGTGACGGTCGCCACGTTCGATCGCGACCTCGCGCGGCTGAGCGGCGCGCTGCTGTTGCCGGCGAGGACCGAGCTGTTCAAGAACGCGTAGCGCGTTGGGCGTCCGTCAGCGAAACGTCGCGGACCAGACCGGACCGACGCCGCCGTTCACGAGGGACACACCCGACGGCAGCAACCAGCGGTCCACGCGGGAACGCCCGTCGGCTCGCGCACGATCATGCTGCGTGCGAACGATGACGCGGCCAGTCACGGTGCCGATGCCGGCCGCCGCCACAACATCGCTGGCCCAATGCGCACGATGATACATCCGCGTCAACCCGACGAGTGACGCGATCCCGAACAGCCCCGGCGTCGCCGCGCGCGCGACATCCGGATGGCGTACAGCGAATTCTGAACGCGACAGCTCCGCGCTCAACACCGACGCCGCCGCGAAGGCCACGGTCGTGTGGCCGCTCGCGTAGGCGGTGTAACCGCCGTGGCCACCGGGATGAAAGACGAACGGGCGCGCTGCACCCGACGTGTATGGTCGGGCACGACCAACCAGCGTCTTGAGCACCGCGTTCGCCGCGCCACTGACGATGACCGCCTCGCCCGCATGCAGACCGACATCGGCCATGGTCGCGTGATGCGTCAATCGGCCAATCGCATAACTCGCAACCGAGAGCGTCACGGCGCCGGGATCACCAATATCCCCAATGACGTTCGCCGCCTCGTCGATGAATCGCCCACGGTGCGACGAGGGCCGCTCGAACTCCAGCGCGAAACGCCGATCGAACGGCATCGCGATCGCGCTCCCGACACCAAAAGCGCCGAGGATCCACCAGTCTCGCGCCACGAACGTTGCGCGCGCGGGCGTACTCGGCGCGGACGTCGATGTCGGGGGGGCGGACGCGCCCGCGGACTGCGCGAATACCGGCTGAGCGTGTGCCGCGAAGACACCGGACGCCGCAGCGAGGCGAGTGAAGAGCGTTGAAAAGCGCACGCCGGAGAATATCACGAAGCGCGCCGCGCGACTATGCGCCCGCGAACAGCGCCATCGCCTGTGAGGCATCTTCCGGTAACGCCAGAACAATTGTCTCCAGATCCGCTTCGATGATTCCGAGCAGTTCAAGCACGCCGGGTTCGATCCCGGTGGTCTCGACGGTCCGGGAGTAACCAACATTCGAGCGAGCCGCCAACACATCAGCGACATGCACCAGCGCAGGCAACAGCCGTTCGGATGCTGGCAACGCCATCGGATGGTGGTGATGTCCGCAGACGCTCATCAGCGCCACGGGAAACTGCCATTGCGCGCACAGCGCGGCCCCGAACGCTTCATGCGTCGCGCCGATGATCTGCGCCTCCGCGTCACTGAACGACAGTGTGGTATCGTCGTTCGTTGCCGAAATCACCGCCGTGAACTCCGGCAGCCACGCCTGTAACCCGATCAATACGCCAATGTCATGCAGGAGGCCAGCCAGCAATGCTTCATCCGGTGCCACCTTCCGCGTGACATCCGCCAGTCGACGCGCCGCTGCGCCCACGGCGACCGAATGTATCCACAGCGCCGATGCGTCGAACCCCGGAACGGCCCGACCCCCTTTGAACATGCGCGTGAGGCTCGCGGCCACCGCAATGTTCCGGATCGCGCCCACGCCGAGCAGCTGGATCGCGGCGAGCGTCGACGCGACCTGTCGCGGCCGACCGTAGTACGCTGAGTTCACGACTTTTAGCACACGAGTTGACAGCGCGGGATCGCTCGCGAGCACCTGGAACATCGCATCCGACGTAGCGGCCGGATCTTCCGCGATGCGCATCACGCGAAGCGCAATCGCCGGAAGCGTGGCGACCGCGCTGACGCGCCGCATGGTGGTGGCCACGACGTCATTCATGCGGCGGCCGACCGCGTGATGTTCGCGGCGGAGTTCCACCAAGACTCCAGCGCCTCTACTTCCATCGGCTTCGCCAGAAAAAACCCTTGTCCACCGGGACACCCGAGCGCCTGCAGCAGCACGAGCTGCTCGAGGTTCTCGATGCCCTCAGCGACGATATGCAAGCCGAGATTGTCGGCCAGCGTCACCACGGCGTGCAGTAGCGCGGCGTAGCCGCGGTCCTTGTTCACGTTTTCGGTCAAGGCACGATCGATCTTGAGCACGTCGAACGGATACTCCTGCAGACACGACAGCGACGAGTACCCGGAGCCGAAATCATCCATCGCCAGCCGGATACCCTCGGCCTTGAACGCGGCGAGTAACGCGCCCGCCATCACGCGATTCTGCATCAATTGATTCTCGGTGACTTCCAGCTGCACGTGTCGCGGGCTGATGCCGGTTTCAAGGAGAATGGACAATGTGCGCGTCACGATCTCCGGGTCTGCGAGCTGAATCCGTGAGAGGTTCACGCTGAGATAGTGCGGTGCGCGATCGGGCGCCTCGCGCTGCCAACGCACGAATTGCTCGCAGGATCGCCGGAGAATCATGTCCGACAACGGCAGGATCAGGCGCGTCTCTTCGGCGATCGGAATGAATTCAACCGGCGAGATCAGTCCGCGCTGGGGATGACGCCAGCGCACGAGCACCTCGACGCCTTCCAGTCGGCGGTCCTCGAGCGAGATGATCGGCTGATAGACCAAAAAGAGCTGCTCCGTCTCCAGCGCGGTCCGCAGATCGTTTTCGGTCTCCATACGCAGGCGCGCGTTGTCGCCCATGACGGTGGAGAACTGCGCGACACACGCCTTCCCGCGACGCTTGGCCTCGTACATCGCAATATCGGCGTCACGCAACATGTCGTCCGCGGAGACATAGCCGGCGCTGCTGTGCACGATCCCGATGCTGGCGCTCGAGCGGACGTTATGCGACCGCAGATGATAGGGACGTTCCAATACGGTCAGCAGTCGCTCGGCGACCGCGCTCGCCGCGTCTGCGTTCAGAACTTCGTCGAGAATGACCACAAACTCGTCGCCACCGAGTCGCGCGACGGTCGTCCCCGTGGTTTCACGGGCGATCGAGTCGGTGGCGCGGAGATTCTCTCGAAGCCGCACCGCGATTTCCGTCAGCAGCAGATCGCCGATCTCGTGACCCAGACTGTCGTTGATGATCTTGAATCGATCGAAATCGATGAACATCAAGGCGAAGCGATTGGCCGCATCGCACGCCGCGCGATCAAGCGCGAATTGCAGTCGCTCCTGCAGCAACGAGCGATTGGGCAATCCGGTCAGCTTGTCGATGTGCGCCGCACGGCCAAGCTGGGCGAGCATGCGTTGTTTTTCAATGACCGAGCTGACGCGTGCGCGCAGTTCGGCGCCGAGGAACGGCTTGCGGATATAGTCGGCCGCGCCGCCCGCAAAGCACGCGGTGAGCACCGTGCGATCCTCGCTGCCGGTGATGATAATGACCGGAATCGTACGCAGCGCCGGGTCCGAGCGCAGATCGGCGAGGACATCGAGCCCGCTTACCACCGGCATGTCGTGATCAAGAAGAATCAGGTCCGGCGCTTCGCGACGCGCGCAATCGGTACCCGCCACTCCGTTCGTCGCCGTGAACATCTCGGCGCGCAGGGGGCGCAACATCGCCGCGACCAGCGCGTGAATGTCTGGATCATCGTCGATGACCAGCACCCGTGCATTCGCGACGAATTGGTGTTCGAGTACGTTGGTGGCACTGAACTCACCCGTCAGCATCACGACACTCCCGTCGTCGAGACAACGTCATCCGGCAGCGCGAGGGCGCGCACGGCCGCTCGGCACCGCGCCACCAATATCGCAAGGACGTCATCCATTTCGGTGGCGGGGGCGCTGCGCGCCACGCCATGTTCGACATCACGCGCCGCATCGCTGATGGAGGGATAACCGTAGCCACCCGCCGCGCCTTTCAGTTGATGCGCGTGTCGCGTCAGCGCCGCCGTGTCATTACTTGCTCGACTCTGCTCGAGATACTCAACTCGCCGCGGCAAGGCGCGAACGAAGTTGCCGATCAATTCGTGAAAGTCCGGATCATCGTGCATCTCGCTAAACAGCGCGTCTGGCACAGCGACGACCGGTGCGGCGATGGACACTGGCGCCGCCGGCGATGCCGACGTGGCAACAGGGAAGATCTCCGTGCGTTCGTGCGGTGCACGCTCGTAGTTTAACCAGCGCGCGCACGTCATGAGCAGCGCGATCTTATCGATCGGTTTGCTGGCGTAGTCGTCGCATCCGGCATCAATACACTTCTGCCGGTCGTCCGCCATGGCGTGCGCCGTCAGTGCGATGATCGGGATCGAATGGCCGCGGGCCCGCAGCATACGCGCCAGCGTATAGCCGTCCATCTCCGGCATCTGCATATCGGAGACGAGAAGCAGGAACGGCGAGCCGCCCGCATTCGCGGCCGTGATCATGTCAAGGGCGATGCGGCCGTTCTCTGCGATGACGACCTCCGCCCCCGCGCGACGCAGATGGAAGGCGATCAACCGTTGATTGTCTTCGCCGTCCTCCGCGAGCAGGATGCGGCCGGCCAACAACGTTGGGGCATCACTCGTCAGCGGCGCCGCGTCGTCGGTGCACACCGCCAGCACGCGCACCGGACGCGAGCCGGGCGCTAGCTCGAGCGGAATCGTCACTTCAAAGCAGCTGCCTTCGCCAGGAGACGTTCGCGTGAGCGTCACGTCGCCACCCAATAACTGCCCCAGTCGACGACAGATCGTGAGTCCAAGTCCGGTGCCGCCATGTCGGCGCGTGACCGACGCGTCGGCTTGCGTGAACGGTTGAAAGAGCTGCGCCGCCTGTTCGCGCGTCATGCCGGGCCCCGTGTCATCCACCGAAACGCGCAGGATACTGCCCGTCGAAGAATCCGTCACGCCGACACGAATCTCGATGCGTCCGCGGTCAGTGAACTTGGCCGCGTTACCCACCAGATTCATCAGGATCTGTCGCAGGCGCGTGGGATCGGTCAGAATCGTGTCTGGGATCGGACTCGTCAGAGTGGTGCGCAACGCCACCCCTTTCTCCGCCGACCGAGCGCGCATCAGGCTGTCGACATCGAACAGCACGCGAGGCAGGTCCGTCTCGACACGCTCGATGATCATGCGACCGGCTTCGATCTTCGAAATATCCAGAATGTCGTTGATGACGTTGAGGAGATGGCCACCGGCGCGACGGATTGTCTCGATCGCGCGCAGATGCTCTTCGGACGCATCGGAACTGGCCGCGTCTTCACGCAGCAGATCGGTATAGCCCAGAATCGCCGTGAGCGGCGTACGGATTTCGTGGCTCATG
>JANLPE010000074.1:0-3447 GCA_031366985.1 Gemmatimonadaceae bacterium
GCCACTCGACGCGTCGGGCTGTCCGTTGAAGAAACTCGACAGCGACGGATTGATCGCGAGTAACGCGCTCATGCTGCCGGGTGAGATCGCGGCCGCTCCACGCCGCGACGCCAATTGTGCGGCGAGGGCGCCAACGAACGCATACGACAACGACCGTCGTCCAATATCCGCGCGCGCGCGCACGACCGCCGCACGATCACGCTGCAGGCGTGTGGCGAAATCGTCCAAGAGACGTGACTTGCCCATGCCGGCGGCGCCGCGCACATGCACGTGGGCTACGGCGCCCTCGCGCGTGCGTGACCACGACGCCAGCAATTGCGAGAACTCGCGGTCCCGCGCGATCAACGGCGTGACGTACTGGTGGGCCTCCACCGCCGGCGCGTCGTCGCGACGCGACATCCGCGTGATGGCGCCGACCAGGGAGAGCGTGGCCGGCAGCGGCGCGCGTCCCTCGGCCGAAAGCGTCCGGGTCAACACCGCGCATTCGTTGGCCGCGTTCACCGAGTCACCGGAGACGAGCAACGCATTCAGCAGCGGGCGCCATCCGGCTTCATCCAGCGGATCGGAGTCGCGGAGACGCCGGGCGACGTCGATGGCCTCACGGAACCGGCCGCCGTCTATCGCGTTGGTGACCACGCGCTCCACACATCGCGAGTAGATGCCGCGCAGACGCAGCCGTTCGCTCTGGACCCACGCATCGAACAGCGGGCTATCGGGCAGCGTATACGCCGGGAAGAACTCGCCCGTGTAGCGCGCGACCACCGCGTCGGCGTCACCTCGGTTCGCCGCGTCCAACAGCGCGTCGCGGTCCACATCGCACGCGCTGTTGAGCACGACGAATTCCTCGCCCGTGATCGCGTCGGCCGGTAACAGTTTACGCACCTTCCATAAGTACGTACGCAGCGACTGTTGGGCCGCCTCGGGCGCCTGCCGTTCCCAGAGCAGTTCCTGCAGGTGCGCACGAGTCGCACCGCGGCCGGGAGCGCACGCGAGGTACGTGAACAGGGCGAGGGCCTTGTTGGCGCCTTCAAACACGACGAGGTCGCCAGCGTCGGTTTGGCTGACTAGCCGCAACGCGCCCAGCGTCGTCAGCCGAAGCGCTGCCGCTTCGGGAATCGGACGATCTACACCGGAATCATTTCGAATGTTCGGGTCCATAGACGATCGGTAGACGGAAACGACAGGTGCCCGCGTGCGATGGGGCACCCTGGTCACCGACCGTCGATCATGCGGTCCGTGCGTGAGAACCCAGACGGTACGTCAACAGAAGCCGTGCGGCAAGCGGCCGAGGTCGGAATCGTCGGGCAACACGAGCGTGGCGGCCTGTAGACGCCGCATTGACGGGCTCGGAACAGAGTTGTCGACGAATGCCCGTGTGCAATACCTCGGTCACCGGCAGTCGGTCACGTAGTCCGTGCGTGAGAACTCGGATGGCGGGAGCGGCGGTGGGTCAGTGCGGCGCGGAATCGCGCGGCCGGGGAATGCACGGGCGTCGAACCCATGGCCAATTATCACGTTATTTGTCAACAATCCTTCAGGGATACATTCATGCGAGTTGTCATCAATGCCGCGAGTATCGCCCTTCTGTCGCTCGCCATTTCGGCGTCCGTGGCACGTGCTCAGCGCACGTACGTGTCGCATCGAATCGTGGGGACTGGCACGGCGGATCTCTCCTTCACCACCGACGGCACCATCGGGACGCTGACGGCGCTCAACTTCACCGATTGGATAATCACCGTCTCTAGCGGCGCGAACACGTTCACCCTGCTCGGTCCCCTAAGGGGGCTGTGATTAAATAACTGACTCATTGTCTCTTGGCGCGCGGGTGCAGCGTGTAGTTCCAGTCACCGTGAAACACGTGCGGCGTCAGCTGTAATTGGGCCAGTTGGTCGTCGGAGATCTTGACGGCGTTCGGATAGTGGCCGTCGTCGACCTCAGCGCGAACGCGGAGACCCGCATCCGTCGTGGTCTCGCCAATGAGCGTGACGATGGTTGCAAGATCGACCAGCGGCTTCCCGCGCCAGTTCATCGCGAGGTGCGAGAACAGCCGGTGTTCGATCGTGTTCCACTTGCTCGTCCCGGGCGGAAAATGGCAGACCGTGATCGCGAGCCCCGTGCGATTGGCGAATTGTTGGAGCTGCCATTTCCATAACCGCACGCGCGACCCATTGCTGCCGCCCGCATCCGCCGTGATCAAGAGCGCGCTCGTATCCGGGTACGCGCGTCGCCCCATCACCTTCCACCACCGGCGAATCGTGTGCACCGCAAAACTCGCGGTATCATGATCGATGCCGACACTGACCCACCCTTCGTTGCGCGCCAGGTCATAGACGCCGTACGGGACCGCTTTGCCGTTCGCGGGAATGAGGCAATCGTGCACCCGCACCGGCTCCGGATCGTCTTTCGGGCGCCATTCCCGTCCGGGATTCTTGAAATCCCCAATGAGTTCCTTCTTCTTCGTGTCCACCGAAATCGCGGGGCGATGCTGCCGCTGGACGCGCCGGACCTGCGCGTTCAGATACTGGAACTGCGCATCGCGATCCGGATGGTGCGGCCCATCGCGGGTTTTGCGGTTTGCCTGCAGGCTGTAGTCCGCGGCATGCAGCAGCTGCGCCACCACGCGGTAACTGACCGTGTGGCCCATGGCCTGCAGTTCGGTGGCCAGGCGGCGCACACTCTTCGAGGTCCAGCGCAACGGCGAATCCGGCGCGCCCGACGTGGTGGGTTCCACCAGCGCGTCGAGATCCGCCGCGAGCGCCGCGTCGATGTCCACCGTGCGCTTGCGTCCCCCGCCTGGACGGCGCGTGCATTCCGCCGGCTGCGTCTCGCCGGTCGTGGTGTGTTCGCGTATGCCCCGACTGATGGTCGAGCGCGAAATCCCGGTGGCCGCTTCGACGAGCCCGATCCCGCCGTGTCCCAAGGCCACCGCCTCGCTGGCGGCCCAGGCACGCCGCGAGCGCTCCGTCAACACCGAGCGCAGTCCCTTGTACTTGCGGCGAAGCGTCTTGACGTCCACACTGCATGGTACAACAGGCACGCTGATAAATCAATCAGTTATTTATTCACAAGCACTAAGCGGAGCGAATTCACATCTGGCCATGGCCGGGACGGCATTGTCTGCGACCACTACCGATCTTGAATTCAACTTCGGATTGGGTTCGTACGCATACGCCCTCTTCCAAGG
The DNA here is from genome assembly GCA_031366985.1 of Gemmatimonadaceae bacterium. GTDB lineage: Bacteria > Gemmatimonadota > Gemmatimonadetes > Gemmatimonadales > Gemmatimonadaceae > Gemmatimonas. Next base: position 3,185 of record JANLPE010000074.1, read on the forward strand.
CAACGTCGCGAGCGCACTCTACTGCCTCGACATTTCCGGTTGCGCGGGTCGCGGCGAAAGCATCATGGCAACCGTCAATTACGCTGATGCAGACGTCACAAGCACCCCTCAATCGGGAATACAGGTGATCTCGTCGGTCACGACGGTGCCCGAGCCCGCCAGCTGGGCATTGCTGCTCCCTGGTGTGTTGGCGCTTGCCGTTTTCAGGCTTCGCCGGCGCTCGCGTCGGTAGCGTTCGGCGGCGACGCGCTGCAGTGCGCATC